>JAKFDH010000216.1:0-1754 GCA_036676245.1 Massilia sp. | reverse complement strand
GCCGTGTTCTCGTCGAACTCGGGCCAGTCGAAGCGGTCGTCCTCGCCGGCGACCAGGTCTTCGTAGCAGATCAGGCCCGGGATCCTGGTGTCCGTGGGCATGTGCTCGCGGTCGACCATGAGCACGAAATGCTTCACGGTGGCCAGGCGCGAGGCCACGGCCTCTACCAGCGGGAGGAAGGTTTTGTCGAAGCACAGCACCTGGTCCTCGGCGTGGTCGGCGATCCAGACCAGCTGATCCGGGTGCAGGCGCGGGTTGAGGGTGTGCAGCACCGCGCCCGAGCCCGAGACGGCGTAGTACAGCTCGAGGTGGCGGTAGCCGTTCCAGGCGATGGTGCCGACGCGATCGCCGAACTTCACGCCCAGCGCGGCCAGGGCCTTGGCCAGGCGGCGCGAGCGCGCGGCCAGCTCGCGATAGGTCTGGCGGTGCACGTCGTCTTCGACGCGGCGCGACACCACCTGCTGTTCGCCGTGGTGGCGCTCGGCGTGGCGCAGCAATGAGGAAATCAGCAGCGGCTGCTGCATCATCTGTCCGTTCATGTCGCTGTCTCTCTGTAGGAGCGGGCACATGGCCCGGTTGTCGAAATCCGAAGGTATCGAATTCTTCTCAAATGTTGCCGAGGGGGTTTGGCAATCGACGACATCGATTTGCCATTTCATGTCAGCCGCAAAAATCCCTTGATGTCGGCGCTGCGCGCAGCCAAGGAACTGCACTGGCGGCGCGCCAGTGCGTCAGGCCAGGCTGGGCGTCTCCGGACGAAACCCGGCCGCCACCGTCACTGATTGAGCTTGATGTCGAAGGTCTTGACGATGCCGGCGTTGCGCTCGAACTCGGCGCGGACCGACTGCGCTAGCTGCGCCTCGGTCTGGTCGCCGCCGAGCTCGAAGCCCGCGCCCAGCAGCCGGTCGCGAACCTTGGCCGAGGCAGCAGCCTTGCTGATCGCGGCGTGGATCCTGTCGGTGGACGCGGCAGGAACGCCCGAGGCCACGATCACGCCCAGCCAATTGCAGAAGTCCAGCTCGGGATAGCCCTGCTCGGCCAACGTGGGAACCTGCGGCAGCTGGGGCGAACGCGTCTTGGACGCCACCCCGTAGGCGACCAGCTTGGCTGAACTGATAAAGGGCTTGGAGGTCACGAGGCCGTCGAACATCACCGAGATTTGGCCGCCCATGACCTGGGCGAGCGCCGGCGGCGAACCCGCGAACGGCACGTGCTGCATGTCCAGGCCGGCCTTCTGGTTCAGGATCATGCCGGCGTAATGCGAGGCGGTGCCGGCGCTGTAGGAGGCAAAGCTGATCTTGCCGGGATGGGCCTTGACATGGGCGATCAGGCCCTTGAGGTCCTTGGCCGGCAGACTAGGGGCACCCACCAGCACCGCACACGAGCGTGCCACCGCCACCACCGGCTTGACGTCCTTGAGTGGGTCAAAGCCGGTCTTCATCACATGCGGAATTTCGGTCAGGATGTTGCTGGGTATCATCATGATGGTCTGCCCGTCGGCAGGCGCGGACGTCATGGCCTGCACGGCGATGGCGCCGCCGGCGCCCGGCTTGTTGTCGACCACTACCGGTAGGCCAATGTCAGCCGAGAGCTGGTCGGCCACGATGCGGGCCACCACATCCGTGGTGCCGCCGGCCGGCGCGGGCACCAGCATCCTGATGGGCTTGTCGGTCCAGGCCATGGCGGCCGGCAGCGTGAGCGCCAGGGCGGCGGCGCACAGGGCGCGGCGCAGGTGGAAATAGGGGGGGCGGTGC
>JAKFDH010000215.1:0-2908 GCA_036676245.1 Massilia sp. | reverse complement strand
GACGTTCAGCGCATCGGACACGGGCTTGCCCATGTCCAGCGATTCGAGCAGGGCGAGTTCCTCGCCGTGTTCGTGGATCAGCTGGGCCAGTTTGACCAGCACCTTCTTGCGGTGCGTCGGGCGCGCATTCGACCACTTGCCGGCGTCGAAGGCCTGTCGGGCCACCTTCACCGCACGGTCCACGTCCTCGGCCCCGCATTCGGACACTTTCGCCAGCACGCGGCCGTCGATGGGGCTGAGGCAGTCGAAGGTCTTGCCGCTGGCGGCGTCGACGTACTTGCCGTCGATGAAGGCCTGGCGGCGGATCGACAGGCCGGCGGCGCGCTGCAGCCAGTCTTCGCGGGTCTTGGGCTTGGTCATGGCGGGGAACTCAGAAAGTGGGGGGCGTATTGGCGCTGACGAGGATGGCCTCGTCGCTGCCGATGTTGCGGAAGCGGTGCGGCTGGCGGCTTTCGAAATAGTAGGCCTCGCCCGGCCCCAGCACGCGCACCTGGTCGCCTACGGTGATCTCGACGCGGCCCTGGATGATCACGCCACCCTCCTCGCCGTCGTGGCTGAGCATGGTCTCGCCGGTGTCGCTGCCGGGCGGCATCACCTCGCGCAGGATGCACATCTGGCGGTTGCGACGGTGCTGGCCGACGAGGAAGTAGTGGATCTCGTTGTTGCCGACATCGGGTTGTTCGCCGGCCGGATAGAACGGGCTGTCACCGGTGTCTTCCAGATCCATGGTGAAAAAGTCGGCCAGCGAGATCGGGATGCCGTCGAGCACCTTCTTCAGCGACGAGATCGAGGGACTGACCTTGTTCTGTTCGATCAGCGAGATCGTGGAGTTGGTGACGCCGACCCGTTTGGCCAGCTCGCGCTGGCTCAGGCCCTTGCTCTTGCGCACCGCCTGCAGCCTGACTCCGATGTCCAAGCGAGTTCTCTCCAAAGTGATGCGGGATATTTAACACCGCACCCCAGGCCGGTCAATTAAACCGGCCATTTGTCCCGGATTGTAAATTTTATTCAACGCTGATAGCGTGCCGGCCATCCCCCTGCGAGCGCCGCCATGTCCGTTTCCGACCCGCACGCCAGCCTTGAAACCTATGCGGCCCAGGCGACCGCGACCCCGGATCAGACCGACGCCTTCTGGATGCCGTTCACCGCGAACCGGCAGTTCAAGAAGACCCCGCGCCTGCTGGCCAGCGCCGAGGGCATGTATTACCGCAGCACCGACGGCCGCGAGATCCTCGACGGCACCGGCGGCCTGTGGTGCGTGAACGCCGGCCACGCCCGCCCGCGCATCGTCCAGGCGATCCAGCAGCAGGCGGCCACGCTCGATTTCGCGCCGACCTTCCAGATGGGCCATCCCCTGCCCTTCGTGCTGGCCGAGCGGCTGGTCGAGATCGCACCCAAGGGCCTGGACCACGTGTTCTTCACCAATTCGGGCTCCGAATCGGTGGACACCGCGCTCAAGATCGCCCTGGCCTACCACCGCGTGCGCGGCGAAGGCCAGCGCACCCGCCTGATCGGCCGCGAGAAGGGTTACCACGGCGTCGGCTTCGGCGGCATCGCGGTCGGCGGCATGGTCAACAACCGCAAGTTCTTCGGGCCGATGTTGCCGGGCGTGGACCACCTGCGCCACACCCTGGACCTGCAGCGCAACGCCTTCAACCGCGGCCTGCCCAAACACGGCGTGGAGCTGGCCGAGGACCTCGAGCGGCTGGTGCAGCTGCACGACGCCAGCACCATCGCCGCCGTCATCGTCGAGCCGATCTCCGGCAGCGCCGGCGTGGTGCTGCCGCCCGAGGGTTATCTCAAGCGCCTGCGCGAGATCTGCGACAAGCACGGCATCCTGCTGATCTTCGACGAGGTCATCACCGGCTTCGGGCGCGTCGGCCAGGCCTTCGCGGCGCAGCGTTTCGGCGTCACGCCGGACCTGATCACCACCGCCAAGGGCCTGACCAACGGCGCCGTGCCGATGGGCGCGGTGTTCGCCTCCGGCAAGGTCCACGACGCCTTCATGCACGGCCCGGAAGGTGCGATCGAGCTCTTCCACGGCTACACCTATTCCGGCCACCCGCTGGCCTGCGCCGCGGCCCTGGCCACGCTCGACACCTATGCCGAAGAGAACCTGTTCCAGAAGGCCATCGAGCTGGGCAGTTACTGGGAAGACGCCATCCACGCCCTCAAGGGCCTGCCCAACGTGATCGACATCCGCAATTTCGGCCTGATCGGCGCGGTGGAGCTGGCCGCGCGGCCGGACGCCCCGGGCAGCCGCGGCTACGAGGTCTTCAACCGGGCTTTCCACGAGCAGAACCTGATGGTGCGTTGCACGGGCGACGTGATCGCGCTCTCGCCCCCCCTGATCCTGAACAGGGAACACATCGACCGGATTTTCGACCGGCTGGCGGCTACCATACGCGCCACCGCCTGACCGGGCGGATTCCCCATAAAAACAGCTTCGCCCCGGGAGGGCAGTTCCATGCTTATCGGCGTCCCCAAGGAAATCAAGAACCACGAATACCGCATCGGCCTGACCCCGGCCGGCGCCCGCGAGCTGGTCGACCAGGGTCACCAGGTCATCGTGCAGCGCGACGGCGGCAAGGCGATCGGCCTGACCAACGAGATGTACGAGAAGGCCGGCGCGACCATCGTGGACAGCGCCGCGGCGATCTTCGCCAAGGCCGACATGATCATCAAGGTGAAGGAACCGCAGCCGGTGGAGTGCGCGATGCTGCGCCCCGGCCAGATCCTTTACACCTACCTGCACCTGGCGCCGGATCCGGAGCAGACCAAGGCGCTGGTGAAGTCGGGCGCCACCTGCATCGCCTATGAAACCGTCACCGACCGCAAGGGCGGCCTGCCGCTGCTGGCGCCGATGTCGGAAGTGGCCGGCCGCATGTCCATCCAGGCCGGCGCGCAC
>JAKFDH010000214.1:0-8383 GCA_036676245.1 Massilia sp. | reverse complement strand
CCACGAATTTGCTAAACTTGTTCATGACCTACCTCCTCAATTGCGGCTCTGCGCCGAAAGTTGTACCAACCCTCAGCGTAACCCGCGTTAGTTGAGGTTGGTAGGTCAATACATTCTGTCTACTCTCTTCTTATGCCGCGACTGGCGTCACCCTTCGCTGCAGCACAAAAATCGGCTGCGCCCAGGGCATCTCTTTCTTCTTCTTGCTAGTGATGAGCGTCAGCTCCGACGGATCGTACACGTCCGTGTTGTGCGTCAGCGGCGTCGTCATCAGGTACTGCGCCTCGGTGTTCTTCAGGAACTCGCCCACCAGCTGGATGTTCCGGATATCCAGGTGCGCGAACGGTTCGTCGATGAACACGAAGCCGCCCGATCCGTCTTCCGACTTGAGCAAGCCAATCAGCAGCACCAGCGACTTCATCACCTGCTGGCCGCCCGAGGCTTCGCCGTCGTTCATCCCGATCTGGTCCTTGCCGTCGAACTTGAAGCGCACGTGCAGGCCCGCCTGCGACAGCTGCACGTCGTCGTTCTCCAGCCGCACCGGGTCGGCATGCACGTCGATGCCCGCCAGCTCGCCCAGCTCCTTGATGTTCTTGCTGTAGGTCTTGATCGTGTAGCGCAGGCGCTCGATGTAGGCGCCGCGCGCGTTGGCGGTCGCTTCGATCGCGCGGTTGTTCTGGTAGCGGCGTTCGTCCGTTTCCGACTGGCGATTTTGCAGCTGCTCGTTGAGGCGGTGGTGCTGGTCGATGACGGTGGCGTCCAGTTCCCAGTCGTCGCGTGCCAGGCTGTGTTCGAGCGAGGACACGCGCAGGTCCACCTGGTGCGTGTTCTGGTGCTCGGCCACCAGCGATGCGCGGCGCGCGGGACGGCGCCAGCTTTGCGGCAGGTGGCGCCAGGCGCGGCGCAGCTCGACCAGGGTCTTCGCATGCTCGGCGCGCTGCTCGATCTGGCGCTTGTGGCCCAGGCGCAGGCCGGCTTCGGCTTCCGACAGGGCCTGGCGCGCGTTCTGCCACGTGGTGTCGGCGCGGGTGCGCGTGACGGTGGCGGCCTTGGTCAGCGACTGCAGCTCGCCCAGGCGTGAACCGACTTCCATCCGCTCCGCCTTGAGCGGCACGATGTTGCGCACCGCTTCCTCGAACTCGGCGTGGCGCGCGGTCAGTTCCTTGGCGGCGTCGACGCCGGCGATGCGGGCCTTGAGCGCGCCCACTTCGGACGCCAGCTTGCTGATCGCGAGCGTGAGCGTGTCTTCCTGCGCTTCCAGCGCCGGCAGCGACTTTTGCAGCGCTTCCAGGCGGCCCGTGCGGCCGGCCTGGCCGAAGCGGTAGCGCGAAGCCTCCACGAACAGCGAACGGCCGCCGCGGCGTTCGCGGTGGTAGGCGTCCGGCGTGATCCACTCTTCGTCCTTGGACAGCTTGAAGCCCGCCTCGACCGAGTCCACGCGCGAGATGCGCGAGAGCTGGTCGATCAGCCACGACGGCGCCGGGGCCGAGAACTTCACGACCGACAGCAGGCTGCCGTCCTTCGACTGCGGCGCCTCGACGCATTCGGGCACGATGAAATGGCGATAGCGCTCCTTCTCCGCGAGACGGTAGGCCGCCGCCGCATCCTTGGCGCGCTCGAGCAGCACCACCGAGGCGTAGCCGCCCAACACACCCTCGACAGCGCCCTGCCATTTGGCGTCGGTCACTTCGACGATATCGGACAGCATCGCATGCGGGATGGCGGCGTCGCGCAGCGCACGGCGCATGCCGCGCACGGCTTCCGGCTCCGGCATCGCGGTCTTGCCCTGCAAGGCCGAGATGGTCGACAGGTGGTCCGAGATGCGGGCCGCCACCGTGTCGCGCGACTGCTTCTGGCGCGCCAGCTCGGCTTCCTTCTCGTCCAGCTGCGCCGACACTTCGGCGATGTCCGCGCCCGAATCGGCGGCCAGCTTCTGCAGGCGCTCCTTCTGTTCGAGCAGGCTGTCGAGCGGTTTGAGCTTGGTGTTGACCTGCGACAGGCGCGAGGCCAGCGCGGTCGCTTCCTGCTCCAGCAGCGTTTCCTGCTGCTGCGCGTCGGTCAGCGCCTTGGCCTGCGCGGCCAGCGCATTGCGCTTCTCGGTCAGCTGCACGTCGGCCACCGCCATCGGCTTGCGCGCGTCGCGCAGCTGCTTGCTGATGTTGCCGGCTTTTTCGCGCGCCTCGTGGTATTCGAGGCTTGGCAGCACTTCCTCGAGCAGGTTGCGGCGCTCCTTGTGCAGGTCTTCCCACTGGTGGTAATTGGCCACGCGCAGGCGCAGGCCCTCGAGGTTGGTGCGCGAGGCTTCCAGCTCCGATTCGAAGCGCTTCAGTTCCGTCTCGGTGTCGCGCTGGTGGCGCTTCGCTTCGTCGTAGGCGTCCAGCACTTCCTTGTCGCCGAAGACCTGGAACACCAGGTCGAGCAGCTGGCGCGGTGCGTATTCGCACAGCTTGTCGGTCTCGCCCTGCTCGAGCGCCAGCACTTTCGCCATCGCCGGCGACAGCCCGGCGTTGGCGAGGCGCTTGCGGTAGTTCTCGACGCCGAGCCAGTCGTTCGCTTCGGTGACATCCTCGATCTGCACGTTCCCCGGGCGCATCAGGTACTGGCGCTTCCAGTCGCCGCCGTTCTTCTGGATCTGGCAGAACAGGGTCACCTCGTCGTCGCTGAAGAAACCCGAGCTGCGGAACGGCCGGTTCGACAGCTGGCGGCCCACGGTCTTGTTGTCGACCACGGCGCGGATCCAGGCGGTCTGCTGGCCGGAGTGGCGCGCGTAATGCTTGTAGGTGCGGCCCATCGAGCAATCGAGGCCGAACAGGGTGCGCAGCGCGTCGAGCAAGGTGGTCTTGCCGGAGCCGTTCTGGCCCGCGATCGTGATGATCTTGGCGTCGAGCGGGATGTTCTTGATGCGCTGCCAGTAATCCCAATGGACCAGTTCGAGCGATTTGATGTGGAACATGGCTTAGTCTCAGGTTGGGGTGTCGGTGGCGTCGATGGCTTCCGCTGCGTCGGGCGCCGGTTCCGCCTCGATCACCGGGTCGTTCGCGCTCGGCTTGGGCACGGCCACCACCGGCGCGCGCTTGAACACGTCGGCCAGGGCGCCGTTGATGATACGCTCCTTGAGCATGTCGGTGTCCATCATCAGGTCCAGCAGCGGGCCTTCGAGGATCGCGTCGCCCCGGCGCTCGATGAAGCCCAGCTTGGCCAGCGAACCGAGGTTCATGTCCATGCGGGTCTTCTTGCCGAGCTTTTCACCAAAGTCGGCCAGCAGCGCGGTGTACGAAATGCCAATCGAGGTATCCTCGGCGCGCGGCATCGGCTTGTCCTTGTCGAACATGTCGTCCTGGTCGTCGTCCGCATTCTGGTGCGTTTCCTGGCGTTCGCGCTTGGGCAGGATGATCTGCGCCCACAGCACCACCAGCAGCGCCACGCCGTCGCGCGTGAGGCCGAAGTTATTGTTCTGCCAGATGTCCTTGGCGCCGAAGATCTTCGGTTCCACGGCGCGGTGCAGCGCCAGCGTCACATGGTCGGCGTACACATTGTCGAGCAGCTTGAGCCCCGATTCGAGCAGCCGCTTGTCGACCTCGGCGCGGAAGATCTCGTCGGACAGCACGCGCTTGACCATCTTGTCGTCGCGGCGCAAGGTCTGGTGGGTCAGCAGGCGCGCAATCAGGATTTGGGAATCGTCATTCATCGGCCGGGCCGCTTTCAAGATCAAGTGAGAGGGTCGCGATCGACATCGCGGCCAGGTGCGGGTCGTTCAGCTGCACCATGTCGTCGGTCGGGTGGAAGCTGATCGGCAGGCGCGCCAGCTTGGCGGTCGCGCCCTGCAGGCTCGCTTCGGCGGCATCGCCCAGCAGCGGCAGCAGCGAGGCGCGGTAGGACGCGACGGCGAAGCTGGCCGGCAGCAGCGAATCCTGGATCGGCACCGACTTCGGCCCTTCCTCGGCCAGGCTGGGGAAGTTGCCCAGGTTGGCGAAGTCGGACAGGCGCGCCAGCCAGTCGTCCAGTTCGGCCTGGATCGCCGGGGCGTCGTTGACGGTCAGCGGCGCGTCCTGGCCGGCCGGCAGGCCGGCGGCGACGGTGGCCGCATTGCGCTCGGCCAGCAGCTCGGTCTCGGCCACGTCGATCATCTCGGCCGGAGTGACGAACAGCGGCACCACCGGGCGGTCGATCGCGCCTTCGGCCAGCGAGGACAGGTCGTCGTGCGCCAGCAGCCAGCGCTTGACGTCGGTGGTCGACAGGCCGGACTGGCCCAGGTGCACGCGCTGGCGCTCGATCTGGTTCAGCGCGCGCGAGAACATGCCCTGCATGTTCAGCAGCGCGCTCTGGGCGCGGCCGATGGCTTGCGCGGCCTTGTGCGTGGCGGCGTCGGCCCGCTCGTCGCTGGTGATGGCGCGCAGGATCTGCGAACCCTTCTCGACCCAGTCGCAGGCCATATGCCATTTGGCCTGCGAGGTGCGCAGGCGGAATTCGGAGCCGGACGCGATCGCGTCGCGGAATTCCTCGGTCAGGTCGACCAGGCGGCCCAGCAGGTGCTTGAGCTGATCGACGGTGACGCCGCCGACCGCCTGCGCGCCTGCCACCTGCGACAGCAGGAAGCCCATTTCGGCCTCGTCGTCGGCCTGGCCCATCGACAGCAGGGTATCGAGCGCGGACAGGACGTTGCGCGCCATCGGCGTGATGCGGTAGACGGCGCTGGACGCGTCCCATGCCAGCAGGCCGTGCGAGCGCAGGCGCTGCAGCACGGTCTCCAGGCTTTCGGGGATCAGGTAGGCGAGCTTGGTGTTGATGTCGGCGCGCGAGAAGCCGGAGGTGGCGGTGTCGGACGCGAGCTCGCGCAGCACCAGCAGGCGGATCAGCACCGCATTGCCGCCGCCATGGAACAGCGCGGTGAAGGCCTGCAGCATCGGCTGCGCGCGCTTCAGGTGGAAGACTTGTTCAACTTCGTCGGCTGCGACGCCGGCGTGGAAATGCGCCTGCAGCGAGTCCGCATCGTCTTGCCCGATTGCCAGTGGTTCCGCAGCCGTAGCCGCACCTGCCATTAATTCCATCATTGTATTTCCGGGCGTTTCTCTGAGTCATTCGCGGGGCGTCAGTATATCAGTTCAGCCCGGCCGGGCAGCAGCAAAACGGGCCGATTTCTTACGATGTGAAATCCCGCTACAATGATGATGTCAACTTATAAAGCATGCCAAGGAGTTAAATGTTTCGATTGTTCGCCATCGCGGGCCTGGTTTCCGCACTGCTGGCCCCTGCCGCCGCTGCCGCCCAGGCTCTGAAGGTTGTCAATACGCTCAGCGATTTTCGCCAGTTCTGGGCTGCGGCCGCCGGCAAGCCCTTCGCCGAGCAAGAACAATTATTCAGCGCATTCGAGGCCCGCTACCCGGACATTTACCAGAACATCGTGTTTCCCCGCAGCGACACGGGCTGGAAGGAACGCCGGCTCGCCCGCCTGCGCGAGGCATTCGCGCGCATGGCGGCGCCCGGGGGCTTTGCGCGGATCGAGGCCATGATGGCCCGTGCCGACACCATCGCCGCCGGCCAGGCTGCAGCGTTCGCCCGTGATCTGCCTGGCCTGGCGCGCGGCACGCCCGTCATCGTCATCCCGGTGTCGACCTTCAACGCCGCGGTGCGTCCTGCCGAAGTGATGACCAGCTACGGCCAGCGGGCGCTGGTCATCGGCGTCGACTTCCTGCTCGATAACGGCGACGCGCTGGACGTCGTGTTCGCGCACGAGCTGTTCCACCTGTACCACTTCGACCGGCTCGAGGGAAAGCCTTACGGCAGCACGATGGCGACGCCGCTGTGGATCGAAGGTTTTGCCACTTATGTCAGCGAGCGCCTGAATCCCGGCCAGCCGGCGCGCGCCATCTACATGGATGACGCCCTTGCGGCGGCTTGTACGGATGCGAATGCCAGCGCCTGGGCCGTGCAGTTCCTGACGCTGCTGGGGCGCGGCGCGGGCGATGCGGCTGCGCAGAAGGACTGGTTCCGCATCACCGGCGACGCGCCATTGAAGCGGCGCGGCTACTGCCTGGGCGCGAAGGTGGCGGCGCACCTGGCGCAAGGCGAGACGCTGGCCAGCATGGCGGCATGGGACGAAACCGTGTATGAAGCGAAGATCGGCGCCGCGCTCATGGGGATGGCGGCGGGCCAGCAGCGTTGATCCGCACTCCGATGCGGACCTTCCGCACGGTGTCAGTTCTGACATTCGGACACGGCCTGAACATTGAAGTCAGCGCACGGTGTCAGTTCTGACATTCGGACACGGCCTGAACATTGAAGTCAGCGTGTACAACTCGGCAGAGCACTCGCAAACGAATTAAGGCCGAGTTCGTGTCCGAATGTCAGAACAGGCACCGGAAGGGGCACCGGAAGGTTTGCCTGGTCATGTGGAATGGGTGATCAACTCTCAGGGTCATAATAGAACTCGCGGAGTTCCTGCGAACAACGGCAGGCTTCAGCGAGTTTCGCAGCCCATTGGATGGCTGCTTCGCGAGACGGGAGTTCCAGAACACAGAATCCGCCGTCCAGCTCCTTGGTCTGTGGGTAGGTCTCGTGCGTCACCGTGCCATTGCCGGCGACCATGAGTGGCGCGGCTCCTGCGTTGATGCCACCAGCGAACACATAGACGCCGGCTTGCTTTGCCTCGCGGATGACGCCGCGTGATGCTTCGCCCACGGCGGCCATTTCTTCGGCGGGAACGTCCATCGCCGGTGCAGGGAAGGAAATCAGATACTTCGTCATCGTTCGTTTCTCCGTTTGCGCCTGGGTGCCGGGTGTGTTGTCGAATGATCGCACATCAACGCGCCCGTGTTTTGTTGACCTTCTCCAGCGTCTGCTCGATGATGTCGTCGTCGTCGGTCAGGCGGATGCGGGCCGGGTACCATTCCTGCGCCGGCGCCAGCCAGATATCGAGCTTCTGGTCGCGCGAGCCTTCCGGCGGGTTGCGCGACAGGTGCACCGTTTCCAGCTCGCCCAGGCCAGTCTTGACCTTCTCGCGCCCGACCACCTTGAACACCCACGGCGCCGCGTCCTTGCGGCCGGCGACGAAGAACGGCCATTCGCTGCCGGTTGTGAACTTGTCCGGCGCTGCCCGCACCA
Source organism: Massilia sp. (assembly GCA_036676245.1). Classification (GTDB taxonomy): domain Bacteria; phylum Pseudomonadota; class Gammaproteobacteria; order Burkholderiales; family Burkholderiaceae_D; genus Telluria_A. Next base: position 1,282 of record JAKFDH010000214.1, on the reverse strand, counting down.
CCGCCGCCAGCTGCCACGGCACGGTGCCGCGGTCCTGCTCCCCACCCTTGATGGGATAGGTCGCGTCGGTGTCGGTGAAACGGATCACGCGGGCGGCACGGTCGAAGTTGACCGTGTACTGCGCCTTGCGGAAGCGCTTCTCCTGGAATTCGGCAGGGGCGATGCCGTAGCTGTCGATGGCGCCACTGCTCCGGTTCTCGAGGATCTTGCCGATGATCGATGCACGCGAATCGCTGGCCAGCGAGTACTTGCCCTCGCCGTGGCGCCAGGCCAGCTGCGCGTCGCCGCTGATGGTCAGGCCCTTCTGGCGCGCCTTGATCGTATAGGTCAGGTCGGCCGAAGGCGGCAGGCTGAAGGCCCGCTTGACGGCCGGGTGGTCCTGGGCAGGTACATCGGCCAGCGCCGATGCCATCGCGAAGAGCGCCGCTGCCGCGGCCAGTGTTTTTTGCATGCTAGCTTCCTGTTCCTGTGTAGACGATCTTGCTGACCGTCTGCGTTGTGACCGCCCCGCTCGATTCCGTATTGCGGATGCGGACGGGATACCAGCCATGCGCGGGCGCTAGCCACACGTCCAGCCGCGAGTTGTAGGAGCCGGGCCGCGGCGGGCGCGAGAGGTGCAGCGCCTGCAGCTTGCCCATCTTTGTTTCAATTTCTTCCTGGCCGAGGGCGACGAAGCGGAACACGGTCGCGCCCCGCGATTCGCCCACCAGGATTTCAACGTCGCCATCGAACTGGGTCGGGTCGGCGCGTGCGATGGCGGCCAGCTGCAGCGGCAAAGTCGCGGCGTCCTGCGCGCCGGGCGCCAGCGGCACGCTCGCTTGCGAGGCCGAAAACGTGATGCGGCCCTGTTCGCGGTTGAAATGGGTTGCCGTCTGGGCGCGGCCGCGCCGCTTTTCGGTGGCCAGCACCGGTTCGAAGCCGAGCGCGCCCACCCTGCCCTCGCTGTTCATGACCAGCAGGTTGACGCGGGTGACGATGACGCTGATGCCCGCTTCCACCTTGACCGTGTAGGCACCGCCGGCATTGGTCCAGGCGATTTGGGCTTCCCCGCTCCAGACCGCGCCATCGGCGTCGGTGCGCGCCACGTCCAGCGACAGCGAGGACGAAGGCGGCAGGTCGACCCGCAAACCGGGCGCCGGGGCTGCAGCCTGTACCTCCGGCAGGGCCGATTGTACGTCGGGCACCAGATCGGCAGCGCCCGCCTCGGCCAGGACCTCCGGCGCAGGCGGCAGCGGGGCGTCGGGCGCGGGCAGCAGGGCGGCGGCGGCCATGGCGGGGGCCG
>JAKFDH010000213.1:0-2655 GCA_036676245.1 Massilia sp. | reverse complement strand
CCTCCCGCGCCGAAGCGATGGCGCTGCTGGACGGCCTGTACGAGCACTCGCCGTGGGTCGCCGAAAAAGCGCTCGACGCGCGCCCCTTCCAGTCACTGGCGCATCTGAAACATGCCATGACCCTGGTGCTGCGCGAGGCCGGCAAGGACGCGCAGATCCGCCTCATCCAGGCCCACCCTGAACTGGCCGGCAAGGCCATGGTCGGCCAGCGCCTCACGGCCGAGTCGGCCCATGAACAGGGCAAGGCAGGCCTCACGCACTGCACGCCGCAGGAGTTTGAAACCCTGCAGCAGCTCAACACCGACTACAACGCGAAATTCGGTTTTCCCTTCATCCTCGCGGTGCGCGGTCCGCGCGGCAACGGGCTGAACAAGCAGCAGATCATCGAGACCTTCGCGCGGCGCCTGCAAAACCACCCTGACTTTGAGCTGCAGGAATGCCTGCGCAACATCCACCGCGTGGTCGAACTCCGGCTCAACGACAAGTTCGCGGCCGAGCCGGCGCTGGGCAACGACGTCTGGGACTGGCATGAGCAGCTGGCGCAATACAGCGACCCGGGCTACGCCGAGAAAGGCCAGTTGACGGTGACCTACCTCACCGACGCACACCGCGCCTGCGCGCAGTTCATCAGCACGACCATGCGGGACTGCGGCTTTGACGAGGTGGGCATCGATGCCGTGGGCAACGTGGTGGGCGTTTACAAGGCCGCCACCCCCGACGCGAAGACCCTGCTCACAGGCAGCCACTACGACACGGTGCGCAACGGCGGCAAGTACGATGGCCGGCTCGGCATTTTTGTGCCCATGGCCTGCGTGCGCGAACTGCACCGCCAGGGCCGGCGGCTTCCGTTCAACCTGGAAGTGGTCGGGTTTGCGGAAGAAGAAGGCCAGCGTTACAAGGCCACCTTCCTGGGTTCGGGTGCGCTGATCGGCGACTTCAAGCCCGAGTGGCTCGACCAGAAGGATGCCGATGGCGTGACCATGCGCGAAGCCATGCACCACGCCGGACTGCAGCCCGCGGACATCGCGAAGATCAAGCGGCAGGCCAGCAACTACCTCGGCTTTGTCGAAGTCCACATCGAGCAGGGGCCGGTGCTCAACGAGCTGGACCTTCCGCTGGGCATCGTGACCTCGATCAACGGCAGTGTGCGTTACCTGGGCGAAGTCATCGGCATGGCCAGCCACGCCGGCACCACACCGATGAACCGCCGCCGTGACGCAGCCACCGCCGTGGCCGAGCTCGCGCTCCATGTGGAAAAACGCGCCGCCCAGGACGGCGATTCGGTCGGCACCGTCGGCATGCTGCAGGTGCCGAACGGCTCCATCAATGTGGTGCCGGGCCGCTGCCTGTTTTCGCTCGACATGCGCGCCCCCGTCGATGCGCAGCGCGACGCCCTGGTCGCCGATGTGCTGGCGCAGCTCAAAACCATTGGCGAGCGCCGCGGTGTGCACTACACGCTGGAGCTGACCGAGCGCGCGGCCGCCGCGCCCAGCGCGCCCGAATGGCAGCGGCGCTGGGAGGCTGCCGTGGCGCCGCTGGGCGTACCGCTGTACCGCATGCCCAGCGGTGCCGGCCACGACGCCATGAAACTGCACAAGGTGATGCCGCAGGCCATGCTGTTTGTGCGCGGCCAGAATTCCGGCATCAGCCACAACCCGCTGGAAAGCACCACCAGCGACGACATTCAGCTCGCCGCAGACGCCTTCCAGCGCCTGCTGGCCAACCTGGCTTTGGAAACCCCATGACCACCACCACTATCAACACCAACATCAACACGAACTCCGACACCGCCTACAAGCAGCTTGACCGCTGGATCGACGAGCACTTCGACGAGGAAGTGCGCTTCCTGCAGGAACTCATACGCGTACCCACCGACACGCCGCCGGGCAACAACGCGCCGCACGCCGAGCGCACCGCCGAGTTGCTGCAGGCTTTTGGCTTCGAGGCCGAAAAGCACCCCGTGCCCGAGGCCGATGTCCGGGCCTACGGGCTCGAATCCATCACCAACCTGATCGTGCGCCGGCGGTATTCGAAACCGGGCGAAGGACGCACGATTGCACTCAATGCCCACGGCGATGTGGTGCCGCCCGGCGAGGGCTGGACCAAAGACCCGTATGGCGGCGAGATCGCGGGCGGCAAGATCTACGGCCGCGCGGCCGCTGTCAGCAAATGCGACTTCGCCAGCTTCACCTTTGCCGTCCGGGCACTCGAAGCACTGGGCGCGCCACTGAAAGGCGGTGTCGAGCTGCACTTCACCTACGACGAAGAATTTGGCGGCGAGATGGGACCGGGCTGGCTGCTGCGCCAGGGCCTGACCCAACCCGACCTGATGATCGCGGCAGGTTTTTCATATGAAGTCGTGACCGCCCACAACGGCTGCCTGCAGATGGAAGTCACCGTGCACGGCAAGATGGCCCACGCGGCCATTCCCGACACCGGCGTCGACGCGCTGCAGGGTGCGGTGCATATCCTCAATGCCCTGTATGCGCAAAACGCGCTGTACCGGCAGGTCACTTCCACGGTCGCGGGCATCAGCCATCCCTACCTGAATGTCGGCCGCATCGAGGGCGGGACCAACACCAACGTCGTGCCCGGCAAGGTGATGTTCAAGCTGGACCGCCGCATGATCCCGGAAGAAAACCCGGTCGAAGTCGA
>JAKFDH010000212.1:0-2004 GCA_036676245.1 Massilia sp. | reverse complement strand
TTGAACCAGTATCTGTTGCGCTGACGCCGCGCCTCATCCGCGCACCGCCGATCCTTCTACCTTCCAAGGTGTCCACATGACCAACGTATCGATTCCCCAAGCTTCCGCGGCGGCAGGGGAGAACACCAGGTTCATCATCCTGATCAGTTGCGTCGCCACCATCGGCGGCTTTCTGTTCGGCTTTGACAGCGGCGTCATCAACGGCACCGTGGACGGGTTGAAGCAGGCCTTCGGCTCGGATGCGGCGGTCACTGGATTCAACGTGGCCTCGATGCTGCTGGGTTGCGCGATCGGTGCGTTCTTCGCGGGCAGGCTGGCGGACCTGTACGGCCGCCGCACGATGCTGATCGGGGCGGCCGTGTTCTTCATCGTGTCGGCCTGGGGTTCGGGCATCGCCACTTCGTCGGCCGAGTTCGTGATCTACCGGGTACTCGGTGGCTTTGCGGTCGGTGCGGCCAGCGTGATGGCGCCGGCGTACATCAGCGAAGTGTCGGCGGCGCAGTACCGCGGCCGACTGGCTACGGTGCAGCAGATCGCGATCATCGGAGGTCTGTTCGCAGCGTTCCTGAGCAACTATCTGTTGGCGAAGATGGCCAGCTCGTCGCTGGCCGAACTGTGGTTGGGGTTCGAGGCCTGGCGCTGGATGTTCTGGATCGAGCTGTTCCCGGCGGTGCTGTTCCTGGTAGCGCTGTTGTTCATTCCGGAGAGCCCGCGCTACCTGGTGGCGCGGGGCCGCCGCGAGCAGGCGCTGGCGGTATTGGTGCGGCTGTACGGAACCGAGTCCGGCACGCGCAAGCTGGCCGAGATCGACGCTTCGCTGGCGGCCGACCACCATCGGCCGCGGCTGTCGGACCTGATCGACAAGGTGCGCGGGCGGATCCGCCCGATCGTATGGGTAGGCATCGGCCTGGCCACGTTCCAGCAGCTGGTGGGCATCAACGTGGTGTTCTACTACGGCGCGGTGTTGTGGCAGGCGGTGGGCTTCTCGGAGAACGACGCATTGCTGATCAACGTGCTGTCCGGCGCGCTGAGCATCGGCGCCTGCCTGGTGACGGTGGCGTTGATCGACCGGATCGGGCGCAAGCCGCTGCTGTGGGTTGGATCGGCGGGCATGGCGGTGACGCTGGGCTTGGTGACGCTGGCATTTGCCAGCGGAACGCTTGAGAACGGCAAGTTGGTGCTGAGCGACAACATGGGCATGCTGGCGCTGGTCGCGGCCAATGTTTACGTGATCTTCTTCAACATGTCCTGGGGCCCGGTGATGTGGGTGATGCTGGGCGAGATGTTCCCCAACCAGATCCGCGGTTCCGGGCTGGCGGTGGCGGGGCTGTTCCAGTGGGGCAGCAACTTCCTGATCACCTGGACATTCCCGATGCTGCTGGCAGGGATCGGGCTGGCGGGTGCGTACGGGCTGTACGCGCTGGCGGCGTTCATCTCGGTATTCTTCGTGCTCAAGTACGTGCACGAAACCAAGGGCCGGGAACTGGAACAGATGGAAGGCTGACACGGTTGATGTGGCAGAACGGTCGTCGGCGCTGCGCTTATCGGCGTCGGCGTCGGACCGCGCAAGTCAGATCGCACCATGACTTGCCCGCATCCGGTCGGCCTGGTTTGGAAGCGGGGCGGGGTTCGCCGGTACGGCGGGCCGGCACCTCATCTTATTTTCGCTTGATGGAGCCATGACATTGAATACATTCGCCGCGTCTTCCCGCTTCCGCTGCCGTCCCGCTTTGCGGACCGGCCTGCTATTGGCCATTCCCGTGGCGGTGGCATTGCTGGCCGCGGGCTGTCGGGACGAAAAAACCCCCGCCGCTGCTACCACGACCGGCACAGCTTCGCCATGGCCTGCGGTCGCCTGGCCGCTGGCCGAAGATCCCGCTGTCGAGAAGCGCATCGATGAACTGATGGCGAAGATGACGGTGGAAGAAAAGGTCGGCCAACTCGTGCAGGGCGATATCGCCAGCCTGACTCCGGAAGACGTGCGCAAGTACCGGCTGGGTTCGG
>JAKFDH010000211.1:0-2201 GCA_036676245.1 Massilia sp. | reverse complement strand
CAGCTTGCCCGAGCTGTGGGTCTTGCCGCGGTCGTGGTCGAAGAACACGCCCGGCGAGCGGTGCAGCTGCGAGACGATGACGCGCTCGGTGCCGTTGACGATGAAGGTGCCGTTGTCGGTCATCAGGGGCAGCTCGCCCATGTAGACCTCCTGCTCCTTCACGTACTTGATCGCCTTGGTCGACGACTCGCGGTCGTAGATCACCAGGCGCACGGTCACGCGCAACGGGGCGCCGTAGGTCAGGCCACGGTTGCGGCACTCGCGCTCGTCGAACGGCGGCTCGCCGAGTTTGTAGCTGACGTACTCCAGGGCGGCATTGCCGGAGTAGCTGGTGATCGGGAACACCGACTTCAGGGCGGCGTGCAGGCCGCGGTCTTCGCGCTTCTTCTCGTTGGCGCCTTCCTGCAGGAACTCGCGGTACGAGTCCATCTGGATCGCCAGCAGGTAGGGCACGTCAAGGACGGCGCGGCGCTTGCCGAAGTCCTTGCGGATACGCTTCTTTTCGGTGAAGGAGTACGTCATGGTGAGCTACCGCCTCGGGTATCTGGGGTCCGCGCGTCCGCGGCCCGGGGGGAACATCAAACTGCCAGTGGGAAGTCGCTGGTATTGCCGGCACCAGCACGCCTTCTCCCGCTACTTCACACTGGCAACTCGGGATCGTTTTTTCGCATGAAGCGACCGTTCCTTCGGGAACGGCCAAAGGCCGGGAGCTTTCGCCCCCGGCCTCAGTGCGTCGCCAAAACCAGCCGGCGACCCAAAGTGCTTGTTACTTGAGCTCGACGGTGGCGCCAGCCGCCTCGAGTTCCTTCTTGAACTTCGCGGCGTCGTCCTTCGACACGGCGTCCTTCACGATGCCGGTGGCCTCGACGAGGTCCTTGGCTTCCTTCAGGCCCAGGCCGGTGATGGCGCGGACGGCCTTAATCACTTCGACCTTCTTCTCGCCGGCAGCCTTCAGGATGACGGTGAACTCGGTCTGCTCTTCGACCGGGGCAGCGGCAGCGGCCGGGCCGGCGGCCATCATGACCGGGGCGGCGGCGGTGACGCCGAACTTCTCTTCGATGGCCTTGACCAGCTCCATCACTTCCATCAGGGTCTTGCCGGCGACGGCTTCGACGATCTGCTCGTTGGAAAGGGACATTGTGTTTACCTCTGGATAATTTTCTGGAAAGGAAAGTTTTTGGTCGGCGTATCAGGCGGTTTCGGCGGCAGCTTCGGGGGCGGTTTCGCCACCACCCTGCTTGTCGGCGACGGCCTTGACCACGCGGGCGAACATCGTCGCCGGCTCGGCCAGGACACGGGCCAGCATGGCCAGAGCCTGCTCGCGGGTCGGCAGCGAGGCGAGAACCTCGACATGCGTGCCCGGGAAGGTCTTGCCACCGATCGAAACGACCTTGGCCTGCAGCTTGTCGTTGCTCTTGGCGAATTCCTTGATCAGACGACCGGCGGCGCCGGGGTCTTCCATCGAGAACGCGTACAGCAGCGGGCCCACCAGGGCGTCCTTGCTGTTCTCGTATTCGGTGCCGGCGACGGCACGGGAAGCCAGGGTGTTCTTGACGACTTTCAGGAACACACCGGTTTCGCGCGCCTTCTTGCGCATCGCGGTCATCTGCGACACGGTCGTGCCGGCGTACTCGGCGGCGACCAAGGAGTGAGCCTTCGAGGCGACTTCTGCCAGCTCGGCGACCACTTCTTGTTTCTGGGACAGATTGAGAGCCATTGCACTCCTCCAATAGGACTCCGCTCGCGGCTCCTGCCGGTCGCGGTCTTGGGCGGCACCGTTCCATCGGCGCCGGGGACGCGGATGCGTCCCGGTGGTGGCCGTTCCCGGAAAAATTTCCAGAAGGCGGCACCATCTACGCAGGCCCGACTTCTCGCGAAGTACGGATTAAACGATCCCGCTTGTGGCGACGGCGAATCCTTGCCAGTCGTGCATCCCTGCCCGACGTCGTCACGCGCTGACCGCACCTGCGGTCTTTGATGGCTCCGGCGAAAACGCGTTTCCGCCGGTGCCTTCAAAACCTTCCTGTCCCCGGACGCGTCCCGGGACAGCTTGTTCGATTACTTCGCCAGCGAGAGCGAGGACTGGTCGATGACCACGCCCACGCCCATCGTCGAGCTCAGCGAGATCTTCTGCAGGTACTGGCCCTTGGACGAGGCCGGCTTGGCCTTGACCAGGTCGCCCAGCAGGGCGTGCAGGTTGT
>JAKFDH010000210.1:0-3536 GCA_036676245.1 Massilia sp. | reverse complement strand
CAGCGCATTGAGATCGAACTGCACGTCATCCAGCTCGATCTGCCCGGATTCGAGCTTGGATATGTCGAGAATCTCGTTGATCAGGGACAGCAGTTCGTTGCCCGAGCTGTGGATGGTCTGCACGTAATCACGTTGCTTGGCCGACAGCGGCGTGCCGAGCAACAACTCGGTCATGCCCAGCACACCGTTCATCGGTGTGCGGATTTCGTGACTGATCTTGGCGAGGAATTCGGCCTTGGCCTTGAGCTCGGCCGCGCTGGCGGCCATCGCCGTGCGTTCGCTGAGGTGGGTGCGCTGGATCTGTCGCTGTCGCTCGGCGAGCGAGAGGCTGAGGAAGATTCCACCGAGGGTCGCGATGCCGAAGACGCTGATCACCAGCCAGCCGGGGTTGAGTTGGTCGAGGCCGAGCAGGACCGGGATGCAGGCGCTGAAACCGAGGATGAATACCAGCATGCCGACGACGATGAAGCGCGCGGGCTGATAACCGCCATGCCAGAGCCGGCTGGCCACCAGCAACACACTCAAGGCACTGAGCAGAACCAGCAGGTAGATCAGCGTGCTGTACCAGAGTAGGCCAGTGCTGGTGATCACCAGCACGACGCCGAGGATCAGCCCGCCGATGCCCTGCAGCAGGTGTTTGAACCTGCCCGGCTGGGCCGGTGTGTGCCGCATGAAACCGAGACAGAAGGCCTGCAGGCAGAAGGCCCCCAGCAGCGCCGACAAGTCGGCGACCAGCGACTGGTTATAGCTCTGGCTGGGCAGCCAGACGGCGAACAGGCCAAGATTGGCCGCCGCACAGACCGCCAGGCTGGCATGCAGGGCGCTCAGCCACAGGCAGCTGGTGGCGCGGCTGTAGAAAAAGCGGATGAGGTTGTACAGGGTGAGCAGCAACAGGCCGCCGAGCAGGGCGCCAAAGACATAGGCGGGTTTTTCCTGGGCCACCAACCCGGCCTCGTCGATGATCTTGAACCAGGCCATCAGCGGATGGTTCGAGGTCATGCGCACATAGGCTTCGCGCGGCTGGTCATCGTTCGGCAGCGCCATCAGGTAGGCCCGGGAATCGAGCGGTCGCGCGCTCATCGGCCTGGATTCGCCGGTCTGGATCTCGCGCTCGAGCTGGCCGTCGCGTAACAGGTGATAGTCGAGGTACTGCACGCGCGGGGCGAAAATCCACAACCAGCTCGGCTGCTCGTTGCGCGGCAGCTCGACGTGCAGCCAAACGGCCTGCTCGCTGACGGGGAAGGTGAAGGCCTGTTGGCTCAGGGGCTGGAACTGCTGGCGGCGTGCCTGAACATCCGCCAGGGTCAGCGCGGCACCCGGGTCGAGCAGATACGACCAGTTTCCGGGTTGGCCGCCAGCTGCGCCTGGTCCGTTCTCGGCCATGGCTGTCGGCAATAGACAGGCCATGAGCAAGCCGATGAGTAGTCCTGTGGCAATCCTGAGCCCGCGCACGCTGAAATCCCTTTGAATGGTAAGTGGCCAGATTATAACCAAGCCGTTGTGTAGCGGAATATGGCCAGGATGGCCAGTCCAGACGCTGTGAAAGCGACCACTGGCACTGCGGCGCCAGGCGAGTGGTGGCGCATTGGATACCTGGTATTGATGCTCCTGGTGGTTGCGGCACGGCCCTTATGGGTGCGGGCCGTGCCATGTCCGCGCTGCCTGAGCGCCGCGGTTGAGCGGGTTTTGCCGTCCGTTATGCCTCGCCGCGTTCGCGGGCAATCGCGCGGTAACCGATGTCGGTGCGGTAGAAACAGCCATTCCAGCGAATCTTCTGCGCCAGGCGATAGGCCTGCTGCTGGGCGTCGGCGACGCTGGCACCAATGGCCGTGGCGCAGAGTACCCGGCCGCCGGCCGTCACCACTTGACCGTCCTTGAGTGCGGTACCGGCATGGAACACCTTGCCCTCCAGCGCGGCGGCATCGGCCAGACCCTCGATCACCTCGCCCTTGGCGTAATCGCCCGGGTAGCCGCCGGCGGCCAGTACCACGCCGACCGTCGGGCGCGGATCCCAGCGCGCTTCGACCTTGTCCAGCGCCTGCGCCAGCGCGGCTTCGATCAGCAGCACCAGCGACGACTCCAGGCGCACCATGATCGGCTGGGTTTCCGGGTCGCCGAAGCGGCAGTTGAACTCGATGACCTTGGGCTGACCCGCCTTGTCGATCATCAGCCCGGCATAGAGGAAGCCGGTGTAGACGTTGCCTTCGCTGGCCATGCCGTTGACGGTGGGGTAGATCACCTCGTCCATCACCCGCTGGTGCACTGCGGCGGTGACCACCGGCGCGGGCGAGTAGGCACCCATGCCGCCAGTATTCGGGCCGCTGTCGCCGTCGCCGACGCGCTTGTGGTCCTGGCTGGTGGCCATCGGCAAGACATTCTTGCCGTCGACCATGACGATAAAGCTGGCTTCTTCGCCATCGAGGAACTCCTCGATCACCACCCGCGAGCCGGCTGCGCCGAAGGCATTGCCGGCGAGCATGTCGCGCACCGCGTCTTCGGCTTCGCCCAGGGTCATGGCGACTATCACGCCTTTGCCGGCGGCCAGGCCGTCGGCCTTGATCACGATCGGCGCGCCTTTCTCACGCAGGTAGGCCAGGGCCGGCTCGACCTCGCTGAAGTTTTGGTAATCGGCGCTGGGAATGTTGTGGCGGGCGAGGAAATCCTTGGTAAAGGCTTTCGAGCCTTCCAGTTGCGCGGCGCCGGCGCTGGGGCCGAAGACATCCAGCTGGCGCGCGCGGAACAGATCGACCACGCCCGCCACCAGCGGCGCTTCCGGACCGACGATAGTCAGCTGCACGTTGTTCTCGGCGAAATCGGCCAGTTGCTCCAGGGCCAGCACGTCGATGGCGACGTTCTCGCATTTGGCTTCGGTGGCGGTGCCGGCATTGCCCGGGGCGACGAAGACTTTGACTACGCGCGGGTCTTGCGCGACTTTCCAGGCCAGCGCGTGTTCGCGCCCGCCGCTGCCGATGATCAGTACGTTCATGGTGATCTCCTGACCGTAGCCCGGATGAAATCCGGGGCTTTTGAGTGGGGTGTTCCCGGATTGCATCCGGGCTACGGGTGCCTGATGTTGGGCACTTTCAACACAAATCTGAAGGGTCGCGATGGAGTAGGTGGATGCAAGGCGCGGTCGGCTTCGATAAGCGGAGTTGCCGTCTGGCAATGAGCATTATCGAAGCCGACCGCAACGCCGCAGACGCCTGCTTCAGCGCGGCCATGCCACTTAGTGCCTGAAATGGCGCATAGAGGTGAACACCATGGCGATATTCGCTTCGTCGGCGGCGGCGATCACTTCCGCATCGCGCATCGAACCACCCGGCTGGATCACCGCGGTGATGCCGTTGGCGGCGGCGTTATCCAGGCCGTCGCGGAACGGGAAGAAGGCGTCGCTAGCCATGACCGAACCGGCCACCTGCAGGCCGGCATGCTCGGCCTTGATCGCGGCGATACGGGCGGAGTTGACGCGGCTCATCTGGCCGGCGCCGACACCGATGGTCTGACGGTTCTTGGCGTAGACGATGGCGTTGGATTTG
>JAKFDH010000209.1:0-1715 GCA_036676245.1 Massilia sp. | reverse complement strand
ATGAATGGCGCGGTGCGCGTGCGTTCGTCCGACTCGGTGGTGTCCACCGCGTACACCCTGGTGTCGATTGGCGACTACAACGGGGACGGCCGGCTGGACCTGGTCTGGGGCAACAGTGCGCGCCAGCAGTACGTTTGGTTCGGCAGCGGCACCACATTCAACGACCAGAGGCCGACGACCAGCTACGCCAGCGGTTTCGCCCCGGTGCCGACAGGAAGCCTGTGGTAATCGCGTGATACCGAGGTATGGGAAGAAAGAACCGGCCATGCGCCGGTTCTTTTTTGAATGCGTGCCTGCAGGAAGAAGATGGGGCAGTTCCAGGAGGTGCTGGCTTCGCCGGGAATTGTAATGGGGATACAGACCCCCGCCTGCGACAACGCCTACGCTCCGGTCTCCGCGGGTTGCATCTTGGACCTGGGATTGCAGTATCTCGGCGCCGCACCTTCGTCGGGTGTGATCGTTTCGGCGTGGGATTGTTATGTAGGCAATAGCGATGGTGTAACCGGAAAGAGGTACCAGGCATACACCGCATGCTGCAGGACGCTAGGCGCGGCAATCCCTTGAAGTCGCAATGAAAAAGAGCCGGCTTTCGCCGGCTCTTTCTCCGCATGGCAACCGGATCGCGCTCGACTGTAGGCCGTGCAGTTCGCTCCGTGCGCCGTGGTTGCAAGCAAGATGGAATACGTTCGGGGCGATCTCAGCCCAGTGCCGCTTCCAGCTCCGGCAGCAGCTTGAACAGGTCGCCCACCAGGCCGATGTCCGCGATCTCGAAGATCGGCGCTTCCGCATCCTTGTTGATCGCCACGATGGTGCCGGCGTCCTTGATGCCGGTGAGGTGCTGGATGGCGCCGGAGATGCCAATGGCGACATAGAGCTCAGGGGCGATGATCTTGCCGGTCTGGCCGACCTGCATTTCGTTGGGGCAGTAACCGGCATCGACGGCGGCGCGCGAGGCCCCGACTGCCGCGCCGAGCTTGTCGGCGAAGGCATAGATGATCTTGAAATTCTCTTCCGAACCGACGCCGCGACCGCCCGAGACCACACGCCTGGCGCTCTGCAGGTCGGGGCGATCGGACTTGCCGGCAGCGAGGCCGACGAAGCGGGTGTGGCTGGGCAGCGCGGCATCGACCGTCGCGGCTTCTATCGCCGCGCTGCCGCCCTTGGCGGCTTCCGGCCACGAGGCAGTACGCACGGTCGCGACCACGGTGTGTCCGGCAGGCGCTTCCACGGTGATGATCGCGTTGCCGGCGTAGATCGGACGCTTGAAGACGTGGCTGCCTTCCACCGACATCACGTCCGAAACCTGGGCCGTGCCCAGCAGGGCGGCGACGCAGGGCATCAGGTCCTTGCCAAAGGTGGTCGATGGGCCGAACACGTGCGTGTAGCCGGCTGCCAGTAGGGCGATCTGCGGAGCCAGTACCTGGGCCAGCGCATGCGCATTGGCTGCGTTGGCCACGGTCAGCACTTTGGCGACACCAGCGATCTGCGCAGCCTCGGCGGCGATGGCGCCCGGGTCCGCGGCCAGCACGGCGATGTCGATGGAATCCGGCTTCAGCGCCAGCGCGGCGCTGACCGTCTTGGCGGTGGCGGCATTGAGCTTGCCGTCCAGGTGTTCGGCGATGACCAGTACCTTGCTCATTACAGCAACCCCTTCTGCTTGAGTGCGGCGACCAGTTCGGCCGCGTCCTTGACCATCACGCCCTTGCCGCGCTTGG
>JAKFDH010000208.1:0-8711 GCA_036676245.1 Massilia sp. | reverse complement strand
ACGACGTTGGTTATTGTCTTTTCGAGTTCCACATTCACGACTTCGGGAAGGGCGCCGCTCGTGTCAGTGGAAATTCAGAAGTCAACAGGATTATTCCGGACACCAGTGCGCGAAAGCGGGGACGACGTTGGTCAGTGCCTTGGCATTCTACTTCTACATCTTCGGATGCGGTGCTACGTCAACGGCGCGCGCACCGGCATCTGGCGCAAAATCACCCTGCTATGCGTATCCTGCACGCCCGCGCGCGAGCGCAGCGTTTCGATCAGCCGCACCAGGTCCGCATGGTCGCGGCAGGCCACGCGCAAGGCGTAGTCGTAGGTCCCGGTCAGCAGGAAGGCCTCCACCACCCCCGGTATCGTCTGCACCACTTCCTCGAAATGCGCGGCGCTGGTCGACGGCAGCATCTTCACGTCGATCAGCGCCTGCACCCCGAGATCGAGCGCCTGCAGGTTGACGCGCGCGCCGAAGCCCTCGAGCACCTTGTCGGCCACCAGCTTGCGCACGCGGTCGGCCACCGTGTTGGCGGACAGGCAGACCTGCTCGCCCAGCTCGCGGTAGCTGAGCCGGCCGTCGCGCCGCAGCAGGTCGATGATTTCGCGGTCGATTTTATCAAGCACAGATTTTTCCTCGGAATTTTATGCAGTATTCTAGCAATAAACGCGGAAATAATATGAAAGCAAGAATTATAATTTCAGCATACCAACCACCCGTCTAGGCCCCCATGTCCCTCGCCGTCCGCCGCCTCGGCGCCCTTGTCCTCGCCGCATGCGCCGCCACCGGCGCGATCGCCCAGACGCCTGCACCTGTCGCTCCCGCCACCGCGGGGGCGACGGCGCCGGCCAGCCGTCCCGACAAGCTCATCGACGCGGCAATACGCACGCAGGCCATCGACGAACTGGCGGCGCAGATGAGCGCCAACTATATATTTCCCGACGTCGCCGCGAAGATGATGGCCGATATCCGCGCGCGCCAGAAGGCCGGCGAGTACGACAGCATCACCAGCGCGCAGAAATTCGCCGAGACGCTCGGCCAGCAGCTGCAGGCGGTGAGCAAGGACAAGCATATCCGGGTCAATTTCAGCCCGGAGCCGCTGCCGCCGGAAAGCACCGCCGCCGAAGTGCCGAAGGCCGACAGCGCCGAGGACGCGCGCCGCCTGGCCTTCAACCGCTGGGTCAACTTCGGTTTCACCAAGTTCGAAAAGCTCGACGGGAACATCGCCTACCTGGAGCTGCGCGCGTTCAGCGATGCCGAAACGGGCGCCAGGACCGTGGCGACCTTCATGTCGGCCGCGGCCGACGCGGATGCGCTGATCATCGACCTGCGCCGCAACGGCGGCGGTTCGCCGGCCATGGTGGCCCTCGTTTCGAGCTACCTGTTCGGCGCGGAAAAGGTGCACCTGAACGACCTGTACTGGCGTGCGCGCGGCAAGACCGATTCCTTCCACACCAACCCGAACGTGGAGGGCACCCGCTACGGCCCGGACAAGCCGGTGTATGTCCTGACCAGCAAGCGGACCTTCTCGGCCGCCGAGGAATTCACGTACAACCTGAAGAACCTGAAGCGCGCGGTCATCGTCGGCGAGACCACCGGCGGCGGCGCCAACCCGGGCGGCGGACGCCGCACCGGCGAGCACTTCGTGACCTTCATCCCGTCCGGGCGTGCGATCAACCCGATCACCAAGACCAACTGGGAAGGCACCGGCGTCACCCCCGACATCGCGGTACCGGCCGATCAGGCGCTGCTGACCGCCCATATCCGCTTGATGACGCCGATGGTCGAGAAGATCGCCGACCCGCGCTTCAAGCGCGGCGCCGGCGGCAAGCTGGCCGAGTTGCAGGCGGAACTGGACAAGCTGAAGGCCAAGGCCGCGCAGTAATCCAACCCGAAGTCGTGTACGCGAAACTCACGTGGATTCAATCAACGTCGTTCCTGCGCCAAGGCGGCTCTCGGCAGGAACCCATACGACCGCAGGTCAGAGTTGCGGCCAATCGGAGCAAAGTCAGTATGGGTTCCTGCCTGCGCAGGAACGACGTTGATCTTTGTCTTTCAGGTTTCGCTTTTGCGACTTCGGCAGAGTCAACGTTTCACCACCTGGTGGTGCATGCGCCGCAGCGCCAGCCACACCCCGCCCACCATCAGCGGAATCATGACGCCGGTCGCGATATCGGGATTGACCGGCCAGCCGGCCGCCTTCATCGCCTTGCCCGCATAGCTGACCAGGCCGATCGAGTAGTACGAGATCGCCACCACCGACAGGCCTTCGACCGCCTGCTGCAGGCGCAGCTGCTGGGCCGAGCGGCGGTTCAGCGACTCGAGGATGCGCCGGTTCTGCTGCTCCTGCACGATGCCCACCCGCGTGCGCAGCAGGTCGTTGGTGCGCCCGATCCGTTCGGCCAGCGCTTCCTGGCGCCGCACGATCGATTCGCAGGTGTTCATCGCCGGCGCCAGGCGCCGGTCCATGAACTCGCGGATCGTCGGCACCCCGTTGATGCGCGACTCGCGCAGCTCCTCGATACGGGCCTGCACCAGGCGGTAATACGCCTTGGAGGCGCCGAAGCGGTAGCTGTTTTCCAGCGCCAGCTTCTCGATGCGCGCCGCCAGCGCGGTGATCTTGTGCAGCAGGTCGCGCTCGCCGTCCGGGTCGTCCGAGGCGCCGGATCCGGAGGCGTCGGAATCGGTCATGCCGGCCGACAGGCGCGCCAGTTCGGTCTCGATCGCATTGAGCACCGGCGCCGCCTGCTGCGCGTGCGGCAGGCCGAGCAAGGCCATCATGCGATAGGTCTCGATCTCCAGCACGCGCTGCACCAGGCGCCCCGGCTGCTGGTACTGCATGCCCAGGTCCTGCACCAGCACGCGGCCGAAGCCGTCCGGCGCGATCGCGAAATCGGTCCAGATGCGGGCGAAGGAATGGCTCTCGGCGCCGACCAGCAGGTTGCCGCCGAAGGCCTGGCGCATGTCCGACAGGGTGGCGCTGTACGAGGCCAGCGCCAGGTGGGTCGCGACCATGACCTTGCCGTCGAGCGCCTGCAGCCACTCCTGCGGCACATGGCGCAGCGGCACGTTGTCGAAGGCCTGCTCCAGCACGAAGGCCTGCTCGTGGTGCTGGGCGAAGGTGAAGGTGGCGAATTCGGTGTGCGCTTCCCACTGCAGGCGGAAGCTGCCGAAATCATGGAAAAAATACTTGGCCTCCGGGCCCGGGCCGGCGACGCCGAAATGGCGGCACAGCTCGGCGAGCAGGCGGTGCTGCACCTGGCTCAGCGCGCTGTCGTCGACGCCGGGATAGACCGCGAGATGGGTCAGTGTTTCATGGCCGGACAGGCGCAGCGACGGCCGCGAATGGACTTCGGCCGCCAGCGGCACGCGCAGCCGGTGGTTCAGGTGGGGATGGACAATCGACATCGGATGCTCGCTTAAACATGGAAATCAGTCCTCGGCCGGCGGCGGATAGCGCACGTCCAGCAGCTCGAGTTCGTCGGTGCCGAGCGGCGTCTGCAGGGTGATGACATCGCCCTCGCGCGCTTTCGTCATGGCCCGCGCCACCGGCGACACCCAGCTGATCTTGCCGTTCAGCGGGTCGAGCTCGTCGATGCCGACGATGGTGACGGTATGCGTTTCGCCCGCGCTGTTCGCGTAGGTGACGGTCGCACCGAAAAAAACCTGGTCATTGCCATAATGCACGCTCGGATCGACGACGGCGGCCGAGTCCATGCGCTTGGTCAGGAAGCGGATGCGGCGGTCGATCTCGCGCAGGCGGCGCTTGCCGTAGATATAGTCGCCGTTCTCGGAACGGTCGCCGTTGGACGCCGCCCAGTGCACGATGCGCACCACTTCCGGACGGTCGACGTCGATCAGCTGCAGCAGTTCATCCTTGATGCGCTGGTAGCCGGCCGGCGTGATGTAGTTCTTGGCGCCCGCGGGAATGGCCTGGGCCAGCGCCAGCGCTTCCTCGTCATCCTCGTTGTCCGACTCTTTGACAAATGCTTTGTTCATGGCTTTATTGTAAGGGCAGCGGCGGCTCCTGTCCCGGCGATACCACAATTACAAACTGGCGCCGCTTTTCGTATCACGCGGCCATTTAATCCTCGAATGGAAGGATTAAACAAATGTGAATGCCAGATTCCCATTTAATCCTTGATTACTAGGATTAAATTGACTTGCTGCGACTTCCATCCTAATATCCTCGCATACTAGGATTAAACATGAAGAAAATCGTCGAAACCCCCTTTCCGCGCGACCCCCTGGTTGGCGACGCCAGCGTGCTGGGGCAAGCCGTGCGCGCGCGCCGCACGCAGGCCGGGCTGACCATCGAAGAAGCGGCACTGAGCATCGGCGTCGGCAAGCAAACGATGTCCGACCTTGAACACGGCAAGCCGGGCGTGGGCATCGGCCTGGCGCTCCGGATCGCGGCCCAGTTTGGCGTTCATCTGCTGGTCGCCGAAAGCAGCGATGTGCCTGCGCACCGCAAGCTGGCGCAAGATCGCCAGCCATGAACCGCATTGATATTTTTATTGGCGACGTCCAGGCCGGCTCGATCACGCACACGCCGGACAGCGGCCGCTATGCATTCAGTTATACGGCGCAATGGCTGCAAACGGAGCAGGCCTTCGCGATCAGTCCCCTGCTTCCCTTGCAGCCGCCGGCCCAAACCGCGGAAGCCCACAGCACCACCGTCCGGCTGTTCTTCGAAAACCTGCTGCCCGAAGGCCGCGCGCTGGACGAAGCCGCAGCGGCCAGCCAGGTGGCGAATTCCAACCTCATCGGCTTGATGCTGGCAATCGGCAGGGAAACCGCCGGTGCGCTGCGCCTGGGCCGCGGGCAGGCTGCGGGCGCTGGCGCGGCACGCCTGCTGCCGCCTGGAGAACTGTCCACCCGCATCCGCGCCCGTCCGCAGGAGCCGTTTTCCGTGTGGGACGGGCGGGTGCGCCTGTCGATCGCCGGCTACCAGGACAAGCTGGCCGTCTTCAAGAACGACGGCCATTGGTACCTGCCGGACGGTCCGGCAATGGCATCGACCGTGATCCTGAAACCCGAACCGCCGCCAGGCGGTTTCGGCGGCCTGGTCAGCAACGAATTTTTCTGCATGCGCCTGGCCCGGGACGCCGGCTTGCCGGCCGCAACGGTGCGGCTCGTCCATGTGCCGGAGCCGGTGCTGGAGATCGACCGCTTTGACCGCCGCGCTGAAGCACAAGGCGTCACGCGCCTGCACATCATCGATGGCTGCCAAGCCCTCGGGCTGGCAGCAGCCCTCAAGTATGAGCGCACCTACGGCAACAGCGCCGACGTCAGGCACATCCGGGACGGCGCCAGCTTGCCGGCACTGTTCCGCCTGCTCGAGCGCAGCCGGCAACCGGCGCCGCAGCGCCTGCAACTGCTGCGTTGGGTCATTTTCCAGGTACTCATCGGCAACAACGACGCCCATGCCAAGAATATTTCCCTGTTTTGCGACCAGCATGGCCTGGCGCTCACGCCCTGCTACGACCTGGTCAGCACCCTCGCTTTTGCCGGCACGCGCCTTGACAATAACTTCGCGATGGCGCTCGGCGATGCCTTCACTGTGCAGGAACTGACCCCGTTCGAATGGGCCCATTTCGCCCATGCATGCGGCCTGAAACCCCGGCTGGTGGCCAACGAGCTCAAAAAAATGCTGGCCCGCATGGCGGCCGCGCTGGACGCGGCCCGGGCGGGCGCACTGAGCGACGGTGCCGACATGACGATCGTCGACGCCGTGCAGGACGTTGTCGCGAAGCAGTGCGAACGCCAGGCCGGCATGCCAGGCGCCCTGCTGGACGTCGATCCGGCACTGTTCTGACGAGCACGCAGCCTGTGTGCGGCCAGCCTCTTTTCACGTATCATCCATTTTTGTATCACACATACCATACAAAACAAGCGACCTTCATGAGCCCAGTACCTCCTTCGCTTGCCGCCGTCCTGCAAGCTTTCGTCAGCAACACGCCGGGCCTGGTCTACCAGTTCACCCTGCACGCGGACGGCAGCGTCGCGTTTCCCTACCTGAGCGAAGGCTGCGCCGCCCTGCTCGGCCTGTCCGCCGCCGAACTGCAGGCCGCGCCCGACAAATTCCTCGAGCTGATCCTGGAAGACGACCGCAAGGCCTACATCGACGCGATGCAGGCCTCGGCCTCGTCGCTGGCCGGCTGGAACTGGGAAGGCCGGATCTGGATCGACGCCTGGAACGACGTCAAGTGGATCAACCTGCGCGCCAGCCCCCACCCGGTGCACGCCGAGGAAGGCGCGGTGCAGTGGGAAGGCATCATGACCAACATCACGGCCAACAAGCAGGAGCAGGAGGAAGCGACGCGCTCGCGCGCCCGGCTGGCCGAGCTGACCGCCCACATCGAGCAGGTCAAGGAACAGGAGCGCACCCGCATCGCGCGTGAAATCCATGACGACCTGGGCGGCAACCTGACCGCGATCAAGATGGCGCTGGCGATGCTGGCGCGGCGCCTGCCGCCGGACCAGCCGCAGCTGGGCGAGAAGGCCGCCTATGTCGACGCGCTGGTCGACCGCACCATCGACGCCGTGCACCGCATCTCGCTCGACCTGCGCCCGTCGATGCTCGACTTCGGCATCGTCGCCGCGCTCGAATGGCAGGTCGGCGAGTTCGAAAAACAGAACGGCATCGCCTGCAGCTTTTCCTGCAACGAGAAGGACATCGACCTCGGGCTCGACCACGCGACCGCCCTGTTCCGCATATTCCAGGAGGCGCTGACCAACATCGCCAAGCACGCGCGCGCCAGCCGCGTCGTGGTGCGCCTGCTGCGCCAGCGCCAGCAGGTCACCCTGACCATCGCCGACAACGGCAAGGGCATCGCCCAGGCCGACCGCAGCAAGCCGCGCTCGTTCGGCCTGCGCGGCATGAACGAGCGCGCCCGCGCGCTGGGCGGCACCATGGCGATCACGCCGGCCAATGGCGGCGGCACCGTGGTCGCGATTAAAATACGTCTCGCCCCGCCGCAGCCGATCGCCGCGGCGCAGGGCGCCAATGTACCAATATCAAGCTAGTCCAGGAAATGACCGAAAAAGCCACCATCCGGGTATTCATCGCCGACGACCATGCCATCGTGCGCGAAGGCCTGAAGCAGATCCTCGCCGAATCGCCCGACATCATCGTCGCCGGCGAGGCTGAAAACGGCGTCGACGCGATCAAGCTGTTCCGCAAGTCGAAGTGCCATGTGATGCTGCTCGATATCTCGATGCCGGACCGCAGCGGCATCGAAGTGCTCAAGCAAGTGAAAAAAGAGCATCCCGAGCTGGCCGTGCTGATGCTGTCGATGCACCGCGAGGACCAGTACGCGATCCGCTCGCTCAAGGCCGGGGCGGCCGGCTACCTGACCAAGCAGAGCGCGCCGCGCGAGCTGGTGACCGCGATCCGCCAGGTGGCGGCCGGCCAGAAGTATGTCAGCGCCGCGCTGGCCCAGGAACTGGCGGCCAGCGTCGCCGACGACCACGAGACGGCGCTGCACGACACCCTGTCCGACCGCGAATACCAGACCCTGACCATGATTGCGTCGGGCAAGACGGTGGGCGCGATCGCCAAGGAACTGTCGCTGTCGGTCAAGACCATCAGCGAATACCGGTCGCGCCTGCTGGTCAAGATGAAGCTGAAGAACAGCGCGGAGCTGACGCACTATGCAATCAAGAACCAGCTGATTGAATAGTTGGCACCTCGTCCCTGCGTAGGTGACTGTAAATGTCGTTCGCCTGCACGACTTCGGCGTTTTTAGCAGACTGGCATGATCTGATGCTGTAAAGTAAGGCGGTATTTCTGCCCTTATTCACGACTTGGGACACGGGCAACTCGATTATCATTAGGACAATCAAGCAAGCACCTGAACACCATGTCGACCACGCCACCGAAACCGCCCGCGCCGGGCGCCACGCCGTCCGGCCAGAACCCCGCCGATATCGCCCGCGAAGCGTTCCGCCGGCTCGCCACGCGCCGCATCGCGCCGACCCCGGAATCGTACCGCGTCATCTACAACGAGATCGCCGGCATCACCGAAGCCCCGGCGCCCGCGCCTGAACTGTCCGACACCGCGGCCGAAGGCGTGCTGACCGACTTCGCCAACAAGCTGGCCGATACCCCGGGCGAACTGGGCGACTACGGGCGCCGCTTCCACCGCGCCGTCAAGACGCGCGACTGGGACGGCTATGCGCGCAGCCTGTCGCTGCTGGTCGAAAAGCACTTCCGGCGCGCCAGCACGATCGAGCTGGTGGCCGACAATCCGGAAGCGAAGCAGCTGCGCGACCTGCTCGGCCGCGCCCTGTCGTTCGCCGTCGCCTCGCTGCTGAACGGCTCGCCGGCGCTGGTGGCCGAGGCCGAGGCGCTCGGCGCCGCGGTCAAGACCGCCTACAGCGACGAGGCGCTGAACGAGGTCGCGCTGCGCCTCAAGCAGCTGTGCTACCAGATCGAGATCAAGAGCGGCGACGTGGCCGAGCAGCAGGAACTGCTGCTGCGCCTATTCCGCCTGTTGCTCGAAAATGTCAGCGAACTGCTCGACGACGACAGCTGGATGCGCGGCCAGATCGATGCCGTGCAAAACCTGATCGCCGGGCCGATCGACCAGCGTGCGCTGGAAGACGCGACCCGCAGCCTGAAGGAAGTGATCTACAAGCAGAGCCAGCTCAAGCACAGCCTGTCGGACGTCAAGCTGACCGTCAAGAACATGATGATGACCTTCATCGACCGCCTC
>JAKFDH010000207.1:0-24150 GCA_036676245.1 Massilia sp. | reverse complement strand
GCGCGCGGCGGCCGGCGCCGCGGCGCCGCCCTTGCGCGCGACCGGGCCCGATATGCCGCTGTCCTGCGCACCGTCGCCGAACAGCACCAGCGCGGCCGATACCAGCAGCGCGGCGCCGAGCGCGAGGTGGCGCCGCTTCATTCGATCGCTCCCGGCGCCTGGTCGGCCAGGTACAGGGTCAGGCGCAGGCGCGCCTCGACGCTGGCGTCATTCACGGTTTCGCGCTTGAAGCTGATGTCGTCGAGCGAGGCGAACGGCA
This sequence comes from Massilia sp., assembly GCA_036676245.1. Taxonomy (GTDB): domain Bacteria; phylum Pseudomonadota; class Gammaproteobacteria; order Burkholderiales; family Burkholderiaceae_D; genus Telluria_A. The sequence goes on along the minus strand of JAKFDH010000207.1, from coordinate 23,891 downwards.
AGGCGCCCAGCGCCTGCAGGCCGAATTGCCAGATCGCCGCATAGCTGCCCTTGACCGGCAAGGTGACCTGGTAGGTGTGGACGCGCGCCTGGGCATCGTAGCCGCTGCGGTATTCGCCCTTGCTGAGCACGATGCCGTTCCTGGCCGCCAGCGCGAACAGGGTGTCGACCTGCTGCTCGGCGTAGCGCCGCTCGCCCAGCGCCGCGTAGAAGCGCGCCAGGTTTTCATTCGGGGTCAGCAACGGCGCGGCCGGCGGCGCCGGCGGGCGCGCGGCCAGCGCCAGCGCAGCCTGGTGCGCGCGCGCCTGCTGCGCGCGCTGAGGCGCCAGCCAGGCCAGCGCGGCGGCCGCGCCCACGCACAGCAGCACGGCGGCGCAGGCGACCGGTCCGCGCGCGCCCAGCCACAGGCGCAGCCGCAGCAACGCGGCCTGCAGCGCCGGGCCGTTCACCGCAGCCTCCATTCGGCGTCGAGCTGGAAGCGGATCGGGCGGTTCGGGTCCTGCTCGTTGATTTCGTGGCGCGCCAGCGCCACGCCGGAAAACATCTGCTGCTGCTTCAGGCTGGCGACATAGGCCACCATCTCGGTGCTGTTGCGCGCTTCGGCCGTGATGCGCAGCGCGTGCTTCCTGGCGTCCGGCTCGAGCGCCAGCAAGGCGATCCCGGACGGCGTGGCGGCGGCCACCGCATCGTGCAATTCGCGCCATGGCAGGTTCAGCTGTCCGACCGCGGCGTTGACGGCGTCCGCCTGCGATGCGGCGATGCGCGGCGCCGGCGCTGCCGGCGCGCGCAGGCCGGCGTCGGCGCGCGCGCGCGTGGCCGCCGCCAGCGCCTCATCCATGCGGCGCTGCTCGAGCAGGCGCCAGCCGCCGGCCGCGGCCAGCGCGCACAGGCCGAGCGCCACGCCGGCCAGCAGCCAGGCCGCGGGGGCGGTATGGAACAGCGTGCGCTGCACGCTGGCCGGCGCGAAATCGATGCGCACCTTGTTCATCCGCGGCTCCCGGTCAGGGCCAGCGCGACCGCGTTCGAACCGCTGGCCGGCGCGATCGCGCCCAGCACGCTGCAGCCGAGATCGGGATGGGCGGCGCCGTTGCTCCACGCGGCCGGCACCCGGCCGGTCAGGTGCAGGTGGTCCGGGACCGGCAGGTCCAGGCGCAGCGCTTCGCGACCGACGTGCTCGCGCAGCCAGGCATGATCGGCCCCTTCCGGCAGCGCCGCCGCGCGCACCGCCGCCAGCGTACCGCCGCCCGGGGCGCCGATGGTCAGCACGCGTTCGTGCACCTGGCCGTACCAGGCGCCCGGCTTGATCGCCTTGCGCCAGCGGTTCCAGCCGGCCACGAACTGCGGCACCACTTCGACCAGGGTCATCCCGTGCTCGCCGGCCGCCTGGCGGCACACTTCGAGCAGCGGGCGCGCGATGGCGGCGGCCAGGAACGGGCGGCGCGCGTCGTAGCTGGCCGACAGCGCCCAGCCGCTGGCCGGTTCGCCGTACAGCAGCTGGAAGCGCTGGGCCGCCGCCGCTTCGAGGTCGGCCATGCGGGCGCTGCCCCGTGGCGGCGTGACCTGCCACATGCGCGCCAGGTCGTCGGCCAGCACGATGGTGGCCGGCCAGCCGGCCACGCCGGCGTTCTCCAGCAGCTGGCGCAGGCCGATGGCGATCGCCTGCGGGGTCTGCACCTCGCCGCCCAGGAACACGTGCTCGGCCAGCACCGCCAGCCGTTCGCCGCGCCAGCGGCTGGTCTTGACCAGCGCCAGGCTGCTGTTCGATACGCCTATGCGCAACGCCTGCCCAAATAGCTTACGCATGCAAAGTAACCCTCTTAATTTCAGTCAGTGTGGTGGCGCCGCGCCGCACCAGCTCGAGCGCCGCCAGGCGCAAGCTGCGGGTGCCGTTCTCGTGGGCGGCGGCCTTGATTTGCCGGATCGGACGCTTGTCGACGATCAGCTCGCGGATTTCATCATTCAATGTCAGGATCTCGGCGATCGAGCGGCGCCCCTTGTAGCCGGTGCCGCGGCAGTCGCCGCAGCCCTTGCCCTGCATGAACAGGTAGTCCTGCACGTCCTTGCGCTCGAGGTTGACCGAGGCCAGCTCGGCGTCGCCCGGCGTGTACTGGGCCGCGCAGTGCGGGCAGTTCATGCGCACCAGGCGCTGGGCCCAGATGCCGTTCAGGGCCGACACGAAGGCGTAGGGATCGATCCCCATGTGGGTGAAGCGGCCGAACACGTCGAACACATTGTTCGCGTGCACGGTGGTGAGCACCAGGTGGCCGGTCAGCGCCGACTGCACCGCGATCTCGGCGGTCTCGCGGTCGCGGATCTCGCCGACCATGATCTTGTCGGGGTCGTGGCGCAGGATCGAGCGCAGGCCCTTGGCGAAGGTCAGCCCCTTCTTCTCATTGACCGGAATCTGCAGGATGCCGGGCAGCTGGTATTCGACCGGGTCTTCGATCGTGATGATCTTTTCGCGCCCGTTGTGGATCTCGGTCAGCGCCGCGTACAGGGTGGTGGTCTTGCCGGAGCCGGTCGGCCCGGTCACCAGCAGCATGCCGTAGGCTTCCTGGGCCAGCTGGCGCAGGGTCGCCAGCGACGGCGCGTCGAAGCCGAGCGCCTCCAGCGTCAGCGCGCCGTAGGCCTCGATCATGGCGCGCTTGTCGAGGATACGGATGACGGCGTCCTCGCCGTGGATGCTCGGCATGATCGACACCCGCAGGTCGATCTCGCGCCCGCCCGACTCGACCCGGAAGCTGCCGTCCTGCGGCACGCGCCGTTCGGCGATGTCGAGTTCGGCCAGCACCTTCAGGCGCGAGATGATGTGTTCGGCCACTTCGACGCCGCCGACCGAGGTCGCATGATCGAGCACGCCGTCGACGCGGTACTTGACCGACAGCCCGCCGGCGGTGCTTTCGAGGTGGATGTCGGACGCGCCGGCCTTGAGTGCGTCGTACAGGGTCGAGTTGACCAGCTTGACGGCCGGGCTGGCCGCCTCCGACACCGAGGCGAACGACAGCATGGTGGCGGCCTTGCCGTCGCGCCGGGTCTCGATCCCGTCCGGCACCAGGGTGTCGACGGCGCGCGCCGATTCCTCCTGCTTGGACAGGTAGGCCTGGATGTCGGACTGCAGCGCCAGCCGGGTGTGCAGCGGTTCGGCATCGGTCGCGCGCGCGCGCGTGGCCAGCCAGGTCTGCAGGTCGAGGTCGAAGGGGTCGGCGATGACGCCGGTCAGGCTGCCGTCGCCGGCGCGCAGCAGCACGCAGTGGCGCGCCAGCGCCAGCGCCAGCGGCAGCAGGTCGAAGGCCGGGGCCTGGCCCAGCATCTCGGCCGTCTCCATCACGGTCAAGCCGAACGGCTGCCCCAGGGCCTGCACCAGGGCGCGCGGTTCGAGCCCGCTCAGCGCTTCCAGTTCGGCCAGCAGCGGGCGCTGCGACGCCTGCGCCTGGGCGCGCGCGCGCGCCAGCAGCGCCGGTTCGATCTGGACCGGGACGCTCACGACATGTCTCCGGCGAGGTCGAAAATCGGCATGTACAGCAGCACCACGATGGCGCCCACCACCAGGCCGATGGCGGCCATCAGCAGCGGCTCGAAGGTGCGCGTGAAGCGCTCGATCCAGCGGCTGATTTCGCCGTCGTAGAAGGCGGCCGACTGGGTCAGCATCGGGCCCATGTCGCCGGTGCGTTCACCCACCCGCAGCATGCGCAGCGAGATCGGCGTGGTCAGGCCGTGCGCCTCGAAGGCATGCGACAGCGGCAAGCCCGATTCGATGTCGGCGCGCGCCGCGGCCAGGCCGGCGCGCATCGCCGGCGACACCATCGCCTGCACCGTTTCGATCGCATGCACGATGGTAATGCCGCCCTCGCTGAGCATGCCCAGCGTCAGGTACAGGCGCGACAATTCATAGATGCGCACGCGCTCGCCGACGGCCGGCAGGCGCCGCACCAGGCGCGCCAGCGCGCCGCTGGCGGCCGCGTGGCGCAGGCCGAGCACGGCGCCGGCGGCCAGCACCAGCGCCGCCATGCCGAGCGCCGCCCCGTGCTGGCCGGCGAACTGGCCCCAGTTCAGCATCAGCTGCGACAGCCACGGCAGGTTGCGCCCGGAGCCCTGGTACACCTCGGCGAAGCGCGGCACCACATAGGCCATCAGGAACAGGCTGACGCCGGCGCCGACGGCGAGCAGGATCACCGGATAGATCGCGGCGCTGATGACCTTGCTGCGCACGAGGTCGATGCGCTGCTGGTAGTCGATGTAGCGCGAGAGCGAACGCGGCAGGTCGCTGGTGCCTTCGGCGGCGCGCACGATGCCGATATATAAAGGGGGAAACAATTCGGGCTGCTCGGCCAGCACGCCGGAAAAGCGCTTGCCTTCGCGCAGGCCGGCCAGCAGCCGCCCCAGCACCGCGTGGGTGGCGGGGTTCGCTTCCTTCTCGGACAGCGCCTCGAGCGCCTCGACGATGCCCAGGCCCGCGGTCAGCAGCGCCAGCAGCTCCTGGCTGAACAGCACCAGCGACAGCTTGCCGCCGCGCTTGCGGCCGAGGGCGCCGGCCTTGACCGGCTCGACCGCGCTGACGAACAGGCCGCGCGCTTCCAGCTGGCGGCGGGCGTCAGCCTCGTCCTGGGCGTCGATCACCTGGCTGGCGATCGACAGGTCCGGCGCGAGAGTGCGGACAGCAAACTGCATGGTGGTTGTTCCCGGTGAGGCTGCGCCGGCTTAGCGCTGGGAAACGATGTCGGCGTTGGCGCCGGTGCCGCCTGGCTGGCCATCCTTGCCCGTCGACAGGATCTCATACTCGCTCTTGGCGCCGGGCGCCTTGTACTGGTAAGGATTGCCCCAGGGGTCGGGCGGCAAGCCCTTCTCGAGATAAGGACCATGCCACTTGGCGCCGGCCGCGGCCGGGGCCGTCACCAGCGCGGCCAGCCCTTCTTCGGTGCTGGGATAGCGGCCAAGGTCGAGGCGGTAGATGTCGAGCGACTTTTCCAGCGCTTCGATCTGGGCCTTGGCGACGGTGACTTCGGATTTGCCCAGCTTGTCGAAGTACTTCGGTCCGACATAGGCGGCCAGCAAGCCGATGATGACGATAACAACCAGCAGTTCAAGCAGGGTAAAGCCCGCCTGCGCGCGTACCTGGCGCGGTGCGCGGCCTTGGCTGGATGCTGGAACCATCAAACTTCTCCTCTTTGTGCAGCGTTGGTCGATCGCGAAATGCAGCCCTTGGCCGCGCGTGCGGAATTTGGCGTGAAAGGCTACCACGCCGCCGACGCTTGCGACAACTTTTTTGCTACCGCGCAAAGCTGGATCAAGCTTCTCCTGCGGAATACTTTCCTGTCCGACATATCTCTTGGGTACATTTTCTTACAAATAAACGTTTTTTCCGTCGCAACAGGGATACGTTATCATAAAGAATTATTTGGTGCCGCATGGATATTTCCACCGATCTTCCTTTATCTTCTGGCAAATTCCTGAAATCAACTGTATAAAAGTCTAACTTTCTAAAAAATCAAGGCAAAAAACCTTCGTGCGCAGAAAGTTTTCTGCTTACAATGCGTAGCACCGGAAATTTAATGCCACGCGGCAACGAAAATGACAGTCTCGCTCTTGAAAACCACCTTTGCCGGCGTCATGCTGGCCCTGTTAAGCGCTTGCGGCGGCGCCGATCCCGCCCCGGCCGCGATGGCCAGCCCGGCCGTGGCCAGCCCCGCCAGCACCGGCCCCGCCCCGTCCTGCGACAGCCGCGACTGCGCACCGGTCATCGACGGCCTGGCCGAAGAATTCCGCAGCCGCGCCCAGCGCGCCAAGCCCGCGCCCGAAGCCGAGGCCAGCGCGCCGGCCTATCCGCAAGTGGCCGCGGACGCCGTCATGGCCCCGCCGCCGCCGCTGCCGCAAGCCTTCGGCAGCGAAGGCAGCTGATGCCCGGCCTTAGCCGCGCCCCGGCGGCGGCGCCAGCAGGCGCAGCGCCATGCAGCGCGCAAGGGCATGGGTGCGGTTGCTGACGCCGAGCGTCTTGTAGATGCGTTGCAAGTGGTTCTTGACGGTCAGCGCGCTGATGCCCAGGATGCGGCCGACTTCGTAATTGCTCTTCCCTTCCCTCACCCATTCCAGGATCTCGGTCTCGCGCGCGCTCAGCGGGCGCACGACGGCCGCGTGTTCCCGCCCGGCGTCGTGCGCGCCGGTCCCGCCCTGCGCCAGGCGCAGCAGCGCCACGTGCAGGTGAGGCAGCAGCAGTTCGAGGAAATAGGCATGGCGCGGGCCCGGCCGCAAAGGCAGGCCCAGCAGCGCAAAGACCGTCGATCCGCCCCCCAGGCGGCCGCTGCCGTGCAAGACCAGGTTGCCGAAGCCGAGCGCGGCCAGTTCCGCCTGCAGCGGCGCCAGCGCCGGATCGAGGGCGGCGTCGCCCGCTTCGCCGAAGCAGGGCAGGCGGCGGCCGTCGCGGCAGGCGCGCGCCAGGCGCGGCCCGATCCCGGCTGCCGGGTCGGACAGGCGCGCCAGCGCCGGCGCGCCGATCACGGTGGCGTGCACGCATTCGAGGCACAGCAATTCATCGTCGGGGCCGAACTGCATGCACAGCATGACTTCATGCGGCAGCAGCGCTTGCAGCTGGCCCTGGGTCCACAGGAAGAAGCCGCGCGCATCGCGCACGTGCAGCGCCGCTTCGATCACGCGCAGCAGGTATTCCTGCTCGAGCTTGCTGAGGATGACCAGTTGTTCCATGGGTGCGGCGGCGCCGCTCAGGCCGCGCTCTGCCAGCCGAGCTTGACGCGCGCATCCCAGGCCACGAAGCGGTAGCCGCTGCCGCGCACGGTTTCGATGTGGTCCTGGTGGCCGCTCGGCTGCAGCGCCTGGCGCAGCCGGCCGACGTGGGTGTCGACCGTACGTTCGTCGAGGAAGACCTGGCTGCCCCACACATTGTCGAGCAGCTGGCAGCGGGTATGCACCCGTTCCGGATGGTGCATCAGGAAATTGAGGAGGCGGAACTCGACCCGGCCCAGCGCCAGCTGGCGCGCGCCGGCCGTGACCCGGTGCGTGCCCGGGTCCAGCCGCAGCCCGGCCATCTGCACCGTATCGGGCGCCGCCTGCGGCACCCGGCGCCGCAGCAGCGCATGGATGCGCGCGATCGTTTCGCGCGGGCTGAACGGCTTGGTGATGTAGTCGTCGGCGCCGACCTCGAGGGCCAGCACCTTGTCGTGTTCGCCGTGCCGGGCCGACAGCACGATGATCGGCAAGTCGCGCGTGCGCGCCTGCGCGCGCAGGCGGCGCACCAGTGCGATGCCGGCCTGGTCATCCTCGGCCCAGTCGAGCAGCACCAGCTCGGGCAAGCTTTCGTCGGTCATCACCAGCGCCGTCGCGGCGTCGGCGGCGCAATCGACCGCATGCCCGGCACGCCCGAGGTTTAGGCAGATCAACTGCTGGTTGGCAAAGTCCGGTTCGACGACGAGTATGCGCGCAGACATGAAGCACCCTTGCAAAAAGTCACACATTGTTGCGTTTGACTATGCACGATGGGACTCGGCGCTGACCAATACAATTTAATTGTGCTATTTATACTTTTTCCAAATAAATACAGGCCAGCCGCCGCTGCGCCACTCTGGGCTGCGGCGAGCCGGGTGCGGGTTTAGAGCATGCAATACTATTTGCGAAAATAAATAAAAAAAGCACATCTGTCGTTTCCTGACACATGTGCTTTTTTCTGCGCGGCAACAGCCGCCGAATCAACGCTGGCGGCGGCGACGCGCCAGCGCGCCGATCAGCGCCAGGCCGGTCAGCATCAGCAGCAGTTCCGACGGTTCCGGCACCGCGGTCACATTCGCCAGGCTCGCATCGGCCGCGACGCCGACCAGGGGGCCGTCATCGCCGATCGGCGAAAGCAGCGCGAACGCCACCGCGAACTCGTCAGTGCCGAGACTAAATCCGTTCTCATCGTAAGCCGCGACCGTGAACAAGCTCAAGAGGAAACTTTCACTGTCGAGGAAGTCGCCGCTGAACGCCAGATCAAAACTGAATACGCCGCCCAGATCGACCTCGTAGGAACGATAGGCATCGTCGTTGGCCATCGTGAACAAGCCGGCGCCGTCGGTAACGGTACCGCCGTCCCAATTGTGGTCAATGCCATTGACCGCACCAGTCAGGTTACTGATAGTCGCGAGTGCGTCGAGCGCGCCAATATCGCTGGCGAACTGGAAATCGAGGAATCCAGTCGCCGTGGCGCCGCCAGCTGTATTGATCGTCACATGAAAGGTCGGGATCACGCCGGCCTGGGAAGCGAAGCTGGTGGCAGCCAGCGCCAGTGCCAGTAGCGCCCGGCGGATGAAAGCATTGAAATTGATCATGATACTGATTCCTTAGAAAGTGCCGCTGTAAATGGTATTGCTGTAGCCAATTGCTGCCTTGGCCGGGTTCGAGAATGTCACCGTGATGGTCGAGGTCTCGCCTGGCGCCAGGCTGGCGTTGCTGGCCGTGATGTAAGGCACGCCACCCTTGCTGCCGCTGGCATTATCCACCGTGATGCCGGCGGCCAGGCCGCTGAATGTCACGTGGAATGGCCCGCTGACCGGTTCCGCGCTGGTGTTCTTGAACGTGACCTTGCCAGTGTACTTGCCGGTGCTGCGATTGAGCGACGCCGCGTACTTGAGGACTTGGAATTTGGACGTCGCGTCAAAGTAGGTCGGCGCCAGGTTCAGGCTGATGACGACCGGGTCATGGTCCGAGGCGCGGAAGGCGTCGGCCGTGAACAGGTCGAGTTCCGTCGGCTTGTCGTCGAGGTTGTAGTCGAGGATGGTCGGCTCGTCGGCGTTGTTGTGCCATTCGGTGGCGCCGGCCACTTGCGCGCTCAGCGACGGCGTCGCCAGCGCATGGTCGAGGTAGCCGCTGGCGCCGTCGAACACATAGGAGTAGACGATGCCGTGCGGACGCACGAAGCGCTCCAGTTCATTGACCAGGCCGGGCTGGCTTGGCGTGGTCGCCGTCAGCACATTGATCGGGTCTTCGAAGCCATGGGCGTTCATGTCGCCGATGACCAGCACGTCCGGATCGCCCGCCGCACTGGCGACCGCCGGGATGAAGTAATCCTTCAGGCGGCTCGCCTGGTTGACGCGGTTCAGGTTCCAGCAACCCTGGCCATTGGTGTCGGTGTTGCCCGGACCGGCGCCACCGCAGCTCGCCTTCGACTTCAGGTGATTGACGATGACCGAGAACTTGGCGCCGTTCGGGTGCTTGAAGGTCTGCGCCATCGGCGGACGGTTGTTGACCGGATCGGCGTCGGACAGCGCGCCGCCATGCAGCGCCAGCGCGGCCGGCTTGTAGATCATCGCCACGCGGATGGCGTCGGTGCCGGTCGATGCCGGCTTCGGCACCACCGCATAGGCGGCATGGCCGATGGCGGCGTTGAGCTGCTTGACCAGTTCGGCCGCGGCGATGTCGCCGTTGTTCTGGATCTCCATCAGGCCGACCACGTCGGCATCGATCGCTTTCAGTTCGGCCACGATCTTGTCGCGCTGGCGGCCGTACTCGGCCACCGAATCGGCGCCGCGGCAATTACCCTTGCTGATGCCGGAGCCGGTGTAGCAGCCGCTGGTCATCACGTTGTCGATGATGTCATGGCCGGTGGTCAGGGTCGTGAAGTAGTTCAGCACGTTGGCGCTGGCCACCTTGGCGTTGCCCGGCGCGATTTCCGGCGCCGCCAGGCGTGCATTGGTGCGCGAGAACTGCGGCGCTTCGGTTGGCTGCAGCTTGTAGCCGGCGCCGGCGAAGTCGATCACGCCGGAGAGACCGGTGACGGTGTCGCCGACGCGCACGGTGTTGTCCTGGCCCAGGTAAGGCACGGTGGTTTGCTGGCTGAAGAATTTGTCGTCGAGCGTGATCTTGTTGGCCGCGTTGGCGGCCGCCATCGCGATCGCTTCCGGCGAACCGGCGGGGTAGCGGTTGGTCGGCGTTTCGCGGCGGCCAACCGCCAGGGTCAGTTCGCCGCGGGTGCCGAGTTCCGCGCTGCCGTTGACGGTCAGTGCGGTCGTGATATTGACCAGCATGCCTTCGACCTGCTCGAGCTGTGCAAGGTCGTTGACATTGGCCGGCGTCACGCTGTGTCCGGTCGACAGCTTCAGCGTCTGGGCCACGTTGGTCATTTCGGTGTAGCTCGACGGCGCGCCGCTCGGCGTGAATTCCGCGATGTTGCCGGTCACGCGCAGCAGGTCGCCCACGGCCACGCCGACCGGCGCCGCCGCGGTGTAGACGAACAGGCCGTCGGAGGTCGAGCTGTCGTTGTCGCCGGCCGCGTCCTGGATGAAGTAGCCGCTCGGCAGCAGCATCGTGACCACGCCTTCTGTGGTCTGGACCGTGTTCTTGACCGGGCTCTGGGCGCCATTGCCCTGGATCTGCGGGATGGTCTTGCTGACCGTGTATTCGCCCTGCACGGCGACGGAAACGTTGCAGCTCTTTTGCTGATTATTGTCGTTGACGAAATTGATCGTCAGCGCGTAATTACCAGTCGGTACAGTTGCCGCCACTTCGAGGGCAACGCTGGCGTCAGTGTTGTCGGCCGGTGAAGCGCTGAACGCGCCGAGCGCGATGCCAGGGAAGGCACCGGCGGTGATGGTGGCGCCGGTGACCAGATCATCCTGATCCTTTGCGGTCAGCAAGGCCGAACCGAAAACGCCCTGCTGCACCGTGAGGTTGGATGGGCAGCTCAACACAATGTCTGGCGAGCCGCCGCAAGGGGTCAGCGGGCTGGCCGTGTTGCGCGGGTTTGGGGCGGCGATGGCGAAATCGGCGGCATTGTTGTCGGTGTCGATGCAGGCATTGACGCGGCGCGCAGCGGTCGTGTTCGACAAGTTCGCGGTCCGGGTCCCCTCGAAGCCAGTGGCGGAGGTACCAAAGCCGAGCAGGTCGATGACGCCGTCGGTGGGATTGATGCCGGTGAGGCCAGTGGCGCCGCTGCTCAGCAAGACCTTCCCGCTGCTGCCCGACATATTGATGCTGGCGGTATGTTCGGCGGTCGGCAGCAGCGCGCCCACTGCGGCCTGGCTGGCCAGTTTGACCAGGTAGTACTGGCCCGGTTCGAGCATGACGTTGGGCAGCGCCGTCATGTTGCTGCCCCAGCTGCTGCCGCCGGCGGAGGTGTACTGGATGCTCTTGCCGCCCAGGCTGACCGAGGAAGCGCCACGGTTGAAGATTTCCACGAAGTCGTTCTGGTAAGTGGCGTTGGCATTACCACCGCCGCCGTACACCTGGCTGATGACGAGGTCAGGCGAGGCGGCGATAGCCGGGCTGGACAAGCCGGCGATCAGCACTGCCATCAAGGTGAGCCGGCCGGGGGCGCGGAACGAAGTTGCGGACTGTTTCATGGAGCATTCCTGAAATGAGTAAACATCGGGTAGGCGTTATACCGCTTGCAACACAATCCTGATGAGATTGTTGGCAAAAAGTATTTCTTATTAGCAAAATGTATAGTAATTGCCGAGAATGACAAGATGATGACGCGACATTAGTCCGAACGGATCAATGTCTATGCTTTACAACAAATGTTTGTCGTCAGCGGCGGTAGGGTGCGGCCAGCGGTTCGCCGATGAACAGGCCCTGGGCGGGCCAGGCCACGCTCTTCCAGTAGGCCTCGATGGCGGTGGCGCCGCCCAGGTAATGGCGCAGCAGGACTGCGGGCTGAGGAAACTTCTGCCAATGGTTGCAGGGTTCGCTGACGGTGCCGTAGCTGGCCGTGGCGCCCGCTTCCAGCCAGCGCAGGCTGCTCATCTGGCTGTCGCCGAGCAGGTCGCCGCCGAGCGAGGTCAGATGGTCGGCCAGCGCGCCCGGCCGGAACGACAGCGTGGCCAGCTTGTCGACCCGCGCCATGCCGGTCTGGTACACCATGATGTCGTCGGCATCCTCGAGCGCATCGCTCCTGAGCACGCGGATATTGAGCTGGCGCGCGGCCAGCCGTCCCTGCGGCGGATACAGGCGCGCACGCGTATTGCGCGCCGTCTCGGACGTGACCAGGTAATAGGCGCTCGATGGCACGATCCGGAAGCCGCTGGCCTTGCCGCGGTCGATCAGCGCCCTGGCCTGCTCCACCGACTCGGTCGGCAACAGCATCGACAGCCGGCGCGCCTCGGCCGGCGGGGACGGGGCATTGAACCACGGGCTGGGCTTGCCCTCGGCGCAGCTACGCCGGCACTGCTCGCCGTCGAAGCCGAGCGTGTAGGCGCCGGTGATCGAATTGCAGGCCACCGCGTACGGCGCCGTCCACACCATCAGCACCGCCTTCACCTCGGGCCCGAGGGCGCTGTCGATCTGGTCCTTGAGGGCGAAGAACTGGCTCGGCGCTAGCCTGCGCGGCTTGCCCGGGATGCGCACATGGACCACGTTGGCCTCGGGGATGCCGCGCGCCTCGCGGTAGTAGGCGCCGGCCGCCACGCTGTTCGGATCGTCGTCGTTGATGACGATGGCCAGCTGGCGCGGGCCCAGGGGCTGCGCCATGGCCGGCACGGCCAGCGAACAAAGCAGGATCAGGGCGGCGCGCAGTAGCATGGTCCTCCGGGGGCGAAAAAAAACGGAAGCCGCAGCCTCCGCTTTCGATTATAGCCGCTGCTCAGGCGGCATCGCCGTCCTGTTTGCGGCGCCGCGCCAGGAAGCCGAGCACGCCGAGGCCGGCCAGCATCATGCCCTAGGTCTCGGGCTCAGGCACCGGGGCCAGGCTGATGTTCGCGCCAAAGGTGCCCGAGGTGTCCGAGGTGTCCGACACCAGCATGCCCGACACCCGCACATAGTAGTCGCCGGTGACCTCCAGGCCGACCACGGCGCTGCGCGCGATCGGCCCGGAACGCCCCTGGAAAAATTCCCACGTCATAGGGAGAATGGGCGAGCGGCGCGCAGCCGTGCCGGATCCGCTTTGGCGAACTCAGCCGTACATAGGCGCATTCCTGCCGCAACACGAGAAAGCTGGACGGCACTAGCGAGGCTTCCACTCCTGCGCGACCCATTTGTACTTGCCCGATGGCTGGCGCGCGATGTCGTCGACCAGCTGCACCGATACCTGGAGCCGGTGGCTGATGTACTTGCCGAAGTTGGCCAGCAGCGCCGCGCGGTCGGCCTCGCCGAAGCCCGCTTCGGGCACCAGCCGCACCACCCACCGGCCCGGCCCGACCTGGGCCACCTGCGACTTGCGGATGTTGGCCAGGCCCTTGAAGGCGAAGGTGATGATGCTGGCGCTGACCGGTGCGCCGTCGAGGTCGAACAACTGGTCCTCGACCTTGCCGGACGACAGCTCGATGCGCGGATAGCGCCGGCCGCAGGGGCAGTCGCCGACGACCCAGCGCGCGCGGTCGGTGATGCGGTAGCGCAGCAGCGGCATCACGTGGTTGTGCAAGGTGGTGCCGACCAGGTCGCCGAAGCCGGCCGTGGGCTGTCCGGCGTCGTCGAGGATCTCGGCGTAGGAATACTCGGGGTTGATGTGGTAATGCCCATGCTCGCACTGGGCCGCGTACGCGATGCGCTCGGCCATGCCGTAGAAATCGAACACCTTGCAGCCGAAGGCGCGCTCGATCGCATCGCGCTGGACCGGGTACAGCGGCTCGGAGCCGGTCACCACGGCCGGCAGCGCGACCTTGTAGCCGGTCTTCTCGGACAGGCGCGCCAGCTCGGCCACGGTCGACGGATAGGCGCGCAGCATGGCCGGCCCGGCGCTGCGCAAGGCCGCCAGCATGGCCGGGGCATTCGCCTCGGACAGATGGCGGGTCGACAGGAACATCTGGCGGCCGAAGCGGTCCCAGTGCCAGAACGGCGGACGCGAGCGCGCCGGGTCGGCCACCTGGTCGCCGCGCAGCACGGCCTGCGGCTGGCCGCGCGCGAAGCCGGTCCAGGTCCAGGCCTGCAGGTTGAACGCTTCTTCCCACACCACCGAATCGATGCTGCGGAATACTTCGAGCGGCGTGCCCGAGGTGCCGCTGGTCTTGCCGGACGGCCACCACGGCTTGCGCACGCCGCCGTTCGGGAACAGCTCCGCCCTGCCCACCAGCAAGTCCGCTTTCGCGACCGGCGGGCAATGGGCGCGCAGCCAGGCATGCACATCGGCGCCGGGCGGCGGCGGCGGCAGCGCCGCATAGCGCGGCAGGCGCGCGCGCGCGCTGGCCAGGGTCGCGCGCAGCAGCTGCGCCTGGCGCGCCTGCATCGCGGCCGGCGCCAGGGTTTCGCGCGCCACCAGCGCGCGCGCACGGCGCGCCGACACCAGGTTGCGGCGCATCAGGTGGCGGACCAGGAAAGTCAGGCTCTTCAGGACCGGGTCCTTTCGCGTGGGTTAAAATTGGGGCGATAAGCGCTGAGCGTTATTGTAGGGAATTGCGGCGCCGTGCAGCGCCACCGAGAAGGCCGAGGCCGGCCAGCAGCATGGCCGCCTGGCCCGGCTCCGGTATCGGCGACAGCGCGAACACTTCGAGCGCCTGCACCGTGAAGATCTGGCCGTGCTGCGAACCGTCGACGATGCTGGCGCCCTCGTCGTCCGGGTTGCCGTAAGTTACTTTCCACGAAAAGCCGGTATCGAGGGTCCCGTTCACGTACAGATCGTGGCCGGTGCCGAAGGTGGGGCCGTATTCGGCGCCGTTGAAGGTCTGGCGCGCGCCCTTGCTCGGCAACACGTGGCCGGACAGGATTTGCCGGTGCACGGCCGGCACCGTCATGTTGAACAGGAATCCGGTGCGCTCGAAGTCGCGCTCGGTGATGTGCCAGCCATCGGCCGACGACCAGCTTTGCGGGTTGTAGCCGCCGACCAGGAAGCTCTCGCCGACCGCATTGGTCAGGCGCATCAGGGTGAAGGTGGCGCCCTGGCCATCGGCGCGGCGGTGGAAATCGATCGAGGTGGCGCCGGGGTATTTCGAGAAGACATTGTGCAGATGAAATTCTCCTGCCCCGAGCCAACGCTCGAGCTGCGCATGGCTGCGCGCGTCGAGCAGCGTCGAAGGGCCGAAAATATCGCCTGCGGCGGCGCAGCTTGCCCATCCGGCGGCCAGCAGGGCCAGCACGGTATGCCGTAGTTTCATAGGGGATCTCCAGAATGCACGAGTAAAGCTTGACCGTATCACAAATCAGTCCTGTGGTCGTGCCGTTACAGCTGTAACAGAAGCCATTTGAAAGGCGTTGCCGAAGTTAAAAATGCGAAACGAGACGCACAAGAACCAACGTCGTCCCTGCGAAGGCAGGGACCCATGCTGAGCTAATTCAGTATGGGTCCCTGCCTTCGCAGGGACGACGTTGGTCATATAGCCGGTTGCATCAAGGCCGAGGCTTCGGCCCGCCCCATTAGGCGCGCTGGTAGATGTCCTCGAAGCGGACGATGTCGTCTTCGCCCAGGTAGCTGCCCGACTGCACCTCGATGATGTGGAGCGGCACCTTGCCCGGGTTTTCGAGGCGGTGGTTCATGCCGATAGGAATGTAAGTCGATTCATTCTCGGACAGCAGGCTGATGGTCTCGCCGCAGGTCACGCGCGCGGTGCCCGACACCACCACCCAGTGCTCGGCACGGTGATGGTGCATCTGCAGCGACAGCTTCTCGCCCGGCTTGACCGTGATGCGCTTGACCTGGAAGCGGTCGCCCGCGTCGATGCCTTCGTAGTAGCCCCAGGGACGGTAGACCCTGGTGTGGTGCAAGTGTTCGGTGCGCTCCTTCGACTTCAGGTGGTCGACCACCTGCTTGACGCGCTGCACCTGATCCTTGTGGGCGACCAGCACCGCGTCCGGCGTCTCGACCACGACCAGGTTGTCGACCCCGACCACGGCCACGATGCGGCTCTCGGCGCGCACCAGCGAATTGCTGACGCCGTCGAGATAGACGTCGCCGCGCGTGACATTGCCCTGGGCATCGCCGGGCTGCACTTCCCACAGCGCCGACCAGGAGCCGACGTCGCTCCAGCCGATGTCGGCCGGCACCACCACCGCGTGGCTGGTGCGTTCCATGACCGCATAGTCGATCGAATCGGACGGGCAGGCCGAGAACGATTCCTCGTGCAGCCGGCAGAAATCGAGGTCGCGGTAGCCGAGCCGCACCGCCGCTTCGGAAGCGGCCGCGATGTCCGGCTTGAACTGCGCCAGTTCTTCCAGGTATTTGTTGGCGCGGAACAGGAACATGCCGCTGTTCCAGTAATAGCCGCCGTCGTCGACGAAGCCCTGGGCGGTCGCGCGGTCGGGCTTCTCGACGAAGCGGTCGACCTGGTAGCAGTCGTCGGCGCCGGCCACCGGGCCGGCGCGGTGGATGTAGCCATAGCCGGTCTCGGGGCCGGTCGGCACGATGCCGAAGGTGGCCAGCGCGCCGTCGCGCACGGTCTGGGCCGCGCGCGCGACGGCGGCGGCGAAGGCCTTGCCGTCCTTGATCACGTGGTCGGCAGGCAGCACCAGCATCACGGCGTCGGCGTCGATCGCCTTCAGGTAGTGGGCGGCGGCGGCCACCGCCGGCGCGGTGTTGCGCCCGGCCGGCTCGAGCAGGATGCCGAGCGGGGTGACGCCGATCTCGCGCATCTGCTCGGCGACGAGGAAGCGGTGCTCATTGCCGCATACCACCAGCGGCGCCATCAGTTCCGGCCAGTCGCCGACGCGCAGCGCCGTTTCCTGCAGCATGGTCTTGTCGGTGACCAGCGGCAGCAGCTGCTTGGGCAGCACGGCACGCGACAGCGGCCACAGGCGCGTGCCCGCACCGCCCGAAAGGATGACTGGATAAATTTTCATGAACAATCCCTATAGTTTTATGGTGCTTCTGTGATTATGTGACTGCGTGCGCGGACTCGGTGCGCCGGCGGCGCCGGCGGTCGCGCGCATTGATCCATTCCTCGGCCTTGCAGTCCGACACATGGCGCATCTCGCCGCTGCGGTCGACACTATAGTCCTTGTAAACGATCATTTCATGCAAGCTTACATTGTGCAACACACGTGTATATTCGAATAATACACTGCGCACCACCTGCGCACCCTCGCAGATATGGCTGCCGTGCCCGATCCAGCTGGGGCCGACGATGTGCACGCCTTTTTCGATGCGCACCCCGGAGCCGATATACACCGGCCCCTCGATCGTGGTGCCGTTCCAGTCGATGCTGGTGTTCAGGCCGACCCACAGGCCGTCCTCGACCTGGATGCCGGGCACGACCATCTGCTTGACCTCGCCCATCAGCACGTTCTGCAGCACTTCCCAGTAGTCGGACACGCTGCCGATGTCGAGCCAGTTGAACGGCCGCTTCTGCGCATAGAACGGCAAGCCGCGTTCGGCCAGCAGCGGGAACAGCTGGGAGCCGATGTCGAAGGTCTGGCCGGACGGAATCAGGTCGATCACTTCCGGCTCGAAAATGTAGATGCCGGTGCTGATGAAATTCGACAGCGCCTCGTCCCGGCCCGGCTTTTCCTGGAACTGGGTGATGCGCCCGTCCTCGCCGGCCACCACGACGCCGTAGCTCGATACTTTGTCCCACGGCACTTCGCGCGTGATGACGGACGCCAGCGCCCCCTTGCGGCGGTGCTCGAACAGGGCCGACTTCAGGTCGAGGTCGATCAGCGCGTCGCCGCACAGCACGATCGTGGTGTCGTCGAAAAAGCCGCCGAACTCCTGGATCTTCTTCATGCCGCCGGCCGAGCCGATCGGCTGCGGCACCACTTCGCCGTCGTCGTTGGTATAGCCCTCGAAGGAATAGCCGATCTGCACGCCGAACTGGTGGCCTTCGCCGAAATATTCTTCGATCTTGTCGTGCAAATAACTGACGTTGACCATGATCTCGGTCACGCCGTACCTGGCCAGGTGTTCGACCAGGTAGGCCATCACCGGCTTGCCGAGCAGGGGAATCATCGGTTTCGGCAAATCGTAGGTCAGCGGGCGCACGCGCGTCCCCTTGCCTGCCGCCAGTATCATTGCTTTCATGGGCAATCCTTATCGTTGCTTGGGCATCGTCTGGAAGCGCCAGGAATCGGCGCACATCTGTGCGACGCCGCGTTCCGCACGCCAGCCCAGTTCCGCGCTGGCGCGGGCGGGATCGGCGTAGCAGGTCGCGATGTCGCCCGGACGGCGCGCAACGATCTGGTAGGGAATGGGCTTGCCGCATGCCTGCTCGAACGCGCGCACCATTTCCAGCACGCTGTTGCCGCGCCCGGTCCCCAGATTGTAGGCAACAATGCCCGGCGATGTCGCCAGCCTGGCCAGCGTCTTCACATGGCCGATGGCAAGGTCCACCACGTGGATGTAATCGCGCATGCCGGTGCCGTCCGGCGTCGGATAGTCGCCGCCGTAGACATTGAGCATTGCGCGGCGGCCGTCGGCCACCTGGGCGATGTAGGGCACCAGGTTGTTCGGGATGCCGTTCGGCTCTTCACCGATGAGGCCGCTCTCGTGCGCGCCGACCGGATTGAAGTAGCGCAGCAGCGCGATGCGCCACGCGGGGTCGGCGCGCGCCAGGTCGCGCAGCATGTCCTCGACCATCAGCTTGCTGCGGCCGTAGGGATTGGTGGCCGACAGCGGGAAGTCCTCGACGATCGGCACGGTCGCCGGGTCGCCGTAGACGGTGGCCGAGGAACTGAACACGAGGGTCTTGACGCCGGCCGCCTGCATCGCCTCGCACAGCACCAGCGAGCCATGCACGTTGTTGTCGTAGTAGCGCAGCGGCTGCTCGACCGATTCGCCGACCGCCTTCAGGCCGGCGAAATGGATCACCGCGTCGAAGGCGTGGCGCGCAAACAGCGCGCCCATCGCGGCGCGGTCGCGGATGTCAGCTTCGACGAATTCGGGCGCGCGGCCGCTGATGGCGCGCACGCGGTCGATCACGGCGGCGGCGCTGTTCGACAGGTTGTCGACCACCACCACCTCGTGGCCGGCCGCAAGCAGCTCGACGCAGGTGTGCGAACCGATGTAGCCGGTGCCGCCGGTGACCAGGATCTTCATCGCCGCCCCCTCACAGTCGCCAGACCTTGAGGCCGGCCTCGCGCAGCGCCGGCGCGTCGAAGCAGGCCTTGACGTCGATGAAGCAGCCGCCGCGCACCAGTTTCCTCTCGATGTCCTCGACCGCCAGCGCCACCAGTTCGCGGTGCGACACCGCCGCCACCAGCGCGTCGGCGCGCGGCAGGTCGTCGAAGGCGGTCAGGCGCACGCCGTATTCGTGCATCGCCTCGTCCGGGTCGGCGTAGGGATCGTGCACGAACACCTCGACCCCGTAGGCCTGCAGTTCGTGGATCACGTCGCCGACCTTCGAGTTGCGCAGGTCGGCGCAGTTTTCCTTGAAGGTCAGGCCCAGCACGTTGACCTTGGCGCCCTTGATGTAGCTGCCGTTGGCGATCATGTTCTTGATGGTCTGCTCGGCGATGAACTTGGCCATGCCGTCGTTGATGCGCCGTCCGGCCAGGATCACCTGCGGGTGGTAGCCCAGCATGTCGGCCTTGTGGGTCAGGTAGTAGGGATCGACGCCGATGCAGTGGCCGCCGACCAGGCCCGGGCTGAACTTGAGGAAGTTCCACTTGGTGCCGGCCGCCTTCAGCACCTCGGTGGTGTCGATGCCGATCTTGTCGAAGATGATCGCCAGTTCGTTCATCAGCGCGATGTTCAGGTCGCGCTGGGTATTCTCGATGACCTTGCAGGCCTCGGCCGCCTTGATCGACGAGCAGCGGTGCACGCCCGGCTTGACGATCGATTCGTAGAGTTTGGCGACCTGGTCGAGCGTGTCCGGGGTGTCGCCGGCGACCACCTTGAGGATGGTCGTCAGCGTGTGCTCCTTGTCGCCCGGGTTGATGCGCTCGGGCGAATAGCCGACGAAGAAGTCCTGCTTCCATGTCAGGCCGGACGCCTTTTCCAGCACCGGAATGCACACTTCCTCGGTGGCGCCGGGGTAGACCGTCGATTCGTAGACCACGATCGCGCCCTTCTTCATGTGCGCGCCGACGCTGCGCGAGGCGCCGATCAGCGGCGTGAAGTCCGGGTTGTGGGCGATGTCGACCGGGGTCGGCACGGCGACGACGATGATGTCGGCCTGGCGCAGCATTTCCGGCTCGTCCGTGTATTCGGCATGCACGGCGGCAGCCACCTCGGCGTCCGACAGCTCGCGCGAGGGATCGACGCCGCGCCGGCACGATTCGACCTTCGCGGCCGAAATATCGAAGCCGATGGTGCGGCCCAGTTTGCCGAATTCGACGACGAGGGGCAGGCCTACATAACCGAGGCCGATGACTGCAACTGTGGTCATAGAACGTCTTTCGCTGAAGTTAGAGTGAATGCCTTGCCTGCCTGCTCAGCGCCGTGCCGCTTCCTTGATGAACAGCCAGACGAAGGCCATGTCCTCGATGAAGTAGCGGCGGAACATGCGCCTCGGCTCCTGCAGGAAGCGGTAGAACCATTCGAGCCCGGACTTCTGCATCCATGCCGGCGCGCGCTTGACCTTGCCGATCGCCACGTCGAAGGTGCCGCCCACGCCCATCGCGAACGGAATCCGCATGGCCGCCTGGTAGCGTCCGAGGAATTGCTCCTTCTTGGGCGAACTGATCGCCACGAACAGCAGGTCGGCGCGGCTGGCCTGGATCTGCTCGACCACCGCCGCCTCCTCCGCTTCGCCGTTCCAGTAGCCGTTGCGGTAGCCGGCGATGACCAGCTGCGGATACTTGCGCTCGTAGGTGGCCTTGACGGCGCTGACCACTTCTTCGCGCGCGCCGAGCAGGAACACGCGCCAGCCCTTGTCGCCGGCGCGCCGCATCAGCGCCTCGAACAGGTCGACCCCGGCCACCCGCTCCTTGAGCGGCTTGCCGAGCAGGCGCGAGGCCCACACCACCGGCATGCCATCGACGTTGACCAGGGCGCAGTCGTTGATGATCCGGCGCAGCGCCTCGTCGCGGCTGGCCTTGACCAGCTTGTCCACATTGACCACCACGTGCTGGTGCGGGCGGCCGCTGGCGATGAAGCCTTCGACCTTGCCGAGGGTCTCTTCCATGGTCAGGTTATCGACCTGGCAGCCCATCAATGTGATGCGCTCCCTCATGCGAGCGCCTTGGCCAGGATGGCGACGATGCGTTCAGCCGCCCTGCCGTCCCACAGGTGGGGACGCTTGCCGGTCTTGCCTTCGCCGCGCAGCACCTTGCGCGCCTCGGCCAGGATGGTCGCCGGATCGGTGCCGGCGAGCACGTTCGAGCCCTCCTCGACCGTCACCGGGCGCTCGGTGTTTTCGCGGATCGTCACGCAAGGCACGCCGAGCGCCGTCGTTTCTTCCTGCAAGCCGCCGCTGTCGGTCAGCACGACCGCCGCGTCCTTCCACAGGTTGAGGAAGGCCATGTAGGCCTGGGGGCCGGCCAGCGTCACGTTCGGCCCGAGGTCGATGCCGAACTTCTCGATGTTGGCGCGGGTGCGCGGGTGGACCGGGAAGATCAGCGGCAGCTCGGCCGACAGCTCCCTGAGCGCGGCGCCGATCTTGGCGAACATCGCCGCGTCGTCGACATTGCTGGGGCGGTGCAAGGTGACCACGCCGTAGCGCCCGCCATTCGCGGTGCGCGCCGCCTTGAACGGCGCGGTCTCGAAGCCGCTGGTGTCGGCGCGGGTCAGCTTGTCGGCCTGGAACAGCACATTGTCGACCATCACGTGGCCGACATAGTGGATCGCGTCCTCGCTCTTGCCTTCGCGCCGCAGGTGGCCGACGGCCGACGGCTCGGTAACGAAGAACCAGTCGGAGATGCTGTCGGTGACGAGGCGGTTGATTTCCTCGGGCATCGTCATGTCGCCGCTGCGCAGGCCGGCTTCGACGTGGGCGACCGGGATGTTGAGCTTCTTGGCGACGATCGAGCAGGCCAGCGTCGAATTGACGTCGCCCACCACCAGCACGGCGGCGGGGCGCTCGGCGACGCACAGTTCCTCGAAGGCGACCATGATCTTGGCGGTCTGCTGGGCGTGGCTGCCGCCGCCGGCCGCCATGAACAGGTCAGGCTGGGGAATGCCCAGTTCCTCGAAGAACACATCGTTCATTTCTCGGTCGTAATGCTGGCCGGTGTGAATGATCTTGAAGGACAGCGCCGTTTGCGCCTGAAGGGCGCGCACGATAGGCGCGATCTTCATGAAGTTCGGACGTGCGCCCGCCACCAGGTAAATCATTGCCATACTTAAACCTTCGCTGTCAGGATTCATTAATGAAACGATATTCTAAACCGGCACTGGATCGGGACGGAACTGGAAAGTGTTGTTATTTTGAGCACACTGGTCGGCGACTTCGTTTCGTAAGCGCGCGAAATCCACCCCAGCGGCGGTTCTTCCATACCAGCAAGCACTTCCAGCGCCAGTCCGGCGCCGGCGACGTCGAGCTCCAGGGTGAAGGCCTTGCCGGTCACGCGCAGGCCTTGCCCGTCCAGCGCCAGCGCCAGTCCGGGCGCGAAATGCCAGTGCAATTCGACCTGGTGCGCCTGCTGCGCCACCACCTCGTCGGTGACTGTCAATGACAAGGTGCGCTCGTCGAACTGCAGCGCGCGGGTATGGCGCACCGGATCGGGCAGGCGCTCGTAGCCGTCGTGGGCGCCGCGGAAGTCGAACAGGGCCGGCGAATTGGGCATCCGTTCGATCGCCACCCTGGCCTTGCGCAGCCACATGAAGCGCCCGCCGCTGACCGACTGGTCGAGGCCATCGATGCGCACGGTGTTGTGGGCGGCGGTGCCGCGAAAGTAGTCGCGCCACTTCTGGTCTTGCCAGTAGGAATAGGTGCCGGGATCGACCAGGCATTCCTCGCCCGCCACCGACAGGGTCAGCGCCAGCGCGTCGGCGTGGCCGTGGGCGGCGATGCCGAGGTAGCCGAGCGGGCCGCAGTCGAGCATGCCCTTCACTTCGTGGCCGGTGCCCCAGTCGCAGCCGAACAGCAGGTAGCCGCCGTCCGGGAATGCCCAGCCGAGCTCGGCCTCGAGCGGCTCGGCCTGCGGCGCCGGCCCGCTCCAGGCATGGCGCAGCCAGCGCACGGTGGGGCTTTCCGCGGCCGCCGCCGGTCCATCGGCCGCCTGCAGCGCCGCGCCCAGGCCCAGCAGCAGCGCGGCGCGGTCGTGGCAGTCGGGGTCGAGCCGGTAGACGACGCCGTCGTCGGCGTCGCCGACCATCGGCACATGGCCGCCGGCGTCGCGCACCGAGCGCAGGAAGCGCAGCGCATGCAGCAGCGCGTCCCAGTAGCCGGGCGAAAACGGCCGCTTGCAGGACTGGCCCAGCATGCCGGCCACGAACAGGAATTCGGCCGCGAACACGTGGTAGGCGAAGGCCTGTTCGCGGTTCACGCCGTCGCCGGAAAACTGGCGGATCGCCTCGCGCTCCAGTTCGCGCCGCGCCTGCTCCAGCCAGCGCGCCGATTCAGTCCAGCAGGGCCAGGTCGAGGCACCGACATACAGGCCGGCCAGCTCGCCGATCAGGTGGTTGTTGGCCGACGAATGGCGCGACAGGTGGCGCACGATGGCGCGGCAGTGCGCATGGATGCTGGCCAGCCAGTCGCGCCGCAGCGCGTCGCCGCCGGGGCCGGCGAACAGCACGCCGTCGTGGCCGCCCTGCAGCTGCCAGATGAGGCTCCAGTTGACGAGGCGGATCCCCAGCTCCAGCGAACTGGACCAGTTGGGGCCGCTCATCGGCGGGCACTGGTCGAGCCAGCTGCGCAGCTGCAGCGCCAGTCCCTGGGCATAGGCCTGGCTGCCGCTGGCGGCCCAGGCCTGGGCCAGGCGCACCAGGTGCAGGTGGCGGTTCAGCTCCCACACATGCTTGATGTCGCCGACCAGCGCGCGGTTGGTGATCGCGATGCCGCGCGCGAACGCGGCCGGCCCCTCGACGCCGGTGGACGGGTCGCGGTTCCAGCGCGGCGGCGCGCCGACGCTGAAGCGGGCGGCGGCGAACAGCAGCACCTCGCCCGCCAGGATGCGGTCGGCGTCGGCCAGCAGCGCGGCGCGCTCGGGCGGCGCCAGCGGCGGCGCCGCGCGCGG
>JAKFDH010000206.1:0-2152 GCA_036676245.1 Massilia sp. | reverse complement strand
TGGCTACGCCGGCGGATGTTCCCGCACACCCAGCCCGTGTCCATACACGAGCTTCCCACCGAACCAGCCGGCCATGCACAGGAAAGCGAAACCGGCCACGCTCAATCCCAGGTCCACCGCGTCCGGCTGGACCAGGGTGGTTCCCTGCAGGCGCAGCAACAGGCTCGCCGCATAGAAACTCCATGCCGTCATCACCAGGCCCATATGGCGATTGAGGTCGCGTGTCGCGGGATGGTCGGCACCGACCTTCATCAGCTCGATGAACCCGGTCGCCATCGCAGCGATCGCGGTCACCGTCCCGACGATCAGCAGCACACCCGCCAACATCCAGGCTGGCTTGCCCCACCGCAGGCTGGCCAGGTCGGCGACCGTGGCCAGCGACCAGCATGCAATGGGGAAATGCACCAGCGCCGGATGCAACGGGTGGCCCATGTCGACGTCGTCCCTATGCCAGCACGGTACTCAACAGCGTCAGGAAGCCCACCACCGCGACACCCGCATGGATGAACACGATGGCCTTGGGCGCGACCTGTCCGCGAAAATGGATCGAAGCCAGGTAAAAACCGCCCAGCGCGGCCACGACCAGCAGGCCCAGGGCTGCGATGGCACGCCCGGGCGCCGCGCCCTGCAACACGACGAGGACGAGCATGACCAGGCCGGTCGCGCCCAGCAAGGCATGCACGACCGACAACGCCCATGGCGCCAACCTGCCACGGAGCACGCTGGCCGCCAGCACCAGGCCGCCGACGGCGGCGATCGCGAACACCAGAAGTGCGTAGGTCAGCATGTCGAAACCCCCTTTCGTTGGTGATGCATTGAAGTATGTGATCGAAGCAACATGGCCAGCGCCATCACTCACAAGGACTTGAGGTATTGCGCCACGTCGGCGACGTCCGTCGCGCTCAGGCCGAGTGACTTCCTGGTGTTGTAGGTCGCCACGACCGCCTCGAGCGTGGGCGCGGTACCGTTGTGGAAATACGGCGGGTGCTGCCAGACGCCCTTCAACGGCGCGGTGCGGTATTGCTTGGTCGCGCTGCGTGATGCGTAGCTGGGCACGCCATCGGGTTCGGGTTCACTGACGACTTCAGCCGGTGCATGCAGGCGATCGTTGGCATCGGTGAAGAGCGGCCCGCTGTGGCAACCGACACAGCCCGCCGCACCGTTGAAAAGCGCCTTGCCGCGCTCCGCCGCAACGGGGTCGAAGCTTGCCGCGGGCGGCGGTGGCGCGGGCAACGCCAGCTGGTATGCCTGCAATGCCGGAAGCTTGCTGCTGATCCGGTCGTCGCTGCCGTTGGTGACGTTCACCCCGGTGCGCGGTTCGTCGAACGTGCCATGCCCGCCCATCTGGGTGACGCCGACGTAGCGGTTCCAATAAGCGATTTCGTCGCCGTCGCCGGTGACCGTGATGCGGTGGATGCCTGCCAGGCCATAAGCCGGCGGAATGACTTGCGGCCCATTGCGGCCGTCCTGGTTGTAACGCGGATCGTATTTGCCCTTGCCCCAGGAGTTGTAGACAGCCTTCTGTGCGGCGGTCAGCGCCGGTGACAAGGCGATGATGGCGCCAGGATTCAGATCACGATTGGGCCAGCCATCGAGCCGCTTGCCGATCCCTGCCGCGAACGAATCGTCGACGGTCGAATGGCACAGCGCGCAGGTGACGCCGACCCGCGTCAGCGTGTCCTTGCCGTCGATGGCTTCGACCGTGCCCTTGAGGCCGACGACGGCACCGAGCTTCAGCAATGCCACCGTGGTGTCGGGACTGGTGAGGCTGATCGACCCGTCCTGGATGCCTGCCACGACTGCTGGCGGCAGCGCTTCGGCGTCCACCTTCAAGCCGACCGACAACGCAGTCTTCGGGTCGACCGCCGTGCGGATCACTTCATGCAGGCGCAACGTGTCGCTCCACGTGGTCTCGTCACCGAACGTATCGAAGCGGAAGACCTGCTTGCCCTGTTCGACCAGCGCCGGGTCTGGAGCAGCATCCGTCGCTTCGGTGCGGGTGTCGGCAACCACCGGCTTCGAATCCGTCTGATCGCTGTTGCCACATCCGGCCAGCAGGGCGAACAGCGCCAACGGCAAGCACGCCAACAACGGTGCGGAATGGTGCTGCAACCTGTTCATCTGCGTTCCTCCCTGGGAAAGATGCATGCCA
>JAKFDH010000205.1:0-3498 GCA_036676245.1 Massilia sp. | reverse complement strand
ACCAGCCGCCGGGACATGCCGCCCTCGGCCATGATGGCGCCGGCCAGCACGAAGAAGGGAATGGCCAGCAAGGAGAACTTGTTGACGCCGCTGGAAATGGCGATCATCACCGCGTCCAGCGGAATATCTATCCACCAGGCGCCGATCAGCGCGGAAAGGCCCAGGGCGTAGGCCACCGGCAGGCCGAGAATCATGAGCAGGAGAAAAGACCCCAGCAGAACAAACGCATCCATCAGAGGGCCTCGCCTTCAATTTTTTCGTGGTCGTAGGTGACCACTTCGCGGCCGCCCTGGTGGCCCAGCGCCATGCGTTCAAGCACGAAGATGAGCGTGATCACGCCACCCAGCGGCAGCGGAAGATAGGTGGCGCCCACAGGCATCCACGGGATTTCGCCGATATTCTGGCCCCAGGTCTGCATGCAGAGCTTGACGCCGTAATAGGCCATGAAAACGGAAACCACGGCCATCAGGATGTCCATCATCCAGGCGACGACGCTGCGCATTTGTTCGGGCATGCGGTCGGTGATCATGGCCACAGAGATGTGGGCGTTGGCGCGGTAGCCCGCAGCGGCGCCGAAGAAGGTAAAGATCACCATCAACAGAATTGAAATGGGTTCGGGCCACTGTGAACCAGTGCCCAGCACGTAACGTGTGAAGATGCCCCAGGGAATGATCAGCGACATGAGAAAGATAGACAGGCCCGAGATCCAGATGCACGCAAGGTACAGCCAGTCGTTGAAGCGCAGGGTGTGGTGTTTCATGGAAGTTTCGCAATACAGCAGGACGGCCCAGACGCGCCGCATCGGCAGCACGTCTGGGCCCGAGAGCGACGCTTATTTGGTTGCGTCGATGCGCTTCATCAGGTCAGCAAACTTCACGCCGTACTTTGCACGCACGGGCGCCGTGGCATCAAAGAACAGCTTCTGGTCCACCGGCACAAACTCGACACCGGCGGCCTTGAGCTTGGCCGAGTATTCCTCGACGCTCTTGTCCCACAAAGCACGCTGGTCCAGCTGTGCCTCACGGCCCAGCTTCTTGACCAAGGCCTGGTCGGCCGGCGTCAGCTTGTCCCATGCCACCTTGGACATCACCAGCAGTTCGGGAATGATCAGGTGGTTGGTCTGCGCGTAATACTTGGCGCCGGCGGAATAATGGTTGGAGGTGAACATGCTGGGCGGGTTGTTTTCCGCACCGTCGATCACGCCGGTCTGCAGTGCGCTGAACACTTCGCCGTAGGCCATGGAAATGCCATTGCCGCCCATGGCGTTCATGGTGTCGACAAACAGCGGGTTGCCCATCATGCGGACCTTCACGCCCTTGAGGTCGGCAGGGGATTTGACCAGCTTCTTGGTGTACAGGCTGCGCGCGCCGCCGTCCATCCAGCCGAGGGCAACCAGGCGCGCCGGGCTGGCGGTGACCTTGGCCAGCAGTTCGTCGCCGATCGGGCCGTCGATGACCTTGCGCATGTGCGCGATGTCGCGGAAGACGAAGGGCATGTTGAACACGTCAACGTCCGGCACGATGGGGCCGATCACGCCCAGCGAGATGCGGTTGATCTGCAGCGCGCCGATCTGGGTCTGCTCGACGGTTTCCTTTTCCTGACCCAGCACGGCGCCGGGGAACATCTGCATCTTGATGCGGCCACTGGTTTGGGCTTCAAGCTTCTTGCCCATGTTCTCGACGGCGACAACCGTCGGATAACCCGCGGGGTGCGTGTCAGATGCCTTGAGCACGATGTTTTGCGCCGAGGCGGTAAACGACGTGGACAATGCGACAGCCGCAACAGCTGCGGCGATAAAGTTTCTGCGGAAGGTCATGGTTGTCTCCTTGAAGGACCGGTTTATAACTAACTAGCGGAAAAACTGCGGCTCGGGCAGCCCGCGCACGCCGGGGCGCAACGCAAACACACCGCCGGCCAGCGGCTGATCAGACAAGTCGATTCCGTCGGGGCGAATCGATGTCACGAACAGGGTGTCAAGCCCGGCGCCGCCAAAGGCGCACATGGCAGGTTTTTTGACGGGCACGGCAAGCGAGCGGTCCAGCACGCCTGCAGGCGTGAAGCGGTGCACCAGCCCGGCGTCGTTGCCGCAGATCCAGTAGCAGCCATCCTGGTCGATCGCGGCGCCGTCGGGGCGCCCTGGGTAGCCGCGCATGTCGACGAACAGCCGCTTGTTGTGCGGCGTGCCGCTGTCGGTGTCGTAGTCGAAGGCCCAGATGGCCTGCACCGAAGGGTGCGAGTCGGACAGGTACAGGGTGCGGCCGTCCGGGCTGAAGGCCAGGCCGTTGGGCACGATAAGCTCGCCGATTTGCGCGGCAAGCGGCTCGCTTTGCCCGCCGTTGTAGCGGTACAGGGCACCGACTGGCGCGGCGGCGCTCATATCGAGCAGCATGCTGCCGGCCCAGAAGCGGCCCTGGCGGTCGCAGCGGCCATCGTTGAAGCGCATAGCCGGGCGGGCGTGCGCCACGCTGCTGAGTGGGCGGCTGCGCAGGCTGCCGTCGGTGCCGGGCTGCAGGTGAAACAGGCCGCTTTGCATGCCCGCGATCCAGCCGCCGTCGCGGCAGCGGGCAATACAGGCGAGCATTTCAGGGGCCGTCCATTGCTGGGTGCGATTATCCGCGGGGCTCCAGCGGTGCAGCTGGCCGGCCGGGATATCGACCCAGTACAGGGCCTGTTCCTCGGTGCTCCACACCGGGCTTTCGCCGGTGGCATTGCGTGCGTCGACAATCAGTTCGGCGTGCATGGCAGCTGGTTTCCCCTGGTGGTTCTACTGCGGACGGGCGCTTCAGGCGTCGCCGAATGGGCCGGCGGCGACGAAGGCGCCGCCCTGGTAGACCATCGCCGGATCATCGGCGGCGGGCATGGGCTGGGCTTCGACCTGGCCGCGGAACTGTTCCGAGCTGTCCTTGGGCTGGTAGCCCAGGTGCGTGGCCAGGTGGTTGTCCCACCAGACGTTTTGGTTATCCGACATGCCGTAGACCACGGTGTGGCCGACGTTGGGGGTGTACAGCGCACGCTCGAGCAGCTGGGTCAGGTCGCTGTAGCTCAGCCAGGTGCTCATCATTCGGCGGTTGTGCGGTTCGGGGAAGGAGGAGCCGATGCGGATGCTCACGGTCTCGATGCCGTAGCGGTCGAAGTAGAAGCTGGCCATGTCTTCACCGTAGGACTTGGACAGGCCGTAGTAGCTGTCCGGCCGGCGCGGCGCGTTGGCGTCGATGAATTCGTTCTGCTTGTAGAAGCCGATCACATGGTTGGAGCTGGCGAAGATCACCCGCTTGACGCCATGCCGGCGCGCCGCCTCATAGATATGGAACACGCCGCAGATATTGGCTCCGAGGATTTCCTCGAACGAGCGCTCGACCGACACACCGCCGAAGTGCAGGATCGCGTCCACGCCCTCGACCAGCTGATGCACCGCGGCCTTGTCGGCCAGGTCGCAGACCTGGACTTCTTCATAGGCGCCAGCGGCGGGAGCCATCTCGGCGATATCGGACACCCGCA
>JAKFDH010000204.1:0-16104 GCA_036676245.1 Massilia sp. | reverse complement strand
GCCAGCATCGCCGACTGAATCTCGATCTTCGTCCCATCCGCGCTGAAGGTCGGATGCGGGTGATCCGCCGCCGTCGTCTTGTGCCCCGTCGACAGCAATCGCATCTCGCGCGTGGCGCGGTTGATCAGGTAGATCCCCCGGCTGAAATCGTCGCCCACGGCAAACCGCCCGTCGCTCGACCCGTGCACATGCCACAGGCCGCTGCCGGAAGTCGTCTGCCCGGCGATCGTCATTTCCCGCGTGCGCAGGTTGACGATCGCCAGCCCGGTCGGCTTCTCGCGCGTTCCCGCATTGCCCCAGGCCGCGTCCTGCCCCGGATTGGCGCCACCCACCTCGGTCGGTTTGCCCGCCGCGACGCCATCGACGCCGCGGTGCCCCATGATCGCCATCGCCACTTCATCCTTGCCGATCACCGCCTCATGCGTCACCCATTCGTAGGCCGCTTCCGGATAGAGCGGCCGCAAGCCGGAGCCGTCCGCCTTGACCGTCCAGGTGCGCTGCGGCGACTTGCCGCCCGTCTCCCAGCAAAACACGATCTCGCCTGGGTTCCACAGATTGGCCTGGATATGCCCGATCTGGAAACCTACCGACACCACGTGCTTCACTTCGCCGGTCTTGACGTTCATGCGCGCGATGCCATTCGGCCCCGCGCCCATATTGCGAGGGCCGAAGTTAGGCTCGACCTTTGCGCCCGACGCCATGTGGCGCGCCGCTTCGGCTTTGCCGACCCGGAAGTAGACCCAGTCGTCGGCCGCGTCGAGCGCCATGTCGCCGCCGGCATCGAGCTCAGGCGCCAGGGTGCCGGCCACGCGCTGGTAGGCGTCGGCCTTCTTCACATTGCCCGCATCGACGTCGGCGAACAGCTTGGCCAGGTCGACTTCGATCACGCGCAAGGCATCCGCGTCGCGCCGCATGAAGTACAGCTTGTTCGACAGGCGCGCGGGGTTCAGCATGCCCATGTAGCCGCCTTCGCTGACCTGCACGATGCGGCCGTCCTTTTCATTGACCGCCATCGCCTCGCCCTTGACCCGGTTGGACCTGAAGATGACCCACTTGCCGTCCGCCGTCCATTGGGGATGGGTAGGGTAGATCTTGGAATCGCCATGCGGTTTGCTGGTCAGGAAGGTCAGCATGGTGCCGGTGACCGGGTCCTTGAGCACCTTGCGCTCGGACGGGAACTGTTTGCCGATCTGGGCGGTGGCGTTTGTGCAGAGCAGCACGGCTGCGCAGGCGAGCGCGGTGCGAATCGAGATGATCATGTTGGCTTACTCACGGTGGGTACGGAACGCTTATTCTCGCTGCAAGCGCTGCACCAAAACCGATCATTTGCCTGATTCTTTATGCTTGTCCGGCCCTGTAGGTACAGGCTCGAATAGAATTGAAGGATGAAATCCTTAATCGCCATCCTGCTCTCCCTCCTTGTCCATACACTCGCTGCGGCCCAGATCAATGTGCCGCCATTGCCGGAGCCGGCCGACCCGGCGCTGCCCTCGCTGTTTTTCATCGGCGATTCGACCGTGCGCAATGGCCGCGACGACGGCCAGGGCAAAGGCGATGAAGGCCAATGGGGCTGGGGTAATCCGATTGCCGCTGCCTTCGATGCGGGCAAGATCAACGTCGTCAACCGCGCCATCGGCGGCCTGTCGAGCCGCACCTACCTGACCGGCGGCCACTGGGAGCGCACGCTGGCCTTCGTCAAACCCGGCGACACGGTCCTCATTCAGTTCGGCCACAACGACAGCGGCGCGGTCAACGACAACTCGCGCGCGCGCGCCTCGCTCAAGGGTGTCGGCGAAGAGACCGAAGAAATCGACAATATGCTGACCAAACAGCACGAAGTCGTGCATACCTATGGATGGTATTTGCGGCAGTACGTCGCGGCGATCAAGGCACGTGGCGCCACCGCCATCATCTGCTCGCCGGTGCCGCGCAAGCAGTGGGACGCCGAAGGCAAAATCCGCCGCTCCAAGGATTCGTTTGCCGGCTGGGCGGCGCAGGTCGCGCGCGAACAGGGCATCGGCTTCATCGACCTGAACGAGACGGTGGCGGCCGAGTACGACAAGCTCGGCAAGGACGCGGTGATGAAGCTGTTCCCGCAAGTGACGCCGGACGAACACACGCACCCGAACCGCGCCGGCGCGGAACTGAACGCACGCCACGTGCTCGACGGCCTGCGCGCGCTGAACAGCCCCCTGGTCTCCGCCATGGTGGACCGCAAGCTGCCGACCCTGTTCATCGTGGGCGATTCCACGGTCCGCAGCGGCGGGAAGGACGGCTTCTACGGCTGGGGCGAGACCCTGGGCGCCTGGTTCGACAAAACGAAGATCAACCTGGCCAACCACGCGATGGGCGGGCGCAGCAGCCGTACCTTCCTGACCGAAGGCCGCTGGGCCAAGGTACTGGGGGGGATGAAGGCGGGCGACTTCGTCCTGATCCAGTTCGGCCACAACGACGGCGGCCGCATCGGCGATCCGGCCATGAAGAACCGCGCCTCCGGCGCCGGCATCGGCCCCGAGATCGTGGACGAGACGCGGCCGGATGGCACCGTGGACAAGGTGCAGACTTTTGGCTGGTACATGGCCAAATACGTGGCCGAGGCGCGCGCCAAGGGAGCGACCGTGGTGATCGTCTCGCCGATACCGCACAAGGACAAGTGGGCGGAAGGGCGCGATTTCGCGAACTTTGCCGACTGGGGCAAGCAGGTGGCGACGCAGGGCGGAGCGCACTTTATCGACCTGACCATGCTGGTGACCGAGGGCTATCGCAAGGTCGGCGCGGAAAAGGTCAACGGCTTCTTCGCCGATGCACGCACTCATACCAACAAGGCTGGCGCCGAGTTCAATGCGGCTCGCCTGGCCGAAGGCCTGCATGCGCTGAAGGGCAATCCCTTCGGGCCCTACTTCGCCGAGCAATGCAAGGACTGGGGCAAGCAGGGCAAGCTGCTGCATGAAGACCGTTTTGGCGGCAATCTCAAACGCTGGCTGGTCGAGCTCCAGAAGGTGCCCGGCAAGTCGGCGGTCACCACGCGCAAAGGCGCGCTGGAGATCGATGCAGCCGGTGGCGCCACGGTCTGGTTCCGCGAAAAGCTGGAGGGCGATGTGCTGGTCAGCTACAAGCGCAAGGTCGTGATGGCGGGTGGACGCAATGACCGCCTGTCGGACGTGAACCAGTTCTGGATGGCCAACGATCCGCAAAAGGCGACGCCATTCGGGCGCGACGGCAAGTTTGAAAGCTATGACGACCTGCAGATGTACTATGCCGGCATTGGCGGCAATACGAATACAAGCACCCGCCTGCGCAAGTACGAAGGCCAGGGCACACGCACCTTGCTGGCGGACCTGGACGATCCGGCGGTGCTGCTGGCGCCGAACAAGGAGATGCAGATCCAGGTCGCCTTCTACAAGGGCTGCACCCGTGTGCTGATCGACGGCAAGCCGTATTTCACGCACAAGGACGAATCGCCCCTGCAGTCAGGTTACTTCGGATTCCGCACGACGCAGTCACATCAGCGGATCGACGATTTTACCGTCCATCGCCTGGACTAGCGGCGGCGAGACGTCATCCCTGCGAAGGCAGGGATCCATGCTGAAGATGCATGCCACCACCGCTCAAACTCAGCATGGGTTCCTGCCTGCGCAAGAACGACGTTGGTGAGGGAGGCTCTATTTCGATTTGAGGGCTTCGACGAGTTTCGCCGGGACGGCGATCACCGTCCCGTGGCGCATGCGCTGCGGCGTGCCTTCATCCGGGAAGTGCATCTCCTTCGTCACGTCCTCCCAGGTCACCATGTCCTTCGTGCGCATGGCGCCGTAGTGCCTGGTCATGTAGGCGTCGTAGTAGACGATGACGTCGCTGCCGATTTCGATCGCGGTCGGGCCTTCGACCCACATGCCCGGTTTGGTGAACGGCGCCGCCGGTTTGCCGAACGGGCCTTGCACGCCTTCGGCCGCCACCACCTGCAGGTGCTTCTTCGGCGGGTGGCGGGTCTCGTCCTTGATCAGCAGGTAGTCCTTGCCCTTGGCCCGCACGTGCGCAACGTCGATCACGCTGAAGCCAGGGTCGTAAAACAGCTTGGTCGGCGTGAAGGTGACGAAGTCCTTCGTCGTCGTCGAGTACATGCGGTGGTTGTATTTTTCTTCCGAGCTGCCCGCAGTCTGCTCGAACTTGCCTGGAATGGTCGACGCCCAGTAGATCAGGTACTCGCCCTTCGCTTCGTCAAAGACGATTTCCGGCGCCCAGGTGTTGAGCACCGATGGTTCGTGCGCCATCACCGCCAGTTCCTTCTGCGGCGTCCAGTTCTTCATGTCCTTCGACGAGGAATAGCCGATGTTGTTTTCGTTCCAGCCCGAAGTCCACACCATGTGGTAGGTCCCATCCGGGCCACGGACCACGGACGGGTCGCGCATCAGCTTCGATTTGCCGACCGTCGGTGTCAGGTAGCTCTTGCCGTCATTTAGCTTCTCCCAGCGGTAGCCGTCCTTGCTGGCTGCCAGGTGCAGGCCGTCCTGGCCGTTGTCGGTGAAGTAGGTGAACAGGTAGGCGGGTGGTGCGCTGGCGCAGCCGGCCAGCAGGCCGGCGGCCAGCAGCATCGTGGTAAGTCGTGTTTTCATCTGTTTGATTCATCGCCCAGGGGGCGTTCTGCGTTGAAGGTAACGCTCGGCGGCACGGCAAAGGTGTCCACTGCGTCGGGTTTTGCAGGATCATACTTCGCAAACGCGTCTTCGACATAGGCGGCGACCGGCACGCTGGCCCGGCGCAGGCCGGTGGCGATCGCCTGCGCCAGCTGGTAGGCGCCATAGTTGTTGTGGTGCGTATTGTCGATCTTGCCCGGCGACGGCTCGGCGAACGCCTTCTTCGACACGTCCGGCCCCAGGGCCTCGTAAAACTTCATGCTCCGTTCGTTCAGGTCGATGAAGGCGACTTTCATCTCCTCCGCCATCTGGCGCGTGGCGTCGGCGTAGTCCTTGAGCGAGTTGACGACTTTGCCGTTCACGTCAAAATTGCGGCGCTCCATCGACGATACCAGCACCGGCACGCCGCCCGCGCCGCGAATCGCGTTGACGTGGGCGCGGATCTCGTCCTTGTAGGTCGTGAACGGACCGCCCTTGCTCTCCTTGATCTGCTTCTGGTCGTTGTGTCCGAACTGCATGATGACGGTGTCGCCCGGCTTGAGGGCGCTGACCACCTTGTCGAGCCGGCGGCGGCCGATCGAGTCGCGGTAGGTTTCGCCGGACTGGGCGTGGTTGGCCACGGCGATGCCGGGCTTCAGGAAGCGCGGCAGCATCTGGCCCCAGCTGGCGTAAGGTTCTCCGGGCTGGTCGCTGACCGTGGAGTCGCCCAGCAGGAACAGGGTAGGTATCTGTACCGGCGTTATTTCGATGCTGCGAACGGCAGGGTGCTTGCCGCCAAACTCGAGCGTCAGCGCCTGGTCCCAGGCACGCGCCTCGGTCACGGATTCGCGCGGGACCTTGAGATTGACTTCACCGGCCGCCACCCCGTTGTTCGGTGCGATCTTTGCGGTGCGTACGTTGACGTAGAAGCTGCGTTCGACGCTCTGGCCGGCCGCCACCGCTACGTTTTCGAGCATCAGGCGGCGCAGTTCGGCCTTGACGGTGGTGACCGATGGCGCTTTCGGGTCGCCCAGCGTGAGCGTGACTTTGTAGTTCCCCTCCGGCAGGGGCGCGGTGAAGAAGCTGTCTTTTCCATCGAATGCATAGCGCGCCGGGCCGGCCGCCTGGACCAGGGGGGCGCTTGCTGCGAGCAAGAGGGCAAGGGTGGTGAGGGAGCGTTTCATGTTTTATGTTTTATATGTGGTCGCCAATGAGTGCCAGGTTCTGGATAGCCGCCAGGCCCCACTGCGCCATGTCGTTTGTACTCAGGCCAGGGATTTCCTCGACCGGATTGAGCACCGCCGCACCCTTGACCGTCACTGGCGTCAACGGATAGAGGGGCTTGCCGCTGCCGGCGAATTCGCGCCATGCGCGGCGCGCCAGGACGGCGTCCTTCTTGCGCCAGGCGGCATAGGCCGTCAGGCGCGAATGACCGACAAACAGGACGGTCCCGCCGCCATGCGCCTTGCCCAGGGCGGCTGCCTGCTCCTGCGCGCTGGCGTTATACAGCTCGCAGTACTGGACCCAGGCTTTTTCGAAGGCGGTGTCGCCGGTGAGCGCGATCAGTTCGGCGAACACTTCGACCGCGCCGAACACGGCGTTCAGGTGCGAGGCAGATGGCGTATCGCCGACAAGGTTGTGGATGCGGCCCGTCGACGGCTCGTAGCCGGCGCGGTTGGCGCTGTAGAAGCCCTTCGGCAGCGCGGC
This sequence comes from Massilia sp., assembly GCA_036676245.1. GTDB lineage: Bacteria > Pseudomonadota > Gammaproteobacteria > Burkholderiales > Burkholderiaceae_D > Telluria_A. Next base: position 9,787 of record JAKFDH010000204.1, on the reverse strand, counting down.
GATGTCACGCATCCCCGTGAGGATCTTGTCGCGGCTGCGGCGATCGCCGCTGCGCTCCCATTCGGTCAGCCAGTTCCCTGCCAGCGAACCCCAGTCGGTGCCGAAGGCGATGCGGGCCGGGTAGCCGCCCTTGTCCGGCGCGCGGGCGATCTTGCGCACCGGGTCGACGGCGTCGAGCTTCTGGTCGGCATCGAGCAGCGAATGCATGATGTCGCCGATGCGCTCGTCCGCCGTCAGGTAGTAATAGAAGCGGCGGTAGATGGCGGCGCTGATGCGCACCTGCTTGGCGCTGCAGCCCCAATGCTGCACGTTGTGGCGGGTGCCGAGGCCGGCGAAGCGGCCCAGGTGGTAGGTGTCGACTTCGCTGGTGTGGCGCACCATCGCCTCGGCCATGCGGAAGATGTCGGCGCGGCCGCTGCGCAGGAAGCTGTACCACAGCCACAGGTCGGGCGACAGCTCCGAGTTGTCCCAGGCGAAGCCGCCGACATCGTAGCGCCATTCGTGGCGGTCGGTGTCGTAGGTGTGGCGAATGTCGCCAAAGTCCCAGAAACCGTACCAGTGGCGTTGTTCGACCTGCTTGCGGTAGAAGTCGAAGCCCTGGTCGAGCCGATCCTCGATCGCGGCCTTGGCCGGGTGGCTGCGGTCGGGCAGGCTCCACAGGCTGCCGAAGACGGCGGTCGACAGGTAGCGCGCCGGTTCGGCAACCAGCTGGGCCGGTGCTTGCACGGCGCCTGCATACTGGACCATCCGTTCGCGCGAGGGCGTTGCCGCCAGCGCCCACAGTGTGATCTCGCTGCTGCGCGCCACGCCGACCGGGGAGCCGTAGCCCTTTTCGTAGTCCTCGTAGGTGATGTCCAGGCCCTGCAGCTCCTCGGCGTGGGTGTCCATGCCCATGCCGTCGTGGTAGAAGCGCATGTCCATGGCCGGTGCATCGGGCGAGAGCATCCACAGCGTCACTTGCGCGGTGTCGGTGTGGGCGGCGCGGATATCGAGCTGGGTCGGGTGGCGCTGCCAGAAGTCGCGCAGTCCGAAGGCGACGCCGCCGCTGGCGCCGCCGATGTAGCCGCTGCCCGGTGCGCGCTTGCCGAAGGCCGCCGGAATCCAGCCGTGGCCCGGCTTGGTGCGCTTCTTGATGTCGAAGCCGTCGGCCGACAACTGCGACAGCGAGTAGTCGCCCCAGGCCGGCACCAGGTGCAGCAGCTTGCGCACATTGGAGGCGAACTGCTCCAGCGGCGGGCAGGCGAGGCCGTCGACCTGGGCCTGGCGCACGGCGGCGCCGGGGTCGCGCCGCAACCCGGTCAGATTGCGCACGCCTTCGGCCCACAAGCCGCCGTCTTCGCCTGCGAAGCGCACATGGCGGTCGTACATCTGGTCTGTCATGGGTACGTCGAAACGCATACCGATCCCGCTCAGGAAATCCTTCTGTTCGTCGCCGTCGAAGATAAACGTGTGCATGATGCGCACGGCGTCGCCGCCCGCGTACAGGTACAGGCGCACGGTGAACGGCAGCCATGCGCGCGTGCCGTCGGAGTGCTGGCCTTCGACCTTGACGACGGCGCGCACCGGGCCGGCTTGTTCGAGCGTGACTTTGCCGATGCGGCTTGTGAACTTCGCATGGCGCACGGTGCCTGCGGAAGCGTCGGGCTGGTCGTCGCATTGCAGCACGAGGACGCCGTTGCGCAGGGTATCGCGGCCCGCGCGGCGGATGCTGCGGATCAGGGCCGTGCCGTTCTTGCCGATGATGCAGTTGACTACGCCGGTATCGATCTCGATGGCGTCTGCGGTTTCGCGCACGGTAAGTGTTCTGGCGAGCTTCGCTTCACCGAAGGCCAGGCGTGGCTGGGCGGGCAGGGCGTGGCCGGCGGGCAGGGCGTGCGCGCTCCACTTGAGCGAGCCGTCCGGCCAGCGCGCCAGCGGCCAGCCCTGGGCGGGCAGATCGCCGGCACCCGCTTGCATGACCAGGCCGGGCACCTGCTTGTGCGCGCCGCGCGCCCACGGCAAGGTAAATGTCGTGCCGATGCCTGGCGCGCCGGGAGGGCCATCGAGCCAGCGCATCGCTATCGGCGGCGCGGCGGCATGCGTAGTGAGCGGCAGTGTGGCCAGCGGCAGCGCCGTGGCGGCGGCAGCGGTGCGGATAAAGTCGCGGCGCGTCATCAGCGGCATGGTATGGCCCTCGTTTTACCAGTGTTTTGGCAGCAGGATATGTTCGCGCGAGGCGTCGCGCACGTCGCGGATGCCGGACAAGGCCATCGATACATCGAGCTCTTTGCGGATCAGTTCCAGGGCCAGGGCGACGCCCGGCTTGCCCATCGCGCCCAGGCCATAGATGTAGCTGCGGCCGAGCATGACGCCGCGTGCGCCCATGGCGCAGGCCTTGAGCACGTCCTGGCCGGAGCGGATGCCGCCGTCCATCCATACTTCCATCTTGCTGCCGGTCGCCTGCACCGCGTCCAGCACCGCAGGCAGTGCGCGGATCGAGCTGAGCGCCCCATCGAGCTGGCGGCCACCGTGGTTGCTGACGACGATCGCATCGGCGCCCGTTTTTGCGGCCATCGCGGCATCGTGCGGATCGAGGATGCCTTTGAGGATCAGGTCACCGTCCCATTGCTTGCGCACCCACTCGACATCGGCCCAGCTCAAGGTCGGATCGAACTGTTCGCCGACCCAGGCCATCAGGGTCGACAAGCCCTGTGCGCCCTTGACGTGGCCATCGAGGTTGCCGAAGGTCTTGCGCTTGCCCATCAGGACACTGGCGCACCAGCGCGGCTTGCTGAGCATGTCGGCCAGGTTGGCGAAGGTGGGGCGGGGCGGTACGGTCAGGCCGTTCTTGAGGTCCGCGTGGCGTTGGCCGAGGATCTGCAGGTCCAGCGTGAGCACCAGCGCCGAACAATTGGCGGCCTTGGCGCGCGCAATCAGGTCGGCCGCGAAGGCGCGGTCGCGCATCACGTAAAGCTGGAACCAGAATGGTTTGGTGGTGGCGGCGGCCACGTCTTCGATCGAGCAGATGCTCATCGTCGTGAGCGTGAACGGCACGCCGAATTCTTCGGCCGCCTGGGCCGCGAGGATCTCGCCGTCGCCGAAGTTCAGGCCGGTCAGGCCGACCGGGGCCAGTGCGACCGGCATGCGCGCATCGTGGCCGACGAGGGTGGTGGCGGTATTGCGATGGTCGACATTGACGGCAACGCGCTGGCGCAGGTGGATGGCATCGAGATCGCTCTTGTTCGCGCGCATCGTGCCCTGTGTGTAGGAGCCGGAATCGACATAGCCGAAAATGGCCTTGGCGACGCGGCGCTTGGCCTGCAGGCGCAAATCTTCAATCTCGGTAATAACTGCCATTGTAATTTTCTTGATCCGTCGAGGTGGTACTGAGCCTTTCGAGTATCAAGCTGGCCCCTTGGCATGTCAACAAGCGGCCAGCTTCGATCAAGAGAAAATCATCTGCTTGAGCGAAGTTGTATGGACGCCACGCCGGCTTGATTGAACGTGCAAGAAAATAGCCCGCGGCGTTGAAGGGAACCCTACAGCATATGGAAAAACAGCGGAGCGGGATAGCGCGCACGGCTCGCAATGAGCAAATACTCATGCCCTTGATCAGGCTAGCTCAGCTATACGAGAACGGCATAGCAGCATCGAGAAAAGCCATAGTTTTTTACACAATGCGCGTCCTAGACTTGCCTTCGCAGTGTACAGACAGGCGAAGACAATCTCGTCCCGCCTAATATAAAAACACGGAGACAAAAATGAACCTGCCAACAATGCGCCTGGTGCCGGCCGCCTGCGCGCTGCTCGCCACGCTTGCCGGCTGCGGAGGCGAAACCGCCACCAATGCCGAACCCCCAAAAACGCTCGTGCAAACCCAGTCCGGTTCGCGTGCGAACATCGATACCTTCGGCCTGACCGCCGATGCCAACTTCTATACCATCGACACCGGCGCCGGCCTGGTGTTCAAGGTGCGCCGCCTGGACAATGGCGTGAGCACGCAGTCCGCCGGCGACATCGCCTCGATGATTTATAACGGCGTCCAGTTCCAGGACCTGACGCGCGGCACGCATGTCAATTCTGGCTTCGACTTCCTGTACACCGGCGTGTCGGCGGTCAGCGTGAATGCCGAAACTGTGGGCACGGACTTCATCAAGGTGACCGTTGTCGCGGGCAACCTGACCCACTACTACATGGTCAAGCGCGGCGAGCCGAAGATCTATATGGGCACCTACTTCACGACTGAGCCAAATACGTTGAACCTGGCGCGCTTCATCGTGCGCGTGCCGATCGCCTCGCTGCCGAACGGCCCCCTTCCTTCGGATATCCGCAACAATACCGGCGCCATCGAGTCCGGCGATATCTTCGGCATGGCCAACGGCCACACGCGCTCGAAGCATTATTCGGCGATGCGCCTGAAGGACTGGCAGTACATCGGCGCGACCGGCAGCAACGTCGGCCTGTGGATCGTCCGCGACAACAACGAGGGCAATTCCGGCGGGCCGTTCTACCGCAGCCTGCTGAACCAGGCTACTTCGACCACCCAGGAACTGACCTACATCATCAACTACGGCGAGGCCCAGACCGAGCCGTTCCGCATGAGCATCCTGAACGGCTACACGATGGTCTTCACCGACGGCTCGCCGCCGGCGCCGGTCGACACTTCGTGGTTCGGCGGCATGGGTCTGCTCGGCTACGTGGGCCCGGATGGCCGCGGCAGCGTGGCCGGTTCGTCGATCACGGGCCGAGTTCCCGGCAAGGACTACACGGTCGGTTTCTCGAACGCGCGCGCGCAGTACTGGGCGAATGTCGATCCCGCCGATGGCCGCTTCGACAGCCAGGGCATGCTGCCCGGGACCTATACGATGAAGGTGTACAAGGGCGAACTGGTGGTCGACACCCGCAGCGTGACGGTCGCGGCCAGCGCCAGTACGCAGGTCGAACCGATCGCGATCACGGGCGATCCGTCGGCGGTCACGCCGCTGTGGCGCATCGGCGACTGGGACGGCTCGCCGCAGGAACTGCTCAACGGCGACAAGGTAACGACCATGCACCCGTCCGACGTGCGCATGCTGCCATGGGCGACGCCGGATTATGTGGTCGGCGTATCGAACCCCGCCACCGACTTCCCGGCCTACTCGTGGAAGGCCGTGAACGGCACCGTGACGATCCGCTTCAGCCTGCGCCGCAGCCAGATCGCGCCGCTGACGCTGCGCGCGGGGATCACCGTCGCGCATGCGGGCGGCCGGCCGAAGGCCCAGGTCAATGGCTGGATCTCGGCCAACCCGTCGCCGTCGTCGCAGCCGAGCACCCGCACGCTGACGGTGGGGACCTACCGCGGCAATAACACCATGTTCAACTTCCATATCCCCGCCAGCGAACTGGTGGTCGGCCAGAACGTCGTGACGCTGACCGCGATCAGCGGTTCGAGCGGCGTGAAGTACCTGAGCCCCGGCTTCTCCTACGACGCGGTCGACCTGATCCGCACTCCACTATAAGAAAAGAGACCTGACATGAGAAAAACCCTGATCGCATTGTCCTTCGGCGTCGGCATGGCGCTGGCAGCCAGCACCGCCTCAGCCGGCGTGGTCGCGACCTTCGGCACCGGTTCGGCTGTCAAGACCGTCACCAACTCGGCGAACTTCGACGGCAACCTGGCGCTGGCGAACAACTACGTCGAGGACGGCCTGTTGCTGAGCTATCTTGGCAGCGGCAACAACAACGGCTGCGGCTATGCGGGCTTCGACTGCGTCGATTCGCCCGATGAACTGAGCCCCGCCTTCAGCGGCAACTTCATGGCCACCGGGGGCAGCAATGCCTACGTGTCTGTGCGCATGGCCGACGGCAGCGACTTCACGCATGTGGAGTTTGCGGCCGGTTCGCTGTACCTGAACCTGAATGGCTACTGGCGCACCTTCAACAACGGCCTGCAGACCGGGTTCGGCGGCTTCACCCGGCCGGCGGGCGCAATCCTCGGGCTGACCGACCTGGCGGGCTTCGATGAAGTGCGCTACTTCGCCTTCTCCCAGCCGAATGCGACGGCAGGCTTCTCCGCCGCCGCGTTCGACGATGTGCGGGTGGGCGTGCCGGAACCGGGTTCGCTGCTGCTGTTCGGCGCGGGACTGGTTGGCCTGGCGGGGCTGCGCCGCAAGACCCGCTGACGCAGGGGCGCGTGGCGCCGATCCCGGGCTTGTCGTAGACTTGTCGGTCTTGAACAGGTTCGCAATGAAAGGGATTGTCGCCATGCGCAGGCTCGTCACCAACGCCGATTTTGTTGGCCCGCCTGCTGTAACTACCCGTAACGACGCTGACATGTCCTCCCTAAACGTTGCTAAAATCTAACTTTAGCAGTGGGGCAGGAGAACAAATTCATGAAATATCCGATTTGGGCCGGCAGCATCGTGCGCCGGTGCGCCATTGGATCGCTGCTGCTCGTGCTGGTGTACGCGGCGCTCGGCTTCCTGGTGGTGCCGGCGGTCCTCACGTCCCAGGCGAGCCAGTTCGCTTCGCAAAGGCTCAATCGCCAGCTCACGATCGACAATACCAGCTTCAATCCATTCACCCTCAGGCTGTCGATCGAAGGCCTCAAGCTGATGGAGCCGCAGGGCGCCACGGTGTTCACGAGCGCCGCCCTGGTCACCGTCAACCTGTCGACCCAATCGCTGTGGCGCCTGGCGCCCGTGGTGCAGCAGGTGCGCCTGGACCAGCCCTATGTGCACCTGGCGCGGGACGAAGCGGGCAAGTACAGCGTCGACGATATCCTGGCGCTGGTCGCGAGCATGCCGCCATCGCCGGAACCGGCGCGATTCTCGGTCAATAACATCGAGATCGAGGGCGGGCGCATCGTATTCGACGACAAGCCCGCCAAAACCATTCACACCATCGAAGGCCTGAGACTGGGCATACCGTCGCTGTCGTCGATGCCGTCGGACGTGCAGGTGTTCGTCGAACCCCTGCTCGCCGGGACCGTCAACGGCGCTCCGCTCCTGCTGAAGGGGAAAGCGCGGCCGTTCGCGGAGCCGAAGGATTTCGCGCTTGACCTGCAGCTCGACGGTCTCGACCTGCCGCGCTATGTCGGCTACCTGCCGTTCCAGCCGAACTTCAAGCTGACGGGCGCGCGCCTCGATGCCCATATCACAGCGAGCTTCCGCCAGCCGCAGCAGAAGGGGGCATCGCTGGTCCTGGGCGGCAAGCTGACGCTGGGCGAATCCGACCTGCGCGATGCCGCCGGCAAGCCGGTGCTCAAGCTGGGGAAGCTGGATGTGGCGCTGGGCAGCCTGGACGTGCTCGCCGGCCGCTACGACCTGGCGCGCGTGACGGTCGATGGTCTGGATGCAAAACTCGACAAGGACAGCAAGGGACAGCTTAACTTCAGCAAACTGATGCCCGCGTCCGGTGCCACGCCAAAGGCCAAGCCTGCGACAACGACAGGCATTGTGGTGACGCTGAAGGACCTGGCCATCCGCAATGCAGCGCTGCGCTATACGGACGTGGCGACCCGCGCGGGCCTGGACAAGTTCGACCTCGACCTGCGCGGCCTGGCGGCGGACACCGGCAAGAAAACGATCAGCGTCGCCGAAATCAGTTCGAACAGCGCCCGCATCGACCTGCGCCAGGACAAGCGCACCGCCGCTGCGGCTGCGCCGGCGGAAGCGCAGGAGGCGCCCTATGCATTCAACGTGGCGAAAGTGGCGCTGCGGGACTGGTCGATCAGCGTGGACGACCGCAGCCACGGCGAATCGAGCGCATTCACGCTGGCGCCGCTTGCCTTGAGCGCGCAGGGCGTATCGAATGCCCCGGCGGCGCGCATGCGGCTCGACCTGAAAACCGGCGCCGGCAAGGATGGCAAACTGGAGGCGGCTGGCACGCTCGGCCTGGCGCCGCTGCATGTGGACCTGGCGCTGGCGGTCAGCAAGGTAAGCCTGCTGCCGCTCCAGCCGTATGCCACGGAACAGGTCAATCTGCGGCTGACCCAGGCTTTGCTGGGTGGCAGGGGCAGGCTGCGCTTCGACGCGGCGGCCGACGGCACGTTGCGCGGCGGCTACAAGGGTGACGCGAGCCTGGACCGCATGGCGACCGTCGACAAGACGAGCGGCAGCGATTTCCTCAGCTGGAAAGCGCTGTCCTTCGGCGGCATGGACCTGCAGTTCGAGCCGTTTTCGATCAGCGTCGACAAGGTATCGCTGGCAGACTTCTTCGCGCGCGTGATCATCGATCCGAGCGGGCGCATCAACGTGCAGGATATCCGCCGCACGCAGGACGGCGGCAAGAAGAGCCTGACGGACGAAGGCGCGCGCGCCGCCGCACCGGTGCAGGCTGCCGCAGCGGCGCAGCAGGCGGAGAACGCGCCACAGGCGCTGCCGCCGATTCACATCAAGACGCTGGCCATGTCCGGCGGGCGGGTGCGCTTTACCGATAACTTCATCCGTCCCAACTACACAGCCAGCCTGAAAGACCTGGGCGGCACGGTCAGCGGCTTGTCGTCCGCACCGAACGCCAACGCCAGCGTGGAGCTGCGCGGCAGCGTCAATAGCGCACCGCTGCTGATCGCCGGCCGCATCAATCCGCTCAAGCGCGACCTGTCGATGGACATCAAGGCCGAAGTGCGCGGCATTGAGCTGTCGACGCTGTCGGCATATGCGGACAAGTACGTTGGCTACGGCATCGAGAAGGGCAAGCTGTCGTTCGAGGTGGCGTACCAGATGGAGAACCGCCAGCTCAAGTCGGAGAACCGGCTGATGCTCGACCAGCTGACCTTCGGCAGCGAGAGCACCAATCCGGAAGCGAAAAAGCTGCCTGTACGGCTCGCGGTTGCCTTGCTCAGTGACCGCAACGGGCTGATCGACATCAGCGTTCCGGTGGGCGGCACGCTGGACGATCCGCAGTTCTCGGTTGGCGGCATCGTCATGAAGATCATAGGCAATGCGATCACCAAGACCGTCACCGCGCCATTCGCGCTATTGAGCGCCGCCTTCGGTGGCGGCGAAGAACTGTCCATGCTCGAATTCGAACCCGGGCAGGCGGCCATCATGTCGACAGGCGAGAGCCGGCTGTCGGCGCTGGCCAAGGCGCTGGTGGAACGGCCGGGGTTGAAGCTGGACGTCATGGCCCGCGTTGACCCGGCCGCGGATGCGCAGGCGCTCAAGCTGGTGTCGGTCGAGCGCAAGCTGCGTACCTTGAAGCTGCGCGACCTGCAAGCGCGGGGCGAGACGGCGCCGGCGGGCGGGGTGGTGGTCGGCAAGGACGAACACGCGGCGCTGCTGGCGCGGGCGTATAAGGACGAGACTTTCCCCAAGCCGAAAAATGCGCTGGGGCTGACGGCCACGCTGGCGCCGGCCGAAATGGAGAAGCTGATGGCCGCGCATGCCACTATCGACGAGGACGACTTGCTGTCGCTAGGGCGGCGCCGCAGCCAGGCGGCCAAGGACTGGCTGGCTTCCAACGGGCAGGTGCCGGTGGACCGAATCTATATCGTGACGGCCAAGGTTGGCGGCGGCGACGCCCCGGACGCGGCCAAGCCGGCGCTGGCCTGCTGCCGGGTGGACTTTACCTTGCGCTGATCGGGGATTCCCGCTCTTCCGGATTCATGGGTGCGAATCTCTAAACACTGGTACCAACGGCGTTCCTGCGCCAAGGCGGCCCTCGCCAGGAACGACGTTGATAATTGTGTTTAAAGGCTTAGGCTGCCAGGCGAACGTCGTCGTGGTCAGTCGACGACGCCAGGTCGCGCCATGCCGCTATCTCCGTTTCGACGAAGCGATTCTTTTCGACGATTTTCGCCAGCGTGTCCGGCCCGAGCGGCAGGCGC
>JAKFDH010000203.1:0-84006 GCA_036676245.1 Massilia sp. | reverse complement strand
AAGCGCGTGCCCGCCAGGCGGTCATGCAGGAACTGGCGGTCCTTGTCGAGGAATACCGTCATGCCCCAGGCCAGGATGTTGATCGCGAGCGCGATCGCGACCTCGGCCTTGCCGTGCAGCTTGAACGCGTAACACACCACCAGCGCCGGCAGGAAGAAGCCCCAGGCATAAATGAAGCGCAGCAGCGCGCTACGCACAGGCACGGTCGCGTAGCCGACCTTGACCAGCTTGATGCGCCAGGTCTTCATCGCCAGCGTGTGGCCGCTGCCGGTCCATGAATGCATGAAGTAGGCGGCGGCGACCAGCACGAACACGACCTGGCGACCGTAGAACACCACGGCGGGGTCGAGCTTCTGGGTCGCGAAGACGAACAGGAACAGGGCGAACATCTCCACCGCGGTGAAGAGGAAAGCTTCGTAAACCATGCAGATCAGGCGGCGCTTCAGGGTGGGTGTTGTTACAGACGGCTTACTATTTTGCATTGGGTACGGAAGCGGGCGGATTGACCGGTGGGGTAGTGGTGACTGGCGCGGGCGCCACGTTTGACGCGCCCGGTATGACGGCTGGCGCCGGCGCTTGCAATGGCGGCACTTCGGCCGGCACCGGTTCCGGCGCCTTGACGCAGGCCGGCACCGCGGCGGCGGGATTGACGATGGTGCCCGCCGGGCACACGACGGCTGGCGTAGCCTTGCCGCCCTTGACCGGCGCCACCGGCTTGACCGTGCTCTGGTTCTTGGCCGGCAGGTTGGTCACCGGCGTCTTGACCGCCGTCTTCTTCTTGGCGTCGGTCAGCTGTTTCTTCTGCTCGTCGGTCAGTTGCTGGTACTGCTCCCACTGCACCGATTTCTGGTCCTTGTCGATTTTCTTGGTGGCGGTGTAGTTCTCGCGCACTTTGCGCCGTTCTTCCGGCGTCAGCTTGATCCATTCGCGCATCTTGTCGTGCACGCGCTGCTGCTCGTTCGGCTTCATCGACGCGAAGCGGTTGGCGATCTCCAGCCATTTGAGCTTGCGCGCGGCGTCCATCTTGTCCCATTCCGCAGCCAGCGGCGCCAGCGCCAGTTGCTGGGGCGCGGTCAGGTTCTTCCACAGGCTTTTGTCGGCGGCAGGCAGGGCAGCCTTGGCCGCCACCGGCTTGGCCGGCGCGGACATGGTCGTAATGGCGGTGATCGCAGGCGAGGCTGGCGCGGGAGCAGGCGCCTGGGCGGCTTGCTGCGCGCTGGCCCAGGATGCAGCGGCCGCCAGCGAGAACACGGTGACAGCGGCGAGCGCCGCCCTGGATCTTGTTGAAGTATTAACGCCGGCCATCCTTATTGCGCGCGCTGCGCCAGGTAAGCATTGAAACCTTCATCCATATAGGCGGTAAGGGGCAGTTCGTCGGATAGCACGGCGGCGTCCAGCTCGGCCATTTCGGCGATGCGTTGCTCTTCTTCAACTTGGTAAATGCCAGCCAAGCCGACCACCAGGGCCAGCAGCGGGATGGCGACGCCCATCTTGGCCAGCAAGCTGAATTCGGTCGAGCTGTTGCCGCCGCCAGCGAAGGCGCGCTGCAGCAGGCGCACCGCGACAGGCTGGGATTTTTTGCGAGATACGGCGATTTTACGTGCGGAAGCAAGACGATCGGCCGTCGAAGCGGGCAGATGGTCCAGCTGTTCATTCAGCGCATGGCGTACTTTGTACGCGAGGTTCAGGTCGTCGGCGTTCATAATTTTATTCCCAGGGCTTTGAGCGACGCTGCGAGGGCGTGAGTTGCGCGGGAGCAGTGCGTCTTCACGCTGCCCTCGGAACACCCCATCGCTGCGGCCGTCTCGGCCACGTCCATATCTTGCCAGTAACGCATAAGAAAGGCTTCCCGTTGACGCGCGGGCAGTTTTTGTACTTCGGAATCGATCAGGCTCAGCGTCTGCATGCGCTCCACCTGGTCGGCGCTGGACTCGGCTGCCGCGCTGCCGTGCTCCGCCTCATACGAATCGAGTATATCAAATTCCTCGTCGGCATTCTCCCGCTTGCCCAGCCCCGAGAAGAGGGTGACCCAGGTGTTGCGCACTTTTTCCCGGCGGAAGTAGTCGAGGATGGTGTTCTGGAGGATGCGCTGGAACAGCATGGGCAGCTCGGCTGCCGGTTTGTCCCCGTATTTTTCGGCAAGCTTGATCATCGCGTCCTGCACGATATCAAGCGCGGCCTCATCCTTGCGGACGGCGTAGACGGCCTGCTTGAATGCGCGCCGCTCGACATGCTCGAGAAAATCGGAAAGTTCTTTGTCTGTGGCCATGCGGCGTAGGGTTGGGCAAAACTGAGGCATGCTAGCAAAAAATGGCTGCTTTTGCATGTTAATTAGGTGTTCGCGCGCCCTTTCCCGGAAAATTTCCCCATTTTTTCGCTTGACCAAAATGGTGCATTGCAGTAAGGTATAGAACGCTTTGCAACCCCGAAGCTGTATGGTCAGGTCGTGACCGGCACACAAGGCCAACATCGACATGACGCGCTTTCATATGTAGGCAGTTTGCTCTAACCCGTGCCACAAGCGCGAGAGGTTCGCAGTAATCGCTACAGAAACTCATGCCAAACGAGTTGCGCTTAGCGTCGTTTCGTAATCTCCCTACGGTGAGGTGAAAGATCGACGTGACCGCAGAAAGAAGGGAAGCCTGAGCACTGTCGCGACACGCGATCTTCGTTAGGAAAGAGCATCCGATCACCTCCCAATGGGTCTTGAAAGGAATGTATCATGAGTAACGAAACAGCGGCTCCCATCACGGGCGCCGAGATAGTAGTGCGTTGTCTCGCGGAAGAGGGCGTCAAGCACGTCTTCGGTTATCCGGGCGGGGCGGTCCTCTACATCTACGACGCCATCTTCAAGCAAGACAAATTCCAACACGTCCTGGTACGCCACGAGCAGGCAGCTGTGCACGCAGCCGATGCCTATTCGCGCAGCTCGAACACCGTCGGCGTCGCCCTCGTGACCTCCGGTCCCGGCGTCACCAATGCGGTCACCGGCCTGTCGACCGCGTACATGGACTCGATCCCGATGGTCGTCATCTCCGGACAGGTTCCCAGCCATGCGATTGGCCAGGATGCGTTCCAGGAATGCGATACCGTCGGCATTACCCGACCCGTCGTCAAGCACAATTTCCTCGTCAAGGACGTCAAGGATCTTGCTGCCACGATGAAGAAAGCATTCTTTATCGCCAGGACCGGCCGTCCCGGACCGGTGCTGGTCGATATTCCAAAAGACATCAGCATGCACAAGTGCGTCTACGACTATCCGAAGGATATCGAGATGCGCTCGTACAAGCCGGTCGACAAGGGCCACGCCGGCCAGATCCGCAAGGCGGTGCAGCTGCTGCTGCAAGCCGAACGCCCGATGATCTACACCGGCGGCGGCGTCATCCTCGCGAATGCGGCCCCGGAGCTGAACCGCCTGGTCGACAAGCTCGGCTTCCCGTGCACCAACACGCTGATGGGCCTGGGCGGCTACCGCGCCTCGTCCGAGAACTTCGTCGGCATGCCCGGCATGCACGGCACCTATGAAGCGAACATGGCGATGCAGAATTGCGACGTCCTGATCGCCATCGGCGCCCGTTTCGACGACCGCGTGATCGGCAACCCGAAGCACTTCGCCTCGAATCCGCGCAAGATCATCCACGTGGACATCGATCCATCGTCGATCTCGAAGCGCGTCAAGGTCGATATCCCGATCGTCGGCAACGTCAAGGACGTGCTGATCGAATTCCTGGCGCAGCTCGACGCCGCCGAAGCCAAGCCGACCGCCGCGGTCAAGGACTGGTGGAAGCAGATCAATGAGTGGCGCGGCAAGGAATGCCTGAATTACCAGGATTCCGATCTCGTCATCAAGCCGCAGTCGGTGGTCCAGAAGGTATGGGACATCACCAAGGGCGACGCCTTCATCACCTCGGACGTGGGCCAGCACCAGATGTGGGCGGCGCAGTACTACGGCTTCGACAAGCCGCGCCGCTGGATCAATTCGGGCGGCCTGGGCACGATGGGCGTGGGCTTGCCGTACGCCATGGGCGTGCAGATGGCCAACCCGGACGCCACCGTCGCCTGCATCACCGGCGAAGGCTCGATCCAGATGTGCATCCAGGAACTTGCCACCTGCAAGCAATATCACCTGACCCCGAAAATCATTTTGCTCAACAACCGTTTCCTCGGCATGGTGCGCCAGTGGCAGCAGATCGACTACGGCTCGCGCTATTCCGAGTCCTACATGGATTCGCTGCCGGACTTCTCGAAGCTGGCGGAGAGCTTCGGCCACGTCGGCATGAAGATCGAAAAGCCGGGCGACGTCGATGGCGCGCTGAAAGAAGCGTTCGGCATGAAAGACCGCCTCGTGTTCATGAACTTCATCACCGACCAGGCCGAAAACGTCTGGCCGATGGTCAAGGCGGGCAAGGGCCTGTCCGAAATGCTGCTCGGTTCGGAGGACCTCTAACATGCGCCATATTATTTCTGTCCTGCTTGAGAACGAAGCCGGTGCCTTGTCGCGCGTGGTCGGCCTGTTCTCGGCCCGCGGCTACAACATCGAAACGCTGACCGTGGCGCCGACCGAAGACGCGACCCTGTCGCGGATGACGATCGTCACCAGCGGTTCGGACGACATCATCGAACAGATCACCAAACACCTGAACCGCCTGATCGAGGTGGTGAAAGTGGTGGACCTGACCGAAGGTGCGCACATCGAGCGTGAGCTGATGCTCATCAAGGTGCGCGCGGTCGGCAAGGAACGCGAAGAAATGAAGCGCACCGCGGATATTTTCCGCGGCCGCATCATCGACGTCACGGAAAAGACCTATACGATCGAGCTGACCGGCAACAAGGGCAAGCTCGACGCGTTCATCGATTCCATCGACCGCGCCTCGATCCTCGAAACGGTGCGTACCGGCGGCTCCGGCATCGGCCGCGGCGAACGCATCCTTAAAGTATAAGAAGTACAAGTCTTCCTCCCCCAATTCCATTAAAAAGTACAGGAAAAAATCATGAACGTTTTCTACGACAAAGACTGCGACCTCTCCCTCGTTAAAGGCAAGAACGTCGCCATCATCGGCTACGGCTCGCAAGGCCACGCGCACGCACAGAACCTGAACGATTCGGGCGTCAACGTGACGGTCGGCCTGCGCAAGGGCGGCGCTTCGTGGACCAAGGTTGAAAAGGCGGGCCTGAAGGTCGCTGAAGTGAACGACGCGATCAAGGCTGCCGACATCATCATGATCCTGCTGCCGGACGAGAACATCGCCCAGGTCTACAACGAAAACGTCGCACCGAACGCCAAGCAGGGCGCGGTGCTGGCCTTCGCGCACGGCTTCAACGTGCACTATGGCCAGGTCGTGCCACGCGCCGACCTCGACGTCATCATGATCGCACCGAAGGCCCCTGGCCACACCGTGCGCGGCACCTACGCGGCAGGCGGCGGCGTGCCGCACCTGATCGCCGTCTACCAGGACAAGTCCGGCTCGGCGCGCGATATCGCCCTGTCGTACGCGATGGCCAACGGCGGCGGCCGCGCCGGCATCATCGAGACCAACTTCCGTGAAGAAACCGAAACCGACCTGTTCGGCGAGCAGGCCGTGCTGTGCGGCGGTGCTGTCGAGCTGATCAAGGCTGGCTTCGAGACCCTGACGGAAGCGGGCTACGCGCCGGAAATGGCGTACTTCGAGTGCCTGCACGAACTGAAGCTGATCGTCGACCTGATCTACGAAGGCGGCATCGCCAACATGAACTACTCGATCTCGAACAACGCCGAGTACGGCGAGTACGTCACGGGCCCGAAAGTCGTCACCTCGGCAACCAAGGACGCGATGCGCCAGTGCCTGAAGGACATCCAGACCGGCGAATACGCCAAGAGCTTCATTCTGGAAAACAAGGCGGGCGCACCGACCCTGATTTCGCGCCGGCGCCTGACGGCCGAGCATCCGATCGAAGAAGTCGGCGCGAAACTGCGCGCGATGATGCCTTGGATCGCGAAGAACAAGCTGGTCGACCAGTCGAAGAACTAAGTAACGTCGTCCTCGCGCACCGGCGGTGCGGCGATCCGAGACCCATGCTGAATTTATTCAGCATGGGGCCCCGCGTTCGTGTTTTCTACGTTTGAATACAGTTGCAACCAATTAATACCAAATCGCAGGTCCCAATCAAATGAGGGTATTGTTCTGATTTTTACGTCACTTCCATCCTGGAGAAGAACAATGTCGCTCAAACACATCATCGTCATCGCCGGCCTCGCGCTGGCAGCGCAAGTGCATGCGCAATCGACCAGCGGCACCATGGTCATCGTTCCCGCCACCGGCGAAGTCGTGGCCCCGAACGACCAGGCCGTCGCCACTTTCTTTATTGAAGAGCAGGACAAGGACAAGGCCGCCGCCGCATCGCGCGTCAACCAGAAGATGAAGCAGGGCACCGAGATCATCCGCAAGGAAGACCCGAAAGCCGCCTTCAAGACCCACGGTTACTACACCTACCCGGTCTATCCGGAAGACCGCCCGCAGCCGATGAACGTGCCGGCCAAGCCGCGGCAGCCGGCCGGCTGGCGCGTCGGCCAGTACCTTGAAGTAAAAACCAGCAACCTCGCGAATTTGCCAAAAACCGCCGCCGCCGCACAGAAGGTGCTGGCGCTCAACGGCTTGCAGTTCGGTTTGTTGCCGGCGACCATGAAAAAGCTCGATGAGCAGCGCATCGCCGCCACCTATAAAAACCTGAACGAGCGCATCGCCGCGATCGCCGCCGCGATGGGCCGCAATGTCAACGACGCTGTGCTCGACACGGTTGACTTCGAAGGCTCGGGCAACTACGGCGGTGGCCGGCCCGAACAGGTCCAGATGATGGCCCGCCGCGCCGCCGCGGCGCCGATGGCAGACAGCGGTGTTGCCGAACCAAGCTTCGAGCCCGGCGAAACCACGCTCGACATGCGTCTCGTAGGAAAGGTCAAGTTCAAGTAGGCTTTTCAGTTCGCTAAGTCCGCAGTTGGCCCACTATAATAAGAGGGCATGGGCGCGCCCCAACCGGGCGCCGCCGCACGAAGCGACACAATCACTTGAAACGGATACCAATGGCCACCTTCCCCCGACGCAAAAAGCCAGGCCTGCCGCCGGCAGTGAAACATGCGAAGCAGAGCCGCTTCAGCCGGTTCAGCCGCAAGAAGTTCGATGCCGAAGGCAATCCTGTGCGCAGCCGGGGGATTTACCTGCTGCCCAACCTGTTCACGACGGCCGCGCTGTTCTGCGGCTTCTACGCCATCGTCATGGCGATGAACGACCGTTTCGAACACGCGGCCTGGGCCATCTTCGTCGCCATGATCCTCGACGGCCTCGATGGCCGCATCGCGCGCCTGACCAACACCCAGTCCGAATTCGGCGCCCAGTACGACAGCCTGTCCGACATGGTGTCGTTCGGCGCGGCGCCGGCGCTGGTAATCTATGAATGGTCGCTGCGCGGCCTCGGCAAGGCCGGCTGGATCGCCGCCTTCATCTACTGCGCCGGCGCCGCTTTGCGCCTGGCGCGCTTCAATACAAATATCGAAGTGGTCGACAAGCGCTTCTTCCAGGGCTTGCCCAGCCCGGCCGCCGCCGCGATGGTGGCAGGCTTCGTGCTGCTGATGACCGACCTGGCCGTCAACGGCCGCGACCAGCTGCCGTGGGTATCGCTCGCGATCACCATCTTCGCCGGCCTGTCGATGGTGTCGAATATCCCGTTTTACAGTTTCAAGGACGTGAACTTCCGCAAGTCGGTGCCGTTCATCGTGGTGTTCCTGATCGCGCTGGCGCTGGCGCTGGTGTCGATCGATCCACCCAAAGTCCTGATGCCGATTTTTGTTTTATACGGTTTGTCCGGTTATGCCGTGTTCATGTGGCGCCTTGCGAAAGGCAAACCCGTGAGCATCGTGCAGACCGACGAAGAAACTGTCGACCCAAGCGAGCGCCGTTAACATCGATGGTGGGCTTGCGTCCACGAACTCGATGGCGGTGCCGCTTTTAAACTAGCCACTCTGGAGCCGCCATGAGCAATTCGAACCGCCTGATCATTTTCGACACCACCCTGCGCGACGGCGAGCAATCACCCGGCGCGTCGATGACGAAGGACGAAAAAGTCCGCATCGCGCGCCAGCTCGAACGCATGCGGGTCGACGTGATCGAAGCCGGCTTCGCCGCAGCTTCCCCCGGCGACTTCGATGCGATCCGCGCGATCGCCAGCGTCATCAAGGAATCGACCGTCTGCTCGCTGTCGCGCGCCAACGACCGCGACATCGCGCGCGCCGCCGAGGCGCTGCTGCCGGCGCCGCGCAAGCGCATTCACACCTTCATCGCCACCTCGCCGCTGCACATGAAGATGAAGCTGCGCATGGAACCGGAGCAGGTGCTCGAGCAGGCCAAGCTGGCCATCCGCTGCGCGCGCCAGTACACGGACGACATCGAGTTCTCGCCCGAAGACGGCAGCCGCTCGGACGAAGACTTCCTGTGCCGCGTGCTCGAAGCGGTGATCGCCGAGGGCGCCAACACGATCAACTTTCCCGATACCGTCGGCTACGCGGTGCCGGAAATATTCGGCGCCACCATCAAGCGCCTGCGCGAGCGCATCCCGAACTCGGACAAGGCCATCTGGTCGGTCCACTGCCACAACGACCTCGGGCTGGCGGTGGCCAACTCGCTGGCCGGCGTGATGATCGGCGGCGCGCGCCAGATCGAATGCACGATCAACGGCCTGGGCGAGCGCGCCGGCAATACCGCGCTCGAGGAAGTCGTGATGGCGCTGCGCACGCGCGGCGACCACTTCAAGCTGGAACTGGGTATCGACACCACGCAGATCGTGGCGGCGTCGAAGATGGTGTCGCAGATCACCGGCTTCGCGGTGCAGCCGAACAAGGCGGTGGTCGGCGCGAATGCGTTCGCGCATGCGTCGGGCATCCACCAGGACGGCATCCTGAAAGCGCGCGAGACCTACGAGATCATGCGCGCCGAAGACGTGGGCTGGACCGCCAACAAGATCGTCCTGGGCAAACTGTCCGGCCGCAACGCCTTCAAGCAGCGCCTGACGGAACTGGGCATCGAACTCGAATCCGAGGCCGAAGTGAACGCCGCTTTCGGCCGCTTCAAGGAACTGGCCGACCGCAAGAGCGACATCTTCGACGAGGACATCATGGCGCTGGTATCGGACGAGGACCACGCGCACGACGGCGAGCACTATCACTTCGTCTCGCTGGCGCAGCGCTCGGAGACGGGCGAGACGCCGACCGCGAAGGTGGTGTTTGCCATCGGCGGCAAGGAGTTCGCATGCGAAGGGAAGGGCGACGGCCCGGTCGACGCTACCGTCAACGCGATCGAGAAGGAAGCGAACAGCGGCGCCGAGCTGGTGCTGTTCTCGATCAACGCGATCAGCAATGGCACCCAGTCGCAGGGCGAAGTGACGATGCGCCTGTCGCGCGCCGGCCGCATCGTCAACGGCGTCGGCTCGGATCCGGACATCATCGTGGCGTCGGCCAAGGCTTATTTGTCGGGCCTGAACAAGCTGCATTCGAAGATCGAGAGGGTCAACCCGCAACTGTAATAAAGCACTGCGTCCGAAGTCGCGGACGTAAAACACGAGGTGGTACATCCAACGTCATCCCTGCGAACGCAGGGATCCATGCTGAAGTAGCTCTAAACCGACGCCGGCTTGAGCACACTCAGTATGGATCCCTGCCTTCGCAGGGATGACGTCGGTTCTTGTGCTTTGTGTTCTCGTTCACGACTTCGGCCGCGCTTTAGTCCAAGCCCAGCAGCCTGCTCGCCTCCGACGCAAACGCCGCCGCCTGCGCCTTGTCCGGCACTTCCTCTGCGAGTAGCCCGATCAGCGCTTTCGCGTTGCCCGCCTGTGCGGCGTGGTCGGCGCACACGATCTCGCCCATCGGGCCGATGTACTGCACCAGGATGCGTTCCAGCGTGGCCGCCTGCGCCGGCGTCAAGGTGCTCGGGCCGGTTCCCGCCGCCTTCGCTGGTGCTGGCGCCACCGAAGGCGGCGCCACCCGCTCCACCGCGCGCGAACGGGCCGGCACGCCCCCGGTCAGCAACTCGAGCACCTCGCTGGTGTTGAACTGCTCTGCGCTGTCGGCGGTCAGGTAGTTGTCGTCGAAACGCAGCCGCGCCGCTCGCATCGTGCGCATGCCGGCCAGCGCTTCCTGGCCGCGCCGTCCGCGGCACAACAGCGCCACGATGTTGCCGCTTTCGAGGTGCACCTGCGCCATCCGGTTGTCGTCGCTGACGATGAACACGGTGCCGGTGCGGCGCTGCGTGCAGAATTCGCGCACCATCTCCACGATGCGGCGAAACGGAATCATGTCCTGCTGTGCCATGACGTGTCCCCTTCAGTTCAAGCCTTCTTGCGCAGGCGGTCCATCGCCATCCGGATACTCAAGCCCAGGCGGTCGATGGCGCGCGCCAGCGCGCCGATCTCGTCGCCGCGGCCGGTTTCGGGAATCGCATCATTGAATTGGCCGCGGCTTAGCTGCTCGGCGACCGTGATCAGCTGGTTGATCGGCCGCGTCAGCGCCTTGCCCAAGAGCGAGGCGATGATGATCACCAGGGCACAGGTTACACCGATCAGCGCGCGCGCGCCGAACTCGAGCTGTTCCAGCGGCGCATACGCTTCCTCGTAGTCCTGCTCGACGATCATGGTCCAGTCCTGCGGCAGCTTGTGCACATAGGCGACGACGCGCTTGCCGTCTTCCTTGCGGTAGACGGTCGGCGCCCGGGTGATGCCGTCGACCTTCAGCGCCGGGTGGTTCGCCATGTCCTGCACCGCCTCGCCCGCCTGGCCGGGCATGCCGGTCGCGATCACTTTGTGCTCGGCGTCGAGCAGCAGCGCGTAGCCGGTCTTGCCGATCTTTGTATCCTTGATGACCTTTGAAATATCGTCGAGCTTCATCGCCATCGCCACCACGCCCATCGGTTCGCCGAGCGGATTACGGATCGGCATGGCCAGCGTCAGCACCGGCTTGCCGGTCGACCGGCTGATCAGCACCTGGCGGTTGATCGGTTCGCCCTTCATGGCGTTCTTGAAGTAGCTGCGGTCGCCGAACTTGACCAGCGGCTTGTCGTCGCTGCGCGCGATGTTGTCGCCGTCCTGGTTGATGGTGTAGACGACGAAGGCCCATTCATACGTGTTGCCGAAGGCGCGCAGCACCGGCGTCTGGCGCTCCGGGTCCATGCTGGCGATCGCCTCGATCCGGGTCGCGGAACGCAGCACGCGCACGTTGGCGTCGTCCCAGCTGTTGATTCCGGTCGCGATGCCCGACACGGTCATCACCAGGTTCTGCGCGATGCTGGACGAGACGTCCTTTTGCACCTGGGAGCTGCCGATGGCCCACAGGATGATCAGCGGCACCAGTGACACCGCGAGCAAGGTCAGCAGCAGCTTGTGAAAGATGTTAAACCTGAGCTTCGGTTTGGCCATGGCAGTCATCCTTTGCGTGGGAGAGTCGGAAACTATCCTCAGGAGAACATATTTCCCATGGCCAACTAATGATGTTGCACAAGTTCAGCGGCGAATGGCGGGCATGTCGGGCCGCATTCACCGCGCGGCTGGTGTCGTATTGGCGCACGAAGCGCAGGCCTGCGCCATGTTCGCCTGGCTTGCCCGAAAACGTGAACAGCGACTGGGCTTGCACCGGCGCGAGGATGCGGTTCCAATGCCAAAACTGCCGGCTTATTTTTCGGTCAGCGTTTCGACGGCGTCCCAGCCCGCATCGGGCGGCTGGGTGGCGTAGCGTTCGCAGCGCGCCAGATAAAGGCCGGTGACGGTATCTGCCGGCGCGGAAGCGAAGAGCGCACGCGCGGTCGCGAAGTCTGCCGCGCGGTAGGCAGCGAGCGCGCGGACGTGGCGTTCGAGCTGCTCTGCCTGGCCATGCGCCAGCGCGCCCTGCATGCCCACCGCCGCGAAGATCGCCACCGGCTCGCGCTTGCCCTTCACGCGCACCAGGTCCAGTTCGCGGAATGCGATGCCGCTGCAGCGGCGCATCGTGCTTTCGCTGACGATGACCGGCACGCCGTACAGCTTGCACAGGCCTTCGAGCCGCGACGCCAGGTTGACCGTATCGCCCAGCACCGTGTAGTTGAGGCGCGTGGCCGAACCGATGTTCCCGGCCACGACGATGCCGGTGTGGATGCCGATGCCGATCGCCAGCGGCGGCCAGCCGTCCCGGCCGAACTTTTCGTTCAGCGCCGGCAGCGAGGCGACCATGGCCAGCGCCGCCTCGACCGCGCGCTGGGGATCGTCCGGCGCCGTCAGCGGCGCGCCGAACAGCGCCATGATGGCGTCGCCGATGTACTTGTCGACGACGCCGGCGCGCTGGTCGATCAGCGCGCTGGCGCTCGACAGGTATTCGTTGAGCATGTGCAGGATCGCGGACGGGGCGCGGCCTTCGCACAAGGTGGTGAAGCCGCGGATGTCGGAGAACAGCACCGACACTTCTTGTTCCTGGCCGTCGAAGTCGATCGCCTGCGACAGCAGTTCCTCGGCGATGGCGGGCGAGACCACCTTGCCCAGCATCGCGCGCACCTTGTCGCGCTCGATGAGGCCGCGCACCATGTTGTCGAACGAGGCGGCAAGGGCGCCGAGTTCGTCGCGCGCGCCGATGTCGCCGATGGTTTCGTAGTGGCCGGCGCTGATGCGCTCCGCGCCGCTGGCCAGGCGCAGCACCGGACGCGTGACGCGGCGCGCGATGACGACCGCCGCCGCCACCGCCAGCAGCGTCGACAGCAGCAGCACGGCCAGCAGCTGCCAGCGCAGCTGGCGGTAGCCGGCCAGCGCCTCGTCGAGGGAGCGCTGCAAGGTCGCGACCATGGTGCCGTCGGCCGTTTCGACCAGCGCCGTCTCGATCGCCACGAACTGCTTGCCGCCCAGGGTCGCGATATGGGTCGTGTCGCGCACGGCGGCGCCCTGGTGCGAGGCGAGGAAGTCGCGCCGCTGTTCGTCGTCCAGGGTCGACGCATACAGCACCGGCGCCTTGCCCGGTGCGTGCCAGGCCAGGTTGACGCTGGTATGGGTCTGCTGTTCGAGTTCGCCGGCGACGAAGTCGGTGATCTCGAAGCCGATGCCGACCCAGGCCATCGGCAGCGGACCGCGCAGCGGCACCACCACGACCTGGTAGGCCTTGCCGCCGATGATCTGGATGCTCGAGGTTTCGAGCGTGGCGCTGTCGCGCGCGCCCTGCAGCAAGGCCATGAAAGGGAAGGGCGCCTCGCGCATCGCCGGCTGCAGCGTATCGGCCAGCACCTTGCCGTCGAGGTCGAGCACGAACATCCAGTCGGCGCCGAGCCGCCGGCGGTAGCTGGTGAAGGCCGAGATGATGGTCGCGTGGTCGTTTTCGCTGACCAGGGACTTGAAGCCGAAGTCGTGCGACAGCAGGCGGCCGTGCTTGCGCAGGATGGCGTCGCGCTTGGCCATGGTGTCGGCCAGGGTGGACAGGGTCACTTGCAGCGCTTCCTCGCTGCCCTTGATGGCGCTGCGGTTGGCCGCTTCGCCGACGGCGATGAACACGAGCGCCTGCAAGCCCAGCACCAGCACCAGGATCGTCACCAGCAGGCGGGTGCGGAAATGCCGGAATGCAAAGAATTCTGCCATTCACTATTCTACGATAGCGGGAGCGCCAAAAACCAAGGTAAATTGCCGCACGGGAATGGATGAGTAAAAAAGTAGACAGATCGCTACAATGAGTGCCAACCCATCAACCTTATCTAAAGGAGCGTCCCTTGCAAACCAGCTTGAAACTCATCGCACTCGGCGCCGCCTTGCTGCTGGCCGGCTGCCAGTCCGCCACCAAGGCGCCTGAAATCGACAGCTCGCCGTCGCCGGCCAATCCCGGCTTCACCGCAGAGAAGGCCAGGTTCGACGCGCAGTTCCCGAACCCGAAGATCGAAAAATACGAAAGCGATTCGATCGCCTTCAACAACCAGCACAAGCTCGATGAAAAAGGCGATTGCCATAACAAGCACCGCAATCCGATCACGATCATCCTGCTGCTCGATGCCAACGGCAAGGTCACCAGCTCGCTGACCGACGTCGAGAATGCGAAGGCCGCCTGCTTCCGCAATACCTATGCGTCCGTGCAGTTCCCCAAGCCGCCGATCGCCCCGTATCGCAAGGCTATCCTGCTCAGATAATGGCGGGGGCTTGTTTGCCGGGTTGCGCTGCAAAGGCGAGGCGCCGTGCCGTTATGGTGCCTCGCGCGTCGCGGGCAGGGCCCGCTTGGCTGACCGTACGCGCACCATCCAGTAGAACATCATCACCAGCACCAGCAGCACCGGCACGGCCAGCAGCGGCTTGATGCGCAGCGGCTCGGGGATCACCTTGGCCTGGCCGAGGAAGAACGAGGCGGTGGCAATCCACAGCGCGAAGGACATGCGCCACAGGTGCCGGGCCAGGCGCTTGCGGCCAGCGAGGCCGCCTGCGATCAGCATGCGCAGGTCGCCGATGGCGGCCAGCAGCGCGATGGCGCCAAACACGAAGATCGCCGCCGCCGGCACGCCTTCCATCAGGCGCCTGGGCCGCTGCAGCGCTTCCATCCCCAGCACCATGTCGTAGATGCCTATCGCGAAGGCGAGGGCGGTGGCCGCGACGTCGAACCAATGAAGGCCCGGCCGGCGGCGCCGGACCGTGACCAGCCCGGTGACAACGAGGTACAGCGTGAGCACCGCCTGCATCGAGTTGAAGCGCCCGTCTCCGCGCATGAAGCCGACCAGGATCGCGCTGGTCGTCATCACCACCATCGCGCCGGCGAACACCAGCCCGCAGTTGCGGTGCAGCGTGCCGCCCTTGGGAGCGAACAGCGTGATCCCGCCGGAGAGGATGGCGACCGCGCCGGCGGCGATGTGAATCGGCAGAATCGTCATGCGTGCTCCGGGTTAGGCAGCTACTCGTAGTGGGTCCACATCCGGAGTACACGGACAGTTCGTTCAGCGGTAAATACCTGATAGACCAGCCGGTGTTGAATGTTGATCCTGCGTGAGTACGTGCCGGCCAGGTCGCCAAGGAGCTTTTCGAAAGGCGGCGGATTTTGAAACGGATCGTTCGCCAGGATATCGAGCAATGCCTGTGCTTTTGGCTTTAACCCGGCCGCCGCCAGCTTCTTGGCGTCTTTTTCCGCGTGCTTGGAAAAGACGATTTGCCACGTCACCAGTCGAGCTTCCTGGCGCTGTTCTCGAGCGGTTCTGCCATCGCTTCCTTGATAGACTCGCGCATGCCGGGAACGGCAAGCAGATGCAGGGTTTCCTGAATCGCGGCCCAATCCTCGGCGGCGAGGAGAACAGCATTTGCGCGTTTTCCAGCAATGTGTATTGGCTGGTGTGATTCTGCGGTCTGGTCAATAAGCCGATATAGATTCGCCCGGGCTTCGCTTGCCGTAATGATGGTCATAGCATTCTCCAATCTCATTTCAGTGTACGTTTTTACGTACGCAACGTCAATGTTAATCGAAGAAGCGCCGCTTTTCCTCGTACATCGGGTCCGCCCCGTTCTGCATCAGCCGCACGATGCCGGCCTCGTCGAAATGCACGTGCATCATCGAATTCCACACGCCGGCCTCCTTGTAGCGGTAGGACCAGACCTCGTAGTTGTGCATCATTACCCGCGACTGCTCGGCCGGCCGGCCCACGGTCTGCAGGACATCGTCCTTGCGGTCCTGGTCGACCTTGATGGTGGCGAATTTCTCGCCGGTGAGCACCTGTTCGTACCTGGCCAGCCTGCCGTCCGGGCCGATGGCGGCCATCCAGGTGAACTGGCCGTAGGGCCCGGTCGCGTATTCCCACAGCTGGCCGGCCGGCGCCGGGTACACCGCGGTGGGCGCACCCAGCCGGGCCCGCACGGCCGCGCCGGGTTCGCCGATGGCGGGCGGGGCAGGCAGCATGGCGGCGCAGGCGGACAGGCCTGATAGCAAGCACAACGTTGCCAATTTGACCAAATTGCGCATTAAAACCACTCCAAAGCGGCGAAAACGCCATGATGCACCGTCCGGGAGAACAGAGCACTGGCCGCACGGACAGTTTTCGCATATACTTGCGGGTCTGGCCGTTTTGGCCAGGCTTAATCGAAGTTCACGGTGCGCTGGGTTCCGACTCTTGCACCGCATGTGAAAGGTAATATCATGACCGTAGAAAACATCAACAAAGCCGCGATTATCGCGGACAATGCCCGTGCCCAGAACGACACCGGCTCCCCGGAAGTACAAGTTGCCCTGCTGACCGCACGCATCAACGAACTGAACGGCCACTTCAAAGCCCACGCGAAAGATCACCACTCGCGCCGCGGCCTGATCATGATGGTCAACCGTCGTAAGAGCTTGCTGTCCTACCTGAAAAGCAAAGACGCAACCCGTTATCGCGATCTGATCGCTAAACTCGGTCTGCGCAAGTAATTTTTGCGATTCAAGATTTAACAAGAAATGCCTGCACAGCTTGCTGTCGCGGGCATTTTGCATTGTTAAGCCCCGTTTTATTGCAGTAAAGCAGTAAAGCTTGTCGGTCCTGGCAACTGGTGGACGGCGAGCTGTGGTGAGGTGAACGACAGCCCCTGAAAATCTGTCGGCAAATAGAAAGGGATTACCCATGTTTAACAAAGTTACGAAAACCTTCCAGTACGGCCAACACCAGGTCACCCTGGAAACCGGCGAAATCGCACGTCAAGCTTCGGGCGCCGTCATGGTGTCGATCGAAGACACCGTCGTGCTCGCGACCGTGGTCGCACGCAAGGATGCCAAGCCGGGCCAGGATTTCTTCCCGCTGACCGTCGATTACGTCGAGAAGACCTATGCCGCCGGTAAAATCCCAGGCGGTTTCTTCAAGCGCGAAGGCCGTCCTTCGGAGAAGGAAACGCTGACCAGCCGCCTGATCGACCGTCCGATCCGCCCGCTGTTCCCGGAAGGTTACCTGAACGAAGTCCAGGTCATCATCCACGTCCTGTCGGTTAATCCCGAGATCGATCCAGACATCGCCGCCATGATCGGCGCATCGGCCGCCCTGTGCGTGTCGGGCGTGCCGTTCAACGGCCCGGTCGGCGCAGCGCGCGTCGGCTACGCCAACGGCCAGTACATCCTGAACCCGACCACCACCCAGCTGAAGACCTCGGAAATGGACCTGGTCGTCGCCGGCACCGAAACGGCCGTGCTGATGGTCGAATCCGAAGCCCAGCAACTGTCGGAAGAAATCATGCTCGGCGCCGTCGTCTACGGCCACGACCAGATGAAAGCGGTCATCGACGCGATCCACGATCTCGTGCGCGACGGCGGCAAGCCGGAAGTCGAGTGGGCGCCGCCTGCCAAGAACGAAGCGCTGATCGCGCGCGTCAAGCATTTCGCCGACGCCAAGATCAACGATGCGTACCAGACCCGCGACAAGCAGGCCCGCACCGCCAAGCTGAAGGCCGCGTTCTCGGAAGTGAACGCCGACCTGGCCGCTGAAGCCGCCGCCCACGGCGCTTCGGCCCCGGACAGCGCCGAAGTCGGCAACATCCTGTTCGACATCGAAGCGAAGGTCGTCCGTTCGCAGATCCTGTCGGGCGAGCCACGCATCGACGGCCGCGACACCCGCACCGTGCGCCCGATCGCGATCCGCACCAGCATCCTGCCACGCACCCACGGTTCGGCCCTGTTCACGCGCGGCGAAACCCAGGCGCTGGTCGTTGCCACCCTCGGCACCGCACGCGACAGCCAGAAGATCGACGCGTTGATGGGCGAGTACACCGACGATTTCATGATGCACTACAACATGCCTCCGTTCGCCACCGGTGAAACCGGCCGCGTCGGTACGCCGAAGCGCCGCGAAATCGGCCACGGCCGCCTGGCCAAGCGCGCGCTGATCGCCGCACTGCCCAACCCCGAGGACTTCTCGTACTCGGTGCGCCTGGTGTCGGAAATCACCGAATCGAACGGTTCCTCGTCGATGGCATCGGTGTGCGGCGGTTGCCTGGCACTGATGGACGCCGGCGTGCCGATGAAGGCGCACGTCGCCGGCATCGCGATGGGCCTGATCAAGGAAGGCGGCAAGTTCGCTGTCCTGTCCGACATCCTGGGCGATGAAGATCACCTGGGCGACATGGACTTCAAGGTCGCAGGTACCGCCAACGGCATTACCGCGCTGCAGATGGACATCAAGATCATGGGCATCACCAAGGAAATCATGCAAGTGGCACTGGCGCAAGCCAAGGAAGGCCGCGAGCACATCCTGGGCGAGATGCAGAAGGCGATGCCGCACGTGAAGACCGAACTGTCGGACTTCGCACCGCGCCTGATCACCATCAAGATCAACCCGGAGAAGATCCGCGACGTCATCGGCAAGGGCGGCGCCGTGATCCGCGCGCTGACCGAAGAGACCGGCACCCAGATCGACATCAGCGACGAAGGCGTGGTCACCATCGCTTCCGTCGACGCTGCCGCCGGCCAGGAAGCCAAGCGCCGCATTGAAGAGCTGACCGCGTCGGTCGAAGTGGGCAAGACCTACGACGGCGTCGTGCTCAAGCTGCTCGACTTCGGCGCGATCGTCCAGGTCATGCCGGGCAAGGACGGCCTGCTGCACATCTCGCAGATCGCCAACGAGCGCGTGAACGCCGTTGCCGACTACCTGAAAGAAGGCCAGGCAGTGCGCGTCAAGGTCCTCGAGACCGACGACCGCGGCCGCCTGAAGCTGTCGATGAAGGCCGCCGAAGGCGCCGAAGCCGCAGTACAGCAATAATCCCGCGACTGGCTTCGGCCAGTGCCCCAAAAACCGCCATCAGCCTGAACGCGCCCAAGATCGCGTTCAGTGCGGATGGCGGTTTTTTTTATGCCCGCAATATTGCCCGCGCGCGCGCCAGTTTCGGCTTTGACTGAGCCCCGTCAATCGACGCCGCTTCATCGTCTTTTTGTTGAGTTCGCTTGAAGCGCGGTGCAGGGCGATGGCCTATTTTTAGCTTCCGATTCGAATAAGGAGGAGCTTGAAATGGCCACGAAACAAAATCAGGAACCGACGGTCCCGCTGGAGGTGAGGGCGGTGATCCAGGAGCGGCCGGAGGAACTGGGGACCGTCGTTGCGTATGCCTTCAGCCAGGGCGGGCGCTTGCTCGACGTGGAGCCGCTCGACGCCCAGGGCAATGCCCGGCTGGCGGTCCCGGTGGGGCGCGAAGGGGAGCTGGTGCGGGTGGTGCTGGGTCCCGAGCTGGACAAGGAAACGCTGACCGTGGCCGAGCTGCTGCGCCGCGGCGGCGTCGACCGCCACGTCGCCGTGCGGCCGAACGCGGACCGGGCGCCGCCGCTGGTGTTCGAGATCACGCCCGACATCTGGCGCCGCTGGATCGGCCGCCTGTGCGTCGTCAACGGCACTTTGCTCAAGCGCGTCAGTTCGGGCGGCATCGCGTTGCGCTTGCCGGTCTGTAACGCCACCGTCGATATCTTCGAAGTCGACCCCTGGCGCCTGATCCTGCCGCGCCTGCCGTTGATCGAGCTCGACCGCTTGCGCGACATTATCAACGGTCCGTGGCCGCCGGTCCGCTGGCCGATCCCGCCGCGTCCGCCCGAAGTGTTCGTCGGCGACCTGCTCGGCGATGCGCACGCGGACGTGATGCTGAACCCGCAGCCCTTGCCGCCGCGGGCGCTGCAACTGGAGCACGCCCAACTGGCCGTCACTGCCGCGGCCGCGCCGGCCTGCGCGTCGAATGCGCTGATGTTGCCGGCCGACCTGGCGCTCGCGGCCAGGGCCGACCGGCCGGCGTTCGAGCGCGCCGTCATCGCCCACCTCGAGCTGCTGCGTCCGCTGCTGTGCTGGCTGTATCCCCTGTTCGTCAGCAAGACCCGGATCGCCACGGTGACAACCGACGCGTGCGGCCATTTCCGCGCCATCATCTGGCGTTCGATCATCGATTTCGACCAGCCCGACCTGTACTTCACCGCGCGCCAGCGCATCTGGCCCGGCTTCTGGGTCACCATCTACGAACCGAAGCCGGTGGCCTGCCATACCTGGTGGAACTATGTGTGCGGCAGCGAAGTGACCCTGGTCAGCACGCACCCGCTGGCGCATGCCTGTCCGCCGTGCCCGCCGGTCGACGCGCCCAACAACTGGGTGCTGTTCATGGCGATCGGTAACACCTCGGTGTGGCGCATCCACGGCGCCAGCGACACCACCATCCCCGGCGGCAGCGAGCACGACGCGGCCAGGATCGGCCTGCTGGACGGCGCCAGGCCCTGGGGCGGCACGCTGCGCCCGCGGCTCGAGTTCGACAGCTCGCTGCGCACCGGCCTCGGCGTGTACTACTACCGCGTGTCGTACAAGCGCCAGACCGAGCCGGACACCGCATGGCGCCCCAGCATCGAGGCCATCAACCGCCACTACACGCGCGAGATTGGCGGCGACCTGATCCTGGAACAATATCCGCTCGGCCCGCGCACGGTGGGCGGCACGCCGCACCTCTACGAAATTCCGCCTGCCTTGCCGCCGCTGGGGCAGTGGTCGATTCCGAACGCCGTGCTCGACACGCAGAGCGCGGTGATCCCGACCACGGCAGTGGCGCCCGGCGTGGCCTTCGACGCGAACGGCGTCCCGCTGGCCAGCGACCAGGGCGGACTGTGGCAAATCAGGGTGGAGCTGTTCAACAGCGCCGGCGCGCTGGTCGATCCGGAGGCGCTCGGCATCCGCTGGCGGGTGCCGGAAAGCAGCGACCTGTCCGGCACCATCGCGACCCGCGATGCGGCCACGCTGGGCCTGGTCAATGCCGCGCAAAACACGATGGCGATCACGGTGCGGGTCGACAACAACCCGACCTATGCCCGCATCGATGCGCCGCAGGTCGGCGGCAGCACCGCGGCCGACCAGTGCGGCGTGATGAACTACAGCGCGCGCGCGCAGGCGGTCGCGGTGCCGTTCCATGCGCTGCAGATCAACCGCTTTGCGCGTTTCGATTTCTACGTGCAGCGCGGCGCGGTCTTGCCGCCCGAATACCGGGTGGCGGCGGCGGCGGCGGCGAGCGTGGCCACGATGCCGGGCGCGATTCCGCCATCGCCGCCGGGCGACCCGCTGCCCACGGTCGGCAGCCTGCTCGACAGCTGCAACCTGGCCGGCTTCACCGAGCAGCTGCTCGTGGCGCACCTGGGCACCGATGGCTGGAGCAGGTTGGCGCAATACGACAGCAGCGCGGCGCGGGCCTTCGTGCTGGCGCCGGCGATCGCGCCGGCATAGGCAGCTTGCGGCGATAAAAAAACCGCCATCGGCCTGGACGCGCTCGAGATCGCGTCCAGTGCCAATGGCGGTTTTTTTCGGGGAATGACCGCGTTACCGCAGGGCGGAAGAGGGCAAGGCCCGATATCCGCCACGCGTCCCGTTGACGCACGCATGGCGGACGGGGGGGCGCCTAGCCCGCTGCGCCTCTTCCGCCCTACAGGTCATGCTTCGGCTTACGCCGAATCCTTTCGTCGACGGCGCGCCATCAGGCCCAGGACTGCCAGGCCACCCAGCATCATGCCGTAGGTTTCAGGTTCCGGTACCGGTGCCAGCGCCAGGTTGGCGAAGTACTTGCCCGACGCCTGCGACAGCACCGAACCCGTCACCTGCACGTAGTACTCGCCGGCTGCCAGGTCGGCGCTGGTGAAGGTCCAGTTGTCCAGGATACCGGTCGACAAGGACGTACCTGCCAACACCAGGCCGCCCGCGTTGTACAGGTCGAAGCCGGTGATGTCCAGGCCGTTGTTGGCGGTGCCGGACAGCGAGCTCAAGTCAGCAGTCAGGGCGCCGGCAAGCGAGGTCGTGAACGAAAACTTGTCCGCGAAAGTATTGCCGGTATTGTTGCCTTTGAACAGGCCACCGAAGTAGGCGCTGTTGGTGTCGTCCAGAGTGATGACTTCAATCGGGTGGCTGATGTCTTCCGCATAAGCCACTTGCGATACCAGGCCGGCGGTTGCCAGCACGATCGCAGATAGCAGTTTTTTTGATGTCTTCATATTTACCTCTTCAATGTGACCCCAAACTTTTTCTGGGTTCGGTTGAACGAG
Organism: Massilia sp.; assembly: GCA_036676245.1. Classification (GTDB taxonomy): domain Bacteria; phylum Pseudomonadota; class Gammaproteobacteria; order Burkholderiales; family Burkholderiaceae_D; genus Telluria_A. The sequence continues at coordinate 62,021 of JAKFDH010000203.1, read as the reverse complement.
ACTGGAAGTTAGCATGCTCATAAGTCCGATCTGTTGGGTTCCGCTTAACGGTTACAGTTAGTAGCAACTTGGTTTTTGACAACGAAATTAAGAGACGGAAACTATTACTGCTGAGCTTTCCATAGGGGGAATTTCGTCGCGGAAATGAAAAAAACAGGGGCTTGCTGGTCCAGCTCAGGCAGGGCGTCGGAGGCGTCCTACGTCACAACGCGACTAAGTTGAAGAACAGAATTTACGGCTGGAATTGTTTTCCGGACCCGGCCCAGCCATTCGCGGGGGCTGTGGAAATGCGTGCGCGCGGCGCAAATTGGGCTGCGCTGGCGCAGCATGGGCCGTCCTGGCGCAGGCTGCGCCAAGATGGTGAGCGCAAGGGCGGCAAACCACCGTATTGGGCTGGCACGGAATATGCAGTTCAGCAGATAGCAGCTTGCCCGGTCCGGCGCTGCCCACCCTGAAGGAGAACACCATGCTGGAACAGATCGCCCCCGCCGCCAAAGCCGCAGTGCCCGCCGAGATCACGCTGTCGGGCGACGTCCTTGGCGCACTGATCAACTTGTCGGGGCGCCGCCGCTTCACCTCGCAACGCGTGGTGCTGTATGCCGTGCTGGCGTCGATGGGGCACGAGGGGGCGATCCAGACGGCGCGCGACACGCTGGCCCTGTTCCGCGATGCGCACACCACGCTGATCGAAGGCAAGGGCAACCTGCCGGGCATCTTTTGCGAGCCGCTGCGCGTCGCCTACTTCGGCACCCTGCAGGGCGACCGGGTCATCCGCGACTTCATCGAGCTGGCCGACGCCACGCTGGACGCGATCGTCGCCGACGCCAAGGGCGCGCCCAGCCTGCTGGAAGAACTGATCGGCAAGGCGACGCCGCTGCTCAGCGTGCTCAACGGCCTGACCCTGGTCTACGAAGAGCAGTCCAAGCGCCACGCGATGCAGCAGAAGAAGCAGATGCACGACCTGATGGGCGACATCAAGACCATCGCGCGCCAGGCGCGGATGGTGGCCTTCAACGCGCAGGTGGTGGCTGCGCGCGCCGGCGAGGCGGGCAGGGAATTCGCGGTGGTGGCCGGCGTGATGACCGGCATTACCGGCGAGATCGACGACCTGGTGCAGGAAGCGATCGGCGGCGCGCAGGCGTACTGAGGACGGCGCCGCCATACCAATTTTCAAGCCCCAGGTCGTTCAACCCATTAAATCAGCGCCCAGCCGCTTGCCCAGGCACAGCAGGGTCAAAGTCGGCGGCAGGCCCCAGGCCTGCGGAATCACCGACGCATCGCACACGTACAAGCCCGCCGTCGGCGTTTGCAGCGCCGCGTCGACGCCGGCGCCGATGCGCACGCTGCCGCCCGGATGGGCGGCGAAATGCCAGCTCTTGAAAATATGGCGCGCGCCGCTTGCCTCCAGCACGGCGCGTGCCAGCGCCACGCCGCGCCGCAGCTTGTCCCGGTCCGGCGGCTGCAGGCGCTTGTCGACCCAGCGCGGTCCGATTGCGCCGCCGATCCGGTCGCGGATCTTGACCATGATGGTCAGGGTCCGGCGGTGCGCCAGCAGGCGGTCGAAGCGGCCCACCTGGGCCGCGAATCCCTGGTACATCGGCATGGGCAGGGTCATGTCGGCCAGGGTCACGCCCTCGTCGTCGAGGCGCATGCCGGCCGCCATCGGCACCTCGGCGCCGCCGTCGATGCCATCGACCGTTCCCATCACCGCCACCACCGGATCGCTGAAGAAAGCGCTGGTGCGCGGCCCCAGGCCTGAACTGTAGAGCAGGCGCGGGCTGCCGACGCCGCCGCCGGCCAGGATCACGCGCGGCGCGTGCGCCTGCAGGCGCTGGCCATGCTTCAGGTAATCGACGCCGGCGGCGCGCCCGTCCTGCTGCAGCACGCGCAGCACTTTCGCTTCGTCGATCAGCGTGGCGCCGTGGCGCAGCGCCTCGTCGAGGAAGTCGCGCGCGCTCCATTTGGCGCCGAACGGACAGCCATAGGCGCAGCGCCAGCAGCCGCTGCGGCAGATTTGCGGGCGGATCATCTTGTCGAGCTTGCGCCAGTCGAGGCCGTGGGCGCGCGCACCCTGCATGATGCGGCTGGCCATCGGCCCGATCAGCTCGTCGGGGAGCGGGCCGATCGGCAGTTCGGCGCGCAGCGCGGCCAGCGCCGGGGCCAGGTCGATGCCATGGGCGGCGAACATCGGCAGCGGCGGATCGGCCGCGGTGGCGAAATTGATGGCCGAGCTGCCGCCGGCCGTGATGCCCTGCACCAGCAGCGAGGCGTCGCGGTGCAGGAAAGCGCCCTTGCCGGGCACGGCCGCGATGCCCGCCATCTGGCCGGCGGTGCCGGCGAGCGGGGCGGCGCTGCCCTGTTCCAGCACCAGCACGCGCGCGCCGCGCAGCGCCAGTTCGCGCGCCACCGCCGCACCGCCGGGGCCGGAGCCGGCCACAATCGCATCGTATTTGGTCATTGCTCCAGTATAAGTGGGTAAACCCCGGCCTGCCCCGCCAATCGGTATCCCAGGCGGCCATTTTTGCAGTTCATCGCATTCCGATGGAGCCGGGCAGGGGGCGGCGATATAGTGGTCACAGTGGAAAAGCGCGAATGTCACATTAAGCTGGAACCGCGCCGGGCTTGCTGGTAGTGTATGCGCCAGCGGGGCAGTGCCAAGAATAACCAAGTCTGGAGTTTGCATGATCAAGTACCTGAAATCCGGTGTCGCGGCGGTGGCCCTGGCGGCCACTTGCGGCGCGGCGCTGGCCGGCCCTGACGAGACCGTCACCGAGAGCCGCCCGGTCGACGCCCGCGTCACCCGCGTCAAGCTCGACGGCGTGATCGACCTGAAGATCACCCGTGGCCACACCGCCAGCCTGGTCATCAGCGGCGACCCCAAGTGGCTGGCCAAGACCACCACCGCCCAGAACGGCGACACCCTGGTCATCGGCACCGAGATGCGCGGCTTCAAGATGCGCCAGCACGTGGGCATGAAGGCCGAGCTGGTGATCCCGCAGCTGCGCGAAGTGAGTTCCGAAAGCGTCGGCTGGACCGCCGTGTCCGGCTTCACCGGCGACGAGCTCGAACTGTCGCTCGAAGGCGCCGGCTCGATGAAGGTCAATTGCGACTACCGCATCGTCAGCGCCAACCTCGGCGGCGTGGGCAGCATGCATATCTCGGGCGGCAACAGCGAAGGCATCGACCTGAACCTGCGCGGCGCCGGCTACGTGACCCTGTCCGGCAAGAGCAAGTGGCTGAAGGCGAACCTCGGCGGGCTCGGCGGCCTCGATGCCCAGCACTTCCAGGTCGATACGGTCAACCTCGAGCTGAGCGGCCTGGGCAACGCGTCGGTCACCGCGAAGCAGGCCGCCAACCTGACCTTGTCCGGCATGGGCTCGGTCACCGTCTACGGCAAGCCGCTGAACCGCACGGTCAGCCTCGACGGGCTCGGCAAGGTTAGCTGGAAGTAGATGACAACAAGTCCCCCGGAGGGGATCAGGAGTTCCGGTTCGAACGACGAGACATGAAAAAAATATTCGTTGCGATCACATTCGCACTCGGCCTGCACAGTAGTGCGCTGGCCGGCTTCCCCGAAGGCGCGACCGCCTACAACGCCAGGAATTATGCGCTGGCGCTGAAAGAGGTGACGCCGCTGGCGAAGGCCGGCCACGCAGACGCCCAGCACCTGCTGGGCTTGATGTATTACATGGGCCGCGGCGTCGCGCGCGACTACAGGCAGGCAATGCTGTGGCACCGCAAGGCGGCCCAGCAGGGCAAGGCCGATGCCCAGTATGTGGTCGGCGCGATGTACTACACCGGCAATGCCGTGCCCCAGGACCACAGGACCGCCGTTTCCTGGTTCCGCAAGGCGGCCGAGCAGGGCCATGCCGAAGCCCAGCACGCGATGGGCCTGATGTACCGCTACCAGCAGGCCGGCATGCCGCAGGACATGGTGCTCGCCTATATGCTGTGGAACCTGGCCGCCGCCAGCGGCAACACCAACGCCACCTACCAGCGCGCCGCGATCGCCAAGATCATGACGCCCGAGCAGATCGAGGAAGGGCAGGCGATGTCGCGCAACTGGCGGGTCGGCACGCCATTGCCGAGGACCTCGCGCACCGGCATCGCCAGTTAAACGTACAATCGCTCTTTCTTCAGGAAGGAGCTGGTATGCGCGCCATCGAAATCACCCAGCCGGGCCCGCCCGGCGTGCTGCAGCCCTGCGAGCGGCCGCTGCCCGTCCTCAAGGACGGCGAAGTGCTGATCAAGGTGCATGCCGCCGGCGTCAACCGGCCCGACGTGCTGCAGCGCCTCGGCCACTATCCGGTCCCGCCCGGCGCCTCCGACCTGCCCGGCCTCGAAGTGGCGGGCGAGATCGTCGACGGCAACCTGTCCGGCAGCAGCTTCAGGAACGGCGACATGGTGTGCGCGCTGGTGCAGGGCGGCGGCTATGCCGACTACTGCGCCGCGCCGCTGCAGCAGTGCCTGCCGATCCCGGCCGGCCTGTCCGCGCTCGAGGCGGCGTCGCTGCCCGAGACCTTCTTTACCGTGTGGAGCAATGTGTTCGACCGGGCCCGCCTGGCGGGCAGCGAGACCCTGCTGGTGCAGGGCGGCAGCTCGGGCATCGGCGTGACCGCGATCCAGCTGGCGGCGGCGTTCGGCCACCGCGTGTTCGCCACCGCCGGCAGCGACGACAAGTGCCGCGCCTGCGTCGAACTGGGCGCCGAGCGCGCCATCAACTACCGCCGCGAGGACTTCGTCGCCGTCGTCAAGGAGCTGACCGGGGGCAAGGGCGTCGACGTGATTCTCGACATGGTCGGCGGCGGCTATGTCGCGCGCGAGATCGGCTGCCTGGCCGACGACGGCCGCATCGGCCTGATCGCGCTGCTCGGCGGCAGCAAGGCCGAGGTCGACCTGGGCCAGGTGCTGCGCCGCCGGCTGACCATCAGCGGCTCGACCCTGCGGCCGAGGCCGGTCGCGTTCAAGGCGGCGATCGCCTGGCGGCTGCAGGAAAAGGTGTGGCCGCTGATCGAGGCGGGCAAGGTCCGGCCGGTGATTTACAAGGTGTTCCCGCTCGAGCAGGCGGCCGAGGCGCATGCCTTGATGGAAAGCTCGACCCACGTTGGCAAGATCATGCTGCAGCTCGTTCCATCGTAAAACCGGTTCCGCCCTGCGGGTCTTATCGGTTATTGATCGGGAAGCAACATTTTGCCCCTCTTCGTTTGACCCACCCCCTGAACGGGAGGTAAAATAACGGGTTATTTGAATCTGGGCTACTATGCGTCGCAAACTCGTCGTCGGTAATTGGAAGATGAACGGCAGCCGTTCCGCCAACGCCACCCTGCTGGCCGGGATTGCGGAAGGGCTGGGCGATGCCGCGGCGGCGTGCGCCGTGTGCGCGCCTGCCCCCTACCTGGCCCAGTGCGAGGCCATGCTGGCCGCGTCCAGCATCGGCTGGGGCGCGCAGGATGTGTCGGCCCATGCAGGCGGCGCCTTCACCGGCGAAGTGTCGGCCGCCATGCTGGCGGACTTCAATTGCCGGTACGTGATCGTCGGCCACTCCGAGCGCCGCGCCTATCATGGCGAGAGCGATGAACTTGTGGCGCAAAAGGCGGTCGCAGTTCTGAACGCGGGCATGACGCCGATCGTTTGCGTCGGTGAAACGCTGGCCCAGCGCGAGGCGGGCCGGACCGCCGCCATCGTGGCCGCCCAGTTCGGCGCCGTGCTGGCGCTGCTGGGCGATGCGGCGCTGGCGAAGATCGTGCTGGCCTACGAGCCGGTATGGGCGATCGGCACCGGCAAGACCGCCACGCCCGCGATGGCGCAGGAAGTGCACGCGCAGCTGCGCGCGCAACTGGTGGCGCGCAACGCGGAAGGCGTGCAGATTTTGTACGGCGGCAGCATGAAGCCGGACAATGCAAAAGAATTGATGGCGCAGCCGGATATCGACGGCGGCCTGATCGGCGGCGCGGCACTGAAGGCGGCGGATTTCCTCGCCATCATCCACGCGGCGAATTAAGCAGGTTTTTTTAGTTGGTTAAACACTTGGAATGGAATAAGCAATGAGCACGTTGTTCAATCTGATCGTCGTTGTACAGGTTTTGTCCGCCCTGATCATCATCGGCCTGGTACTGCTGCAGCACGGCAAGGGCGCCGACATGGGCGCGGCCTTCGGTTCGGGCGCATCGGGCAGCCTGTTCGGCGCGACCGGTTCCTCCAACTTCATGTCGAAGTCGACCGGCGTCGCCGCCGCGATCTTCTTCGCATCGACCTTGGCGCTGGCCCACCAGGCCACGACCCGCGGCACCGCCGATGGCGGCGGCGTGATGGAAAAAATCACCGTGCCGGCAACCCCGGCCGGCTCGGTGCCTGCCACCGCGCCGGCAGCGACCGCACCGGCAGCGACCGCGCCGGCCGCGACCGCGCCTGCGGCAACGCCAGCCGCTGCAGCGCCTGCGCCAGCCGCTCCGGCAAACCAGGTTCCGAAGTAAGCGTAATTGTTTCTGTTGTAAAGACCAGTAATTTGGTCTGCATCAAAAAGTAAGTGAGATTTTTCGTTTTTTCCTTGTTAATGCGCAAGTTTGCATTGAAATACAGTGCTTGGACAAGGTAGAATAGCGGTCTCAATGCCGACGTGGTGAAATTGGTAGACACGCTATCTTGAGGGGGTAGTGGCGCAAGCTGTGCGAGTTCGAGTCTCGCCGTCGGCACCAAGAATGTGAAGTGGATGCAAGTGCTAGCAAGCGCAAGTGCAAAAAAAGAGCCAGCGAAGTCGCATGTGCAACAAGTACATGGCTAAGCTGGCTTTTTTACGAGGATCAGTCTTTCGGTCCTGGTGGTCAGGTTTAGCCAGGGTCGCGTGTTCATTAACCGATCGTTCTACATAGGCTCAGCAACCGTGAACCTCGAAAATTATTTCCCCGTCCTGTTGTTCATCCTTGTCGGTATCGGCGTCGGTGTCGTTCCGCAAGTCCTGGGCTACTTCCTGTCGCCCCACAAGCCCGATGCGGCCAAGCTTTCCCCATACGAGTGCGGCTTCGAAGCGTTCGAAGACGCGCGCATGAAATTCGACGTCCGGTACTACCTGGTCGCGATCCTGTTTATTTTGTTTGATCTGGAAACGGCATTTTTCTTCCCGTGGGGCGTCTCGATGCGTGAACTCGGCTGGTCCGGTTTCATCACGATGATGGTCTTCATCGCTGAATTCGTCGTCGGTTTTTGGTATATCTGGAAGAAAGGTGCCCTTGATTGGGAATAAGCCATGTCAATTGAAGGCGTATTAAATGAAGGTTTCATCACCACGACGGCCGATAAGCTGATCAACTGGGCACGCACCGGGTCGATGTTCCCGATGACGTTCGGCCTGGCCTGCTGCGCCGTCGAAATGATGCACACGGGCGCTGCCCGCTACGACATGGACCGCTTCGGCGTCGTGTTCCGTCCCTCCCCGCGCCAGTCCGACGTGATGATCGTCGCCGGCACGCTGTGCAACAAGATGGCCCCCGCGCTGCGCAAGGTCTACGACCAGATGCCGGAACCGCGCTGGGTCATCTCGATGGGCTCCTGCGCCAACGGCGGCGGCTATTACCACTACTCGTACTCGGTCGTGCGCGGCTGCGACCGCATCGTGCCGGTCGACGTCTACGTGCCCGGCTGCCCGCCGACCGCTGAAGCGCTGCTCTACGGCATTCTGCAATTGCAGAACAAGATCAAGCGCACCAACACCATCGCCCGCTAATTATGACGTCCAAAATTGAAAAACTGGCCTCGACGCTGGCATCCGTGCTGGGCGAGGGCGCAGCCATCAGCACCGCGCTGGGCGAAGTGACCGTGGTCGTGCCGGCCGCCGGCTACCTGGCCGCGATGCAGGCGCTGCGCGACAATCCCGCCACCCGCTTCGAACAGCTGATCGACCTGTGCGGCGTCGACTATTCCACCTACGGCGAAGGCAGCTGGGAAGGCGCGCGTTTCGCGGTCACCTCGCACCTGCTGTCGCTCGAACACAACTGGCGCGTGCGCGTGCGCGTGTTCTGCCCGGACGACGACATGCCGCTGGTCGGCTCGGTCACCGGCATCTGGCGCGCCGCCAACTGGTACGAGCGCGAAGCGTTCGACATGTACGGCATCCTGTTCGACGGCCACAACGACCTGCGCCGCATCCTGACCGACTACGGCTTCATCGGCCATCCGTTCCGCAAGGACTTCCCGATCTCCGGCTACGTCGAAATGCGTTACGACCCCGAGCAGAAGCGCGTGATCTACCAACCCGTGACGATCGAGCCGCGTGAAATCATTCCGCGCGTGATCCGCGAAGAAACCTACGGGATGAAATAATGGCTGAGATTAAGAACTACACCCTGAACTTCGGGCCGCAGCACCCTGCGGCGCACGGCGTGCTGCGCCTCGTGCTCGAGCTCGACGGCGAAGTGATCCAGCGCGCCGACCCGCACATCGGCCTGCTGCACCGCGGCACCGAGAAGTTGGCCGAGACCCGCACCTACCTGCAGTCGGTGCCCTACATGGACCGCCTCGATTACGTGTCGATGATGTCCAACGAACACGCCTACGTGATGGCGATCGAAAAGCTGCTCGGCATTACCGTGCCGGTGCGCGCCCAGTACATCCGCGTCATGTTCGATGAAATCACGCGCCTGCTGAACCACCTGATGTGGCTCGGCGCGCACGCGCTCGACGTCGGCGCGATGGGTCCCTTCCTGTACGCCTTCCGCGACCGCGAAGACCTGTTCGACGCGTACGAAGCGGTATCGGGCGCGCGCATGCACGCGGCCTACTACCGCCCGGGCGGCGTGTACCGCGACTTGCCGGACGCGATGCCGAAGCACAAGCCTTCGATCATCCGCTCGGCCAAGGCGATCGACGCGCTCAATGAACACCGCCAGGGCTCGCTGCTGGACTTCCTCGAAGACTTCAGCGGCCGCTTCGTCAAGTACGTCGACGAATACGAAACCCTGCTGACCGACAACCGCATCTGGAAACAGCGCACCGTCGGCATCGGCGTGGTCACCCCGGAAGACGCGAAGGCGATGGGCTTCACCGGCGCCATGCTGCGCGGCTCGGGCATCGCCTGGGACCTGCGCAAGACCCAGCCGTACGCGGTGTACGACAAGATGGATTTCGATATCCCGGTCGGCACCAACGGCGACTGCTACGACCGCTACCTGGTCCGCATCGAAGAGATGCGCCAGTCGAACCGCATCATCAAGCAGGCCATCACCTGGCTGCGCGCCAACCCGGGCCCGGTGATGATCGACAACAACAAGGTGGCGCCGCCATCGCGCGTGGACATGAAGTCGAACATGGAGTCCCTGATCCACCACTTCAAGCTGTTCACCGAAGGCTTCCACGTGCCGCCGGGCGAAGCGTATGCCGCCGTCGAGCACCCGAAGGGCGAATTCGGCATCTACATCGTGTCCGACGGCGCCAACAAGCCCTACCGCCTGAAGATCCGCGCTCCGGACTATGCGCACTTGCAAAGCCTGGATGAAATGGCGCGCGGCCACATGATCGCCGACGCCGTCACCATTATTGGCACGCAGGACATCGTATTCGGCAGTATCGACCGTTAAGCCGCAAGCAAATCGAGGCAAGAAACCATGTTGTTATCAGAGCAGTCTTACAAAAAAATCGACCGTGAACTCGCCAAGTTCCCGCCGGACCACAGGGAATCGGCGGTCATGGCGGCGCTCGCCATTGCCCAGGACGAAAAGGGCTGGCTGCCGCCGGAAGTGATGCAGGACATCGCCGACTACATCGGCATGCCTGCCATCGCCGTGCAGGAAGTGGCCACTTTCTACAATATGTACAACACCAAGCCGGTCGGCAAGTTCAAGATCTCGGTGTGCACCAACCTGCCATGCCAGTTGTCCGGCGGCGAAAAGGCGGCCCATCACCTGAAGGAAAAGCTCGGCATCGGCTACCGCGAAACGACGGCCGACGGCCAGTTCACGCTGGTCGAAGGCGAGTGCATGGGCGCTTGCGGCGACGCGCCGGTCATGCTGGTCAATAACAAGCGCATGTGCAGCTGGATGTCGAACGACAAGATCGACGCTCTGGTCGAGGAACTGAAGAAATGACATCACTCCACCCACGCCACATCAAACCGCTGATCCTCGCCGGCCTGGACGGCAAGAACTGGCACCTGGACGACTACGTCAAGCGCGGCGGCTACAGCGCGCTGCGCAAGATCCTCGACGAAAAGATCACGCCGGAGCAGGTCATCGCCGAACTGAAGGCCTCGTCGCTGCGCGGCCGCGGCGGCGCCGGCTTCCCTACCGGCCTGAAGTGGAGCTTCATGCCGCGCCAGTTCCCGGGCCAGAAATACCTCGTCTGCAACACCGACGAAGGCGAGCCGGGCACCTTCAAGGACCGCGACATCATCCGCTACAACCCGCACGCGCTGATCGAAGGCATGGCCATCGGCGCCTACGCGATGGGCATCACCGTCGGCTACAACTACATCCACGGCGAAATCTTCGCCGACTATGACCGCTTCGAAGAAGCGCTGGAAGAGGCGCGCGCCGCCGGCTTCCTCGGCGACAAGATCATGGGCAGCGAATTCACCTTCCAGCTGCACGCCTTCCACGGCTACGGCGCCTATATCTGCGGCGAAGAAACCGCGCTGCTCGAGTCGCTCGAAGGCAAGAAGGGCCAGCCGCGCTTCAAGCCGCCGTTCCCTGCCTCGTTCGGCCTGTACGGCAAGCCGACCACGATCAACAACACCGAAACCTTCGCCGCGGTCCCGTTCGTCATCAACATGGGCGGCGAAGCATACGCCAAGCTGGGCAAGCCGAACAACGGCGGCACCAAGATCTTCTCGATGTCGGGCGACGTGGCGCTGCCGGGCAACTATGAAGTGCCGCTCGGCACCCCGTTCGCCGAACTGCTGGAACTGGCTGGCGGCATGCGCGACGGCAAAAAGATCAAGGCCGTCATTCCAGGCGGTTCGTCGATGCCGGTGCTGACCGGCGACGTCATGATGGCTTGCGACATGGACTACGACTCGATCGCGAAAGCCGGTTCGATGCTCGGTTCGGGCGCCGTCATCGTCATGGACGAGACCCGCTGCATGGTCAAGTCGCTGCTGCGCCTGTCGTACTTCTATTACGAAGAATCCTGCGGCCAGTGCACCCCTTGCCGCGAAGGCACGGGCTGGCTGTACCGCATGGTCCACCGCATCGAGCATGGCCAGGGCCGCGCCGACGACCTGGACATGCTGAACTCGATCGCCGACAACATCCAGGGCCGCACCATTTGCGCGCTGGGCGATGCGGCGGCGATGCCGGTACGGGCCATGATCAAGAACTTCCGCGAAGAATTTGAATACCACATCGAGCACAAGCATTGCCTCGTGCCCGCTTATATCTAAGGCCAGAGAAATCTCATGGTTGAAATTGAAATTGACGGTAAAAAGGTTGAGGTCCCACCAGGTTCGATGGTGATGGACGCAGCCAACAAGCTGGGTACGTATATCCCGCACTTCTGCTATCACAAGAAATTGTCGATCGCCGCCAACTGCCGCATGTGCCTCGTGGAAGTGGAAAAGGCGCCCAAGCCTTTGCCAGCGTGCGCGACCCCGGTTTCGGCCGGCATGATCGTGCGCTCGAACAGCGACAAGGCGGTGCAGGCGCAGAAGTCCGTGATGGAATTCCTGCTGATCAATCACCCGCTCGACTGCCCGATCTGCGACCAGGGCGGCGAATGCCAGCTGCAGGATCTGGCCGTCGGCTACGGCAAGTCCGGCTCCCGCTACGAAGAAGAAAAACGCGTGGTCGTGCCGAAGGATGCCGGTCCGCTGATCTCGATGCAGGAAATGACCCGCTGCATCCACTGCACCCGCTGCGTGCGTTTCGGCCAGGAAGTGGCCGGCGTGATGGAACTGGGCATGCTGGGCCGCGGCGAGCACGCCGAAATCACTTCCTTCGTCGGCAAGACCGTCGACTCGGAAGTGTCGGGCAATATGATCGACCTGTGCCCGGTCGGCGCGCTGACCTCCAAGCCTTTCCGCTACAGCGCCCGCACCTGGGAACTGTCGCGCCGCAAGTCGGTGTCGCCGCACGATTCGCTGGGCACCAACCTGATCGTCCAGGTCAAGGGCGGCAAGGTGATGCGCGTGCTCCCGCTGGAGAACGACGCCATCAACGAATGCTGGATCTCGGACAAGGACCGCTTCGCCTACGAGGCGCTGGACACCGCCGAGCGCCTGACCGCGCCGATGCTCAAGCAGGGCGGCCAGTGGCAGGAAACCGACTGGCAGACCGCGCTCGAATACGTGGCCCACGGCCTGCGCAACATCAAGCATGAACACGGCGCCGACAGCGTCGCCGCCGTCGCCACCGCCCAATCGACCGTCGAAGAACTGCACTTGCTGCACAAGGCGATGCGCGGCTTCGGCACCAACAACGTCGACTTCCGCCTGCGCCAGAGCGACTTCGCGCTGGACGGCCAGGTCACCCCGTGGCTGGGCATGCCGATCGCCGAACTGTCGACCGTCAAGCGCGCGTTTATTGTGGGCTCGTTCCTGCGCAAGGACCACCCGCTGGTGGCGACGCGCCTGCGCGCCGCCGTCAAGGGCGGCGCCAAGCTGGCGATCCTGCACGCGTCCGACGACGACTTGCTGATCCCGACCGCGGGCAAGATGATCGCCGCGCCGTCCGACTGGCTTGCCGCCTTGTCGGAAGTGGTGGTGGCCGTGGCCGCCGCCAAGGGCGTGGCTGCGCCGGCCGGCTTCGACAATATCCAGGCATCGGACAGCGCCACCAGGCTGGCGGCGCTGCTGGCCGCTGTCAACGACAACATCCCGGGCGTCATCCTGCTCGGCAACGCCGCTGCCCAGCACCCGCAGGCATCGAGCCTGCACGCTGCCGCCCAGTGGATCGCCGAACAGACCGGCGCCAAGTTCGGCTACCTGACCGAAGCGGCCAACACCGTGGGCGGCTACCTGGTCGGCGCAACGTCCGGCAAGGACGTGTTCGCAACGCCGAAGAAAGCCTTCGTGCTGCTGAACGCCGAGCCCGAACTCGATGCCGCCAACCCGCAGCAGGCGAAAGCCGCGCTGGCCGGCGCCGAGATGGTCGTCGCGATGTCCGCCTTCAAGCACGGCTTCGACTACGCCGACGTGCTGCTGCCGATTTCGCCATTCAGCGAAACCTCGGGCACGTTCGTGAACTGCGAAGGCCGCGCGCAAAGCTTCAACGGCACCGTCAAGCCGCTGGGCGACACCCGTCCGGCCTGGAAAGTGCTGCGCGTGCTGGGCAACCTGCTCGGCCTGCAGGGCTTCGAGTACGAAACCTCGGAAGCGATCCGCGACGAGCTGTTCGGCAAGGGCGTGACCGACCTGTCGTCCAGGCTGAACAACCTGGCGAAACTGGCGCCGGCCGGCGCAGCCTTCGGCAGTGCCGGCGCGCTCGAGCGCGTGACCGACGTGCCGATCTACTTCGCCGACGCCATCGCGCGCCGTTCCGAACCGCTGCTGCGCACCGCCGACGCCAACGCGCCGCTGGTGCAGCTGCCAGCCGCGCTGGCCGACAAGCTGGGCGTCAAGGCCGGCGGCAAAGTCAAAGTCACGCAGGGCTCCGGCTCGGCGATCCTGGTGGCGGGCATCGATGCCCGCCTGCCGGCGAACGCCGTGCGCGTGTCCGCGTCGCATCCATCGACCGCCACCCTGGGCGCGATGTTCGGTGCGATCACCGTTGAAAAAGCAGGGGAGGGCATCTGATGGCGCTGCCGGAAATGATCAACGAAATCAACGCCTGGGGCGCCGCCAACGTCGGCTATGTGTGGCCGCTGGTCTGGACCATGGCCAAGATCATGTGCGTCATGATGCCGCTCATGGGCCTGGTCGCCTACCTGACCCTGTGGGAGCGCAAGCTGATCGGCTGGATCCAGATCCGCGTCGGTCCCAACCGCGTCGGCCCGGCCGGCCTGCTGCAGCCGATCGCCGATGCGCTCAAGCTGCTGTTCAAGGAAATCGTGGTGCCGGCCAAAGCCGCCGGCGGCCTGTTCGTGCTGGGCCCGGTCATGACCATCATGCCGGCGCTGGCCGCATGGGCGGTGGTGCCCTTCGGCCCGGAAGCGGTGCTGGCCAACGTCAACGCCGGCCTGCTGGTGCTGATGGCGATCACCTCGATCGAGGTGTACGGCATCATCATCGCCGGCTGGTCGTCCAACTCGAAGTACTCGTTCATGGGCGCGATGCGCGCCTCGGCCCAGATGATTTCCTACGAAATCCCGATCGGCTTCGTGCTGGTCGTGGTGCTGATGGTGTCGGGCTCGCTGAACTTCGGCGACATCGTCACCGCCCAGTCCAGGGGCTGGGGCGTGGAGCAGGGCATCAACTTCGTGTCGTGGAACGTGATTCCGCTGCTGCCGCTGTTCGTCGTCTACCTGACCTCCGGCCTGGCCGAGTGCAACCGCAGCCCGTTCGACGTGGTCGAAGGCGAGTCCGAAATCGTGGCCGGCCACATGGTCGAATACTCGGGCATGTCGTACGCGATGTTCATGCTGGCCGAATACGCCAACATGATCCTGATCGCGACCCTGGCCTCGATCATGTTCCTCGGCGGCTGGCATGCACCGTTCGGCTTCCTCGAATTCGGCGGCGCCTTCGGCGGCTTCTTCTGGCTGTTCGCCAAGACCTTCCTGATCGTCTCGCTGTTCATCTGGGTCCGCGGCACCTTCCCGCGCTACCGCTATGACCAGATCATGCGCCTGGGCTGGAAAATCTTCATCCCGGTGACGCTGGTGTGGCTGGTGCTGGTCGCCGGCTGGATGCAGACGTCCTGGAACATTTGGAAGTAAGGAACAGGAACAATGACTCGAATTAAAGACTTTGTCAGCAGCATGCTGCTGGTGGAACTGTTCAAGGGCCTGGCGCTGACCGGCAAGTACATGTTCTCGCGCAAGATCACGGTGCAGTACCCGGAAGAGAAGACCCCGATGTCGCCGCGCTTCCGCGGCCTGCACGCGCTGCGCCGCTACCCGAACGGGGAAGAGCGCTGCATCGCCTGCAAACTGTGCGAAGCGGTGTGCCCGGCGATGGCCATCACGATCGAATCGGAACAGCGCGACGACGGTTCGCGCCGCACCACGCGCTATGACATCGACCTGACCAAGTGCATCTTCTGCGGCTTCTGCGAAGAATCGTGCCCGGTCGACTCGATCGTCGAGACCCACGTGCTGGAATATCACGGCGAGAAACGCGGTGACTTGTACTACACGAAAGAGATGTTGCTGGCTGTCGGCGACCGCTACGAAAGCGACATCGCCGCCGCCCGCGCGGCCGATGCTCCTTACCGTTAACTTGCAAGTCATCTAGGTTAGTTATGGAATTTAAAACTGCTTTGTTCTACGTGTTCTCGGCGATCATGATCATCGCCGCGACCCGTGTCATCACAGCCCGCAATCCGGTGCATGCTGCGCTGTTCCTGGTGCTGGCGTTCTTCAATGCCGCCGGCATCTGGATGCTGCTCAAGGCCGAGTTCCTGGCGATCGTGCTGGTGCTGGTCTACGTCGGCGCCGTCATGGTGCTGTTCCTGTTCGTCGTCATGATGCTCGACATCAATATGGACCGCATGCGGGAGGGCTTCTGGTCCTACCTGCCGATGGCCACCGCGATCGGCGTGCTGATCGTGCTGGAAATGGCCGCCGTGCTGTGGCGCGGTTTCTGGAGCTTCGAGCAAGGTCCGGAAGCGGTCGCCGCGAACATCGGCGGCACCAAGGAACTGGGCCTGCTGATCTACACCGAGTTTATTTATGCCTTTGAAATTGCCGCAGCGATCTTGCTGGTGGCGATCATTGCCGCCGTCGCACTGACCTTGCGCCGCCGCAAGGACACCAAGGCCTTCAACCCGGGCGACGCCGTGCGCGTGAAGCGCAATGACCGCCTGAAGATCATCAAGATGGCGGCGGTCGACCAGCCTGCGCTGGACGCCGCATCGAAGGCCGCGGCGGACGCCGCCGCCGAAGCCGAGGCGGCCAAAGCGGCAGCCAGCAAGGAGACCAAATGACCTTATCGCTCGCACACTACCTGGTCCTGGGCGCGATCCTGTTCGCGATCTCGATCGTCGGCATTTTCCTGAACCGCAAGAACGTGATCATCCTGCTCATGGCCGTCGAGCTGATGCTGCTGGCCGTGAACACCAACTTCATCGCCTTCTCGCATTACATGGGCGACGCGGCAGGGCAGATCTTCGTGTTCTTCATCCTGACCGTCGCCGCCGCCGAATCGGCGATCGGCCTGGCGATCCTGGTGGTGCTGTTCCGTAACCTGGACACGATCAACGTCGAAGACCTGGACAGCCTGAAGGGCTAAGCCGCTGGCAGTCATTTTCATACTCGAATACATAACGATTAAGGTTCAACATGGCGGGGCAAATTCTTAACCCTAACCTCTTGCTTGCAGTACCGCTGGCCCCACTGGCCGGCGCGATGATTGCGGGCTTGTTTGGTACCAAGTTCTTCGGAAATGTGGTCGGTCGCAAGACCTCGCACACGGTCACCATCCTCGGCGTGCTGGTCGCGCTGATCCTGTCGCTGCAAACGCTGATGGCGGTGCTGGACGGCGCCACCTTCAACGGCACCATCTACAACTGGATGACGGTGGCCGGCGTGAAGCTCGAAGTCGGCTTCCAGATCGATGCGCTGTCGGCGATGATGATGTGCGTGGTGAGCTTCGTGTCGCTGATGGTCCACATCTACACCATCGGCTACATGGCGGACGACGAGGGCTATAACCGCTTCTTCGCCTACATCTCGCTGTTCACGTTCTCGATGCTGATGCTGGTCATGGCGAACAACTTCCTGCAGCTGTTCTTCGGCTGGGAAGCGGTGGGCCTGGTGTCCTACCTGCTGATCGGCTTCTGGTATACCCGCCCGACCGCGATCTTCGCCAACATGAAGGCCTTCCTGGTCAACCGCGTGGGTGACTTCGGCTTCATCCTCGGCATCGGCCTGCTGCTGGCCTACGCCGGTTCGATGAACTACGGCGAAGTGTTCGCCAAGCGCGAAGCGCTGGCCCTGGCGTTCCTGCCCGGCACCGACTGGATGCTGCTGACGGTCGCCTGCATCTGCCTGTTCATCGGCGCGATGGGCAAATCGGCCCAGTTCCCGCTGCACGTGTGGCTGCCGGACTCGATGGAAGGCCCGACCCCGATCTCGGCCCTGATCCACGCGGCGACCATGGTTACTGCCGGTATCTTCATGGTGGCGCGCATGTCGCCGCTGTTCGAAATGTCCGACACCGCGCTGTCCTTCGTGCTGGTCATCGGCTCGATCACGGCGCTGTTCATGGGCTTCTTGGGCATCATCCAGAACGACATCAAGCGCGTGGTCGCCTACTCGACCCTGTCGCAGCTGGGCTACATGACGGTGGCGCTGGGCACCTCGGCCTACGGCATCGCCGTGTTCCACCTGATGACGCACGCCTTCTTCAAGGCCCTGCTGTTCCTCGGCGCCGGCTCGGTCATCATCGGCATGCACCACGACCAGGACATCCGCAACATGGGCGGCCTGCGCAAGTACATGCCGATCACCTGGATCACCTCGCTGCTCGGCTCCCTGGCGCTGATCGGCACCCCGTTCTTCTCGGGCTTCTACTCGAAGGACAGCATCATCGAAGCGGTGCACGCGACCCATATCTGGGGCTCGGGCTTCGCCAACTTCGCGGTGCTGGCCGGCGTGTTCGTGACCGCCTTCTACTCGTTCCGCATGTACTTCCTCGTGTTCCACGGCGAAGAGCGCTTCGGCAAACCGACCACCCATGACCATAGCCATGGCCATGACTCCGATGCCCACGATGAAGACCACGACGACCATCACCACCACGGCCTGGCCCCTGGCCAGAAGCCGCACGAGTCGCCGTTCGTGGTCTGGTTCCCGCTGGTCGCGCTGGCGATTCCGTCGGTGATCATCGGCTACCTGACGATCGAGCCGATGCTGTTCGGTTCCTTCTTCGACGGCGTGATCGCGGTCGATCCGAAGCATGCCGCGATGGCCGAACTGAAGGAAGGCTTCCACGGTCCGCTGGCGATGGTGTCGCATGGCCTGATGACGGCGCCGTTCTGGCTCGCGCTGTCCGGCGTGGCCGCGGCCTACTACTGCTACATGGTCAATCCGAAGGTGCCGGCATGGTTCTACGCCAGGTTCACGGCGCTGCACACCCTGCTCGACAACAAGTACTACATGGACAAGTTCAACGATGTTGTCTTCGCCGGCGGTGCGCGCCTGCTGGGCGGCGGCTTGTGGAATGTGGGCGACAAGGGCCTGATCGACGGCCTGATCGTCAACGGCAGCGCGAAGATGGTGGGCTGGTTCTCGTCCATCGTGCGCGTGCTGCAGACCGGTTATATCTACCACTACGCCTTCGTGATGATTCTCGGCGTACTGGGGTTCCTGTTCTACTTCCTGCCGTTTTGGCAAGCCTAACACGACACGCTAAGACAACAATATGATGCAGTCTACGATTACTTCCCTCCCTCCGTACCTGAGCCTGGCGATCTGGGTTCCGATCCTGTTCGGCGTGCTGGTGCTGGCCATCGGCCGCGACGACAAGCCGGGCCTGACCCGCTGGGTCTCGCTGTTCGGCGCCATCGCCAGCTTCCTGGTGACGATCCCGCTGATCCAGCTGTTCGACAATGCCGCGCACGGCATGCAGTTCGTCGAGAGCACGCCGTGGATCGGCCGCTTCAACATCCTGTATGCGCTGGCGATCGACGGCCTGTCGCTGTGGTTCGTGCCGCTGACCGCCTTCATCACCATCATCGTCGTGATCTCGGCGTGGGAAGTGATCGAGAAGCGCGTGGCGCAGTACATGGGCGCCTTCCTGATCCTGTCGGGCCTGATGATCGGCGTGTTCTGCGCGATGGACGGCCTGCTGTTCTACTTCTTCTTCGAAGCGACCCTGATCCCGATGTTCATCATCATCGGCGTATGGGGCGGCGAGAACCGCGTGTACGCATCGTTCAAGTTCTTCCTGTACACCTTCATGGGTTCGCTGCTGACACTGGTCGCGATCATCTACCTGTACAACGCCGCCGGCGGCAGCTTCGACATCCTCGCCTGGCACAAGCTGCCTTTGAGCATGACCGAGCAGACCTTCATCTTCTTCGCCTTCCTCGCCGCGTTCGCGGTCAAGGTGCCGATGTTCCCGGTCCACACCTGGCTGCCGGACGTCCACGTCGAAGCGCCGACCGGCGGTTCCGCCGTGCTGGCCGCGATCATGCTGAAACTGGGCGCCTACGGCTTCCTGCGGTTCTCGCTGCCGATCACGCCGGACGCCTCGCACAAGTACGCGACCTTCATCATCGTGCTGTCGCTGATCGCCGTGGTGTACATCGGCCTGGTCGCGCTGGTCCAGAAGGACATGAAGAAGCTGGTCGCCTATTCGTCGATCGCGCACATGGGCTTCGTCACCTTGGGCTTCTTCATGTTCAACGACATGTCGGTGCAGGGCGGTATCGTGCAGATGATCTCGCACGGCTTCATCTCCGGCGCGATGTTCCTTTGCATCGGCGTGCTGTACGACCGCATGCACTCGCGCCAGATCGCCGACTACGGAGGGGTGGTCAACCTGATGCCGAAGTTCGCCGCGCTGTTCGTGTTCTTCTCGATGGCCAACTGCGGCCTGCCAGCGACCTCCGGCTTCGTCGGCGAGTTCATGGTGATCCTGGGCGCGGTCCAGTTCAACTTCTGGGTCGGCCTGATGGCCGCCACCGCGCTGATCTTCGGCGCCGCCTACTCGCTGTGGATGGTCAAGCGCGTCATCTTCGGCGACGTCGCCAACAAGCACGTGGCCGAGCTGACCGATCTGAACAAGCGCGAATTCTTCATGCTGGGCGTGCTGGCCCTGGCCGTGCTGTATATGGGCCTGTACCCAGCGCCGTTCACCGATACGATGCAAACCTCGGTGGCAGACCTGCTCAAGCACGTCGCCGCGTCCAAGCTGCCACAATAAATCAGAATGAATCAAATGACTAACCCCAATCTGATCCCGGTCTACGCCGAAATCTTCCTGCTGGTCGCGGCCTCCGCGATCCTGCTGATCGACATGTTCCTCAAGGACGGCAAACGGGTCTACACCTACCTGCTGTCGCTGGCGGCGCTGGCCGGCTGCGCGGTGTTCTCGTTCGCCGACTTCAATGCCGGCGCCACGGTGTACACCTTCTCGAACATGTTCGTCTCGGATCCGATGTCGAACCTGCTCAAGCTGTTCACCTACCTGTCGGTCGGCATCACGCTGGTGTATTCGCGCCAGTACGTGACCGAGCGCGGCATGATGTCCGGTGAACTGGGCGGCGAATTCTACGTGCTGGCGCTGTTCGCGATGCTGGGCCAGATGATCATGATCTCAGGTAACAACATGCTGATCATCTACCTGGGCCTGGAACTGATGTCGCTGTCGCTGTACGCGCTGGTCGCGCTGCGCCGCGACCACGCGGTGTCGACCGAAGCGGCGATGAAGTACTTCATCCTCGGCGCGCTCGCTTCCGGCTTCCTGCTGTACGGGATCTCGATGCTGTATGGCGCCACCGGCTCGCTCGACATCGGCGAAATCTCGAAGGCCGCCGATTCGAAGACCGTCAACAACCATATCCTCGTGTTCGGCCTGGTGTTCATGGTGGCCGGCCTCGCGTTCAAGCTGGGCGTGGTCCCGTTCCACATGTGGGTGCCCGACGTCTACCAGGGTTCGCCGACCGCGGTGACCCTGCTGCTGGGCGGCGCGCCGAAGCTGGCCGCGTTCGCGATCTGCATCCGCCTGCTGGTGGAAGGCCTGACGCCGATGGCGATCGACTGGCAGCAAATGCTGATGGTGCTGGCCGTGATGTCGCTCGCGATCGGCAACCTGACCGCGATCGCCCAGTCCAACTTCAAGCGCATGCTGGCCTATTCGACCATCGCGCAAATGGGCTTCGTGCTGCTGGGCCTGCTGGCGGGCGTGGTGGGCGAGGACTCGAGCAACGCGGCCGCCGCCTACAGTTCGGCGATGTACTACTCGATCACCTACGTGCTGACCACGGTCGGCACCTTCGGCCTGATCATGCTGCTGGCGCGCGCCGGCTTCGAGGCCGAAGAACTGGACGACTTCAAGGGCCTGGCCAAGCGCAGCCCGTGGTTCGCGACCGTCATGTCGATCCTGCTGTTCTCGCTGGCCGGCGTGCCGCCGATGATGGGCTTCGCGGCCAAGTTCTCGGTGCTGCAGGCGGTGCTGACGACCGGCGCCATCTGGCTGACGGTGCTGGCGGTGATGTTCTCGCTGATCGGCGCGTTCTACTACATCCGCGTGGTCAAGATCATGTGGTTCGACGAGCCGGCCGACAGCGCCGTGATCGCCGCGCCGTTCGACATGCGCGTCGCGCTGTCGGTCAACGGCATCGCCATCGTCGTACTGGGCCTGCTGCCAGGCTCGCTGCTGACCGCGTGCCTGCACGCGATGACCAAGACGCTGGCGTCGTAGGCGGCCGATGGATGTAAGCTTATCGAGCTGGTTGGTGATTGCCGTCGCCCTGGCGGCCGCCAACCTGCCGTTCTTGAATGAAAATGTGTTCGGCTTCATTCCCCTGAAGTCCACGAAGCCAGCCTGGGTACGCGTGCTCGAGCTGGCTGTTCTATACTTTGTCACCGGTGGTATTGCCTACATGCTCGAAGCGCGCATCGGCAATGTGTTTACACAGGTGAAGGAGTTCTACATGCTGACGGTGCCGCTGTTTTTGGTGCTGGCGTTCCCGGGGTTTGTGCTGCGGTATTTGCGCAAGCACCGCGGATAAGCCACCGAACTCAAGAGGAGGGTAGGGTGGGTGAGCTCCGGGCTAGGCGCCCCCCTTCCCACCATGAGCCGTCGATGACGCTTGGTGGGTAGCGGGCTGGGCGCCCCCCAGCTCACCCACCCTACGCCAATTTCAACGCCAACACAGGAGCCCCGCCCCATGGATTCGCCCCTTAAAGAAACCTGCGTCGATGCCGGCATGGCCTACGACGGCAAATTCCTCAAGGTCGCGCGCGACCAGATCCGCCTGCCGGACGGCGCGCTCACTCACCGCGAATACATCAAGCACCCCGGCGCGGTGGTCATCCTGCCGCTGCTGGACGACGGCACGGTGCTGCTCGAACGCCAGTTCCGCTACCCGCTGCACCAGGTCTTCATCGAATTCCCGGCCGGTAAGATCGACCCGCACGAATCCCCGCTGGCCTGCGCCAGGCGCGAGCTGCAGGAGGAAACCGGCTACACCGCGACCGACTGGCAGTTCATCTGCACCATCCACAACGCGATCGCCTACTCGGACGAACACCTCGACCTGTTCGTCGCGCGCGGCCTGAGCGCCGGCCCGGCCAAGCTGGACGAGGGCGAGTTCCTCGAAACCTTCAGCGCCACCGTGCCGGACATGCTGGAAATGGTGCGGCGCGGCGAAATCACCGACGTCAAGACCATCATCGGCACCTTCTGGCTCGAGAAAATCCTGGCCGGGGCCTGGACGCCGCCCGGATAAGCCGCGATGAAGGCGCTGCTGCTCCTTGTGCTGCTGGCCTCCCTGCTGCCGAGCTTGGCGGTGCAGGCTTATTACACACCGATCATCATTTACGCCGGCCGCGAGTTCGCGCCGGGAAGCTGCGCATATCAGGAGATTCTTGCGCATGAGATGCGCCATCTCAACACCTGTCTCGACCATTTGCCGAAAGTGGAAGCAAGGGGGCGCGCGGCATTGACGCGGCGTTTCGGCGACAAGCCGCTGTACGCGCCACAGGGGCAGGCAAAGCTTTTGCTGGAAGGTGAGATCGGCGGCACCTGGATGCCGTATATTAGGAAGGAGATGGCGAGAGTCGAGCAATTGCAGGCCGCCATCGATGCGCCAAAAGAGTATGCGCGCCTGAGCAAAGTTTGCAAAGGTGAGGTACAGTCCCTTATCGGACCGGCGAAACGAACGAGAAGATGACAGCAATGAACCAGCAAGCCCCGCGCTACTTTGCACTGATACCGGCCGCCGGTGTCGGCGCGCGCATGGCGGCGAACGGCCCCAAGCAGTATCTGCAGGTCGGCGGCAAACCTATGCTGCGCCACACCATCGATGCTTTCCTGTCCAGCCCCCTGATTGCCCACACCTATGTCGTGGTCAGCCCCGACGACGGGCAGATCGACGCGCTCGGGCAGGGCGGCGGCGTCACCGTGCTGCGTTGCGGCGGCGCCACGCGCATGGATTCCGTACAAAACGCGCTGCGCCAGCTCGGCGAGCTGCTGCGCCCCCAGGACTGGGTGCTGGTGCACGACGCCGCGCGCCCGGGCCTGAACGCGGCCCTGATCGACAAACTGATTACCGAGGTGGGCGACGACCCGGTCGGCGGCCTGCTGGCGCTGCCGGTGGTCGACACCGTCAAGCGCAGCGGCGCCGGCCCGGTGGCCACGGTGCCGCGCGACGGCCTGTGGCTGGCGCAAACGCCGCAAATGTTCCGTTACCGGCTGCTGTGCGATGCGCTCGCAGCCGCCACCGACGCCAGCGCCATTACCGATGACGCGAGTGCGGTCGAAGCCCTGGGCAAGTCGCCCAGGCTGGTCGAAGGACACCCATGCAACCTTAAAGTGACGCTGCCTGCCGACATCCGGATTGCCGAGATGTACCTGGCGGCTCAATGATTCAACCTGACGAATTGCGAAACTACCATGGCACTGACATCCTACAATCCCACCCCGCCATTCCGCATCGGCACCGGCTATGACTGCCATGCGCTGGTCGAGGGCCGCAAGCTGATCATCGGCGGCGTGACGATCCCGCACAAGACCGGGCTGTTCGGCCACTCCGACGCCGACGTGCTGCTGCACGCCATCATCGATTCGATGCTGGGCGCGGCCGGCCTGGGCGACATCGGCAAGCACTTCCCGGACACCGACCCCATGTTCGCCGGGGCCGACTCGCGCACCTTGCTGCGCGAAGTGGCGCACCGCGTGGTGGCCACGGGCTACACAATCGGCAACATTGATGCAACGATCATCGCGCAGGCGCCGAAGATGGCGCCGCACATCGCGCAGATGGTGTCGCGCATCGCCGAGGACATCGGCGTGTCGCCGCAGCAGGTGAACGTCAAGGCCAAGACCAACGAAAAGCTCGGCTACCTGGGCCGGGAAGAGGGCATGGCGGCGGAAGCGATCTGCTTGCTGATCAAGACCGCGGCCTGAGACCCTTCGCTTATTGAAACGACGGGACCGTAGGGCGGAAGAGGGTAGGGTGGGTGAGCAGGGGGGCGCCCAGCCCGCTACCCACCACGAGCCGCCGATGATGCTTGGTGGGTAGCGCTGCGCTTACCCACCCAACGCCAGTTTTCGCGGCCCGGGCCGCAATCACACCGCAAACACCAGGCAGGTGGTCGTCGCAAACGCATACAGCTTGCCGTCCGCATCGGTGATCCTGCCCTCGGCGATCCCCACCTGGCCGCCGAGGCTGACGACGGTCCCTTCGGCCCGCACCGGCCCGGTCTTGTCCGTCATCGCCCGGATGTAGTTGACCTTCAGCTCCAGCGTCGTGTAGCCCTTGCCGGCCGGTAGCATGCTGTGGATCGAACAGCCCACCGCAGTGTCCAGCAGGGTCGCCGCATAGCCGCCATGCACGGTCCCGCTCGGGTTGTAGTGCACCAGCGACGGCGTCGCCTGGAACACCGCGCGCCCCGGCGTGATCTCGATCGGCGTGATGCCGAGCAATTCGGCGATCGGGGCCGGGGGCAGCACGCCGGCGCCGATCCCGTGCAGGAACTCGAGGCCGCTGCGCTTCTTGAGCTCCTCGCGGCCCGCCACGCCCGGCGCACCGAGGTTCGCCCGCATCGCCGCGGCATCCGCTTCCCACGCCGCGCGCTTGTCCACTTGCTGTTCCATGCTCATCTCCAAAAATCTTGTCGGTCCATGCACAATGCGTGCATATGCACTATAATCGATTTCAGCCTTTCCGTGTACCTGCACCTATTTCATGTAAAGTATGACCGAACCTGTCGAAAAATCGCTGGGCTGTACCTGCTTCAAGTTGCGCAAGGCGACCCGCGCCATGTCGCGCCTGTACGACCACCACCTGGGCGCGCATGGCCTGAAGACCACCCAGTACTCGCTGCTGGTGAACGTGGCGCGCAAGGCGCTCCCGGTCGCCGAGCTGGCCGAGCGCCTCGGCGCCGACCGCACCACGATGACGCGCAACCTCAAGCCCCTGATCGACGCCGGCTGGGTCGAGCTGAAGGCCGGCCTGGATTCCCGCCAGCGCATCGTCACCATCACCGAGGCTGGGCTCGGCAAGATCGAGACCGCCGCCGCCGGCTGGCGCACCGCGCAGGCCGAACTGGAACAGCTGCTGGGGCGCGATGCGGTGCGCGCCCTGCATCGGCAGCTGGACGACACGATGTCCCAATTAACCCCCTTGCTCGAGAACCTCCATGCCGACACAGAATGAGATGACCCCGCGCGCCGCGTGGATGCTGATCCTGGCCGCCGCCGCGATCCTGATGATCACCATGGGCGCGCGCCTGACGACCGGCCTGTTCCTGTCGCCGATCAATACCTCGACCGGGCTGGGGATCGCCTCGATCAGCTTCGCGATGGCGATCGCGCAGTTCATCTGGGGCCTGGCGCAGCCGATCTTCGGCGCCGTGGCCGACAAGTGGGGCTCGGCGCGCGTGATCATCCTGGGCGCGCTCATGCTGGCCGTCGGCACCGCGCTGACGCCGTTCATGAGCTCCCAGTGGGGCCTGATCATGACCATGGGGATCCTGTCGGCGGCCGGGGCGGGCGCGGGCAGCTTCTCGATCCTGATCGGCGCCACGGCGCAGCGCCTGCCCGCCGAACGGCGGCCGTTCGCGGCGGGCTTCATCAATGCCGGCGGCTCGTTCGGCCAGTTCGTGTTCGCTCCGCTGATGCAGGCGATCATCGCCAGCGCGGGCTGGGTGTGGGCGATGCTGACCATGGCCGCGGCGACCCTGCTGACCATTCCCTTGACCTGGCCGCTGCGCCGCAACGCCGGCCTGGCCAAGGCCGCCGCCGGTGCGCCGGCCGCGGCGGCGCCGGCGGCGCCAGCGGGCATGGGCCTGGGGCCGCAGATCAAGCTGGCGATGCGCGACCGCAGCTACCTGCTGCTGCACGCGGGCTTCTTCACCTGCGGCTTCCACATCGCGTTCCTGGTCACCCACCTGCCGGGCGAAGTCGCGCTGTGCGGCCTGTCGGCCAGCGTGTCGGCCACCGCGCTGGCGCTGATCGGCCTGTTTAACATCGCGGGCAGCCTGACCATGGGCGCACTGTCGTCGCGCTACCGCATGAAGTCCCTGCTGGCGCTGTTGTATGCCAGCCGCGCGGCGATGATCGTGATTTACCTGCTGGCGCCGAAAACGGCGATGACCTTCTACGTGTTCGCTGCCGCGCTGGGCTTCACCTGGCTGGCCACGGTGCCGCCGACGGCCGGCCTGGTGGGAAAGCTGTTCGGCATGCGCTACCTGGCCACCCTGTTCGGCCTGACGCTGCTGTCGCACCAGGTGGGCGCCTTCTTCGGCGCCTGGCTGGGCGGGCTGTCCTTCGTCGCCTTTGGCGACTACACCTGGATGTGGTACGCCGACATCGTGCTGGCCGTCGGCGCGGCCCTGCTCAACCTCCCGATCCGCGAAGACCGCGTGGTGCGCGCGCCGGTGGCGGCGGCCAAGGCATAATGGCGCGCGATCCCTACGCCTACCGCGAGGTGGCGGTCGAACTGGCGCCCGACCCCCGCAGCGGCGTCCTGCGCGTCGCCCCGATGGCGGGGCAGGCCTTCGCGCCGACCTTGCCGGTGCAGTGCTCGCGCCGCCTTCTCGAGTACCCGGTGGGCACGCGCTTCCTGCTGTCGGCCAAGCTGACCGACCGCCTGGGCGGGCCGCCTTACCTGTACGCCTGGCATGGCGATCCGGTGCAGGTGCTCAGCGCGGCGCAGGCCCGGTCCTTCCTGGCCGAATTCCGGCGCGGCCGCATCTGAAACCGGCCAGGCGCGTGGCGCAATGATGCAAAAGTGGTTACTATTTTGCTGTGCATTTCCCCATCCACTGAAAGGACCGCCATGGCATCGAGAAAAGTCGCAGTAATCGTCGGCAGCTTGCGCAAGGAATCGTTCACCCGCAAGGTCGCCAAGACCATCATGCTGTTGGCCCCGCCCACGCTGGAGATGGAGATCGTCGAGATCGGCCACCTGGCGCTGTACAACCAGGACGACGACGACAATCCGCCGCCGGCCTATACCGAGTTCCGCGAAAAGATCAAGGAGTTCGACGGGGTGCTGTTTTGCACGCCGGAGTACAACCGTTCGGTGCCTGGGGCGCTGAAGAACGCGATCGATGTCGGCTCCCGCCCATACGGCCACAGTGCCTGGAACGGCAAGCCGTGCGCGGTCGTCAGCGTGTCGCCGGGCGCGCTGGCCGGCTTCGGCGCCAACCACCACCTGCGCCAGTCGCTGGTGTTCCTCAATATGCCGGCCATGCAGCAGCCGGAAGCCTACGTCGGCAATATCGGCAAGCAGTTCGACGGCGACGAGCTGAATAACGATGCGACCAAGGCCTTCCTGCAGACCTTCGCCGATGCGTTTGCGACGTGGGTGGAGCGGCACGCGGATTGACCCCCATGATCAAGATCCGCGAAATCGACCACGTCGTGCTGCGCATCGTCGACCTCGACGCCATGATCGGCTTCTACACCACGGTGCTGGGCTGCACCATCGAGCGCCGCCAGGACGGGATCGGCCTGGTCCAGCTGCGCGCCGGCAGCTCGCTGGTGGACCTGGTGCCGGTGGACGGCAAACTGGGGAAAGAGGGAGGCGCGGCCCCGGGAGCCCAGGGCCGCAATGTGGATCACGTGTGCTTCCGCGTCGAACCGTTCGACGCGGAAGCAATCCGCGCCCACCTGGCCGCGCACGGCGTGGCGGCCGGTCCGGTGGAATCGCGCTACGGCGCCGAAGGCGAGGGCCCTTCGATCTACCTGAAGGACCCCGAAGGCAATGCCCTCGAACTGAAAGGGCCCCCTCAGAACTTGTAGGCCGCCCGCACGTAGTAGTAGCCGCCGTTGATGCCGAACGGCGAGAACCCCGGGTAGATCGTGACCGCCCCGTTGTCCAGGTTGGCGCGCTGCTCGGCCAGCAGATCCTTGTTGACCATGTCCGGGTACTCGTTGAACAGGTTGTTCGCGCCGATCGACAGCGTCCATGCCGCGCCCGCCTTGTAGCTCACTTCGAGATCGGTGATCGCCTTCGTCTTGATCTTGTTCTCGTAGTACACGGCGCCGTCGGACGACTGCAGTTCCGAGGACTTGCCGTAGATCGCCTCGCGCAGGTTGACCGTCCATGCGCCCATCTTCCACAGTGCCGCCAGGTTCAGGCGCATCTTCGGCGACGCCGTCTCCAGGTGCGAGATGGCGGTCTTGTCGAGCAGCGTCTGCGGCTGCAGCTGGGCCGGGGCCTGGTTGATCTTGGTGACCTTGACCGTGTTGTAGTTGGCCGCGGCCGACCAGTCCACCTTGCCCATGTCGCCGTAGTTGCTGGCCAGCGTGGCCACCACTTCCATGCCGCGGCTGCGGGTGTTGACCGCGTTCGAGAAGATGTTGATGCCGGTCTGTACCACGGTCGGGTCGAGCACGTTGCCATTGGCGAGGATGGCCGCCGTCACCGCAGGCGAATTGACCGCGCCGCCCGAGCCGTACAAGGCGCCGCTGCCGACGATGCGGTCGCGGATCTTGATCTGGTAGGCGTCGACCGTCACGGTCACGCCGGTGGCCGGGTTCAGCACCAGGCCGGCCGACAGGTTGGTCGATGCTTCCGGCTTGAGGCCGTCGATGCCGACCAGCTTCGCGCCGGCCGAATTCGGCGCCAGCTGCACGAAGGCGCTGCGCGGCGACACGTTGGTGGCCGAGTAGTAGGCTTCGGCCAGCGTCGGCGCGCGGAAGCCGTTGCTGAAGGTGCCGCGCAGGCCGACCGCCGGGCTGAAGTCGTAGCGCATCGTCAGCTTGCCGACGCGGGTGCTGCCGAAATCGCTGAAGTGCTCGTAGCGCGCGGCCAGGTCGACCGTCAGGTCGGTGACCGGCTTGCCGGCCAGGTTGACATAGAACGCCTCGTTGGTGCGGTCATGCTTGCCGGCGTCGGTCAGCGAGAAGCCGGGGAAGGACTGCGAGCCTTCCTTGTAGCGCGAGGCGGCGTCGCCGGCCACGATCTCGTAGGTGTCGCGGCGCTGCTCCAGGCCCAGCGCCAGCGTGATCGGCGAGGCGAGGCCGAGGTCGAATTCGCGGTTGAAGTCGAGGTTGTTGGTCCACTGGCTGGCCTGGAATTCGCCGGCGTCGAACTCGGTCGGCGTCTTGCCGGTGTCCGCGTACAGCGACACGTTGCCCGAGGTCGCCACGCCCAGCTTGGAGACGTCCTTGCCGTAGGTGGTCGACAGGTCCCAGTTCCAGTCGCCGAACACCTTGCCCTTGACGCCGGCGGTGAATGCGAAGTCGGTTTCGTCGAAGGTTTCGAGCGGGCTGAAACCGTTCGGGTAAATCGCCGGCAGGCGGCTCGGCATGCGGTAGTTCTCGAACGCGCGCGCTTCCTTCTTGCCGAAGGTGGCAAAGCTGTATAGCGAAGTGTCCTTGCCCAGGTCGGCGCCGAAGTTGGCGGCCATCACGTGCTGGCGGTACTGGGCATCGCCCTGGATCTTGTTCAGGTAAGGATAGCCGGGCGACTTGGTCAGGTTCGGCTGCGCCGCCAGCGTGGCCGGGTCGACCACGCGCGGGTCGATCCCGCCGCGCTGGGTGAAGCCGTGGTACTTCGATTCCGCGGTCAGGCTCAGGAAGGCGCCTTCGAACGGCGTCAGGCCCAGGTTGGCCATGCCGTCGCCGGTGTGGCCGCCGCCGTCCTGGAACGCGCCGGCGCTGATGTTGGCGTTGCCGCCGCGGTAGTTCGATTTGAGGATGATGTTGATCACGCCGGCGATGGCGTCGGTGCCGTACTGCGCGGCCGCGCCGTCCTGCAGCACCTCGATGTGGTCGATCGCCGCCACCGGGATGTAGTTCAGGTCGGCCGCTGCGCCGCCCTGGAAGGCGCCGCCCAGCACCGCCAGGTTGGCGGTGCCGTGGCGCCGCTTGCCGTTGATCAGGACCAGCGTGTTGTTCGGCGACAGGCCGCGCAGGCGCGCCGACAGGGTCATGTTGGCCATGTCGCTGCCGAAGGCCTGGGCGTTGAACGAGGGCAGGTTCTGCGCCAGCGCCTGCATCAGGTCGGGCTGGCCGGTGCGCGACAGCGAACTCGAATCGAGCACCTGGATCGGCGAGGCGCTGTTCTCGACCTTCAGGCCGGTGGCGCGGGTGCCGGTCACGATGACGACGCCGGTGGCGGCCGTGGCGGCCGGATCGGCGGGTGCGGCGGCGACGGCTTCGGCCGGTTTTTCATCAACCGGTTGCGCGCAGGTCAGGCCGGAGTGGAGCAGGACGGCGACGGCGCCGGATTTGAGTATGGCCTTGTGCATGTTCATGTTCCTAGAAAGTTGGCGGTAAGAGTCTTAACAATGAAAATCAAATCTGAAGCGTGGGACTACAGTGACTACTTTTTCGCGGCGACTACCTCGATCTCGATCAGCCACCCAGGGTTGCTCAGGCCAGCGACCTGGAATACGGCGCGGGCGGGTAGATTCGGTTGGGACGCCGCCGCTCCGAAAAACTGGGTATAGCCCTCCATGAAGCCGGCCACGTCGCCCTTGCCGCCCTTGGCCGGATCGCCGACGATGAAGACCTGCATCTTGACCACGTCGCCCATGCCCAGGCCCATGCCCTGCAGGATGTCCTTGATGCGCTTGAGGACGTTGACGGTCTGGGTCTTGGTGTCGCCGAAGGCGGCCAGCGAGTTCGGATCGGCGGCCTTGTCGACCACCGGGGGCACTTGTCCGCTGATGAAATGAATGGAGGCGTTGGGCGGCAGCGAAACGGCCAGCGCGATCGGGAAGTCGGAACCCGGGATCTTGTGGCGCACGATGTCCTGGGCGCTGGCCGTCGCCGCGGCGAATGGCAGCAGGCACATCATCGCCCCGATGCGGGCGGAGAGCGGTTTCTTCATGGTGGTCCTTGTGGTGGTTGAATCGATCGGTCAATGCTTGTTGGCGAAGCGCCCGCCGCCGGCCTTCGGCACGTTCAGCGCGGTGCGCAGCTGGGCGATGTCGGGCGCGCCCGGCGCCGGGGCCTGGTTGCCCCAGCTGGCGCGCACGTAGGCGAGGACGGCGGCGATCTCGCCGTCGTCCAGGCTGGCGCTGAACACCGGCATGCCGCCGCGGCCCTTGAGCAGCACGGCGGCGAGCTCCATGCTGTCGCCCAGCACGAAGGCGCTGCCCGCCAGCGCGGGGAAGGCGCCCGGAATGCCCTTGCCGTTGGCCTGGTGGCAGGCCGCGCAGTTCTTGAGGAAGATGGCCTTGCCGTCCGGCGCCGCCTGCGCGAACGCCGGCGAGGCGGCGAAAATCACGGCGCCCACCAGGGCCAGGGTAAAGAAGCGTGCGAGGTTCATGAGTTGGTCCTGCTTGCGCGTTGATGGATTTTTTCGATTTGCTGCCATGCCGATTCGATGGCGCCGGCCTGCCAGCCGGTCAGGTAGCTCAGGTGCTCGCCCGCCAGCAGCACCCGGCCCTCGCCTTCGAGCAGGCGCGGGTAGGCCGCCTTGCGCGTCTCTTCGCTCCACTCGGCCCAGCCGCCCAGGTTGTACTGGACGCGGTGCCAGGCCACCGAGAACGCGCCCTCGAACGAGGCGCGGTAGGCGGGGAAGATGTTCTGGCCCGCCGCCAGCGCGTACTCGGCGCGCTCCTTCGGCGACAGGGCGCTCACTTCGATCGCATCCATCATGTAGTTGTAGTAGCCGAGCACGACGCCTTTCTTCCCCTGCCAGCCGGTCGACGGCAGCGAAATCAGGTTGATGCCCTTCTGGTCGGTGAGCACATGGCCGCCGTAGATATGGTCGTCCTCCTCCCAGAAGCGGCGCCCCATCTGCAGCCCGATCTTGCCGACCGGGGTGTAGACCACGGCCTTGATGGCCTCCTTGAACGGCGCCGAGAAATCGGTGTCGACATTGCGCAGCACCGACAGCGGGATCGTGCACAGGCAGTAGTCGGCTTCATGCGAAGACAGCTTGCCGCTGGCGGTGTCCTTGGCCGTGACGGTGACCTTGTCCGCGTCCTGGCGCAGGGTCTGCACCTCGGCGTTGTAGCGGATGTTGCGCTTGAGGCGCTTGACGAAGGCGCGCGGAATCGCGTCCATGCCGCCGACCGGCTGCAGCATCGTGCTTTGCATCGGGAAGTCCTGCACCGCGCTGTACACCTTGCCGAGGTTCGATGCGAGCAGGGTGCCGAAGCCGAGCGGGTCGGACTGGGTGCCCGGCCCCGGCTGCATGCCGGCGCCGGGATTGACCGCGTAGCCGCGCCCGCTGCGGCCGCTGTACTTGAGGTCCTTGCCGGCCAGGTGGCCTTCGTTGGCGAGGTAGTCGAGCAGCAGCGCGCGGTCGCCGGCGCCGAGTTCCTGGTCCAGCTTGTTGTCGCGCACGGTCTTGGCCAGCAGCTCGCTCACGTGGCCGCGCATGTCGGCCTTGAGCTGCGCCGGCTTGACCCGCCGTTTCGACAGCGGCCCGGCGTTCTCCATGTAGACCCAGGCGTTGTCGTTATCGTTGACCATCACCTCGAGCGGGATGTCGAACAGGCGCGTGTAGTGCAGCGTGGACTGGTGGTGCAGCGGGATGCGCCACGGGCCGTGGTTGATGTACTGGCCTTCGTCGAACGTGCAGGTCTGCTTTTCGCCGCCGAGCTCGGTAAGGCTGAAGCCCTTGCGCGCGGTCTGGCAGCGGCCGCCGGCGAACGGACGTGCCTCGAGGATCGTGCAGGCGTAGCCCAGCTTGCCGAGTTCGTAGGCGGCCGCCAGGCCCGCCACGCCGGCGCCGAGGATCAGCACCTTCTTGCCCTTGCCGCTGCCCTGCAGCGGAGGCGGTTTGTCGGCCGTCGAGGCGATCCCCATGCCCCAGGCGTTCATCGTGTTCAGGAGCAGCGCGGTGCCGCCCACTTGCGCGGCGCGGTACAGGAAATCGCGCCGTGTAAAGGACTTCG
Organism: Massilia sp.; assembly: GCA_036676245.1. Classification (GTDB taxonomy): domain Bacteria; phylum Pseudomonadota; class Gammaproteobacteria; order Burkholderiales; family Burkholderiaceae_D; genus Telluria_A. The sequence goes on along the minus strand of JAKFDH010000203.1, from coordinate 28,958 downwards.
AACCATCATTCAAAACATCTGCCATCGATTGCCTCACCATTGTTTGTCACATGGTGCTGCTAAGCAATTGGTATGCCACTTGCATTCGAGATCATCAGTAAAAAACAAAGTGATTTCGTGTTCAAACGTTTGAATTTTTCCGGTGTAAAAACAAAGTTGTTTGCGCCTGCAGTGCCGCCGCCGGAGAATCGGGCGGCGCCGGAACGCACTTTATTTTTCGGCGACGCACTTTGTTTTTCCGCACGCCGGGGGGCATCGGGAAGGCATCATGGAATGCTTTCCTGTTGCGGTGCACCACGCCGGAACCCGGTGCACCGCATTGGTTCTAGGTAGTATCTTTTTCGATCCAATAATTGAACTGCCCGAAGGTCGGCTGCGCGTCGGCTTCGCGCGCCGAGAAGTAGTCCTCGATCATCTGGCGGTAGGCGCCGCGCCGCGAGAATTGCGTGTGCGTGGCCGCATAGCGGGCCACCGCCGCATGGAAGGTCGCGCGGATGGCGGCGTCGGTATTCAGGCCCAGGCCCGACTTGCGCGGCCGGCCGCGCTTGACGTTGGCGCTCGATGCGCGGATCTTGCCCTTGGCGCCGGAGTTCGCGTAGTCGGGCAGCAAGGCGGCCGGCGTCTGGCCGCGCTCCCAATAGCGGCGCAGGTAGCGGTAGATGGTCGGGTGCGACACGCCGTGGCGCTCGCTGTACTGCGCCACCATGCGCCCGCGCGCACGCGCCTGGTAGATCGCAGGTTCGTCCGCGCACAGGGCGCTGACCACTTCCCAGGCGCGCGCCTGCACCTCGCGGTGCTTGGCGGGCAGGGCGGCCGGATCGGCGCGGGTGGCGTAAGGGTCGATCAGCTGCAGCCGCGCGCGCTGCGACTGCACGTCGGCCACCAGCGAGGCGAGCGTGGCGATCTCGGGCGCCGCGCCTTTGGCGCCCAGTTCGAACAGCCATGCGATGGCCTGTTCGGCGTCGATCCAGAGGATCCGCAGCGTGCGCTTGCGCGGCGCCGCGTATTCGAGCAAATCGTTTCTAAGCAGCATACGGCGAGCCTTGGGGCGAGTTGCGACAGGCAGGCCGCATGCAAGTTCTGCGCCATCGGCCGCGCACGGGCGCGCACTGGGAAAGGCCGGCGGCGGCGCCGCCGATGCCGGGCTTTTTTGGTGCATTGCAGCACCGATGCACGATTTGGTGCGTCGGCAACCCGGCACGATTGAGCCAGGTCAAACGACCACGGTCTCCGTCCCCTAGCCTTGAAACCTCGTGCTGAACACCGCTCGGTCACCGGATGGTGAACGGCTTTCAGTGCAACCACGCTGCGGCGCGAGCCCGCTTTGCCGCATTCATCCCTTGTTGACGATAACTTTTTGAGGTTCTCAATGTATCCCTTCTCTAATTCTGTCACTCCCGCCCTGCGCACCCACATGGAAGCGCAAATGGCCTTCCTGAACGATATGTCCAAGTCGCTGTTCCGTTCCTTCCAGCACCTGTGCGACCTGAACATCCAGCTGACCCAGACCATGCTGGAGGAAACCACGATGGCGACGCAGCAAGCCATCACGGCCGACCGCCAGACCGACGTGATCGGCGCGGCCGCTTCGCGCGCGCAGCCTGCCACCGACAAGCTGCGCGCCTATCAGCAGCACATCTCGCGCGTGGCGGCCGACGCCCAGGTCGAACTGGCCCGCGTGACCGAGCAGCATGTGCAGGAAACGACCCGCACCGCGCGCGCGCTGGCCGATGAAGTGGCCCGTGTCGCCACCGAAGAAACCGAGCGCAACATGCGCAATCAGCAAGAGTCGATCCGCAAGTTCTCCGATCCCTTCCAGACCGGTAATGGCCAGATGCGCGGCAACGGCGGTGTCGAAGGCCGGGCCGGCGCCAGCATGCAGGCCGGCCCGGCCGGCAGCGCGCAAGGCGGCAGCGCCGCCGGCGAAGCGGGCGTACAGGGCCAGGCTGGCACTGCCGGCCGCGGCACGGCCGGCGCCGGCGCCCGCAAGGAAACCTGATGCAGGGTTCAGGCCGCCATCGCGCCATGGCGCCGCAGTGCCGGCGCGCCGCCGTTTTTTCCTATCCCTAGCAGCAAGTGCAGCGGGCGGCAGCGGCGCGCCAGTTCGAACACGCCAAGGCTGATGAACAGGGTCAGCACGGCCAGTACCAGGCCCTCGGTCATGGGCGTGAGTCTTGCGGGCTTGATGTTGTGCGCGATCACCACGATCAGGCTTTGGTGCAGTATGTAGACCGGAAACACCGCCTGCGTCAGGTAGCGCCGCTTGGGGCTGTCGACCTGCAGGTGGCGGTGGGCAAAGCCGCAGGCGGCGATGATCGCGCACCAGCCGCACAGCGTGTAGACCAGGCGCTGCCCGTTCCACCATGCGTCCAGCACCGGCCGCATGGCCGGTGTTTCCGGCAACGCGAAGCAGATCACCAGCATCGCCCAGCTTGTCAGGGCGATGCCCAGCGCGCTCCAGCGCATCGCGTCCATGCGCTGCCAGATGCCGCGCTCGCGCGACAGCAGCGCTCCCAGCAGGAACAGCGTGAACGAGTACGCATGGTTGTTCCAGTCGTCGACCAGCGCATGCGTGGTCGGAAAGCGCGACTGCAGCAGCACCTTGGCCAGGCCGAGCACGGCCAGCGGCAGCAGCACCAGCTTCCATCCGGTCAGCAGGCCGGCGATGCGGTGCGCGAGCGCATCGAAGCGCGGGCCCAGCGCCAGCGCGATCACGCCCAGCACCAGCGTGTAGGCCAGCAGGTAGGCGACGAACCACAGGTGGTTCCAGGTCGGCATGATGAGGCAATCGTCGCCGCGGCAAAAACCCGGGTAGCCGCCGACGTACAGGCGCATGAACTCCAGATAGCCGCCGCTGTAGGCGACCTTCTCGACCACTTCGTAATACGCTTGCGGCGGCACGATGACGAACATGCCGAACAGCAGCGGCACCAGCAGGCGCACGCTGCGCTGGCCCATGAAGCGGCGCGCGGACAGGCGCGTGAGCATGAAGCCGGAGGCGACGCCGGACACCAGGAACAGCAAGCCCAGCCGCCATGGCGAGGACAGCAGCATGAACGGCTCGAGCGCGCTGCTGGTGGCGGCGCTTTTCACGTGCCAGTCCCAGCTGACGTAGTACATGCCCACGTGGTAGGCGATCAGCACGAAGAAGGCGATGATGCGCACCCAGTCGAGGAAGTAGAGGCGGTCGCCGGCATCGGCGCGGTTCGGTAGCATGATGGCAGGCCAGGGCAGTGGATGAGGGTTCCCAGCCTAATGCCGCGCGCCGGCGCGATCCAGCGCAATGGGGCGAACCGGGCGCCTGGCGGGGCGGGCCGGATGCGGCGCCGCCGCTACAGCCTGGCCACCACGGCGGCGCGGAACTGGCGGCTGCACGGCACGCGCGCGCCGCCGCGCAGCACCAGCTCGCAGTCGCCCTTGTCGAGCGCGACGACGCTGTCGATCCACGCCAGCTGCACCGCGGCGCGGCGGTGGCAGCGCACGAAGCCCGCGCCGAGCTGTTCCAGCAGGCTGGACAATGCCTGGCGCAGCAGCGGCTGGCCCTGCGCGGTGTGCAGCACCACATAATTGTCGGCCGTCTCGATCCACTGCAGCTCGTCGATGCGGACCACGCGCGTGGTGCCGCGTTCGCTGACGAGCAGCTGGCGCAGCGGATGGCCGGCCGCCGCCGAAGGCAGGGCCGGCGGCGGCGTCTTGCGGGCCAGCCGTTCGCGCACGCGCAGCAGGGCGCGCTGCAGGCGTGCGCCGTCGTAGGGCTTGAGCAGGTAGTCGATCGCGTTGGCGTCGAAGGCGCGCACCGCGTACTGGTCGAAGGCGGTGACGAACACCACCAGCGGCGCCGGCGCCGGCAGCGATGCGGCCAGTTCGAGGCCATTCACCTCCGGCATCTGGATGTCGAGGAAGGCGACGTCGGGCGCGAAGGCGGCGACCCTGGCCAGCGCATCGACGCCGTCGCAGGCTTGCTCGATGGCGCTGATGCCTGGTTCCCGGGCCAGCAGGCGCTGCAGCTTGTCGCGCGCCGGGCGCTCGTCGTCGACGATCAGCACGCGCATGGCAGCCTCATCTCCGCCCGTACACCAGCCGGGCTCAGCTGCGACAGCGCCAGGCTGGCCCGCGCCCCGTACATCACGTCCAGGCGTTCGCGCAGGTTGGCCATGCCGATGCCGCCGCCGGCAGCGGGCGCCAGCACGCCGCTGTCGTCCTCGATGCGCACCACCAGCGCGCCGTCGGCCACGCTGGCCGCCACCAGGATCCGGGTCGGCTGGCGGCGCTGCTCGACCGTGTGCTTGAAGATGTTCTCGAGCAGCGGCTGCAGGCTCATGACCGGCACCGGGCAATCGCTGGCTGCCGGCGCGATGTCCCAGCGGATCGCCACGCGCTCGCCGAAGCGCTCTTCCATGACGGCCGCGTAGCCGCGCACCAGTTTGAGTTCGGTCGCCAGCGGCGCCTGGTGGCGGTCGCTGACATCGAGCGTGGTGCGCAGCACCTCGGCCAGCTGCATCAGCGTCGCGTCCGCCTTGTCGACGTCGCTGTGCATCAGCGAGGAAATCGTGTTGAGCGCATTGAACAGGAAATGCGGTTGCATCTGCTGGGCCAGGCGCTGCAGCTGGGCTTCGCGCAGCAGGGCGTTGGCGTGTTCGGCCCGCAGTTTTTCCTCGAGCAACTCGTAGTAGGACAGGATGCCGAACTCGATCAGCACGAACAGGCTGAAGAACACCGTGATCTTGAGCGATTCGTAGACGAAGGTGGCGGCCCACGGGTCATGCTCGTAGCTCAGGCCCGCCAAGGCATACACGCCATGCCGGATGCCGAACGCGAGCGGCGTGAACGCCGCCCAGTACAGCGGCAGCCAGGCCAGCTGCAGCAGGAACCAGCGGCGCGGCGTGGCGATCAGGCGGATGTGGCGGTGGCTGAAGTGGCGCTGCACCAGCAGCAGCATCGTCATCACCACCATCGACGAGGTTTCCCACAGCACCGGCTGCCAATAGGCGGCGCCGTCGTCGTTGACGTAGTCCTGCACCGCGACCGACACCATCAGGAGCCAGAACAGGGCCCAGGCCACGGCGAACACGAGTTTGGAGCGGAGCATCGGGATGGGCCCGTCAAAAGAAAGTGAACACGATGATTGCCGATTCCGGCGCGGCTGTCAAAGGATCGGCCGGCCTGGCCAGGCGCAAAAAACATGCGGCATGCATATCAACTTTGGATTGGCTCTGGTCCGAACGCGGCCTATAGTGAAACGAGTGGGATCGCTTGCACGCGCATCCCGCCGACGAGCATTCCTATCCATTGTTGCTGGAGGTTGATCATGAAGCGCCTACTCCTGTTGTCCTTGCTTGCCGGCTTGTCGTCCGGGTCGATGGCCCAGTCCGCACCCGACCGGCTCGATTCCGTCCGCATCCCGTCGCCGCCGCCGCAATCGATCACGCTGCCCGAGCATGCCAGCCGTACCTACCTCGGCGGCTTCGATACCCTGGTCGGCGTCTACGATATGTCGAATGGGGAGACCTTGCGCCTGTCGATGCAGGGCATACGCAAATACGCTGAAGTGGGCAAGCTCCCCAAGACCGAAGTCATCGCCACCAACAACTTTGAATTCGTCGGCGTCGACCGCAGATTCAAGATCAACCTGGAAGAACCCCTGTTCGGCTACACCAAGGGCACGGTGCTGCTCGACGTGCCCTTGCGCGACCTGGCCGGCGCGCCCGCCGGCACGCACTACATCACGCTCGCCGCGCATTGAGGGCGGCAGCGGCGCCGGCGGCGCTTACTCGTCGTCGGCGTCGTCCTTGACCTTGCGCATGCGTTCCTTGTCGAGCTTGGCTTTCATCGCGCCGACATCGCCGATGAACTGGTCTACGCTGTGATCGGGGCTGACCCGCATCGCCGGCGGCAGCAGCAGCGGCATGTACAGTTCGTCCGTCACGCGGCCGGTGCGCTGCTCGTTGCTGATCATCGTCAGGCCGGAGCCGAGCAGGCCGAGGATCAGGCAAGTCGTCGCGAAGCGGCGCGCATGCTGGGGCTTGACCGTGCTCAGGTGGAAGAACACCATGCCGGCGGCGAACACGATCGCCATCTGCGAGCCGTAGCGCGTGGCCTGCTCGAGCGAGAATGCATAGGCCAGCAGGCTCGAGGCCACCTTGTAGACGGTGATCGCGGCCAGCCCGCAGCCGAAGATGAACAGGTGGCGCCCGAGGCGCGCGTGACGCCCGAACAGGCGGTTGGCGAAGGCCCACACGCCGCCCCAGATCAGGCCGGCGCCAATGCCGTAGGCCAGCGCCTGCAGGTAGCGCAGCAGGCGGAACGCCTGCGAATCGTTGAGCCACACGGTGAACACCGCGAACAGCCCGATCAGCAGCAAGCCGACCAGGCCCGGCAGCACGCCTTCCCAGCCGTGCATGGTGCGGTCGACCATCTCCGGCTCGACCGGGTAATCGGCGGGGCGCACCCGCAGCGTGGTGTGGCCGAGGCGGATCACGGTGTCGCCGGTGATGACCAGGCTGGTCTTGCGCTGGCCCTTGTGGATCACGCCGTTCTTGCTGCCCAGGTCGCGCAGCACCATCTCGCCCTGCGCGCCCGCCTCGATGACCGCATGGCGCGCGGCGGCGTAGTCGTCGTCGAGGATGTAGTCGTTGTCGTAGCCGCGTCCGAGCCGGATCGGCAGGTCGTTCAGCTGGTGCCGGTGCAGCACGTCGCCGTTGCGCGCCAGCGTTTCGACAAAGTAGGGCCCGCTCATGGCTTGCTCCCGGCGCCCTGGAGGCCGCGGCCCAGTGTGTCGAGGAAGGCGCGGGTGGTGCGTATGCCGTTTTCGTAGGACACGCCGGCCACGTCGAGCCGGCTTTGCAGGCTGGCGTGGGCGTCGTCGGTGCTGGCCGTGAGCAAGGTGAAGTTGTACAGGCCGGCGAACTTGCGGTAGGCGCGCACGCAGGTCACGGCGCGCAGCGGCAGCGAGCGGGTCTTGACGAAGCTTTCGGTGCAGGATGGTCCCGTCAGCCGGGTATCGCGGTTGCTGCCCAGGTTGTCGGCCTTGAACAGATTGCTGGCCAGCGCCGCGAAGCGGATCGCGTCCAGGCTGGCCGAACGCACATACTGGTGCGTCATCGACACGTGGCCGGTCTGCAGGTTCTCGGACACGAAGATCGCCGATTCCATCGAGCAGCTGATGGTATCGGCCGTGAAGCTCGCTTCGGCCTTGACGTTGGAGCGGCCCCAGCAGCGAACCTGCTCCGATTCGCGTACCGGCACCTGGTAGGGTCCCATCGACTTGGCCGCCAGCGGCCCGTCGAGCAGGCGGTCGATCATGCTCTTCTGGTGGGCCAGCAGCTGCTGGCCGATCAGCGGGTTGAAATCCTTGGGCGGCGCCGCCTGCTTTTCCACCTTCCTGAGCAGTTCCTGGGCGTAGCGGGCCGGCACCAGGAAGCTGACCGATTCGGCGTCGCTGCGCTTGGACACGTTCACGCCCGCCACGTCGCCGCCCACGGTCACGCTGGGGCCGCCGCTCATGCCGGAGTTGATCGGGCCGGTGAACATCAGCTGGTCGTAGAAGCTGCGCGAGATGACGCCGTTGTAGGCGCCTTCGGAAATGGCGAAGCCCAGGTCGAGCGGGTTGCCCAGCGAGTACAGGTACTGGCCCTGGGTCAGCCTGGCCAGCTTGTCGGGAATATTGAAGAAGCCGGTGCCGCTGCGGTTCACGCGCACCACCGCCAGGTCGTGCAGCACGTCGACGGCCAGCAGTTCGACCGGGCCGCTCTTGCCGTCGGTGTCGACGTATTCGCCGACATACACGTCCGGATCGATCGCCATTTGCGACACCACGTGGTAGTTGGTCAGCACCAGGTTGCTGGTGCCGACCATGAAGCCGGAGCCGACGCTGGACTGGCTGCGGCCGTTCTTGAGCAGCATGCGGATGCGCAGCAGGTCGTTCTTGGCGGAGGAGTAAAGTTTTTGCGCCGCCGAAGAGGGTGGCGGCAGGGCCGATTCGTCAGCCGCTTCGGGCACCGGCGGCGCCATCGGCGCGGCGGGCGGGACTGCGAGCTGGGGCGGACGCGCCTGCGTTTCGGTCTTGGCCGGACTGGTGGCGGCCTGTGGCGCCGCCGACACCGCCGCCGGAACGCAGCAGATCAGCGCTGCAATGGTGGCAATTTTCATCAGAATTGTCCCGTGAGACACCGCTCTTTAGGGCGGGGAGTGAAACGGACCGACTGCATAGCAGTCGGCGTCTTGTGCTTGTAGAGAGAACGAATCCTGGCCGTGACAGTCGAACTAATATGAAGCTCGTCTACCGCTACCGTGTCAAATCGCTCAATGGCCTGCTGAACACGCAAGCCCGCAATGTCAACTTCGTTTGGAATTATTGTAACGACCGGCAAAAGGACGCGCTGCGTTTTAACCGTCCCTGGCTCAGCGGCTTTGATCTGATCAAGCTGTGCGCCGGTTCGAGCAAGGAACTCGGGCTGTATTCCGACACGATCAACGATGTATGCCAGCAGTACGCCAAATCGCGCTCCCAGTTCAAGCGGCCCTACCTGCGCTATCGCGGGATCAAATCGACCGGCTGGATCCCTTTGAAAGGCCGCTCGCTCAAGCGGGAGGGCGATGCCTTTCGATTTGCCGGGAACACTTTCCGCGTCTTTTACTCGCGACCGCTGCCCGACGGTAAGTTCATCGATGGCAGCAATTTTTCGCGAGACCGCCGCGGCAACTGGTATCTCAACATTGTTGTGGAGGTCGCCGAGGCGCCGGGGTTTTACCGCGCTGCCGAACAGGCGCTTGGGATAGCCCAGCGCGCGCGCAAGCGCAAGCGCGTGAAGACGATCCACGCCAAGATCGCCAATAAGCGGCGCGATTTTTTGCATAATGAGTCGCGCAAGCTTGTAAGCAACTTCGACCACATCGTGGTCGGCAATGTAAATGCCTCCGGACTCGCCAAAACCAGCATGGCCAAGTCGGTGTACGACGTCAGCTGGTCGACCTTCCGAACACAACTGGCGTACAAGGCTGTTAAGCATGGCGCCTGGTTTCAGGAAGTGGACGAACGTTTCACCACCCAGATCTGTTCGAACTGTGGCAGTTTGCCCGATTCGCGGCCAATAGGTATCGCAGATCTTGGAATAAGGGAGTGGACGTGTAGTGATTGCGGCACCTTACATGATCGTGATCTCAATGCGGCAAAAAACATTCTCCGTCGCGGACGTGCGACGCTAGCAGTAGGAATCCCTTTCCTTTTGGGCGGGGAAGACGTCAAGCATTCCTTCGTTGGCAATAATGTTTCGTATTTATTGCCAACAGCTTAACGCATTTGCGGGATTAAAGTTCGCCGTCTTCCGCAACCACCTCGGCCAGCGGGGTCATCATGTGGCCCAGCTTGGCAGCCTTGGTATTCAGGTAAGAAGTGTTAAATGCATTGCGGTTGACCAGCAGCGGCACCCGTTCGGCCACGGTCACGCCGAATTTCTCCATCGCTTCGATCTTGCGCGGGTTGTTGGTCATCAGGCGCAGGGTGCGGATGCCGAACTGGGCCAGCATCGGCTTGCACAGCTCGTAATTGCGGGAATCGGCGTGGAAGCCGAGCGCCAGGTTGGCCTCGACCGTGTCGGCGCCGGCTTCTTGCAGGCGGTAGGCGCGGATCTTGTTGACCAGGCCGATGCCGCGCCCTTCCTGGCGCAGGTACAGCAGGATGCCGCGTCCTTCGTCGGCGATCTTCTTGAGTGCGCCTTCGAGCTGGGCGCCGCAGTCGCAGCGCTGGGAGAACAGCACATCCCCGGTCAGGCACTCGGAATGCACGCGCGCCAGCACCGGTTCGCCGTCGCCGATGTCGCCCAGGGTCATCGCCAGGTGTTCCTTGCCGGTCGCGTGTTCGACAAAGGCGTGCAGGGTGAACTGTGCCCAAGGCGTGGGCAAGGCGCAGGACGTGGTGTAGTCCAGCAGTTCTTCAGTGGCGGCGGGGGCGGGCATCGGTATTCTCTGGTTCTGTTGCTGTAGCCGCAAGTGTAGCGGAAAACCGGCCCAGCCGTCTGGTGGAGGGGTTCTAAGTCGGCAGCAGGAGCCCGGGGACATTGGTCCCCGGGATTGCCAAATCAATAAGGCAAGTCAAACACCAGCACCTCGGCTGCATCGGCCTGGTCCAGCCGCACGGCATCTTCGGCGGACAGCTTGAGCGCATCCCCGCCGCCCAGCGCCGTGCCGTTGACGCTGACCCGTCCGCGGATCACGTGTACATACGCGGTGCGCCCCGGGGCCAGCGCATGTTCGGCCTGGTCGGCGCCGTTCAAGATGGCGGCGTAGATGGCAGCGTCCTGGTGCACCAGCACCGAGCCCTCGCGCCCGTCCTTGGAGGCGATCAGGCGCAGCCTGCCCTGCTTGCTCTCCGGCGCGAAGTGGCGCTCCTCGTAGCTCGGCGGGATGCCGGTCACGTCCGGCTGGATCCAGATTTGCAGGAAATGCACGGGTTCCGTCGCCGAACCATTGAACTCGCTGTGGCGCACGCCGGTGCCTGCGCTCATGCGCTGCACATCGCCATAGTGCAGGACCGAACCGGTGCCCATGCTGTCCTTGTGTTCCAGCGCGCCTTCGAGCACGTAGGAAATGATTTCCATGTCGCGGTGGCCGTGGGTGCCGAAACCCTGGCCCGGGGCGACGCGGTCTTCATTGATGACCAGCAGGGGACCGAACCCGGTATGCTTGGGATCGTGATAATGTCCGAATGAAAACGTATGCTTCGAGTGCAGCCAGCCGTGGTTGGCATTGCCGCGTTCTTCACTTTTACGAATCTGTAACATGGTGCGCTCCGTTTCTTTATCAGTAATGTGCGATTATTTCGATCTATTTCAAGGCCAGCAGTTTTTGCAATCTCGCTGCTATGGATGCTAGTATAGGTGGGCCCGTCGGAATAAAAAAACGGAAAATTTCGTCCTCTATCATCGAAAATATCGAATGCTCAGAATCAGCCTGGAAGCCCTGCATATCATCGACGCCATCGACCGCCGCGGTTCGTTCTCGAAAGCCGGCCAGGAATTGCATCGCGTCCCCTCGACCATCTCCTACATGGTCGCCAAGCTGGAGGAAGACCTGGGAGTCCAGGTGTTTGAACGCAACGGTCCGCGCATCGTTTTGACCCCGGCCGGGCGCGAACTGCTGACAGAGGGGCGCTACCTGCTGAAGGCGGCGCACGACCTCGAACACCGGGTCAAGCGCGTCGCTTCCGGCTGGGAGACGGAAATCGCGATCGGACTCGATTCGATGTTCTCCGTCGTTTCCCTGCAAGATGAACTGAAGGACTTCTACACGGTCGCCCAGCAGACGCGGCTGCGGGTGGTGCAGGAGACCCTGTCCGGGCCATGGGAGGCCTTGCTCGATCGCCGGGTCGACCTGCTGGTCGGCGTGGCCGGCGACGGACCGGCCGGCGGCGGCTACATCGCGCGCGCCATCGGCCAGATGCCGTTCGTGTTCACGGTGGCGCCGTCGCATCCATTGGCGGGCGTCGCCGGTCCGCTGGGCCGCGCCCAGCTGCAGGATTACCGCGCGGTGGTGGTGGCCGACTCGGCGCGCAATATGCCGCCGCGCACGGTCGGCCTGCTGTTCGGGCAAGACACCCTGACCGTGCCCAGCATGCAGGCGAAATTCGCGCTGCAGGTCGCCGGCTTCGGTTTCGGCTACCTGCCGGAGCCGTGCGCGCGGGCGGCCATCGGGCGGGGGCTGCTGGTCGAGAAGGAGACGGAGGAACCGCGCGCGCTCGAATCGTTCTACATGGCATGGCGAGTCGGCGAAGACGGCGCGGCCCTGAAATGGTGGATCGAGCGCATGCAGCGCCCCGGCGTGTTCGAACGCCTGTGCGCCGACTTGCCCGGCGTACGTCGCGACACCGGTACAGGCGAAGGCGAACCCAAGCATTACGTTGGCCCTGATTAACATTTTGAGAGTAACATAGCGTTCAATCGTATCGATCTCGCAAGGAAAAATGAGCCATTCCATTCCTGCGCCGCTGGTCGGTTTTCGCGTCCTCGCGGAGCCCGGCGGCGCACCTTCCGCACTGCTGCTCGAGACCGGCCCAGGACCGGGCGAGGCGCTGCTGGACCTGGTCGTCGGCGATACCTTCGCCGATCTGACGGCGCAGGGGAACTGCCTGTTCCGTCCCGGCCTCGAACCCGCGCTGGAGGCGGCGCTGGTGCTGGCAGGCTGGCAAGCCATGCCGGAGGGCGCGCTGCTGCGCGTCGACAACAAGCTCGACAAGGATGCCTTGCCGCCCGAAGTGCGCTATGTCGATGGCGACTGGTGCATGGCGCCGCCCGCCAAGGCCCAGGGCGCCCAGGCCGCGTCGCGCGCGCTGGCGCTGCAGCTGGTGCAGCTGGTCGCCGCCGACGCCCATACCCATGAAATCGAAGCCTTGCTGCGGCGCGACGCCGCGCTATCCTACCACCTGCTGCGCCTGGTCAACTCGCTGGGCATCGGCGCCGGCCGCAAGGTCAACAGCTTTTCGCAGGCCATCCTGATCCTCGGCCGCCAGCAATTGCGGCGCTGGCTGAACCTGATGCTGTTCGCGGCGCGCCAGGGCGACATCCGCTCGCCGATGCTGCTCTCGCGCGTATCGGTGCGGGCGCGCCAGCTCGAACTGCTGGCAAAGGCGCGCGGCATGGACAAGAACCTGCAGGAGCAGGCCTTCATGACCGGCATGTTCTCGCTGCTGGGCGTGTTGTTCGGCATGCCGCTGGCCGAAGTGCTGGCGCCGCTGCCGCTCAGTGAAGCGGTGCGCGCCGCGCTGGTCGATTACGAAGGCGAGCTGGGCGACATGCACCGGCTGGTGGAAACCGCCGAAAGCGGCGACCTCGGCGCCGTCGCGGCCCAGCTGTCCGCCTTGCAGATCGAAAGCGGCGACTACAACGACGCCTGTGTGGGCGCGGTGTCCTGGATGCTGGACGCGGTGCGCGAAAGCCAGGCCAAGCCATGAGCGACACGGCCCTCGAGCGCAGCCTGGTACTGGTGCGCGCCGCGCGCGAGCTGGAGGGCGAAGCCCTCGGCAATGCGCTGGCGCGGCTGGAGGGCGAACTGGTGCAGCTGCGCGGCGAGCTGCATCCGCCCGCCGAACGCCTGCGCGAACAGCACGCCCACACCTTCGAACATTCGAACGAGCCGGTCATCGTGCTCGACCTGGCCGGCTACCTGACCGGCTGGAACAAGGGCGCCGAAACCCTGTTCGGCTACAGCCGCGAAGAAGCGCTGGGACAGCACGTGCTGTTCCTGTATGCCGAGGATGACGAGGACGACTCGATCGCCGAATTGTTCCTCGAAGAGGGCAGCGGCGTGATCGAAGTGCGGCGCCGCAAAAAGAACGGGGAGCTGATCTGGGTGCGGCTGGCGCTGTCGCTGATCCACGACGACGACGACCAGCCGGCCGGCATGCTGGTCCACCTGTCGCCCGTGGTCGAGGCGCTGAGCGAGGAAGACAAGCTGCACCTGCACGCGCGCATCATCGAGGACAGCGACCAGGGCGTCCTGATCACCGACTCGAGCGAACGCATCGTCTCGGTCAACAGCTCGTTCACGCGCATCACCGGCTACACCCAAAGCGAGTCGATCGGGCAGACGCCCGACCTGCTGCGTTCGGGCGTGCACGACGCCGAGTTCCGCGCCAAGGTGCGCGCGGCGATGGCCGGTCACGGACCGTGGCGCGGCGAGATCATCGGCAAGCGCAAGAACGGCGAGCTGTTCCCGCAATCGGTGACGATCAGCGTCGTGCGCAGCCCGGCAGGCCAGATCACGCATACCTTCTCGCTGTTCTCCGACATCAGCGTGCACAAGGACGCCGAAGCGCGCATGCAGCGCATGGCCAATTACGACAGCCTGACCGGCCTGCCGAACCGCAGCCTGCTCAAGCACCTGGTCGACCAGACCCTGGTCGAGGCGCGCCGCGGCGAACAGTATGGCGCGCTGATGGTGATCGAGATCAGCCGCATCGGCGCCATCAGCGACACGCTGGGGCACGAAGTGGCCAGCGAATTGATATGCGAGATCGGCCGCCGCTTCCGGGCGGTGCTGCGCGATCCGGACATCCTGGCCCGCATCGACGGCAGCAAATTCGCCGTGGCGCTGCCGCAGATCGAAAAGCGCGAACACGCGGCCATCGTCGTCAAGAAACTGATGGCGACACTGGCCGCGCCGATCGTCATCGGCACGCATTCGCTGCAGGTCAGCGCCAGCGTCGGCGTGGCTGTCTTCCCGGAGGACAGCATGGACGCCGCCTCGCTGATCCGTTTTGCCGACGTGGCCATGGCCAAGGCGCAGGAGACGGGCAAGGGCAGCTTCCTGTTCTACCGCGAAGAGATGGACCAGCGCGCCAAGGAGCACCTGCGCCTCGAAACCGAATTGCGCACGGCGCTGGGCGAAGGCCAGCTGGAGCTGCATTACCAGCCCAAGGTCAGCCTGCGCAGCGGGCGCATCGTCGGCGCCGAGGCGCTGATCCGCTGGCGCCATCCGGAGCGCGGCATGATTTCGCCGGGCGTGTTCATCCCGCTGGCGGAAGAGACGGGGCTGATCTACGAGATCGGCAGCTGGGTGCTGGACGAAGCCTGCCGCCAGGTGCGCGCGTGGAAGGATGCGGGGCTGGTGATGCCGCCGGTCGCCGTCAACCTGTCGGCGCGCCAGTTCGACCGTGGCTTGCCGGGCCGGGTGCAGGAAGTGCTGACGAAGCACGGCGTACAGCCCGAGCAGATCATGCTCGAGATTACCGAGAGCCTGCTGGTGGGCGGCGCCGACAACGTCATCGCCATCATGAACGAGCTGGTGGCGATGGGCATGGCGCTGGCGTTGGACGACTTCGGCACCGGCTATTCGAGCCTGGCCTATTTGAAGAAATTCCCGATCTCGACGCTGAAGATCGACCGCGCATTTGTGGTCGGCCTGCCGAACGAGGAAAACGACTGCGCCATCGCGCGCGCGATCGTCACGATGGCGCAGCAGCTGCGCCAGGAGATCGTGGCCGAAGGCGTAGAGACGCCGGAGCAGATGGCCTTCCTGCGCGACCTCGGATGCGACCAGTTGCAGGGCTGGCTGTTCAGCCCAGCGGTCAGTGCGGATCAGTTTGCGAAGATGCAATCCGAGGGCGTGCGGCTGTCGGTCGCGCGGACTCACTAGTTTGCTTGCTGCGGCTGATCCGTTCGTGCCTCGTTCGGTGCCAGTTCTGACTTTCGGACACGGCCTGAACAGTGAGCCCCGACATCCGAGGAGAAGTTTCAACAGAAGGGCGACATGACCGATGAGTTCAAAGAGTTTAATGGCATGGCACAAAAGACCTCATGGTTGAGACCGTGTCCGAATGTCAGAACAGGCACCGCTTCGGGCACCGCTTCGTGTCCGAACAGGCACCGCTTCGGGCACCGCTTCGGCACCGCTTCCCGGGCACCGCTTCCACGAAACCGCAAGGGAAGCTAGGCGGCTTTGCGCGGCGCCAGCTTGACGCTCCACTGAACACCGACGGCGGCGATACCGGCATACGCCACCAGGTACGGCAGCCCAGCCAGCGCAAAGCCATACGTGACGATCACCACCGGTGCCCATATTACGCACAGGCCGAGGAACGTGCCGACGCCGACTGCCTTGTACGCAGCCGGGCCAAACAGCTTCCCCTGCAGCAGGCCGAGCACGAGCGCGAAGAGGCCCGACGCGATGATACTGGCGCTGTCGGACAGCTGTACCGGAAAGCGGAAAGCGGCAAAGGCGCACGCCGCGCTTGCAGCGGCGCTGAATAAGGCAATCAGTATGGTTCGCACTTGATGTATTGACGATTGTTTAAGTGGTCCAGAATAAAGGCCTTCCGTATCACCGTCAATGCACGGCACATAAAGTGGCCACGAAGCGCCGCTGCCACTCGCCCTACGCCGCCTTGCGCAGCTTCACCGGCGCGAAGTCCACCCGCACATCGAACGCCACGTTCACATAATTGGTGAACAGGTTCAGCGCCACGTGGGCGACGATTTCAACAATCGCTTCGTCGCTGAAGCCGGCCGCGCGCACGGCCGCGACATCCTCTGCGCTCGCATGGCCACGCTCCTCGACCAGTTTCAATGCGAAGCGCAGCGCCGCCGCGGTCTTCGCATCGGATGACACGCCCCCCTGTGCGGCCTGCATGTCGGCGGCGCTGACGCCGGCCGCCTGGCCCAGCGCCGTGTGCGCGGCCAGGCAGTAGTTGCAGCCATTGCGGTCGGCGACCGCCACGGCGATCTGCTCGCCCAGTTTAGCGCCCAGCACGCCGCCGCCGAGCGCGCCGAACGCGCCCCACATGCTGGCCAGCGCGGCCGGCGAATTAGCGACGGTGCGGAACATATTCGGCGTGACGCCGAAGGCGCCGTGGATGGCGTCGAGGGCTGGACGGACATTGGCGGCGGCGGTTTCACGATTGACGAGTGGAAGACGGGACATGATGGTTCCTTTGCTTGGTTGGCGGTTGGGGAAAGTCCCAACGCCCAAGCATCATCCCGCGAACTGCGATACCATAAGACTCGTTTAGTAGGTAAAACAATACGAATCGTCCAATGGCCACGCAAGCACCGATCGACCGACTCTCCGCACTGCTGGACCGTTTCCGCGTGCGCGCCCACCTGTTCCACACGGGCGAGCTGTGCGGCGTGACCCATTTCGATGCCCAGCCGGGCAGGGCCTTCCTGCATGTGCTGCGGCGCGGCGAGATGGTCGTGACCCACCGTGCGCGCGATGGCGTGCCGCGCAAGGTGACGGTCACCGAACCGACCTTGCTGTTCTATCCCCGTCCGCTGTCGCACGCCTTTCATAACGCACCTGTCGACGGCGCCGATTTCGTCTGCGCGACGGTTGATTTCGACGGCGGCGAGCGGCATCCGCTGGCGCGCGCCTTGCCGCCGCTGCTGGTGCTGCCGCTAGGCGCCATCGATGGGCTGGAGCACACGCTGGCGCTGCTGTTCTCCGAGTCCGAGCGCCTGCGCTGCGGCCACCGGATGATGGCAGACCGCATGTTCGAGGTCTTGATCCTGCAGCTGCTGCGCTGGCTCCTCGACCATCCGGAGCAGGCTGATTTTCCGAAGGGCTTGCTGACCGGGCTGGCGCATCCGCGCATCGCGGCGGCCCTGACGGCGCTGCATGAAAAACCGGGCGAGGCCTGGTCGCTGGCATCGATGGCGTCTGTGGCGGGCATGTCGCGCAGCTCTTTCGCGGCCACCTTCAAGGCCGAGACCGGTACCACGCCGGCCGACTACCTGGCCGAATGGCGCATCGCGCTGGCCCAGGGCATGCTAAGGAAAGGCATGGCGGTGAAACTGGCCGCGGACCAACTGGGCTACCAGAGCGCCGCATCGCTGTCGCGCGCGTTCACGCAAGTGGCGGGCATGTCGCCGCGCGCGTGGCTGCAGGCGCAGGCCTAGCCGCTTTCCTTCACTTCGCTCGGCGTTCGCACCGGATCGCCCAGCACGTCCTGCACGTACAGCATGCTGACGATCACCGCCAGCACCGCTGTCATCGGCGTCGCCAGCGCAACCCCGGCCAGGCCGAACAGGGTGCCGAACAGCACCTGCATGACAATCGTCAGCGCCGGCGGCAGCGACACCGTCCGCTGCTCGATCAGCGGCTGCAGCAGGTAGCCTTCGAACAGCTGGATACCGCAAAACAGCATCACCGTGTACACCGCCAGCTGGGGGCTGTCCGAGAATGCGATCAGCACCGCCGGCACGCCCGCCATCAGCGGCCCGAGATAAGGAATGAAATCGAGCAGGCCTGCGATGATTCCGAGAATCAGCGCCAGCGGCACGCCGAGCAGGCTCAGGCCGATCGTCGACAGTATTCCGACCAGCAGCATCGATACCGATTTGCCGACCAGCCATTTGGCCAGCGTGGCGCCGATCTCGTCCAGCACTTCGCGCGCGCGGTCGCGCTTTCGCTTGGGCACGAGAGTTACCATGCCGTTGATATACACCCCGGGCTGGGCCGCGAAATAAATGCCGACGAAGAGGATGATCAGCACGTTGCCCGCCGCGCCCATCACGCCCGAGAAGAACAGGCCGGCCTTGGGCACCATGTTCGCCAGGTAGGCGGACAGCTTTTCGTTCGACGGCAGGCTGTTCATGACCCACTTCGGCAGTCCGAGCCGGGCCATTGATTCGCGCGCCTGCGTGATCGACGAGGGCACCAGCTGGCCCAGGCTCGCGGCCTGCTCCGAGATCTGCGGCGCCATCAGCCAGCCGCCGACGCCGATGGCCAGTAGCAGCACGGCCACCACCAGCGGCAGGGCGAATGCGCGCCGCATGTGCAGGCGGCGCTGGACGACGCAGCTCAGTTCGTACAGCAGGATCGCGAACAGCACGCAGGCAAATACCAGCAGCAGCGCGTTGGCGGCATACCAGATGCCGGCCAATACGAGAAGGAACAGCACCGCGACACCGTCGACCAGTGCCACGCGATGCAGGAAGGCGTGGTCCTTGCCGGCGGCGGCAATAGCTTTTTCTTGTTCGTGGTCGCTCATGCACCAATGTTAGCAACTTCACAAAATGGGCAGCGCACGCGCCGACAGATCAATCCATCGTCAGCAAGTAGGCGGCCATGTCGCGCGCGTCGCGCTCGCCGACGTTCATGTCCGGCATCGCGCTTCCCGGAGCGAAGGTGTGCGGGTCGCGGATCCAGCGCACCAGATTCTCCGGAGCGTTCGCTACCTTTCCGGCAATAAATTTTCGCTTGGACAATCCCGCCAGCGGCGGTCCCACGTGCACCTGGGAGCCGGTTACGCCTGGAATGGTGTGGCAGGCGACGCAGGCGTGCTGGGCCAGCGCGATGCGGCCGCGCTGCGGGTCGGCGCCGAGCGGGGCGGGCGCCTCCGGCTGGCCGCAGCCGGCCTGCATGAACAAGGCAGCGAGGGCGAATGCCGCCTTCACCGCGGCGCTCCGTCCGGCGTGGCGGTGATGCTGCGGTAGGCTTGCGGCGTCAGCGTGGGCAGGTTCTCGAGGAAGGCAACGAGCGACCACAGATCGTCGTCGGGCAGCTGGAATTCCCAGCCGGGCATGCCGCTCATCTTGATGCCGTGCCGCGTAATCCAGTACAGCTCGCGCTGGTTCCAACGCCGGGCGGCATCGACCAGCGGGCCGGGTAGCGGCTGCATGCTTTTGCCGAACTCGGCCTGGGCGATGCCGGGCGCGCCGTGGCAATGCACGCAGTACGCGCGGTACAACAGGGCGCCGCGCCCGACGCGCGCCGCATCGAAGGGTGGCGGCTGCGCCACATTGCGCGCATGGCGGCGCACCGACCGGTGCATGCCGTGTTCGAGCAGGGTATGGGTGACCTGGAAATGCGGGTCGGTCGCGGCCACGTTGTACCAGCCGGACTCCATCACCGCCCACCCGCCCAGGGCCCCAAGCAGGGCCAGGCCAGCGGCTGTCGCCGCAATGGTCCTGAGCATCGTGCGGCGGCGATTGGAGGTCATGCGGTGCTGAGTCCCGGTCGCGTTCTGTTGAAATTGGCAATAATGCTTTCCTTGTATTATA
Organism: Massilia sp.; assembly: GCA_036676245.1. GTDB lineage: Bacteria > Pseudomonadota > Gammaproteobacteria > Burkholderiales > Burkholderiaceae_D > Telluria_A. Next base: position 9,468 of record JAKFDH010000203.1, on the reverse strand, counting down.
TCGATTCAACCGGCTTCCGCAGGAACCGACGTGTGCGCCCCTTCGAGCATTTCATTGCGGCACTTTATAGTGGTGCTGACCCTGGCGGCGCTGGCTGCATGCACGCCGAACAAACCCGCGCCGCAGCGGGTGGCGGGCGGTGACGCGCGCATCGGCCAGCGGCTCGTCAGCCTGTACCAGTGCGGCAGCTGCCACCAGATTCCCGATATCCCGGCTGCGCTCGGGCAGGCCGGTCCGCCGCTGCAGTCGTTCGGCCTGCGCAGCTACATCGCGGGCCAGTTTCCGAACGAGCCCGCGGCGCTGGTCCGCTGGCTCGGCAACCCGCCCGCGATGAAGCCTGGCACGCTGATGCCCGACATGGGCGTGTCACCCGCCGATGCGCGCCACATGGCCGCTTATCTCTACACGCTGCAATGACGGCGCCGCTGCAATCCGTGTTGCATCCTGCAGGGCCCGACGCACGCGTGATCGCGGACATGGCCTGGCTGCTGTTCGGGGGCGGCGCGCTGGTCTTCATGTTTGTCATGGCGCTGCTGGCGCTGGCGCTGCGGCGCGCGGGGCGAGAGCTCCGGCCGCGCCATTGGATCGTCGGCGGCGGCGTGCTGTTCCCGCTGGCGGTGCTGGCGGCTTTGCTGGTGTACAGCCTGTGGCAAAGCGCACGGCTCGGCACGCCGACGTCGCAGCGCACGCTGGTGGTGGAGGTGAGGGCGCACATGTGGTGGTGGGAGGTGCGCTACCGCGACCCGGCGGGCGGTGCGGACATCGTGCTGGCCAACGAGATCCGGATCCCGGTCGGCACCCCGGTGCACCTGGCGCTGTCGACGCGCGACGTGATCCATTCGATGTGGATCCCGGCGCTGAACGGCAAGATGGACATGGTGCCGGGGCGCGCCACCGGCCTGACCCTGCACGCGAGCAAAGCCGGCACCTACCGCGGCCAGTGCGCGGAGTTCTGCGGCGAGCAGCATGCGCGCATGGCGCTGCACGTGGTGGCCGAACCCGCGGCCGGCTACGCCGCGTGGCTTGCGCGCCAGCGCCTGCCTGCAGCCGCACCGCAGGACGCCGTCGCCATCAAGGGACGCGACGCCTTCATCGCGCAGCGCTGCACCGCCTGCCATACCGTGCGCGGCGTCGCCGGCGGCGGCGCGCTGGGGCCGGACCTGACCCATGTGGGCAGCCGCCTCGCGATCGGCGCCGGCACGCTGGCCACGCACCGCGGCACGCTGGCCGGATGGATCGCCGACCCGCAGGCCAGCAAGCCGGGCGCACGCATGCCGGGCGCCGGCGAGCTCGATGGCGAAACCCTGCGCGCGCTGGCGACGTGGCTGGAGCAGCTCAAATGAAGCTGCCCAACCATCTCCCGCGCCCGCCGGACGAACTGCCGCGCCTCGAACAGGCGTGGAAGACGCCCGCCGGCTGGCGCTTCTTCAAGACAGTCAACAACACCAACATCGGCCTGCTGTACATCGGCACGGCGCTGCTGTTCTTCATTCTCGCGGGCGTACTCGGGCTGCTGATGCGCCTGCAGCTGGCGGTGCCGGAGAACACGGTGATGGGCGCGGCAGCCTACAACCAGGTGTTCACGATGCACGGCACAGTGATGATGTTCCTGTTCGCCATACCCGTGGTCGAGGCAATCGCCGTCTACCTGCTGCCGAACATGCTCGGCGCGCGCGACCTGCCGTTCCCGCGCCTGTCCGCCTATGCTTACTGGGCCTATGCCGTGGGCGGGCTGGCGTTCTTCTGCACGCTGTTCGTCGGACTGGCGCCGGACAGCGGCTGGTTCATGTATCCGCCGCTGTCGAGCAAGGAATATTCGCCCGGCCTGGGCGCCGACTTCTGGCTGCTGGGGATCGGCTTCATCGAGATCTCGGCGATCGCCGGCGCGATCGAACTGATCGTCGGCATCCTGTTCACGCGCGCGCCCGGCATGTCGCTGGCGAAGATGCCGGTGTATGCCTGGGCCATGCTGGTGGTCGGCGTGATGATCGTGTTCGCCTTCCCGGCCATCATTGCCGGCACCGCGCTGCTGGAACTGGAACGCGCCTTCGACTGGCCATTCTTCATCGCCGAACGCGGGGGCGATCCGATCCTGTGGCAGCACCTGTTCTGGTTCTTCGGCCACCCCGAGGTGTACATCATCTTCCTGCCGGCCGCCGGCATGGTGTCGATGATGATCCCGACCATCGCTGGCACGCCGCTGGTGGGGCGGCGCGCCATCGTGTGGTCGCTGGTCGGCGTCGGCGCGATCAGCTTTTTGCTGTGGATCCACCACATGTTCACGGCCGGCCTTGGACTGATGGCGCAGGCGCTCACTTCGGTGGCCAGCATGGCCGTCGCGATCCCGACGGCGGTGCAGGTGTTCGCCTGGATCGCCACGCTGTGGCGCGGCACCGTGCGCATCAACGGCCCGGCGCTGTTCCTGCTGGGGTTCATGTTCATCTTCGTGCTCGGCGGGCTGACCGGGGTGATGGTGGCCGTGCTGCCGTTCGACTGGCAGGTGCACGACACCTACTTCATCGTCGCCCATTTTCACTATGTGCTCATCGGCGGCATGGTGTTCCCCGTGTGCGCGGGACTCTACTACTGGCTCCCGCTGATCAACGGCAACACGCTGTCGGAACCGCTGGCGCGCTGGGTGTTCGGGATGATGTTCGGCGGCTTCAACCTGGCCTTCTTCCCGATGCACATCTCGGGCCTGCTGGGCATGCCGCGCCGGGTCTACACCTACGCACCGGACCTGGGCTGGAACGGCTTGAACCTGGCATCGACGATCGGAGCCTTTATCTTCGCCGCCGGCATCCTGCTGTTCATCGTCGACCTGGTGCGCACCCTGCGCCTGCCGCAACGGGAGCATGGCAACCCATGGAATGCATCGACGCTCGAATGGCTGCCCAGCAAAGACTATTCGACGCGCAGCATCGCGCAGGTCGATTCGAGCGAACCATTGTGGGACCGTCCCTCGCTGCCGCAGGAGGTCGAGGCGGGGCTGCACTGGCTGCCCGGGACCGCGACCGGCAAGCGCGAGACGCTGGTGACGCATCCGGTCAGTGGTGCGTTGCGCTACCTGCTCGTGCTGCCGACCGACAGCTGGTTGCCGCTGCTGGCGGCGCTGGGCACGGCCGGCTTCTTCCTGCTGCTGACAATCAAGTTGACGATCACCGCCTGGGTGTGCGGGATCGTTGCCGTGGCAGCGACAGTGGGCTGGCTGTGGCAGTCGGACCAGCCGCCGCCGCTTGCCAGCGCCACCGTGGGCGATGGCATCGTGCTGCCGGTCGGGGCCACCGGCGCGGCTTCGCAGTCGTGGTGGGCGACGGTCATCATGCTGGTGGTGGACGCGACCATCTTTGCCTCGTTCGCCTTCGCCTACATCCACATCTCGATGCGGCTCGACGTGTGTCCGCCGCCGGGCGCGCGCTTGCCCCCTGCGCTGTGGCCATGGCTGACCTGCGGGCTGCTTGTGGCCAGTTCGGGCTTGGTCTGGCTCGCGCGGCGCAGCCTGCAGCTGCCTCGCATGCTGGCCATGCTGGTGGCGCTGGCCTTCGCCTTTACGGCCGCGTCGTTTGCAGCGGCGCTGCGCAGCCAGGGGCTGGCAGGCCTGGACCCGACCGCGCATGCGTGGAGCGCAAGCGTCGCTGCGATGCTGGCCTACCAAGGGCTGCACGTGGTGGTGCTTGGGATTATGACGCTCTACCTGGCGGCGCGAGCGTTGAAAGGAATGCTGACGCCAACGGCCCGCGCCACGCTCGATAACTGCGCACTATCGTGGCATTACACCAGCGCCCAGGGAGTGTTGGTCGCCGCTGCGATCCACCTATTGCCCTTGGTGATGAGCTAGCGCCTTGCAGGCCGCAGCGGATCGAGCAAGCTGCGCAAGTCGTTGTGGTCCAGTTCGTACATCAATTCCAATAATTCACCCAGCTCCCCGCGCGGGAAACCCTCGCGCGAGAACCACGCCAGGTAGGCGCCTGGCAGGTCGGCGATGCATTTTCCCTGGTACTTCCCGAAAGGCATTTGGCGCGTCAGCAGGAGTTGCAGGTGTTCGGGTTTCATCGGGATATATGTATATGTATGTGGTAAATAACCTACGATAAATACCTGCTATTTTTTCGCGGCACGCTACGTTACACTAGCTCGCCGCGACCGTCCATAAGACGGTTCGTACTTTACCTGGTTATCATCCCAATCATCAGAGGTCTACATGCGTCTACGCACTATCCCAGTCCTGCTGGCGGGACTCTCGCTGTCGATGTCTGCGCTTGCCGCAGCATCGGACCGCTGGAATCTCCCGGTCAATGTTACCAAACTCGATAACGGGCTGACCGTCATCGTCTCGCAAGACCACAGTTCCCCGACCGTGGGCGTGAGCGTGGTCTACCACGTTGGCATGCGCCTGGAACCGAAGAACCGCACCGGCTTCGCCCACCTGTTCGAACACCTGATGTTCCAGGGCACGCCGAATGCGCCGAAGGGCGTGTTCGACAAGACCATCACTGGCGGCGGCGGCTGGAACAACGGCTCGACCCGCGCCGACTTCACCAACTACATCGAGACCGCGCCCGTGTCGGCGCTCGAATCGATCCTGTGGCTCGAAGCGGACCGAATGAAGACCCTCGACTTCAACCCGGCCACGTTGAAGAACCAGCAGGACGTGGTGAAGGAGGAGATTCGCGTCAACGTGAAGAACCAGCCGTACGGCGGCTTCATGTGGATCGATATCGGCATGCACGCCTTCCAGAAGTGGGAGAACAACCATGACGGCTACGGCAGCTTCAAGGATCTCGAAGGCGCGAGCCTCGAAGACGTGCGCAACTTTCACCGCGATTACTACGGTCCGAACAACGCCGTGCTGGCTATCGCCGGCGACGTGACACCGGCCCAGGGCGTGGCGCTGGCCAAGAAGTACTTCGCTTCGATTCCGAAGCGTCCGACGCCGGCCCCCGGCGACTTCACCGAAGGCCTGAACGCCGAACAGAAGCGCATCGAGCAATCCGACGCGCTGGCCCAGGTGCCGGCCATTGCCGCAGGCTGGAAGATGCCTGCGCGCGGCAGCAAGGACCAGGCCCCGATGGCGGTGCTGGGCGAGCTGCTGGCGGGCGGCGATGCATCGCGTTTCTACCAGGGCATCATCAAGGGCCGCGAACTGGCGTTGAACGTCGACGCGCTGTACGGCCTGACCAGCCCATGGGAATACGACGGCCCGTCGCTGTACACCGTGTTCATGCTGTACAAGCCGACCAGTAACGCCGATGCCGTGCTGGCCGCGATGGACGAAGAGATCGCCAAGATCGTCAATGAAGGCGTGGACGCCGCGACGCTCAAGCGCGTGAAGACGCGCCTGCTGGCTAGCTGGAACAACGGCCAGGAAAGCTTCATCAACCGTGCCGACCGCATGGCCAAGCTGCAGACCCTGTGGGGCGATGCGAACGTGATCAACAAGATCCCGGGCTGGATTGAAGGCGTGACGTCGGAAGACATCCAGCGTACCGCGAAGACTTACCTGACCAAGTCCAATCGCACGGTCATCGACCGCAAGCCGGTGCCAAAAGCGCCGGCCACCGCCGCCACCCCAGCCGCCACGCCGCAAGCCGGCGAAAAGAAATAAGGAGCGCATCGAGATGAAGAAACTGATGCTAGCAATGAGCATTTCCCTGCTGTTCGCACCGGCGGCCTTTGCCGCCGAGGAGAGCAAGGCCGCCAGTACGATGCCGCCGTTCGGCAAGGACAAGTCGATCCCTGCGCCGCAGATCGTCAAGAAGACCCTGGCCAATGGCCTGGAAGTGTGGGTGCTGCCGCGCAAAGGCCTGCCGCGTGTGGATTACGTGCTGGCCGTTCGCGGCGCGGGCTTCGTGGCCGACGATGTGCAGCATCCCGGCTTCGCACGCCTGATGGCAGGCCTGCTCAACGAAGGCACCGCCAAGCGCGATTCGCGCGCGATCGCTGAAGCGGCGGAGAGCCTGGGCGGCGTCGTCGGCGGTAACGCCGGTGCGGACGGCGTCACGGTCGCCGGCAATGCCACTGCGTCGAACGCCGCGGCAATGCTGGCGCTGCTGGCCGAAGTGGCGCGCCAGCCTTCGTTCCCGGCGAAAGAGGTCGCGCTGGCCAAGGCGAATGCGCTGCAGGCGCTGAAGGCCTCCGAAGCGCAGCCGGGCTTCCGCGCCGAGCGCGCATTGAACAAGGCGGTGTTCGGCGATCACCCGTACGGCAGCACCTCGCCGACCGCGGACGCGATCAATTCCGTCACCGAGGAATACCTGCGCGCCGAGCATGCCAAGCGCGTGCGGCCGGAGCGCAGCCTGCTCGTCATCACCGGCAGCATCACCTCGGCCGAGGCGCTGAAGCTGGCGCAGGCATCGTTCGGCGACTGGAAGGGCGTTGGCGAAGCCATTCCCGAAGCGAAGCCGGCGCCGGCATCGGCCAGGCCGGTGCGCGTGCTGCTGGAGCGTCCGGGCAGCGTGCAGTCGACGGTGCGCCTGGGGGCGGCGGGCATCCCTGCCAGCGTCGGTGACTATGTGCCCCTGCGCCTGGCGAGCACGATCCTAGGCGGCGGCTTCAGCAGCCGCATCAACAGCAACCTGCGCGAAGAAAAGGGCTACACCTATGGCGCTTCGGCCGGTGCGCGCAATCATCGCGTCGGCGGCAGCATCGTCGGCGGCGCCGATGTGCGCAACGAGGTGACCGGCGCGTCGCTGAAGGAGTACTTCAGCGAGTACAAGCGCCTGGGGACGGACCTCGTGCCCGACGCTGAAATGCAGATGAACAAGCGCTACGTCGCCGGCCAGTACCTGCTGACCAACCAGCTGCAAGGCTCGGTGGCCAATACGCTGGCTAACAACTGGCTGATTGGCCTGCCGTCTGATTTCCTCGGCAAGTACGTGCCGGCGATCCAGAAGGTCAGCGCCGAACAGGTGCGCGACATGGGCAAGAAGTACTTTGCGCCGGAGTCGCAGTCGATCGTCGTGGTCGGCGACCAGGGCGCCATCGCCGAGCAGCTCAAGGCTTACGGCGACTTCACCGTCACCAAGTAAGTAGCGCTGGTTGGCTAGAGGAGGGCGATGCTTGTGCATCGCCCTTTTTTTGAGAATTTCTCGAAGTCGCAACTGCGGAATTCTCGAACAAACAAATCAACGTCGTCCCTGCGGAGGCAGGGACCCATGCTGAGCATATTCAGTATGGGTCCCTGCCTTCGCAGGGACGACGTTGGCTAGTACTTTGGAATTTCTCGCCTCGTGGCTTCGGCCATTTTCGGATACCCTGGAGCCGCCTTGAACCTGCTCAATTCTGCGTCCCTGCTATTGCTGTTTTCCCTCTCTTCGTGCGCCATGCTGCCATCGGGCGGTCCGGTTGCGCCCTTGGCCGTCGAACGTTTCGAGATCGTCGCCCGCGGCCCGGCCTTCGCCGGCACCCGCTTCGACGATGCAGGCGACTATGAATTGGTGACAGCCGTCGCCCACATGCGCATCGATCCCAGGCTGCCTGCCAATCGCGGCATCGTGGACCTCGGCCTGGCGCCGGTCGGGAGGGATGGCCTGGTCCGCTACAAGACCGATGTGCTGATTGCGCGCCCGCGCGACGCGTCCAAGGCGTCGGGTGTGATGGTGGTCGAAGCGCCGAACCGCGGCAATCCGCTGTTCCTGCGCATGGTCAACGAAGGCAATATGATGTTCGATAATGCCGCGGCGGCCGGCACCGGCTTCACGATGCGGCGCGGGCATACGATGGTCTGGGTCGGGTGGCAGGGCGACCTGCCGCTCTTCGGGAACGGCAAGCGCGCAGGCGCGGCGTTCCCGGTGGCGACCGCCGGGGGCAAGCCGATCACGGGCGAGAGTATCGAAGAGCAAGTGTTCGACGATGCCAAGCCGGTCAGCACGATGATGCTCGATTATCCGGCCGCGTCGCAGGACCAGGCCGTGGCGCGGCTGACCGTACGCGCCACCGCCGGCGGCGAGCCGACGCCGCTGCCCGCCAGCGCCTGGCGCTATACCAGCGCGAATGCCATCGAGATCACCCGCCCGCGCGGCTTCGACGCAGGTGCGATCTACCAGTTCCAGTACCTGGCGCGCGATCCGAAGGTGATGGGGCTCGGCCTGGCCGCGTTCCGCGATGTGGGCAGCTTCCTCAAGTCCGGCGCACCGGATGGGACAGGGCAGGCCAATCCGCTGGCCGATATCAAGCCGGCCGTGGCGCTGGCGGTCGGTGTGTCGCAGTCGGGCCGCTTCCTGCGCGACCTGGTGTGGGAAGGCTTCAATGCCGATGCGCGCGGCGGCAAGGTGTACGACGGCGCGATGGTACTGATCGCGGGGGCGCGCAAGGCCTTCATCAACGCGCGCTTCGCGCAGCCGGCCCGCAATTCGACCCAGCATATCGAGCACCTCACGCCCGGCGACCAGTTCCCCTTCAGTTATGCTGTGACGACCGATCCGCTGACTGGCCGCACCGATGGCATCTTTGCGCGCTGCGAACAGGACGGCACCTGTCCAAAGCTGATGCACATCGACAGCAGTGTCGAGTTCTGGCAGGGCAGGGCTTCGCTGATCGTCACCAACGGCGCCGGGAAGGACGTGCCCTTGCCGGCCGATGTACGGGCGTACCTGATGTCGTCGACCCAGCATATCTGGGCCGATCGTCCGGCGGTCGGCATCTGCAAGTACCAGAACAATCCGGCGCAGCAGGCGCCGACGGTGCGGGTGCTGCTGGATCATCTCGCCAGCTGGGCGCGCAGCGGCCAGGCGCCGCCTGCGAGCCGCTATCCGCGCCTGGCCGATGCGATGCTGGTGCCGCCCGAGCGCGACGCCGTCGGCTTTCCGGATCTCGGTAAAGTGGGCGTTGCCTATCCTGCGGTGATCAATCATCTCGATGTCGTTGATTACAGCGTGGTACCGCCACGCGCCGATCCGAACCGGCGCTACCAGCTGCTGGTGCCGATGGCGGACATCGACGGGCATGACATCGCCGGCGTGCGCCTGCCGGACGTGGCGGTGCCTTTGGCCACCCACGCCGGCTGGAACCTGCGCCGCAGCGGCTTTGCGCAGGATCAGCTGTGCGGATTGAATGGCGTGCACGTGGCGCTGCCTGCCACGCCAGTGGCGGGCGATCCGCGCCGCGCGATCTCGGAGCGCTACAGAAGCCGCCTGGAGTACGCCAAGGCGGTCGCGATTGCCGCGCGGGCGTTGCGGGATGAGGGGCTGCTGCTGGATGATGATACGAATCGGTTTATTGAGCGGGCAAAGGTTGAGCCGCGTGTTAAACCCTGATTCCGGATTCGCCTGATCTCGAGTAGTCAAGCTCCTTCCAACGTCGTTCCTGCGAAGGCAGGAACCCATACTGAAGTTGATCATACTCAGCATGGGTTCCTGCCTTCGCAGGAACGAGTGCGTCCGTGAAGGCGCACAAACAGCACGGTGCAAGTCCGTGTCAGGGCAAGCCATGACCCTGTAGCCGAAGATAACTGCGTCGCCGCGAGGCGGG
>JAKFDH010000202.1:0-19226 GCA_036676245.1 Massilia sp. | reverse complement strand
TCGGCCATGGCGGGGGCCGGCGCCAGCGCGCGGCGCGCTCGCACGGGGGCTTTGCGCTGTGGCACAGGCGGCGGGCCCAGCGCTGCGGCAGGCTGCGGCGCGGGGACGCTGCGCAATTGGGCCACGATGGGGGCGCCGCTGGCGACCGGCGGCGGGTCGGCCGGCGGCAGGCCGATGCGGGCGCCGACCCAGGTGATCGTGAGGTAATGCAACAGCAGCGTCGCCACGCACAGCAGCAGCACGCGGCGGCGCCGGGAAATGAAACTCGCAATGGTCATATGGAGAGTGTAACGTGCCGCGCCATGTTTCCGCTGACAGCAGGGTGGTGCGCCGGTGGGACGCCATTTGCCGCAACCGCAACATTTTTTGAATGACCACGGATTATCTGCTAGGCTAGCCCTGCCCCCTACTCATACGGAGATGCCCATGCTTAAATCGCAAATGCCCAACATTCCCGGCGTCGGCGCCGTGACCGACACCCTGGACTTCGTCAAGAACCTGTGGGGCAGCATGAGCATACCGGGCCTGTCGGGCCTGTCGAGCCTGCCTGGCATGGCCGCGCCGACGATGAATATCGACGACCTCGACAAGAAGATCGCCGACCTGAAGGCGGTCGAGGCCTGGCTGGCAGTCAATGCCTCCATGCTGAGAGGAACGATCCAGGCGCTCGAAGTACAGCGCGGCACCATTGCAACCCTGAAGTCGATGGGCGCGACCCTGGCCCAGGCCGTCAAGCAGCCAGGCGCCAACGAGAAATCGGTACTGGCGGCGGCGCCGTATGCGTCGGCTTTCTTCTCCCAGCCCCACGTCGAGGAGCCGAAGGCGGCAGCGCCAGCCGCGCCAACGCCGGAGGAAGACAGCGAAGCCAAGGCCAAGGCCGAGGAAAAAGCCGCCAAGGACAAGGCCACCGACGCCGCCACGGCTGCGGCGGCGGTGCAGATGGCCAACCCCAGCGCATGGTGGAACATGCTGCAGGACCAGTTCAAGCAGGCGGTGAACACGGCGATGTCGTCCGACGCGATGGCCGGCGCCAGTGCGATGGCGCAGAGTACGGCGGCCAAGCTGGCCAAGGCGGCAGCCAAGCCGGCCGCAGCCAAGCCGACTGCGGCAAAGCCGGCGGCGAAGGCTGCTACAGCCAAACCGGCAGCGAAACGCGCACCGGCAAAGAAGGCTGCGAAGCCGAAAGTGGCAAAACCTTAGGCGGGGAGCCTTGTCGAAGTCTGTAACGTTGAAAAAACAGACTTGTATCCGACGTCGTCCCCGCGTGCGCGGGGACGACGTCGGTTAAATCCGGCGGCTAGAAAACGCTCAAGCCAGTTTTTGTATTCGGATCGATTCGATCAGGCCATCGGCCTGGCGCTTGACTGTGGAAATTCGGATCAGGCCTTCCTCGGCCATTTGCTTGACCTCATCGTGCACCGTCTGGAACGACGGCAATGTATCGCCTTTGACCGCCACCGGCTTGACCCAGGCCGTGGCGCCAACCCTCATCTTTTCATAGACTTCCCTGGCGATTTCGCGCATGTATGTCCCTTTCCCGGATGAATGCGGGGCCAGCCCGCCGAACTTTCAGTTTATCACCAGTGGGCGGGACCACAAGGGGGCGCGGCAAACTCAAAAGCCTTCGGCCATGGCCGCCGCCGCGGACGGCGCAACGGACGGCGCCAACGTTGCCAATTGCTCCATTAACTGGGCAAAACGTTGCTGCCCGGGCTGGACCTTGTCCACATGCAGCAAGACCTCGGTGGCCTCGGCCGACAGCGCCATGTCATAACCGAGCTGCTGCATGTGCGAAATAAGGATCTGGGCGGCGTTGAACAGGATGCGCAGGTTGTTCGGCAGCGCCGCGCGCGCGTGGCGCATCCACTCGACCGCCTCCGGCAGCTTGCCGGTCTTCCACAGCAGTACGCCCTGGTTCATCATGTCCGACGCTTCCTTCTTGGACGACTTGATCAGGGCCATGCCCTCGTCGCTCATGCGGGCCTTGTCGAAGATCTTCTGCACGTCGTCGAGCAGCAAGGTGTTGTCGTGGTTGTTCTTGATCACGTAGCACAGGAGCTCGACCGGCGACTCCTTGACGCCGACAGCGAACAGCAGGGACGCCATCTCAAGGCAGGTCGGCGTGTCCGGACGGTCGCTGTTGAACTTCAACATTTCCTCGATGTCATCACCAGCCTTGCGGGCGCGACGGAAGTCGCCGCTCTCGTGGTAGACCATGCCTTCGGTGATCTTGGCGCGCAGCTGGATCTGGTCGGTCGAAAACTCGCGCTGGGCCGTCAGCAGCAGCTGCAGGGCTTCCTTGGTTTCGTTCTTCAGCCCGCATACGCGCGCCAGGCCCAGGTAGGCATCCGGGGTTTTCATCACCGAATATTCGCCGATCTGAATGCACTTGCGGAAAGCCTTTTCGGCCATGCCGGTGTTGCCCAGCTTGAGCGAAACCTGCCCCAGGTTGCGCTGGCGCGTGACCGAATTGGGCGACAGCTTGGCCGCCCGTTCGAGGATGGAGCACGCCTCTTCGTGCTGCCCCATGCTCTCGTAGGCGTGGGCCAGCTGGTCGTAGGCGTCGATGTAGTAGCGGTTGTCGGCGATTACGCCCTGGAAGATCTGGCGCGCCTGTTCAAATTCGCCATTGGCCATGCGGATCTTGGCCAGGCCGGTGCGCGCCCACTGGTATTCGCGCTGGGCCATCACGCGTTCGTAGGCTTCGCGCGCCTTGTCCGGCTCGCCGCTTTTCATCATCAGGTTGGCCTTCATGCGCAGCAGCTCGATCTCGTGCACGCGATTCAGCACGATCTGCTCGTCGCACATACGGGCCGCGCGCAGGTAATCCTTCTCGGCGTAGGCCTGGTCAATCTTGCGGAACACCTGCTTCTTGTGCCACACGCGGTTCAGCCGGGTCAACAGCACGCCCTCGGTGATCGGCTTGATCAGGTAAGCATCGGGCTGGTGCTCGGCCGCGCCCATGACCGATTCGACGCTCTTCTCGGCAGACACCATCATCCACACGCTGCTTGGCAGCAGCAGGTTCTTGATGCGCGCCTCTTCCAGCACCTGCTGGCCATTCTTGCCTTCGCCCAGGTTGTAGTCGCACAGCACCACGTCATAGCGGATCTTGGTCAGCAGCGCGATCGCCTCGCCGCCGCTCGACGCCTGGTCGATGTTCTTGGCGCCGAGGTTGCGCAGGGACTCGCGCAGCAGCTGGCGGATGCCGACGAAATCGTCGACCACGAGATAGTTCTTGTCGGCCCAGGCGACGTGTCCGTTGGCGCTCATGGCAGGCTCAGGATGAAGCAGCCGCCGCCGAAGGCGCCGCCGTTTTCCAGGCGCAGCGAACCGGTACGCTGCCTGTGCTTGTGCATCTTGGCCACTTCGCTCGAGAAGTACAGGCCAAGACCGGTGCTGTTGGTCATGAAGTTCACGCCGCTCACGTTGCCGTGCATGGCGGAGGCGCCCGCTTCGAGCATCGCGCCCGGGTAGCCGGCGCCATTGTCCTCGACGCGGATTTCGAGCACACCATCGACCACGGCAATCGCCAGCCGGATGCGGTCTTTCGTGTAATGGATGGCGTTGTTGATCGCATGGCCGACCACGCCGATGATCAGGTCTTCGTCGAAATGCCAGATCAGCTCGGGGTCGTAATCGAGGTCCAATTCGATGCCGCGCGAGGCCAGCAGCACGCGCTCGGCGCTGACGACCTGCTCGACCAGGTGGGTCATTTCGAGCGGCTGGACGTCGAACGGGTATTCGGGCTTGCCAACCTGCTTGTACAGGGCCAGCAATTGGATCAGGTTGTCGTTCAGGCGCTTGGTCTGGTACAGCATGTGCGCCATCTGCGGATAGGCGGCCTCGGTCTGTGGCGAAGCGCCCGCGAGCAGGGTTTCCAGCGTGCCGGAGAGGACGCTGATGGAGTTCTTCATATCGTGCGCGGTCGACGCAAGAAAAAGGAAGAGCTCGTTAGAGCTCGGCGATTCATCCATCTGTACAAGCCTCCACGGGCAAAATAGTTGCCGTACGCCAATTATACCTTTTTCCATCCGGCGTCGATCAGAATAACGCAGAACATGCACTTTCCTCATGCCGCCTGCATATCAAGGTAGCAATATTAAATCTTTGGAACTAGAGAACAAAAAGCAAATACACTATGGTCTTGCACATGCCCCCGCTCAAAACGAGCCTGACTCCCGATGGACACAAATGCTAGCGTTGATTTTTTTGACAAGCAGTTCAAGCAACAGATTACGCAACATGACTTTGCCCTGAACCCGTTTGAGCTGTCGGCACTCCCCTATCTGCGCGGGAGGGTACTCGACTTCGGCTGCGGCATGGGTAACCTCGCGGTCCACGCGGCGCGTGCCGGGCATCCAGTATTGGCGCTGGACGCAAGCACGGCCGCTGTCGCCCACCTTCGCCAGCTCGCGCGGGAGGAGGGCCTCGATCTTCAGGCCGGTGAGGCCGACCTGCGGACCTATCGTGTCGATGACGAGTTCGATACCGTCGTGTCGATCGGCCTGCTGATGTTCTTCGACTGCCAAACGGCATTGCGGCAGCTGCAGCACCTGAAGTCCCTGGTTCGGCCTGGCGGCGTTGCCATCATCAATGTTCTGACCGAAGGGACGACATACATGGGCATGTTCTCGCCGGAAGAACACTGTCTCTTCAAGCCGGACGGTCTGCTCACCCAGTTCGCCGGATGGCGAATTCATTCGCACCAACAAAGCACTTTCCCGGCCCCGGGCGACACGGTGAAAATGTTCGCAACACTGATTGCGCAGCGGCCTGGACAGGGGGCATGATGCGAACGGCGCGGCGGCTCGTATTGTTATGCATCGTGCTAGCGGCGGCGCAAGCCGGGGCGCAACCGCAACAAGCGCCTGAAGTGGAACTACCTCCCCCGCTCACGCGGGCGCAACTGTGCTTGCTCAATGCCGCCACTTTCAAGTATCCGGAGATGGAAACGGGTGCGCGGTTGGGCTGGCGCAAAGAAGGTGCGTGGTTAGTCGCCGTCGCGCCGCACAAGCTGGTCCTCGCCGATGCCGTCCGGATGGACCTCAAGCGGCGCAGCGCCTACGCCAGCGAGGACGGCGCCAGCTACTTCATCGTCGATCGCGGCGGCGTGACCGACGAAACGCGCTGGTACGGGCCGATTGCGGCCGCGGAACTCCTTGCCAGTTGTCCGGAAGAAGCGGCCAGTACAGTTTTTCAGTGATCGGAGACTGAAGGGTCAGAGACTGAAGGGTCAGGTCGGGCAACGCGCCAATGTCGGGCACTAGGCACGGTGCCTAGGAGACTGAAGGGTCAGGTCGGGCAACGCGCCAATGTCGGGCACTAGGCACGGTGCCTAGAAGAGACTGAAGGGTCAGGTCGGGCAACGCGCCAATGTCGGGTACTCGCACGGTGCCTACTCGCACGGTGCCCTCGCACGGTGCCCCCTCGCACGGTGCCCCTCGCACGGTGCCAGTTCTCACGCACGGTGCCAGTTCTGACATTCGGACACTGCCCGCACGGTGCCAGTTCTGACATTCGGACACGGTCTGAACAGCGACACCCGAGAGTACACCTCCGTAGCGATCCGCAGGAAAACCGTAGCTGAGTTCGTGTCTGAATGTCAGAACAGGCACCGGACGGGGCACCGGACGGGCAGTAGCTGAGTTCGTGTCTGAATGTCAGAACAGGCACCGGACGGGGGCACCGGACGAGAACAGGCACCGGACGGGCAGGCACCGGACGGGCACCGGACGAGAACAGGCACCGGACGGCGTCGCCTGGACAGACAAAAAATGTCACCTCGACGGCATGCGTATTAAGAAGCGGGCGGGGTCGAGGGCCTGGGCCAGCGCGTTCTCCAGCGGGACCGGTTCGCCCTCCAGCTGCGCGGCCAGCAGTTCCGCCGCCAGCGGCGCCCAGGTCAAGCCGCGTGAAGCATAACCCAGCAAACCATACAGGCCAGGCTGGCGCGGCATGTCGCGCAGGCGTTCGAGGCGGCCAGTCGGACGCGGATCGGGCAGCGCGCCGACCAGCGGCAAGCGGTCCGGCGCCACGCAGCGGAATCCCACGCGGCCATGCAGCGGGGCATCGAGCGCCGCATCCGGGTCGCCCAGCAGCGAGCGCAGTTTGCTCAAGTTCTCATCCTGGCTGGACTGGCGCAGTGCTGCATCGCTATCATCGTCGTAGCTGGCGCCTGCGCTGTGGATGCCGTCGGAGGCCGGCGTCAGGTAAGCCTCGCGGCACAACACGACCGGCAAGGCTGGCAGGCTGCCTTCGTCGAGATGCGTCACCTGCCCGCGGATCGCTGCCAGCGGCAGGCCTGCCGACTGCTCCAGCGACAGGGCGCCCGTGCCGTTTGCCACAATGAGCACAGGCGCCTGCACCACCACCTCGCCCGCCGCATCGATCAAGCGCCAGCCGTCGTCGAGCCCTTGTGCGCTTACCGTGCCGACGCCGAAGCGCTGTTCCAGCTTGTCGCCGCAGGCCGCCAACATCGCCGCGCACACGCTCGACGGCCGCGCCCAACCGCCGCGGCGGAACAGCCAGCCGCCGTCCGGCGTGGCGAAGCCGAGCAGCGCGCTGGCCGCCTGCGGGTCCAGCCAGTCGGCGAAGTCCTTGGGGTAGTTCCAGCGCTCGATCACCTGGCGCTGAACGACGGCATGGGCGTCATCGCGTGCCAGCTGCAGCACGCCGCACAAGTCGCCCGTGATGGCCTTGCCGATGCCGCCCAGCCGCTCCCAGTACGCAAGCGCAAACAGGAAGGCGGCGCGCGACAGGCGGGTCGGTATATTGTCGTCCTTCGACAGCAGCGGCATGCTGATGCCGGCATGATTGCCCGACGCCTCGGTGGCTGCCTGCGCGTGCCGCTCAACCAGCGTGACCTGCCAGCCGCGCGCGCACAATCGTTCGCATGCGGCCGCGCCGGCCAGGCCCGCACCGAGCACGATGGCGCGGCGGTCCGCTACCGACGCTCGCGCACGTACAGGTTTGCGGCTCTCAAACACGGCCTGACCGGGCTGCGTGAATTCAAAGCCAAGGGCGGCGAACGCGTCGCCCTGCTCCTGCGTCGGCGTGTCGATGCGCAGCAGCGTGCCTGGCACGCACAGTTTGGCCAGCGCCCTTGCGCAATCTGCGCCCTCTTCCCGACGCAGGTACACGGCGTCGAACTGCGCATCGAGCTGCGAAAGCGCCGCTGCCAGGGGTGAATGCAGCAGGCCCAGGGTGATGCGGGCATCGTCTTGCAGCACGCGCTCGAAGCCGGGCAAGCCGCCAGCCGCAATCGCGAGGAAGTGCAGCCGATGCGAGCGCGCGGGATCGGCCTGCCATGCGGCGGCGAGCGCGCGGAAGGCGTGGCCATTGCCGTAGTCGGAAGCGAACACGGTGAAGTGCTGGCGGCCGCGCCAGTGTGCCGCCAGGTCCATCTCAGCGTTTAGCGTGACGGAAGCAGGACGGGTCATGGTCGTCCACCATGCCGATGCCTTGCATGTAGGCGTAGATGATGGTCGAGCCCACGAACTTGAAGCCGCGCTTGGCCAGGTCCTTCGACAGGCGATCCGACAGGTCGGTCTTCGCGGGGCGCTCGCCGTTCGTCCAGCGGTTGACGATCGGCTTGCCGCCGACCCAGGCCCACAAGTACTCGTCGAGCGTGCTGCCTTCGGCGCGCAGGCGCAGGTAGGCTTGCGCATTGGTGATGGCCGCGGCCACCTTCAGCTTGTTGCGAACGATGCCGGGGTCGGCCAGCAGCTCGGCCACTTTTTCCGGTCCGTAGGCGGCGATCTTGTCGGCGTCCCAATCGTCGAACGCGAGCCGGTAGTTGGCGCGCTTATTGAGGATGGTTTCCCAGCTCAGGCCCGCTTGCGCGCCTTCGAGGTTGAGCATCTCAAACAGGCGGTTCTCGTCGTGGCAGGGCACGCCCCACTCGTGGTCGTGGTAGTCGAGGTAGAGCGGGTTGGCCATATTGGCCCAGCTGCAGCGGTTTTTTGTCATGCGCCCAAGTATAAATCAACGGCGCGCGCGCAGCACCTTGGCCAGCATCTTCGCGCCGTGCGCGATCTCCGCGGGCGGGATGGCCGCGAAGCCGAGCACCAGGCCCGGTGGCGTAACGCATTCGGGCGCCGCCGCGCGGTTGCGGTAGTAGTCCAGGCCGCGCATCTCGACCCCCTGCGCCAGGGCAGCCTGCACCACCGCCGCTTCGTCGTGCGGTTTGCGGAAGAAGGTGCACAGATCCAGACCGGCGTCGGACGGGCCGCAGGCCAGCTCGTCCCCGAGGTGGGTGTCGATCGCCGACAGCAGCGCATAGCGCCGTTCGGCATAGGCTTCGCGCGTGCGCTTGATGTGGCGGCCGAAGTGGCCGCCGGCCATGAAGTCTGCCAGCACCATCTGCGGCACGATGCCGCAGTGGCGGTCGATCGCGGCCTTGGCTTGCCAGATCGGCTCGACCATCGCGGGCGGTGCGACCACGTAGCCGAGGCGCAGGCCGGGGAACAACACCTTCGACAGCGTGCCGACGTAGACCACGCAATCATCGCGGTCCAGGCTTTGCAGCGACGCCAGCGGCGGCCCGGTGTAGCGGTACTCGCTGTCGTAGTCGTCTTCGATCACCCAGGCCTTGTTGGCGCTGGCCCAGCGCAGCAGCGCCAGCCGCCGCTGCAAGCTCATTGTCACGCCCAGCGGCAGCTGGTGCGAGGGAGTGGCGAACACCATCTTCGCGTGCGGGTAGTGCTTCGCCGCGAAGGCGACGTCCATGCCTTCCGCGTCGACCGGCACGGTGCACACCTCGGCGCCGCCGGCGAACATCGGCGCGGCGGCGCCCTGGTAGCCGGGCGATTCGACCCACACGCCGTCGCCCGGCCCCAGCAACAGGGTGGACAGCAGGAACAGCGCCTGCTGCGAGCCTGACGTGATGACCACCTGCTCCGGCGTGCAGTTGACGCCGCGCGAGGCGCGCAGGTACACGCACAGCATCTCGCGCAGCGGTGCGTAGCCGGCGGGGTCGCTGTAGCCCATGTGGTGGTCCGGCCGGCGCCAGCGCCGCGCCTCGAGCCGGCTCCAGATATCGAAGGGGAACAGGTCGATGCCGGGCATGCTGACGCGGAAAGCGCGCAGCTTGCCTTCGTGGTAGCGGGCGTAACCCATCGCGCCCGCAAAGTCCTGGCCGCGCGCAGACAAGGGCCGCATCAGCTCGCGCGTGGCGGGGGCAGCGCCGCGCGCCGTGATCGGCAGGTGCTCGCTGATGAAGGTGCCCTTGCCGACGGTGCCGGAAAGGTAGCCCTCGGCGATCAGCTGGTCGTAGGCGCTGATGACGGTCTGGCGCGAAATGCCGAGCAGGCCGCACAGCTCGCGCGTGGGCGGCAGCTGCATGCCGGGGCTGAGCGTGCCGCGCAGGACGGCTTCCTTGACCTGGGCGTACAGCTGGCGGAACAGCGGCACCGGCGTGCCGCGCTCAAGCGGCAGCGCGGCCAGGATGTCGGACACGTGCATGGATACCCTTTTGGGATTGGTATTGCCATATTCGCGCTTATTGGCTATTTGATCAAGCCAAATTGAGGCATACCATGGACCCATCAACGATCGAACCACAGGAGCAGCCATGCAGGAATTTGAAGCGACCGTCGACTGGCAGCGCGCCGCCCAGCCATTCGCGGACCAGCGCTACAGCCGCGCGCACGAGTGGCGTTTCGATGGCGGCCTGCGCGTGCCGGCGTCGTCGTCGCCTTTGTCGGTGCCGCTGCCGATGTCGGATGCTTCCTGCGTCGATCCGGAGGAAGCGTTCGTCGCGGCGGCGTCCAGCTGCCACATGCTGTTCTTCCTGTCGATCGCGGCCACGCGCGGCTTCATCGTCGACAGCTACCACGACAGGGCGGTCGGCTACCTCGACAAAGACGCCAATGGCGACATGGCGATGACGAAGATCCTGCTGCGTCCCGCGATTGCCTTCAGCGGCGCGCGCTTGCCCGAAGCGGCCGAACTGGCCGCCATCCACCATGCCGCGCACAAGCGCTGCTATATCGCCAACTCCGTTAAAACCATCATCACCGTAGAAGGAATCGACTGAATGTACGTACCACCGCTATTCGACGAGCAGCGCCCCGAAGTGCTGCATGGACTGGTCCAGGCCCACCCGCTCGGCACCGTGGTCACCCACGGCGCCGGCGGACTCGATGCGGTGCACCTGCCGTTCGCGATCGAGGCGCCGTCCGCGGATGCGCCGTTCGGGATCCTGCGTGCCCACGTGTCGCGCAATAACCCGCTTTGGCGGCAGGACGGCGATGCGGCGCTGGTGCTGTTCCAGGGGCCGTCGGCGTATATCGCGCCGGAGCTGTACGAGCACAAGGCGGTTCATGGCAAGGTGGTGCCGACGTATAACTACGCGACCGTGCATGCGCATGGCGCGCTGCGGGCGGTGGACGATCCCGTGTGGCTGCTGGCGATGCTGGAGCGGATGACCGCGAGCCATGAAGGCAGGCGCGCCACGCCGTGGTCGGTGCACGATGCGCCGAGAGATTATGTCGAGAAGCTGCTGGAGCAGATTGTCGGGATCGAGATACGGGTGGAGAGGATGCAGGGTATCTTCAAGCTGTCGCAGAACCGGTCGGCGAAGGACCGGGCGACGATTGCGGGGGATATGGAGAAGAGTGCGGCGACGAGCGGTGTCGCGGATCTGATGGCGGCCGTGGCGAAATAAGCCGTAGGGCGGAAGAGCGTTAGCGATATCCGCCAAGCGCATGCGCCAACGCGACGCATGGCGGATGTCGCGCTTCGCGCTCTTCCGCCCTACGGGTATTTGGTTATCGGCACGTGGCCAACGAGATCAGCCCGTCACCAGCCGCCGCTGTTTCGGTCCGGTCACCGCCAAACTCTCCAGGTTCGTCACCAGCCTGACCTCGCCCTCTTCCAGGGCCTGGTCCAGATGATGGATCAGGCGCGGGAACAATGTCTCGTCCGCGCGCGTCTCCGGCGTGCTGTACACCGCCGCCCACGCATTGCGGCCCGAGCGCTTGGCCAGGTACAAGCCCTGGTCAGCCAGCTCGACCACTTCCGACCACGGCATCAGTCGCGGCTGGGTCGGCAGGAATGGGAAGCAGGCAAAGCCGATCGAACAGGTCTTCTTCAAACGCGTCCCGTCCGGCAGCTCGAAGTCGCGGTTGGCGACCGCGCTGCGGATACGTTCGGCCACCAGCTTGGCGTCGTCGCGGTGCGTCGCGCGCGCCAGCACCAGGAACTCCTCGCCGCCCCAGCGGATCAGGTAGTCGGACTCGCGGAACACTTCGCGCAGGCGCTCCTGCATCTGCACCAGCACGGCGTCGCCGCTGGCATGGCCGTGGCGGTCGTTGACTTCCTTGAAGTGGTCCAGGTCGACCATGAAGAACACCAGGTCCTTGCCGGGCGCGGTCTCGCGTTCGATGGCGCCGTTGCGCAGCGGGTCGTCGTAGCGGCGCAGGCTCATTCCGACGTCGGCCTCCACGTGCTGCAGGAAGAAGCGGCGGTTGCGCAGGCCGGTCAGCTGGTCGGTCAGGCTCACTTCTTCCAGCGCCTTGTAGGCCTGTTCCAGTTCGACGTTCTTGTCGAGCAGCTGAGCCTGGGTCGCGCTCAGGGTCTTGAGCGTGGCCGCCACCTGGCGATAGGCGCTGGCGTTGTCGAGCGCGATCGCGCCGTATGCGCACAGGGTGCGGAAGATCAGCCGTTCGCGTTCGCCATAGGCGAACTTTTTCAGCGACTGCACCGTCATCACACCCAGCACGCGCTCGCCGATCAGCAGCGGCGCGAACAGCAGCGACAGGGTCGGCAAGGTGCCGGGGATCAGGTTCGGCGTTTCCTCGGCCGCGCCATCGAGCTCGATCAGGATCTCGCGCCGCTCGCGCACGCAGCGCGAGGAATTGGCGGCCGGGTCGTCCAGGGCGAAACGCGTGGCCGGCAAGGTGCGCCCAGCCTCGATGCCGAAGGCGCAGCGCAGCGAGCGGCCATCCGGCTCGATCAAGAAGATCGAGAAGTGGGTCGCGTCGAGCAGGCCATGCACGTGGCGGTCGAGCGCGCGGAACACGGCCGCGGCGTCGAGGTGGGTGGTGATCTCCTGGCCGATGGCGGACAGGTGTTCGAGCGTGGCGCTGGTCTGCTGCAGCACTTCGGCGCGCTGCGCCTCGGCCGCGGCCAGCTGGCGGTGGTGTTCGCCCTCGGTCTGGGCGCGCTCGGTCTGGTACTGCACCTGCATCGCGACGGCGCGGTTGGTCGCTTCCTGGCTGCGCGTCTTGTCGCGCGCGGCATTCGCACGCAGCGACAGCTCGTAGGCGCGCGCGTAGTCGCCGACGTTGGCGTACTCGCGCGCCACGGCATCGAGCAGGTCGCCCGGCACGGTATAGCCGTCGATGGTGGCGGCCACCGTCATCGCTTGCTGCAGGTAGTGCAGCGCGGCGTTCGGGGCGACCATCGGTTTCGGATCGGGCAGCAGGTGGCGCGAATGAATCTGGGCCAGCACCTTGAGCGCGGCGATCTGGTTGTAGGCGTCGCCGTGTTCGCGCGCCAGCGCCAGCGCGGCGCCGGCCGCGGCCAGCGCTTCCTGCGGCCGCGCCAGGTGCGACAGCGCGTGCGCCTGGCCGCGCTTGGCGCCGCTCTGGAAGTCGGCCTGCTTGAGCGCTTCGCCGCGCTCCTGGAGGCGTTCGAAGCTGTCGAGCGCACCGGCGTAGTCGCCGCCGTCCAGCGCCAGGTCGCCCTGGTATTCGAGTGCAACGGCGTAGGCGCGCGAGCCGGACAGGGGCGCCAGCGTGGCCAGCGCTTCGTGCAGCAGTTCCAGTGCCGCTTCGCGCTGGCCAAGCTGGCGCAGGGTTTCCGCAGTCTGCATCAGGCCCAGGCCGATGCTCATCGGCCAGCCGGTCGGCCGCGCCAGGTCCAGCCCGCGCTGCATCCAGTCGAGCGCGGCGTGGTGCGCGTTCAGACTGGTGAAGCCGTTGCCGATGTTGGTCGCCACGTTGATCGCGCGCCGCAGCTGGCCGGTGGCCATGGCCGCTTCGTAAGTGCGCATCAGCAGGCTGACGGCGCGCCCCCAGTCGCTGGCCTGGAAGGCGCTGGTGCCAAAGTAGTCGTCGATCCAGCCGCGTGCGGCCGGGTGCAGGACTTCGGCATCGGGGTCGAAACGGCTGCCCCAGCGCGCCTGCGCGGTGTGCAGGTCGCAGAACACACAGAACAGCGCGGCAGCGGCATCGAAGACGTCGGTGCGCAAGGTATCGCCGGCGCGGCGCGCGTCTTCGGCGCCTGCGGCCAGTTCCAGGTCGCTGGCAGCGGCATTGCCACGGTCGACTTCAATCCAGGCGCGCAGCCAGCGCGCATCGGCGGTGCCGACCGGATCGTCCTGCAGTTCGAATTCCATGAAGGCCTGGTCGGCCAGGGCGCGCGCTGCATCGAGTTCGCCGGACAGCCATTTGGCCTCGCCTTCGATCAGCATGAAGCGCGCTTCGATACTGCGGCGGGACGCGTCGTCCTGCAAGGGCAGCAGCGAGGATACTTCGCGCGCGAGGGCGCGGGCGCGCACCGGATCGCGCTGGCGCAAGTGCCAGGCCAGGGTGACCGCCATGTGCAGGTGGGCGGCGCCGCGCTGGTGCGGCAGTTCCCGCTCCCACTGCGCCACTTGTCCATCCAGTGCAAACATTTCTAGCAATTCAATGTCCTCAATCCGTCCGGTCACGCCGTCACGGACCTAGGTCGTCATTATTTCACAGTTATTGTTGTTAGGAACAATTTGCTTTCAAATTAGCAACGCTACGGCAGCAGAAAATGTGAAAAAAGACAAGGCCGTCGATACCAGGATGATGCGGGCGATGCGCCCGGTGTCGGCGCCGAAGCGTTCGGCCAGCAGGGCGACATTGCTGGCGCTGGGCAGGCAGGCGACCAGGACCAGGATGGCCAGCGCGTCGCGCCCGATCGGCACGCCCAGCGCGGACGCATTGAGCCGGGCGCGCGCCAGCACCGCGCCGATGGTGAACAGGGCGACCGGCGAGGCCCAGCTTTTAAAAATGGCTCAGGGCGTGCCAGCCGTGGGCGACTTGCCGCCTTTCGGGTGCGCTTTGTGCAGCTCCCGCGCCGCCTTCAGGTGCTGGCCCACTGTCGGCAAAATGCGCCCGGCGAGCGCCTTGACGTCCGGGTCTTTCGCCTTGGCCTGCGCCTGGCGCAGCATGCCGTGCACCTTCTTGTGGTCGGCTACACCGGCCTGGGCCATGTAGGCCTCGTCGAACTTGTCGGCGCCCATCGCGCTGAGCTTGTCGGCTTTGGCCTTGTTCGTCTTGTCCAGTTCCGTCGGCAGGGTCACGCCCTTGGCCTGGGCCAGCGATTGCACTTCGCCGAGCGCCTTGGTGTGGTCGTCGATCATCTGCTGGGCGAAGGATTTGACCTGCTCGTTCCGGCTCTTGGTTTGCGCCAGCTTGGCGGCCTCGATTTCGGCCATGTTGGCCTGCGCCATCTGGGTGACGATCTTCTGGTCGGCCATGCCCAGGGTGGAGGCGGCAGCCGTGCCGCTGGCCGTGCTTTGCGCCGTGCTGCCGGTCTGGTACTGCCGCGCTTGCGACGGCAGTACCGCCAACAGCAGCGCCGTAGCGGCGAGCACGGTCTTGATGGCGAATTTGCTTTGCATGGTGTTCTCCTTGGCTAATATAGAGGTGGGTGCGTTTTTTTGACCGCGCCTGCGCCGGCCAAGTTCATCCGACGTACCAAAAGGACAACTGATACCGAACTGAGACCGAGGTGATACCGCTCTGCCCTGTCGCGCCAGCCGCCCGCGCCCGACAATGACGCATCGAAATCCAACAGTAGCGAGGCATCGTGGGCAGCACCATGAAAGCGTTCTTACCGATGCAGCACTGCCTGCATGTCAGCGACACCATCGTCTCGGCCAGCGGCATGTTCCACGCGCGTCTCGACGCCGACGGGCGCCTGCGTGTTTACTGCGGCACCGGGCAGCACCCGGCGCCAATTTGGGAATCGGCCCGCAGCGGCGCCGGCGGACGCTTCTTCGCGCTGGTCCAGAGCGACGGCAATTTCTGCATTTACCAGGGCGACGACCTGGCCCACAACGAAGGCTGGCACTGGGGCACGCAGATCACCGCGGAAGGCGGCCGCTTCCACGCCCGCCTGCAGGACGACGGCGAACTGCTGGTGTGCGCCGGCGAACCCGGCGACGCGGGCGAGATCATCTGGCGCAGCGGCGCGCGCGACCCGGTCGGCGCGATCGACGCGATCGACGCCATCGACTACGACCTCGGCGCGGCCCAGGTGGTGCAGGCGCGCCCGTCGGACCTGTACCGCGAAACGGTCAGCAACGCCGGCGACCAGATCCAGACCAGCCTGATCAGCGGCTCGGTGACCGTCTCCGACACCACCGCCTGGGCGGACGCGCTGGACCCGGCTGCAGTGGCGCCGGACGGCTTCTGCCTGCAGGTGCCGGTGGTCCATGCGGGCAAGATCGCGCTGTCGAACGGCAGCGGCCACAGCTACATCCGCAACGGCGCGGCCACCACCGCCAAGACCTGGGGCTTCAGCGCCCCGGCAGCGGTGCCGCCGCGTTCATCGATGACCTGCCTGGTTCAGGCGACCCGTTCGACGCTGCGCGTGCCCTACCGCCTGTCGGGCAGCTTCACGCTGGCCTCGGGGCGGCAGGTGGCCGGCAGCATCGGCGGCATCTACACCGGCGCCAATTGCCATGACCTGTGCGTGCAGCTGACCACCTACGATCCCGCGCCGGCCGGCAATTACACGATCAGCCGGCCGCTGACGCCGATGCCGTCCATTGTCGGCCCGACCACACCGCACCCGATCGAAGCGAACGGGCTGTACTAGCATCGCGCGCCGCCAGCCCGGCGCAGGCGATGCTATAGTGGCTGCAACATGAGCCTGGACTTCCCCTCCCTACCCGGCGACACGCTGGCCGCCGCCGATGGCCGCCTGCTGCTCGACGCCGCCCTGCTGAAAACCCTGCGCAAGGCCCGCGGCCTGAGCCAGGAAGCGCTGGCCGACCTGTGCTTGCAACGCCAGCTGGCCGTGTCGATCGCCTCGATCAAGCGCGCCGAAACCGGCAAGGTCGTCCTGTACCGCACCGCACGCCACCTGGCCACGATCTTCGAGGTCGACATCGAGTCCCTGGTCGTTGCCGCCCTCCCCGGCCAGCCATCGGCGCGCGACGACGAACCCTCGCCGCCGGCCGAGGGGATCCGCACCGTCGTCGCGCTGCACATCGCGCTGCCGTCCGCCGGCGCCGACGCGCGCCGCCTGATCGACGACGCCGTCCAGCGCTTCGGCGCGCGCATCGCCGCGCCGGCAAGCGCCCATCCGGTCGCCCTGTTCGGCCTGCCCCAGGCCTTCGGCAGCGACGCCGAGCGCGCCGTGCGCTGCGCCCTCGAGCTGCGCGCCACGCTGGCGGTGCACGGACTGCGCGCGCTGGCCATCCGCCTGCTGCGCTGGCAGGACGGCCAGGCCGCCGCCGGCGAGCTGGCGCTGCCCGAACTGGACGCGCTGCGCGGCGAAGGCGAGGCGCCCTTGCTGGTCGCGCGCAATGCGGCCAGCCAGCTGGCCGGGCGCTTCGAATTCGACAGTACCGCCGCCCTGCCTGGCTACCTGCGGTTCGCGCGCGCCGCCGGCGCCGACACGGTCATGTCCACGGCGCTGATCGGCCGCATCAGCGAAACGCGCCAGTTCCGCGCCTTGGCCGGGGCGGTTCGCGAATCGCACGGCGGCCACATCGCCTACCTGCGCGCGATGGCGGGCGTCGGCAAGTCGCGCCTGGCGGCGGAATTCGCCGAGATCGCGCGCGCCGACGGCTTCAGCGCGCACCGCTGCGAAGTGCTCGATGCCGGCGCCGAAAGCTGGCGCGCCCCGCTCGACCAATTGGCGCGCAGCCTGTTCGGCGACGGCGCAGGCATCGACGCCGTCGCATCCGGGCTCGGCCTGGCGGCCGACGCCGCGATCTTCCACCGCGCGATGACCGGCGCGCCGATGAACTCCGAGCAAATGACCTTGTTCGCCGCAATGAG
The DNA here is from genome assembly GCA_036676245.1 of Massilia sp. GTDB lineage: Bacteria > Pseudomonadota > Gammaproteobacteria > Burkholderiales > Burkholderiaceae_D > Telluria_A. The sequence continues at coordinate 2,232 of JAKFDH010000202.1, read as the reverse complement.
CCACGACGTGCGCGAGCACGGCATGGCCGACGCGCTGCTGCAGCTGATCCTGCGCCTTGCAGCGCGCGCGCCGCTGCTGCTGACCGTGGAAGACGTACACTGGGGCGACGCGCCCCTGTTCGAAGCCTTGTCCGCGCTGCTGTCGCATACGCGCGAGGCGCCCGTGGTCTGGGTGCTGACCTCGCGCATCGAGCACGACCCGCTCGACACGGCGCTGCGCCCGCACCTGTTCGACGTGCCGCTCAGCGTGTTCGACCTGGCGCCGCTCGGTGCGCGCGACGCCCAGCTGCTGGCCGAGCAGTTCGATGGCAGCGACCCCGCCTGGCGCGCGCGCTGCGTCGAACGCGCGCAGGGCAATCCTTTGTTCCTGACCCAGCTGCTGGCCAGCCCCGACCACCTGCTGCCGGACAGCCTGAAGCACCTGATCCAGGCGCGCGTCGATGCGCTGGAGCCGCTGCAGCGGCGTGCGCTGCGCACCGCCGCCGTGATGGGCAACCGCTTCGAACTGGCGCTGCTGCGCGAAGCGCTGGGCGAACCAGGCTACGAGCCAGAGCCGGCCGGCCGCAATTCGCTGGTGCGCCGCGTGGCGCCCGGCACCTGGGCATTCGTGCACGACTTGGTCATGCACTGCATCTACGAATCGATCGACGAAGTCCACCAGCGCCGCATGCACCGCGCGCTGGCCGCCATCTACCGCGAACGCGATCCCGCGCAATCGGCGCAGCACCTGTACCGCGCCGACGACCCGGGCGCGTTCGACATGATGCTGCGCGCGATCCGCGACAAGCTCGCCGCCCACCAGTACGAAGACGCGCTCGACCTGACCGCGCAATGCAGCGCCAATGACTCGACACGCTACAGCAGCTTCACGCTGGCGCTGCTCAAGGCCCATGCCACGGCCGGTCTGGGCCAGATGCAGCCGGCCAGGCTGGCCTACCAGCATGCGCTGATGCTGGCCGGCCGCCCGCAGGAGAAAATCGACGCCGTGGTCGGCCTGGCCACGGCCCTCAACATCCTCGAAGAGCTGGACGAGGAAGAGCGGCTGCTCGACGAAACGCTGCCGCTGGCGCGCTCGATCAACGCCGACGCCTCGCTCGCGCGGCTGCTGTACCTGAAGGGGAATATCTATTTCCCGCGCGGGAACTTCAGCGAGTGCCGGCGCCACCACGAAGACGCGGTGCGCCATGCGCGCGCCAGCGCCACCACCGAGACCGAGGCGCGCGCCCTGTCCGGCGTGGCCGATTCGTACTACGCGCAAGGCCGCATGCGCAAGGCCTGCGAAGTGTTTGGGGAGTGCCTCGCCATGTGCGAGGAGCACCGCTTTGTCAATATCGAGGCGTCCAACCGCTCGGCGCTGGGTTCGACCCGGCTCTACCTGGGACAGCCGGGCGAAGCGGTGGCCGATGCGCTGCAATCGGCGCAGCTGGCGCACAAGGTGGGCAACCGGCGCGCGGAGATTTTCGCGCGCATGACGGCCGGCTGGGTGCTGGTGGCGCAAGCCGACCTGCCGCGCGCACAGGCCGAGGTGGAGGCGGCGCTCGAGCTGGCGCGCAGCATGGGGGCGGCCCGGTTCGAGCCCTTCCTGATGGAGAGCCAGGCGCGAATCAGCTGGCTGGCAGGCGACCATGCCCTGGCCGAACGGCAGGTGACCGAGGCCGCGCGCAATGTCGAGCGCCTCAAGCTGCACCGTTTCATCGGGCCGTGGGTGCTTGGAACGCTGGCGCTGTTCACCAGCGACAGCGCGGTGCGCAAGCGCGCCATGCTGCAGGGGGCCGCCTATCTCACGCGCGACTGCCTGGCGCACAACGCGTACCGGTTTTACGTGAGTGCGGCCGAAGTGGCGCTGCTCGAGGGCGACCTGGTAGCGGCGGACTTTTACGCGGGCCAGCTGGCGGCGTATGGCGAGACCGAGCAGAACGCCTGGGTCACGCACCATGTGGGCCTGGTGCAGGCATACGCGGCATGGACGGCGGCGCCGGACGAGGCGCGGCGCGCCGAGTTGCGAAGTTTGCGGGCGAAGGCGCTGGAGCTGGGTTTCGCCCACGCCAGCCCGAGGCTGTTCGCGGCCATCGAAGACCTGTAGGGTGGGTAGCGCTACGCTCACCCACCCTACTTGTACAGGTTCGCGAACCGCAGCCCGAAGTACAAGATGAACGCATAGCACGCAGCCGGCACCAGGAACGACAGCTGCAAGCCGACGGTATCGGCCATGTACCCCTGAACCAGCGGCAC
>JAKFDH010000201.1:0-3381 GCA_036676245.1 Massilia sp. | reverse complement strand
ATGTGCAGGTCTTCCACGCGCATCGCGTCCCAGGCTTCCAGACGCACGTGCTTCCAGATACCGGCCGTGACGATGCGCGGGCCCCAGTCCCAGCCGAAATGGTAGGGCGCCTTGCGAACGTAGGTGGTGCTGAGCCGGGCCTTCGGCTCGTCGCCGAAGGCCGAGTCGTAGCCGCCGGGCAGCGCATATGGTTGTTGCGCCAGCCATGACTGGATCTTCTTGATCGGCGAGCGAAGGATCACTTCAAGCACGTTCTCGCCGCGTTTGAGCAACGGCTTGGCATCCACGCGCCAGCGCCGGAACATATTGTCCGCGTCCAGCAGCGGCTTGCCGTTGAGGCGGACCTCGGCCAGCGTGTCCAGCCCGTCGAATACCAGTTCAACGCGCTCGCGCTTCAAAGTCGCCGCATCGACTTTGAAACGGCCGCGGTACTGCCAGTCGCTCAGGCCCACCCATTGGATCGCGCCTTCGTTGCTGCCCAAGAACGGATCAGGCACCAACCCGGCAGCCATCAGATCGGTCTGCACCGTGCCTGGTACCTGCGCCGGCAACCACGCCGCCGCTTGCGGATGTTCCTTCGCCTGCGCCTGTCCCGGCACCAGTCGAACTTGCCAACCCTCGTCGAGACTGAGCGAGGTTGGTGGCGCGGCCCAAGCCGGCATTGCCAAGGCCAGGCAAAGCAGCGCGACCAGATGCGGGATACGACAGGAACGAAAACAAGGACGTGGCGGGAACATGCGGACTCCTAAAAAAGTGGATCAGCGCTGGGCGGGGGGCGACTGCGCGGTGGCCTCGATCAAGTGGACGGTCCCAATCGCGTACAGCGGACCTTCGATGGGCGCAGTGAAGCGCAAGCACAGATCGTGGACACCGTCGCGCGGCGGCAGCGGCGCTTCCAGGATGAACTGTTCGCCTAAGGTGGCGCCAGCCGGCAGCGCCACTTTCGCCAGCATCTCTCCATCACAACCTTTCAGCACTTCCAGTTCTCCCTGCGGTGAGCTCGGAGGATACTGATGCACCTTGGACTGATCGTGCGCCAACCCATAGTTACGCGCCAGTCGCGCAGCGTCGATGCGGATTCCTGTAATACCGTCCAGCCGCGCCTGCGGGAAGGTCCAGCAGGCGTAGAACAGATCGACGTTGTACACCGGCGTGTCGGTGCCCGGCATGTCCGGTAACAGCGGTACGCGCAGGCCCAGCGGACCTCCATCGTGGCAGTTGCGCAGGCCTTGGGTGTCGACGCTCAGCAGCGCGTTGCGGTCGAGGCGTCGGCTACGCGCCGTGGACAGCGGCTGTCCCTCCTCGGTGAATACCGCGGCTTTGACCGTAACTGGCAGGGTCACCGCGAATGGCGCGCGGTAGTGCGAGGACTTCAGCGTCGGCGCGCTGCCGTCGATGGTGTAGCGAATCTGGCCGACGCCAGTCTGATTACCCAGTGCGATCTTGGCCGGGCCGCCGTTCAATACCGTACTGGAGCCGCCATCTATCTTGATATCGGCGGCAAAGGCACCGTCGCTGTAGTCGATACCCAGCGCGCGGTAGCGCCGCAACTGTGCGGGCAAGCGCGCGAGGAAGCCGTCCCAGCTGCGCGCGGCCATCGGCGACCAAGCCACCTCGGCCACCGCGGCCATGCGTGGGAACAGCGCATGGTCGACGTGGCGGGGCGAAGGAATGTACTCGCTCCACAACGCGCCCTGCGCGCCCAGCACGTGTCGGGCCTGAGCAGCGGTCAGCCCCGCTGGTACCGGATCCAGTTCGTACACACGCGACAGCGGCAGCATCGCCAGGCGACCGTTGGGCTCATCGTTGCGATCGGTCTGCAGATTGTCGAGATACATCCACCCGGCCGGAGCCAGCACCACGTCATGGCCGAGTTTGGCGGCGGCTACAGCACCTTCAACACCGCGCCAGGACATCACCGAGGCGCTCTCCGGCAGGCCGCCTTCCAGAATCTCGTCCCAACCGATCAGCCGCCGGCCCTTGCCGGTCAGGTACTTGGCGAGTTGCTCGTTGAACCAGCCCTGCATCGCATGGGCATCCTTCACGCCGAGCTTTCGCATTTGCGCGCGGACCGCCGGCGACGCTTCCCACTGGTCCTTGACCGCCTCGTCGCCACCGATGTGGATGTAAGGCGAGGGGAATAATTCCAGTACTTCGTCGAGCACGCCTTCGATGAACTTCATGCTGCGTTCGTCGGTGTCGAACAGATAGGGATTGACGCCCCAATCCACCGACACCGATGGACGTTCGCCGGTTACGCCGACTTCTTCCGGATAGGCCGCCACCGCCGCCTGCGCGTGACCGGGCATGTCTATCTCAGGGAGGAGGGTGATGTGGCGCGCGGCGGCGTAGGCGACCAGTTCGCGGATCTGCTCCTGCGTGTAAAAACCGCCGTATCGCTGCGGCGTGCCGTGGCGGCCAGCGCCCGGTGGCGTGCGCCAGGCGCCTATCTCGGTGAGTTTCGGGTAACGCTTGATCTCGATGCGCCAGCCTTGATCGTCGGTCAGGTGCAGGTGCAGTACGTTGAGTTTGTGTTGGGCCATCGCGTCGATCACGCGCTTGACCGTATCGACGTCGTGGAAATGGCGAGCCACGTCCAGCAATTGGCCGCGCCAGCCGAAACGCGGCCAGTCGCGGATGGTCACCGCCGGTATTTCGACCGTACCTTGGCCCGCATCGGCGCTCGCCAGCTGCCAGGCGCTGATCGCGCCGTAGAACAGACCGGCGTCGTCGCGTGCACGGATGCGCAGACCCTGTGCATCGACATCCAACGCATATCCCTCAGCCTGAGCCACTGGCGACTGTGGGTCCAGTTGCAAGCGGATGCTGGCCGGCGACGGTACGGGTTCCTCGCGCACGGCCAGGTCCAAGCTGCGCGTATCGCGCAGCAACTGGATCAAATAATTCGCAGCGTTGCGTGCCGGAGCGTCGCCCGGCGCGACTGAAACGGCAGTCTTGGCAGTGATCTGGAAGCGACCCTCGCCACGTTCGGCTTGAACCGGCGCGGGAATCAAAGGCAGCGCTTCGACGCGCGTGGCGGCAGTCGCTGGAGGCGTTCGCTCGGCACAGGCAGCTAGCGAGCAGCCGGCGACCAGCAGCAGGGCAAACGCACGTATCAGTGTATCGATGCGCACGGAACGGACGGGTCTCGTGATCATTCGGTCGCCTTCTTCATTATTCTTGCTGAGGACGGTCGGCATGGCAGCCATGCGCGCTGGCATCAGCCTCGCACGCCAGGCGTTCGCATTGGGTAGTGGTCTTGGGCTTCGTCTGCGGGAGGAACAATAACGCGGCCGCAGTAGGTGCAGCTGGCGACCCTGTCGCAACTGCGAAGAAAATGGGAAGTGCGAGTGGCGGTGCCTGCGCGTGACGTGCGGCTCC
>JAKFDH010000200.1:0-3982 GCA_036676245.1 Massilia sp. | reverse complement strand
GGCCTCCTCCCTGCCGGAGGGCCACCGCAAGCTGCTTGACGTGGCCATGGCGCTGATGCTCAGGCCCAAGCTGTTGATCATGGACGAACCAACCAGCGGCGTAGCGTCCGAAGACAAGCACGGCCTGATGGAAACGTTGATGCGCGCGCTCGACGAACGCAAGGTCACGAGCTGGTTCGTCGAACATGACGTCGACATCGTGACCCGCTATGCGACACGCGTGGCAGCCTGGATTGCCGGTCGCGTGGCGGCCGACGGGACCCCTTCCGAAGTGCTGGCGAACGAGCAGGTTCGTCGCGAGATCCTGGGGACTGCGTGATGCTCACACTCGACAGGATTTCTGTAGATCTGGCGGGCGTCAATGTCCTGCGCGCGGTCAGTGCCGAGCTTCGTGCCGGCACCACCGTCGCGGTCGTGGGGCGCAACGGCGCCGGCAAGACCACCCTGTTGCGCACGATCATGGGCCTGGTCAAGACCAAAGGCGGTCGGGTCCTGCTGGACACCGATGAGCTGCTGCCGATACCGGCGCACCGGCGCGCCGAGCTGGGCATCGGCTATGCCCCCGAAGAACGCATTATTTTCCCGACCCTGACAGTGGAGGAAAACCTGCGCATGCCCTGCGAGGTGCAGAGCCTGGGCGAAGCCGAAATCGCCGAGCGCCTGGCGGCTGTTGTCGACGTGGTTCCCCAGCTCAAGGAGATGCTCAAGCGCTCCGGTGCGGCGCTGTCGGGGGGCCAGGGAAAGATGGTCGCGCTTGGACGAGCCTTGATGATCGGCACCCGGCTCGTCCTGCTGGACGAACCCCTGCAGGGCCTGGCCCCGGTGCTCGCAAAGCAGTACGCCGACGCCGTGGGTCGCCTGCGCAAGATCCGTCCGGACCTGTGCATCGTGATCACGGAATCCAACGCGAGCCTGCTGATGGACATCCCCGACCAGACCTGGGTGCTGGAGCGGGGCTCGCTGTCGGTGCAGCGCGACGCGCAGCACCACTGAATTGCTTTTTACAGGAGATAGACAAGTGGCAAAAATGATTATTGGCGGAGAGTCGACAGGCGCCGTGAGCGGCCAGACTCTGCCAGTCCTGTCGCCGGTCGACGGCGAGGTATTCACGGACATTCCGCGTGGTGCTGCAGCCGATGTAGACCTCGCTGTTGCCGCCGCACGCGCTGCGCTGGGTGGCGTCTGGGGCCGGCTCTCCGCGCTGGAGCGTGGACGGCTGATGGTACGGCTGGCGCAGAAGGTGCTGGACAACGCGGAAGAGCTGGCACGGCTGGAAGCCCGCGATACCGGCAAGCCGATGACCACCGCGCGCAACGACATGCAGGTGCTCGCGCGCTACTTCGAGTTTTATGGCACCGCCGCAGACAAGGTGCATGGTGAGGTGATCCCGTTCCTGAACGGTTACCAGGTCAGCCTGTTGCGCGAACCGCTGGGCGTGACGGGCCACATCATCCCGTGGAACTACCCGGCCCAGATGATGGGGCGCAGCGTGGCGCCGGCGCTGGCAATGGGCAACGCGGTGGTGGTGAAACCGGCCGAGGACGCCTGCCTGACACCGCTGCGGATTGCCGAGTTGGCGCTCGAGGCCGGCTTGCCGCCTGGCGCGCTGAACGTGGTCACCGGCCTGGGTGAGGAGGCTGGCGCCGCGCTCGCGGGTCATCCTGGAATCAACTTCATCAGCTTCACCGGCTCCAACGAAGTCGGCGTGCTGGTCCAGCAGGCGGCCGCGCGCAACGCCGTGAAATGTGTGCTGGAGCTGGGCGGCAAGTCGCCGCATGTGGTGTTCTCGGACGCCGACATGGAACTGGCCGCCACGACCATTGTCAAGGGCATCATCCAGAACGCCGGCCAGACCTGCACCGCCGGCAGCCGGCTGCTGGTGCAGCGCGATGTCTACGACCACTTCCTGGCGCGTGTGGCGGAGAAGTTCTCGAGGGTGCGCGTGGGAACGCCCGAGATGAACCTGGACTGCGGCCCGCTGGTCAACCAGAGCCAGCACAAGCGCGTGCAGCGCTACATCGACAACGCCCGTTCTGCCGGTCTGAAGGTGCTCGCCGAAGGCAGCATTGACCCGGGCGTTCCGACTGGCGGGTATTACGTACGGCCGACGCTGTTCGGCGCGGTGCCGCGCGGCGACGCATTGGCGCATGAAGAGGTGTTTGGTCCGGTGCTGGCGGCCATGCCATTCGACGACGAGGCCGATGCCATTGCTTTGGCCAACGGCACCGAATACGGTTTGTTGGCGGCCGTCTGGACCGAGAACGGCGGGCGCCAGCAGCGGGTGGCCAAGGCCCTGCAATGCGGCCAGGTCTTCATCAATTCATTTGGCGCGGGCGGGGGTGTCGAGCTGCCGTTCGGGGGTGTGAAAAAGAGTGGCCACGGGCGCGAGAAGGGGCTTTTAGCCCTGGAAGAAATGAGCACCACCAAGACCGTCGTTCACTACCACGGCTGAATTTTAACCAACACATCCAGGGAAATTTCATGAATCAACTGCTCAACAAAATCGCCATCATCACCGGCTCCGGTGGTGGCTTTGGCGAAGGCATCGCGCAGGCCTATGTGGCCGAGGGTGCCAAGGTCATCGTGGCCGACATCAACGGCGACGCCGCGCGCAAGGTGGCGGCGGCCCTGGGGGCCCAGGCATCTGCGTTTACCTGCGACGTGACCAACAAGGCGCAGGTTCAGGCGCTGGTGCAGCACTGTGTGGAGACTTTCGGCATCCCCGACGTGGTGATCAACAACGCGGGCACCACCCACAAGAACCGGCCCATGCTGGAGGTCGACGAGGCGACGTTTGACCGCATGTTCGCCGTCAACGTCAAGTCGATCTATCACATGACCCATGCGGTGCTGCCACTGCTGCGCAAAAAGGGCGGCGGCGTCATCCTTAACGTGGGCTCGGTCGCGGGCATTCGTCCGCGGCCAGGACTGAGTTGGTACAACGCCTCCAAGGGCGCTGTCAACATCCTGTCGAAGTCGATGGCGGTGGAGCTTGGGCCAGAGAAAATTCGCGTCAACGCGATCTGCCCGGTGATGGGCGTGACGGGCTTGTTCGAGGACTTCATGGGTGTTCCCGATACCCCAGAGAACCGCGCCCGCTTCGTCGCGACCATTCCCTTGGGGCGCTTTGCGCAACCGAGTGACGTTGCTGCCGCTGCGGTATTCCTGGGCAGCGATGCCGCCGAGTTTTTCACCGGGGTCGAATTTCCGGTCGATGGCGGCCGGACGATTTGATCCGCTTGCCATTTCCCCCGTTCGCCCGCTGGGGGCCGATTATCAAAAACACCGGCGTCCATGCCGATTGAGAACGACCGGACGTTTTATCCGGATCGCCGACAAACCACCAGGAGACATAAATGAAGATGCTGAAGATACTAAAAATCGCTGGCGCGCTCGCCTTGGCGTCCGGGGCCGCATTGGCCCAGGACAAACCGGCAGAACTGAAGATCGGTATCACGACCTTCACGTCGGGTCCGGCATCGGTGTTCGGTGTTCCCGCGAAAGCCGCGGCCGAGATTCTGATCGACGACATCAATGCCCAGGGTGGCATCGGCGGTGTGAAAGTGTCCGCAACCTACATCGACGAAGGCACGGGTGCGGACAAGATGCTGACGGAATACCGCCGGGTCGTGCAGGAACAGGGCGTGCGCACGATGCTGTCGGCCATCTCCAGCGGCAACTGCAACATCGTCGCGCCGGTGGCCGAAGACCTGAAGGTGCTCAATATCGCCTGGGACTGCGGCACCGAAAAGCTGCTCGAGTCGCGGCGCTACAAGTACGTGGTGCGGACGCAGGCCAACGCGACCACCGAAATGGTCGCCACGGTGCTGTACCTGTTGAAGATGCGACCGAACTTCTCGACCATCGCGGTGGTCAACCAGGACTACGCCTGGGGCCGTGATTCGTGGGAGATATTCCTGAACACCTTGAAGGCGCTGAAGCCCGACGTCAAGGTGGTGGCCGAGATGTTCCCCAAACTCGG
>JAKFDH010000199.1:0-25424 GCA_036676245.1 Massilia sp. | reverse complement strand
CCTGGACCGCTTCATGATCGTCGCCGTGGGCGACTTCAACATGGGCGCGATGGAAAACAAGGGCCTGAACATCTTCAACACCAAGTTCGTGCTGGCCAACCCGCGCGTGGCGACCGACATCGACTACGCCGGCATCGAGGCCGTGGTCGGCCACGAGTACTTCCACAACTGGACCGGCAACCGCGTCACCTGCCGCGACTGGTTCCAGCTGTCGCTGAAGGAAGGCCTGACCGTGTTCCGCGACCAGGAATTCTCGGCCGACATGATCGGCACCGACAGCGGCCGCGCCGTTACCCGCATCGACCAGGTGCGCACGCTGCGCCAGGCCCAGTTCCCCGAAGATGCAGGGCCGATGGCGCATCCGGTGCGCCCCGATTCCTTCGTCGAGATCAATAACTTCTACACCGTCACCGTCTACGAAAAAGGCGCCGAGGTGGTGCGCATGTACCAGACCTTGCTGGGCCGCGAAGGCTTCCGCAAGGGCATGGACCTGTACTTCGAACGCCACGACGGCCAGGCCGTCGAATGCGACGACTTCCGCGCCGCCATGGCCGACGCCAATGGCCGCGACCTGGCGCAGTTCGAGCGCTGGTACAGCCAGGCCGGCACCCCGGTCGTCAAGGCCGAAACCCGTTTCGACGCGGCCGCCGGCGCCTGCGCGCTGACGCTCACGCAAAGCTGCGCGCCCTCGCCGGGCCAGCAGCGCAAGCTGCCCTTCCACATCCCGGTGGCCGTCGGCCTGCTCGACGCCGCCGGCCGCGACCTGCCACTGACGCTCGATGGCGCAGCGCGCGGCACGACCGCCGTGCTGGAACTGACCGAAGAATCGCAAACCTTCACCTTCACCGGCATCCGGGCCGCGCCCACGCCCTCGCTGCTGCGCGACTTCTCGGCGCCGGTGGTGCTGGAGTACGCCTACACCGACGACGAGCTGCTGCACCTGTTCAGCCACGACAGCGACCCGGTCAACCGCTGGGAAGCGGGCCAGCGCCTGGCGATGGAACGCCTGCTCAAGCTGACCGCGGCGGTCGCCAGCGGCGGCAAGTTGGAACTCGATTCCACCTTCATCCAGGCGATGGGCAAGATCCTGTCCGACGCATCGCTGGACGCCGCCTTCCGCGAACAGGCCTTGCTGCTGCCATCGGAAACGATGATCGCGGAGCAGATGGACGTGGTCAACCCGCAGGCGATCCACATGGCGCGCCAGTTCGTGCGCCGCATGATCGGCAGCGCGCTGCGCAGCGAACTGCTGGCGCAGTACAAGGCCAACCAGACGCCCGGCGCCTACAGCCCGGATGCCGCATCGGCCGGCAAGCGCGGCCTGAAAAACCTGGCCATGTCCTACCTGGCAGCGGCGGGCGAGGGCGAAGGCGTCAAGCTGGCCGAGCGCCAGGTGGCGGAAGCGGACAACATGACCGACCGCGCCGCAGCCCTGGCCTCGCTGATCCACGCCGGCGCCGACAGCGCCGCCGAAGCGCTGCGCGCCTTCTACAGCGACTTCGAGAACGAGGCGCTGGTGGTCGACAAGTGGTTCGCAATGCAGGCATCGGCGCCCGGCACGGATGTGAAAGCCGTGCGCGCGCTGATGCGCCACCCCGCCTTCACGATCAAGAACCCGAACCGCGCACGCAGCCTGGTGTTCACCTTCTGCGCCGGCAACCCATCGCAGTTCCACGCGCCGGACGGCAGCGGCTACGCCTTCTGGGCCGAGCAGGTCATCGCGCTGGACTTCCTGAACCCGCAAGTGGCAAGCCGCCTTGCGCGCTCGATGGACCGCTGGCGCCGCTACGCCCCCGCGCTGCAAACCCAAATGAAGAAAGCGCTGCAGCAAGTGGCTGGCTCGAAAAAACTCTCGAACGACGTCCGCGAAGTGGTGAGCAAAGCCCTCGCCAATTGACTACGCCCGGTGACAGAGGGTAGGGCGGAAGAGGGCGGAAGCCCGACATCCGCCACGCTCCGCCAATGACACAAAAAGAATCCAAAACAAAGAAAGAAGTCCATGAAACGCATCAGCCTCACGCAATACCTGGTCGAAGAACAACGCCTGCACAATTCCATCCCCGCCGAACTGCGCCTGCTGATTGAAGTGGTGGCGCGCGCCTGCAAAACCATCAGCCACTCGGTCGGCAAGGGCGCCCTGGGCGACATCCTCGGCAGCGCCGACACCGAAAACATCCAGGGCGAAGTGCAAAAGAAGCTGGACGTGATCTCCAACGAGATCCTGCTCGAAGCAAACGAGTGGGGCGGCCACCTGGCGGCGATGGCATCGGAAGAGATGGAATCGATCCACCCGATCCCGAACCGCTACCCGATGGGCGAATACCTGCTGCTGTTCGACCCGCTGGACGGCTCGTCGAACATCGACGTCAACGTCTCGATCGGCACCATTTTCTCGGTGCTGAAAGCCCCGGAAGGCATGGGCACCCCGTCCGAGAAGGACTTCATGCAGCCAGGCGCCAGCCAGGTGGCGGCCGGCTACGCCGTCTACGGCCCGCAGACCATGTTCGTGCTCACGACCGGCAATGGCGTCAACTGCTTCACGCTGGACCGCGAGATGGGCTCCTGGGTCCTCACCCAGCGCAACATGCGCATCCCCGAGACGACCAGGGAATTCGCGATCAACATGTCGAACCAGCGCCACTGGCACCCGCCGGTGACGCGCTACGTGGACGAGATGCTGGCCGGTTCGACCGGCGTGCGCGGCAAGGACTTCAACATGCGCTGGATCGCGTCGATGGTGGCGGACGTGCACCGCATCCTGAACCGCGGCGGCATCTTCATGTACCCGGCCGACATGCGCGACACCTCGATGCCGGGCAAGCTGCGCCTGATGTACGAAGCGAACCCGATGGCGATGATCGTCGAACAGGCGGGCGGCGCGGCGACCGACGGCCGCACCCGCATCCTGGACATCGCGCCCCAAAAGCTGCACCAGCGGGTGCCGGTGTTCCTCGGTTCCAGGAGCGAAGTGGAGCGCGTGACGAGCTACCACGAAGGCTAAATCATAGTTTTTTAGCAAGCCGGGCCTCGAATTGCTTGTTTGGACTAGCAAGTTGGGCCCGATCTTTGCTAGAATACGCGTCTTCGCCGATTTAGCTCAGTTGGTAGAGCAGCACATTCGTAATGTGAAGGTCGCCAGTTCGATTCCGGCAATCGGCACCAAATACAAAGCAACAGCGTAATTCGAAACCCGTTTCCTCAGTGAGGACGCGGGTTTTTTTTCGCACTTATTGGCAAGAAGCGAAGATTGACATAATCGCCGATCAAGATGATAATGCGAATCATTACCATGTAGCCAGCCAGCCGCAAGCGCGCCGGGCAAGCCAACATCCGCCCCTTCCCCGGAGCTTCGTTTGAGCCTTGCCGCCGCCGCGCGCGATCCCGTCGCCGATTTGTCCGTCGCTGATTTGTATGCCAGCCACTACGGTTGGCTGCGCGGCTGGCTGCGCAAAAAAATGGGCTGCGCCGACAATGCCGCCGACGTGGCGCAAGATACCTTCGTCCGCATCCTTAGCCGCCCGCTCGACTGGCAGACCTTGCGCGAGCCGCGCGCCTACCTGAGCACCGTCGCACACGGCTTGATGGTCAACCAGCTGCGGCGCCAGGCCATGGAACGCGCCTACCTCGCCGCGCTGGCGGCCCGGCCCGACGACGTCATGCCTAGCCCGGAGAGCAGGGCGCTGGTGGTCGAAGCGCTGGTCGAGATCGACGCGCTGCTCGATGGCCTGAACCCGAAGGCGCGCCAGGCCTTCCTGCTGTCCCAACTGGAGGGCTTGCCATACGCCGAGATCGCCCAGCGCCTCGACGTATCCCTCAGCATGGTCAAGAAGTACATGCTGCAGGCGGTAACGCACTGCATGCAGATCGAGCGGCCTTGACTAGGACGCCGGCATCAGCTGTCCCGGACGATCGCCGCCCCATGGAGCAGGCGGCCCACTGGTTCGTGCTGCTCGCTTCCGGCGAGGCGAACGAGGCCGACCGCGCCGGCTGGCAAGCCTGGCGCGCCGAACATCCGTCCCACGAACTGGCCTGGCAGCGGGCCGAACGCAGCGCCGCCCGCTTTGCCGACATCCCGCGCGCGCAGGCGGCGGTTTCGCTGCGCGCGCTCGATCTGGCGCATGCGCCGCCGTCCCCGAGCCGGCGCAAGGGGCTGGTGCAGCTGGCCGTGCTGCTGGCGGCGGGCGCCGGCGGCTGGCAGCTGTACCGGGCAAGCGAGCGGCCTGCCGGCCTGATCACCGCCGTCGGCGAGCAGCGCGAGGCCACGCTGGCCGATGGCAGCCGCGTGGTGCTCGATACCGGCACGGCGCTCGACATCGAGTTTTCGTCCGGCCAGAGGCTGCTGCGGCTGCGCAGCGGCCGCATCATGGTCGACACCGCGCGCGATCCGGTGCGTCCCTTCGTCGTCGAGACCAGCGACGGCCGCGTGCGTGCCCTCGGCACCCGCTTCACTGTGCAGCAGGAGCCGAACAGCACCCTGGTCGCCGTGCTCGAAGCGCGCGTCGCCCTGCACGGCAAGCAGGCGCCGGGCGCGGCGCCAATCCTGTCGGCCGGGCAGGCCGGCCGGTTCGACAGCGGTGGCCTGATCGAGCGCCGCGCCGCCCCCGCCACCGATGCGGCCTGGCTGCAGGGCATGCTGGTGGCCGACGATATGCGCCTGGCCGACCTGGTCGCCCAGCTCGCGCGCTATCGGAGGGAACAGCTCGCATGCGATGCCGCCGCGGCCGAGCTGCGCATTTCCGGCACTTTCCCCTTGCGCGACACCGGGCGGGCCCTCGCCGCCATCGGCAGCACCCTCCCGGTGCGGCTCGAACGCAGCGTCCAGGCGGACGGCAATGCCGCCATTCTCATTCGCCGAAAATAAATTTTCGGCGGCGCTGTACTTTTTGCGGTCTCGATTGGCAAGGAAGGTAACAGCAGCATTTTGTTCACCTTCCAAGAGAGATTCGTTCCATGACACGCGCACCATCCCGCCGCAATCCGATCAACACTGCCCTGCGCCCGCTTGCCGTCGCCATCCACATCGCCATCCACAGCGCGGTCCTGCTCGGGACGCTCGGCGCCGCCGGCGCCGTCCATGCGCAGGCGGCCAAGCAATATGCGATTCCCGCCGGCCCGCTCGGCACCGTGCTGACCCGGTTTGCCGCCGAAGCGGGTGTGTTGCTGAGCTTCGATCCGGCGGCGGTGGCCGGCAAGAACGCGCCTGCATTGAAGGGTGCGTACACCGTGGACGATGGCTTCCGCACCATCCTGCAAGCCAGCGGCAAGCGGATCGAGAAGACGGCGGCCGGCTATACGCTGGCAGCCGCAGCGCCAGTCGCGGCGGCGGAAGCGACGCTGGGCGAGATCAAGGTCACCGCGCAGTCTGACCGCGAATCCGCCTGGGGCCGCGCCGCCGGCTATTCGGCCAAGCGCAGCGCCACCGGCACCAAGACCGATACCCCGCTGCTGGAAACCCCGCAGTCGGTGGCCGTGGTCACGGCCGATCAGATGGCGACCCTGCGCGTGCAGAGCCTGGGCGACGCGCTGGCCTACACGCCTGGCGTCATCGCCGTGGCGGGCTACAGCAAATCCTACGATAACTTCGTCAGCCGCGGCTTCGCGCTGCGCGACGACAGCGGCAGCATGGTGCGCGACGGCCTGAAACTGGGCGGCAGCGGCTGGGCATCGGGCCAGCAGGAGCCGTACGGGCTGGAACGGGCCGAACTGCTCAAGGGCGCGGCATCGGTGCTGTACGGCGCCAGCGCGCCCGGCGGCGTGCTCAATACCGTCAGCAAGCGGCCCTCCGCCGACATGCTGCGCGAATTGCGCGTCGGCGCCGGCAACCTTGGGCACCGCGAAGCTGCTGTCGACCTGGGCGGCGAAGTGGCGCCGGGCAGCGCCTGGACCTGGCGCCTGACTGGCCTGGTGCGCAACGGCGAGATGCACGTCGACCACATCCCCAGCAACAGCCGCTATATCGCGCCCGCACTCACCTGGCGCCCAAATGCGGCCAGTTCCCTGACCCTGCTCGGCTATCACCAGGAACGGCGCACCGCCTACTACTATCCCTTGCCCGCCGAAGGCACGCTGATCGCCAGCCCTTACGGCCAGCTTCCGCCCAACCGCTTCGTCGGCGAGCCGGGTTTCGACCGCGAGGACACGCGCCAGAGCGCGTTCGGCTGGCTGTTCGAGCATGCCTTCTCGGACCAGGTAAGACTGCGCCACGGCCTTCGCTGGATCAAATCCGAGAACCGGGTACGCTTTACCGGCCTGGATGGCTGGGTAGACGAGGCCGCGCCGCGCGAGCAGTACCGCACCGCCTACGACGAAATCGAACGTACGTCCGGCTTCAGCACCGATACCTCGGTCGAATACCGCCTGCAGTCGGGCGATATCGCGCACACGGTGCTGGTCGGGGTCGACGCGAGCCGCCTGCGCCCGCAAAGCCAGTGGTCGTTCGCCAGCCTCGCCTCGCTCGACCTGTTCGCGCCTGTGTATGGGGCCGTGCCGGACACGATGACCTTGGTGCCGTCCTACTCCGAACAAACGGTGCAGACCCGCACCGGCCTGTATGCGCAGGACCAGATGAAGATCGGCCAGCGCTGGGTGCTGTTGCTGGGCGGCCGCCACGACTGGACCCGCAATGCCAACTCGCCCCTGTTCGGAACGCCGGCATGGGCCGTGCAGACCGATAGCGCCTTCACCGGCCGCGCGGGCGGCGCCTACCTGGCCGACGGCGGCCTGGCGCCGTTCGTCAACTTCAGCCAGTCCTTCCAGCCGCAGGCGGGCACCGACCAGACTGGCGCGCGTTTCAAGCCCACGACCGGCGAGCAGCTTGAGTTCGGCGTGCGCTGGCAGCCTTCGCCGGAGGGCATGCTGCTGTCGGCCAGCGTGTACGAGCTGACCCAGCAAAACGTGGTTACGCGCGATCCCGCCCAGCCGGTCGCACGCCGCCAGGTTGGCGAGGTGCGCGCACGCGGCTTCGAACTGGAAGCCAAGGGCCGTATCGGCCGCCGCGTCGACCTGATCGCCTCCTACGCCTATACCGATGCGCGCACCACGCGCAGCCTCAATCCGATCGAGGTCGGCCAGCGCACGGAATACGTGCCGCGCCACCAGGCGTCCTTGTGGGCCGACGGCGAGCTTGGCGCCGGCTTCAAGGCGGGCCTGGGCGCACGCATGGTCGGCAGCTATGCCGATGTCCGCGGCACGGGCGCGAAGGTACCATCCGCCAACGCGGTCGACGCCATGCTCGGTTACACGCACGGCCAGTGGCAGTACGCGCTGAATGTCGCCAACCTTGGCGACAAGCAGGCGCTGGCTTGCGGTTCCGGCAGCTGCACCTATGGCGAAGGCCGCCGCGTGGGCGCGACCGTCGCCTACCGCTGGTAAGCCGGACTGGTCGTGGCCGCCATGCAGATCCGTCCCTACGCCGTCATCGTGCACCGCTACGTCGGCCTGGTGATGGCGGGCTTTTTGCTTATCGCCGGGCTGACCGGGGCGCTGCTCGCGTGGTACCACGAGCTCGATGTGGCGATCAATCCGCAGCTGTTCCTGGCCGCGCCGCCGTCGCCGGGTGCGCAGCCGCTCGATCCGCTGTTGCTGCGCGAACGAGTGCTTGGCCACTATCCGGGCGCCTCGGTGATCTGGGTCCCGCTGCGGCACGAAGCAGGCGAGACGGCCATGATCCCGGTGCGGGGCGCCGGGCTTGCGGTCGACGAGGTCTACGTCAATCCGTACACGGGCGAGGTGCAGGGCGCCCGCAAATGGGGGGCACTGTCGGACGGTATCACCAACCTGATGCCCTTCATCTATCGCCTGCATTTCTCGCTGGCGCTGGACCCGGTCGGCACCTACCTGTTCGGGATCGTGGCGCTGCTTTGGACGCTCGATTGTTTTATCGGCGCCTATCTCACTTTCCCTTCAAGGCAAAGCAGCAAGGGCTGGTGGCGCCGCTGGTGGCCGGCGTGGAAGGTGCGCCGCGCCAATGGCAACTACAAGTTCAACTTCGACCTGCATCGTGCCGGCGGCCTGTGGGCCTGGGCGATGCTGTTCGTGATTGCGTGGAGCGGCGTGGCCTTCAACTTGACCGAAGTGGTCTACCGGCCCGTCATGAGCGCGCTGTTCGATGTGCAGCCATCGCTGTACCACACCATGCCGCAGCTGGCCAAGCCGGCGCGCGAACCGGGGCTGGGCTGGGCGCAGGGCGTGGCGCTGGGACGCGTGCACATGGCGGCAATGGCGCGCGACAAGGGCTTCGCGGTGCAGGAAGAGCAGGCCATTTCCTACGCGCCAGGGCAGGGGTTCTTCCGCTACACCGTCAAGAGCGACCGCGACATCCGCGACAAGGGTGGATCGACGTCGGTCTTCTTCGATGCGCGCACCGGGACGGTGCTGGGCAGCCAGATTCCGACCGGCGAGACAGCCGGCGACACCATCACGATGTGGCTGCTCACCTTGCACCTTGCCCACATCTGGGGCATGCCGTTCCGCATCTTCATCACCTTGATCGGTCTGTTGGTGGCAATGCTGAGCATCACCGGCGTCTACCTGTGGTGGAGGAAGCGCAAGGCGCGCCTCGCGACGGCCCACCGCGCATCCGGGGCAAATTTGCCGGCGATCGACGCCAGCCGCTGACATCGCACCCAATCTGATCGTCCACCACCTTTTCCTCACTGCCGCTCTGCGTTAGCCACCGCACAGTGGCCCCGGGTCAATCGTTATAACTTTACTACCCGTGGCATAAAATCTTTCTAGAGGATGGATCATGGACAATCAGAAATCGAATGAAGGCAGCGCACGCAACGTCGGCACCGAAGGTTCGGGCAGCAGCATGGGCAAGGATTTGGGCAGCAGCAAGAGCGGCGCCGGCTCGCCCGGCGGCATCAGCGGTCCTGGCGGCATGAGCGGCATGGGTCAAGACTTGCATAAAACCATCGACAAGGCAGCCGACGCGGCCCAGCCCGTCGTCGAGCGGCTGGCCACCAGCGCGCATGAGGGGGTGGACAAGATGTCCGGCGCCCTGACCGACGCCCACGCCCGCCTGGAAGAAAAGACCAGGGCATTGACCGAGGCCTACCAGCACTTCGCCGAGACCGGCCGCGGCTATGTGCGCACCAGCCCGGCAACGTCGGTGATGGTGGCCATGGCGGCCGGCTTCGTGCTGGCCAAGCTGCTCAGCGGCCGCAGCGACCGCTACTAACAAACCTCGCATCGTAAGGCAGATCCCCGACTGGCTCCGGCCCGGTCGGGCGATCCCTTGTGTCCCGACGTTTTGCCGGCGTATCGAGGTGTTACATGGTCACACGCAAGAAAAACGGCGGCGCCACCCACGGTGCCGGCTCCATCCTGAGTACCGTTTCCGGTCCTTCGGGCGCCATGGCAGGTCACCGTTCGTTTGCGCGCGAGGCCGATCCACCGGCCGTGTAGCCTGGCCGCCGGGCCGCAAAGCAAAAAGGGCGCTCCCGTCAGGAAGCGCCCTTTTTTCAAGCAGTGATGTGCTTAGCGTTTGGCTTGCTTGCGTTTGCGCGTAATAGCGGCAAACAATCCCAGGCCAGTCAGCATGATTGCCATCGAACCAGGTTCAGGTACCGCCTCGGCTTGCTCGCCTTCGTTGACAGGCAGGGTATCGCCAGGATGGGTGATAGGGCCTTCGTCCTTTGGCAGTTTGTCGCCGCCGCCACCGCCGCCGCCACCGCCGCCGCCACCGCCACCGCCACCGCCGCCGCCACCGCCGCCGCCGCCACCGCCCGGATTGTCGACCGGGATAAGAGGATTACCCGGGGTACCAGGATTGCCAGGGGTATCAGGATTGCCAGGGGTGCCAGGATTGCCAGGGGTACCAGGATTGCCAGGGGTACCAGGATTGCCAGGGGTACCAGGATTGCCAGGGGTACCAGGATTGCCAGGGGTACCAGGATTGCCGGGGGTACCAGGATTACCAGGGGTACCAGGATTGTTGCCGCCTGGGTTGTTGCTGCCCGGATTGTTATCACTTGGCGCACCAGTGTCACCTGGGTTATTGGTATTGCCGTTATTGTCACCCACGGGCGTGCTGTTGTCCGCATCGTTTTCGTCATCTGGCGTGCCGCCGACTGGCGTGCCAGTGCCGCTGCCCGAGAAACCGGGACCCGACAAGCCGCCGAGTGGGGTGAAGCCGCCCGCAAAGCCTGGCGTTCCGCCCGGGCTGCCGCCTGCAGGGCCTGGACCGCTTCCGGGGACGCCGCCCTGGTTCAGTGCCAGCATCCAACCGAGGCTCACGTCATCGAACTTCGCCGGAGCGCGATATTCCAGGCTGACCGGCTCGCCCTCGAAATACGGCAGGTCGACAGCGAATGTGGATTCGTCTTCGTCGCCGAAGATCGCAACCCCGACGCCGCTGATCTTGTGGCCCGTGCGCTTGCTGGCGCCGCCGCCATTGAAGCCTTGCGGCGCGCTGGGTCCGTCCGGTCCGGCGATCGTTTCCACAAACGCATTGTCCGAGCTCGCGACCGAAATCAGCGAGCCGAAAAGCCCGAGGCAAAACAGGGCAAGGATGATGGGTATGCTGCGGCGGCGACCCGTTGAGCGTTTGACACGCATATCAGTCCAATCAATGTGGTTAGTGGAGCAATTCGTCGGTGGAAGATACCTGACGGCTCTTGACTTACCCCAATAGTATCCAATTTTTAAGGAAAGTTCAATATAAGCAATAAAAGTTTTTAAGAAGTAAGGCAAAAAACAACACAGAAACAGTTGATATAGGGCAATTATTGCTGTTTTGACTCTTGTTCGCCCGACCACGGGTGAAAAAAAGCGCTCCCGAAGGAGCGCTTGGACTTGCGGGCTGAAGTCTGTTTTAGCTGGCCGGGCCTGCCGCCGCTTCCGGATGCGGCGCCGGTTTGTGGCGGCGCATGCGCGCCACCATGCGGCGGATCACGTGCTCCAGGTCATCGATATAGGTGAACACGGCCGGCACCACCAGCAAACTGAGCAGGGTGGAAGTGATCAGGCCGCCGATCACGGCAACGGCCATCGGCGAGCGGAAGCTCGGGTCGGCGCCCCAGCCCAGCGCCAGCGGCATCATGCCGGCGCCCATGGCGATGGTGGTCATCACGATCGGGCGGCTGCGCTTGTGGCAGGCGTCGACCAGCGCATCGAAGCGCGACATGCCGGCCTGGCGCGCCAGGATCGCATAGTCGACCAGCAGGATCGAGTTCTTGGTCACGATCCCCATCAGCATGATCAGGCCGATCATCGACGGCATCGACAGCGCCTTGCCGGTGATGAGCAGGCCCACGAAGGCGCCGCCGATCGACAGCGGCAGCGCCGCCAGGATCGTCACCGGCTGCATGAAGTCCTTGAACAGCAGGACCAGCACGCCATAGATGCACAGCACGCCGATCAGCATCGCGATGCCGAAGCTGGCGAACAGGTTGGCCATCTCCTGGGCGTCGCCCAGTTCGGCGATCTTCACCGAAGCCGGCAAGGTCTTCATCGACGGCAGCGCGCGCGCCTCCTCGTTCACTTCGCCGAGCGAACGGCCGGACAGTTCGACTTCCAGCGTCACGTTGCGGCTGCGGTTCAGGCGGTCGATCTGGGCCGGTCCGCTCTCCATCGTGATCGAGGCCACGTTGTCGAGCATGACCGGGCCGTTCTTGCCCGGCACCGTCAGGCGGCCGATCGCGGCCAGGTCGGCGCGCACGGCGTTCGGCAGCTTGACGCGGATCGGCACCTGGCGCTCGGTCAGGTTCATCTTGGTCAGCGCCGTGTCGTAGTCGCCGGCGGTGGCCACGCGCACCGTCTCGCCGATCGATACGGCGGTCACGCCCAGGTCGGCCGCTTTCGCGAAGTCCGGGCGCACGATGATCTCCGGGCGCACCAGCGAGGCGCTGGAGCTGACGTTGCCGATGCCCTTCAGGGTGCGCAGCTCGCGCTCCACTTTCTGGGCAGTGGCGGTCAGCGCCGCCGGGTCTTCCGAGCGCAGCACCAGCTGCATCTTGACGCCGGTGTCCTGCGGGCCGACGTTGAACTTGGCGCCGGGGATCTGGTCGAGGCGCTTGCGGATCTGCTGTTCCAGGGCGTCCATCGATTCCTTGCGGTCGTCGCGGTGCACCGTGGTCAGGGTCAGCACGGCGCGCCGCGCTTCGGCCGATGCGCCGGGCGCGAATGCGTCGCCGCTGGAGCCGCCGCCGATCGAGCTGAATACGCCGGTGATGCCCTTGACCTGCATCGCCGCCACGCGCGCCTGCTCGGCGATCACGCGGGTCTCGGCCAGCGTCGAGCCGGGCGGCAGTTCGAGGTTGATCATCGTCTGGTTGCGGTCCGAGGGCGGCACGAAGCCGGTCGGCAGCAGGCCCACCAGCATGATCGAGCCGACGAAGAACGCGCCGGATGCGATCGCAGTGAACAGGCGATGGCGCAGGCACCACTTCATGGCCACCATATAACGCTGCATCAGCCAGCTATCCTTCTCCTCGGTGTGCGCCACCGGCTTGAGGATGTAGGCCGCCATCATCGGCGTGAGCAAACGCGCTACCACCAGCGAGGCGATGATCGCCAGTACGGCGGTCCAGCCGAACTGCTTGAAGAACAGGCCCGGTACGCCGCCCATGAAGGCGGTCGGCAGGAACACGGCCACCAGCGCGAAGGTCGTGGCGATCACCGCCATGCCGATTTCGTCGGCCGCTTCCATCGCTGCCTGCATCGGGGTCTTGCCCATGCGCAGGTGGCGCGAGATGTTCTCGATCTCGACGATCGCGTCGTCGACCAGCACGCCCACCACCAGCGCCAGCGACAGCAGGGTCACGGTGTTGAGGGTGTAGCCGAACCAGTACTGGCCCAGGAAGGCCGGAATCACCGACAGCGGCAGCGCGGCGGCGGCCACCAGGGTCGCACGCCAGTCGCGCAGGAACCAGAACACCACCAGCACCGCCAGGATCGCGCCTTCGTACAGCAGCTCCATCGAGCCGTCGAAGTTTTCCTCGACCGGCTGGGCGTTGTCGATCACTTCCTTGAGCATCACGTTCGGATGCTCCTTCTGCAGTTCGGCGATGGCGGCGCGCGCGCCGGCGGCGACCGCGAGTTCGCTCGCGCCCTTGGTGCGGAACACTTCGAAGCCGACCACGCGCTTGCCATCCTGCTCGGCGATTGCGCGCGGCTCGGCCACGGTGTCGCTGACGGTGGCTACCTGGTCCAGGCGCACGCGGCGTCCGTCCGGCAGCGGGATGTCCATCGCCGCCAGTTCGTCGGCGGTCTTGACGGTGGCGATGGTGCGCACCGACTGCTCGGCGCCGGACACGTCGCCGCGGCCGCCCGGCGCTTCGCGCTGGACGTTGCGCAGCTGGCGCGATACATCGACGGCGGCGACCTTCAGTGCGGCCATGCGCGCGTCGTCCAGTTCGACCCGGATTTCGCGCGTCACGCCGCCCACGCGCTTGACCGCGCCGATGCCGGGCACGCTGAGCAGGCGCTTCGACACATTGTTATCGACGAACCAGCTCACTTCCTGGTCGTCCAGTCTGACGCCGCCCTTGTTCTCGGCCGGGGCCGCGACGAAGGTCATGATCACGCGGCCGGCGGTCGAGTTCTTGGTGACGGTCGGATCGCGCATCTCGGCGGGCAGGTCGGCCTTGACCCGCGCCACCGCGTCGCGCACGTCGTTGACAGCTTCGGCGATATTCTTTTCGAGGATGAATTCGACGGTCACAGTGGCCACGCCGTCGAGCACCTTGGTGTAGATGTTCTTGACGCCCTGCAGGGTCGCGACCGAATCCTCGATCTTGCGCGCGACCTCGGTTTCCAGCTGGGCCGGGGCGGCGCCGTCGAGCGTGGCGGTGACGGTCACGATCGGCAGTTCGATGTCCGGGAAGTCCTGGACGGCGTTGTTCTTGTACGCGAGCAGACCCGCAAGGGTCAGCAGCACGAACAGCATGATCGCGGGGATCGGGTTCTTGATGGAGAGTGCGGAAAAATTCATCGCGAGTCCTTACTTGGCGGCCGTGACGGTGGCAGCGGGAACGTTGCGTACCAGGTCGCCGTCGTTGAGGAAGCCGGCGCCGCTGACGGCCACATGCCACTCCGGCTTGAGGCCGTCGAGCACTTCGATGCGGTCGCCCAGGCGGCGGCCGGTCTGCACCTTCAGCTGGCTCACGCGCTGGTCCTGGTTCAGGCGGAACACGTAGGCAAAGCCGTCGCGCACGACGACCGACTGCTGCGGCACGGTCATCGCGGCCGAGGTGCCCAGCTCGAACTGGCCGCTGGCGAACATGCCGGCCTTGAACGGCGCGTTCGGTCCCACCGTGGCCGGCAGGTCGACATACACCAGCGCCGCGCGGGTCTGCGCATCGACGGTCGGGGCGATCATGCGCACCTTGCCGGTCAGTTCGCTGCCGTTGGCGGCCACCACCTTCGCGCTGGTGCCGACCTTCAGGCGATTCAGTTCGGCGGCGGTCACTTCGGCGCGCCATTCGAGGCGGCCCTGGCGGATCATGCGGAACAGTTCCGTGCCGACAGCGACCACCGAGCCGACGGTGGCGCTGCGCGCCGAGATCACGCCGCTGTCGGGCGCCGTCACCTGGGTGTAGCGCAGGCGCAGCTGCTGGGCGTCGAGCGTGGCCCGGGCGGCGGCGATGCGGGCGTTGGCCGTCTGTTCGGCCGTGACGTACTGGCTGATCTGCTGTTCCGACAGCGCGCCCGAGGTTTGCAGCGTGCGTGCGCGCCTTGCGTTGGCGGCTGCCTCGGCGGCATTCGCCTGGGCTTCCAGCAGGCCGGCCCTGGCCTGGGCCACGTCGGCGTTGACCGAGTCGGCAGAGAACACCGCCAGTACCTGGCCTTTCTTGACGACGTCGCCGACGTTGACTCGCACTTCGGTCAGGCGCAGGCCGCCGGACTCGCTGCCGATCAGCGCTTCCTGCCAGGCCGTGACGTTGCCGTTGGCGGCCAGCTTGATCGGCAGGCTGGCGGCCGAGGGCTTGATGGTGGTGATCGTCAACGCCGGCTTGACCGGGGCATCCTTCTTGTCGTCGGCGGCGTTCGACGCGGTGCTGAAGATCACCATGGTGGCGGCAACGGCGGCCAGCGTACCGAGGATGATGTAGGTAGTAGGTTTGAGGTTCAGGTTTTTCATTTTTTGGTCCGGTATCTTTTATTGATTGGCGTTGGCGGCAGTCCAGCCGCCGCCCGCGGCGCGGTACAGGGCGACCCAGGCGGCGCTGCGTTCGCGCTGCAGGGACACCACGGCGTTCTCGGCGGCCAGGCGCGTGCGGCGCGCATCCTCCAGTTCGAGCAGGCTGGCCAGCCCGTTCTTGTAGCGGTCTTCGGCCGCCACGAATGCGGTGCGGTAGCCGTCCAGCGCGGTCTGGGCATCGGTGCTGCGCGCCGCGGTGCTGTCCAGATTGACCAGCGCTTCCTCCACTTCGCGCACGGCCTTGCGTGCGCTGGCCTTGTAGTTGACCGCGGCCAGCTCGTACCTGGCCTTGGCCGCATCGACGTTGGCGCGGCGGCGGCCGGCGTCGAAGATCGGTACCGTCAGCGCCAGCGGTCCCACCGTCCAGGTGTCGAGCTGGGTGTTTTCGCCGCCGGTACGGAAGTTGGCGGCGCCCACCGAACCTTGCAGGGTCAGGCGCGGATAGCGCTGCGCCTGGGCGCTGCCGACGTCGTAGCTGGCTGCCGCCACTTCGCGTTCGGCGTTGAACAGGTCGGGGCGCTGCACCAGCACGTCGGCCGGCAGCGCGCTGATCGCCAGCGCCGGCGCCGCCACCGGCGCGCTGTCCTTGAGCTGCTGGCGCAGGCGCGGCTCGTCGATCGCGGTCAGGGCGGCCAGGGCTTTGACATCGATGTCACACAGGGCCCGCTGGGCGGTGGCGCGGCTGCTGCCGTCGGCGGCGCTGGCGCGCGCCAGCGCCGCCGTCGCCGGGGCCTGGAAGCCGGCCTTCGCGGTCAGGCCGGTCAGGCGCGCGGTGTCGCGGCGCGAGGCGCTGTCTGCCAGCGCCACCGCCAGCAGCTGCTCGCAGGCGCGCAGGCTGTAGTACTGGTTGGCCGTCTCGGCCGCCACCGACACGCGCGCTTCGTGCCACAGCGCTTCGGCGCCCGCCAGGCGGGCCTGCGCGGCGTTGCGCTCGGCGCGGCGGCCGCCGAACAGGTCGAGTTCCCACGAGGCCTGCAGCTGGCCCTGGACGGTGGTCCCGCCCGGCAGCGTGCTTTGCTGGTTGGCGCGGTTGGCGGAGATGCTGGCGTCGAGCGCCGGCGCCAGTGCCGCGCCGGCGGCCACGCGCTCGGCGCGCGACTGCGCGATGCGCGACTGGGCCGAGGCGATCGTCGGGCTGGCCGACTGCGCGGCGTCGATCAGCTGGGCCAGCAGCGGGTCCCCCTGCTGCTTCCACCATTGGGTCAGGTCGGTCAGCTTGCCATTGTGCGGCAGCGGCGCCTGCCACTGCGGCGGCGCCAGCGTGGCGGGGGCGGGCGGCTGAACGATGCTGGCGCACGCGCCCAGCACCAGCGGCGTCAGCGCCGTCATCAGTCTTGCTCTCATCTTCATGCTTGCTTCTTTCTTGTCGTCGTGGTTTTCTTTGGAACCGGTGCGCCGGCCAGGCGCGCCTGTTCGGTCTTGACCATCGCTTCGGCGAAGTCGACCATGCGCTCGAGCCAGGTGTCGATCGCTTCCGGGCTGTCGATCAGCTGCGGGCTGATTTTTTCGATCACGTCGCGCGCCACCATCAGCTGGATCGCCAGCGCCACGATGCTGAACACCAGACGCGACATGTCGTCGCCCGGTTCCTTCACGCCCATGTAACGGCCCAGCACCGTCATCAGGCCGGCGTGGGCCGGGCGGATGTCGCGGTCGATCTCTTCGTGCCACAGGCCGGTCGGTTCGAGCATTTCGCGGAACCAGAGGCGCATGCAAAGCCGCGCGATGTCGCCCTGCTTGAGAGGGCCGAGCATCGACACGTAGAAGCGCCGCAGCGCCTCGCGCAGGTCGATGCCGGGATCGGTGAAATTGTCGATCTGCTCCTGCGAATGGGGCGACTGGTCGGTGAAGGCGGCACGGTACAGGCCGGCCTTGTCCCCGAAGTAGTAGCTGATCGAGGCGATATTGGTGCCGGCCGCCAGCGCGATCTCGCGCGTCGACGTCTTGGCGAAACCCTGCTCGGCGAACAGGCGCATGGCGGCAAGCAGCAGCCGCTCGCGCGACTGGGCGCCGTCGGCGCGCGTCTTGCGGGTTTCTTCGAGATGGGAGTGGGGTATTTTTTCCATGGCCGTGATTAAATCATAAAAATCAATCGATTGATATAAGTTAATCGTACGTTTGAACTACTTTTTTGTAACGCCCGGCGACAAGCCAATACACACCGTTACATTTGAAACAAAATTGCGCTTCGGTCCGGGCAACTATCGGGGTATAAATAATGAAATACATGAAAGGGTTTGCCATGCACAGCCACCTCGTCCCCTTGATCACCGCCGTCCTGGCGTTTGCCTGCGCCGCGGCCGGCGCCGCCCCGCCGCCGCCGGAAAAGCAGGCCGTGCATGTGCTGAACCGGCTGGCATTCGGCCCGGCGCCGGGCGATCTCCGGAAGGTGGCGGAGATGGGCGTGCCGGCCTGGATCGAGCAGCAGCTGGCGCCGGAATCGCTGCCGCTGCCGCCGGCCCTGGCCGATCGCCTGGCGGCGCTGTCCACCGTCAACCGTAGCGCCGGCGCCGCGTTCGCCGAGTTCGCCGAACTGCGCAAGGAAGTGCGCGACGAAGAGGAGGGCGCCAAGGCGCGCCGCCGCGCCGCCATGCAGCAGATCGAGCGCGAAGCGGGCGAAGCGCGGCTGCTGCGCGCCATCGCCAGCCCGCGCCAGCTGGAAGAGGTGATGGTCGATTTCTGGTTCAACCATTTCAATGTCTTCGAGGGCAAGGGCCCGGACAAGGCGCTCGTGGCCAGCTACGAGCGCGACGCGATCCGCCCCTACGTATTCGGCTCGTTCCGCCAGATGCTGGGCGCCACCGCCAAGCACCCGGCCATGCTGTTTTACCTCGACAACCACCTGTCGTCGGCCGGCCAGGGCAAGCGCGGCCTGAACGAGAACTACGCGCGCGAGCTGATGGAGCTGCACACCATGGGCGTCGAGGGCGGCTACACCCAGGCCGACGTGACGGCGCTGGCGCGCATGCTGACCGGCTGGACCTACGAGCCGCGCGCGCTGATCCGCGACAACCAGACCTTCCGCTTCGACCCGCGCCGCCACGACCAGGACAGCAAGACCTGGCTCGGCATCACGGTCGAGGCCAAGGGCCAGGCCGAAGGCGAGATGGCGCTCGACGTGCTGGCCATGCACCCGTCCACGGCGCGCCACATCAGCGCCAAGCTGGCCCAGTACTTCGTGCGCGACGTGCCGCCGCCGGCCCTGGTCGAGCGCATGGCGCGCAGCTTCCTGGACAGCCGAGGCGACATCCGCACCGTGCTGCGCACCCTGTTTGCGAGCGAGGAGTTCATGGCGCCGGAGAACGCCGCCGCCAAGTTCAAGACGCCTTACCAGTTCGTGGTGTCGGCGGTGCGCGCCAGCGGCCCGACCCCGGCCAATGTGGCGCCCCTGATGGGGGCGATGCGCCAGCTCGGCATGCCGCTGTACGGCTGCCAGACGCCGGACGGCTACAAGAACACCCAGCAAGCCTGGCTCAACCCGGATTCGCTGACCAAGCGCATCACCTTCGCCACCGGGCTGGCGGCCGGCAGGGGCGACCTGGCGCCTGGCGCAAAGGCGGCCGACGCCTCCCAGCTGCTGGCCACGCTGGGCGCCGGCGTATCGGCGCGCACGGCCGACATCGCCGCCGCCAGCCCGGCCCCGCTGCGCGCAGCGATGCTGCTGGCCAGCCCCGATTTCATGCAACGCTAACCTGGAGCGCACCATGCAACGCAGGGACTTCCTCAATTCGCTGGCGCTGGGCGCCGGCCTGGTGCTGCCGCTCGGCGCCCATGCCTGGGCCGCCACCGCCGCCGTGCCGACCCGCCAGAAACTGGTCGTGGTGATGCTGCGCGGGGCGGTCGACGGCATGAACGTGGTGGCGCCGGTGGGCGACCCGAACTACCGCGTGCTGCGCCCGACCATCGGTCTCGAGGCGGCCGGCGCGGAAGGCGGGGTGCTCGACCTGGACGGCTACTTCGGACTGCACCCGGCGCTGGCGCCCTTGATGCCGTACTGGGAGAGGAAGCAGCTCGCGTTCGTGCATGCGAGCGGCTCGCCCGACGCCACGCGCTCCCACTTCGACGCCCAGGACTACATGGAATCGGCCACGCCGGGCCGCAAGAACACGCCCGACGGCTGGCTGAACCGGCTGGTGGCGAGCCTGCCCGGCGCCTCGACCCCGAGCCGGCTGCTGTCAGTCGGGCCGGTGATGCCGCGCGCGGTGTCCGGCCCGGCCGCCGCGATGAACCTGCCCAACGGCGCCGCCGCGACCCGGGCCGACCTGCTCGACCGGCCGGCCATGGCAAGCGCTTTCGACGCGCTGTATGCGGGCCACGAACGCTTCGGCCGCGCCTACCAGGACGGGCGCAACGCGCACCGCGAGGTGATGGAAGCGTCGATGAAGAACGAGATGATGGCCGCCGATGGCGGCGCGCCGCTGCCGAACGGCTTCCCGGACGACGCCGCGCGCCTGGCCACCCTGATGCGCAACGACGCCCGCTTCCAGCTGGCCTTCGTGGCGCTGGGCGGCTGGGACACGCACGCCAACCAGGGCGCGGCCAGCGGCCAGCTGGCCAACCGGCTGGCGCCGCTGGGGCAGGGGCTGGCGGTGCTGGCGCAGCGCCTGGGGCCGATGTTCGAGGACACGACGATCGTCGTCATGTCCGAATTCGGCCGCACCGCGCGCCAGAACGGCAACGGCGGCACCGACCATGGCCATGGCAACGCGATGTGGCTGCTGGGCGGCCAGGTGGCCGGGGGCAAGGTGCATGGCGACTGGCGCGGCGTGGGCGACGCGGCGCTCAACGAAGGGCGCGACCTGCCGGTGACGACCGACTTCCGTTCGGTGCTGGCGCAGGTCGGGGAGCGTCATTTGCGGTTGACCGACAAACAATTGTCGATGGTGTTTCCGGGCATGCCACAGCGCGGGCCAGCCTTCCAATTGATCAAAACGTGATGTTTATTTTGTGCGTCAGTGTAAATACAGTAGTTTTACTATATTGCAGTGCACAATAAATTGGCCTATATTGGAAACGTCTCCTCCAATTCTTCTCTGAAGGTTGGATTACCGCCCGCACCGCAAGGTTGCGGGCGTTTTTTTTTGTTTATTTCCGGTTTTCACGCAACGCCAGCACGAACGTCGACCCGCGCCCGTACTCGCTGGTGAAACTGAGCGTGCCGCCCAGCAGGTTCGCCAGGTTCTGGCACAGATACAGCCCCAGCCCCGCCCCCTCCGCATGCCGGGTCGAGGTCGAATCGAGCTGCGAGAATGCCTGGAACAGCTTGGCCTGGTCTTCCTTGCGGATGCCGGCGCCGCTGTCGCTCACCGCGATTTCGGTTAGCAAGACGTTGTTTTCCAGCCGCTGCGCCAGCGCGATCCGGATCGCGCCGTGCTCGGTGAATTTGATGGCGTTGTTGATCAGGTTGATGATGATCTGGGTCAGCGCGCGCCGGTCCGAATCGATGACCACCGGCTCGGGCGGCAGCTCCAGCGTCAGCACCAGTCCCTTGGCCGCCGCCATCGGGCGCAGCGTGTCGCTCGTCTCCGACAGCAGGTCCTGGCACTGCACCCGTTCCAGCACCAGGGTGACCTTGCCCGCCTCGATCTTGGCCACGTCGAGGATGTCGTTGATCAGCGACAGCAGGTGGCGCGCGCTGGAGCGGATCGTATTGAGCTGCTTGTCCTGGTCCGGCGTGAGCGGGCCGGGAAGCTTCATCAGCAGCGCGCCGGTGAAGCCGATGATCGCGTTGAGCGGCGTGCGCAGTTCATGCGACATGTTGGCGATGAAGGCCGACTTCATGCGGCTCGCTTCGGCCAGTTCCAGGTTCTTGAGGGCGATCTCGCGGTTGATGGTTTCGAGCTCGCCCGCATGGTGGGCCAGCCGCATGTTCAGTTCAATCACCTGGCGTTCGCGCGCCTGCAGCTCGCCGTTGACCTGGACCGCCTGCTCGTAGGTCGAAACCAGCAGGTCGAGGATCTGCTGGCGCCCCGCGTTGATGAAGTGCTTCTGCTCGCCCAGGTAGAGGGCGATGCCGACGTCGCCGTTGGCGTCCTTGCGCAACTCCTGGTTGGCCAGCATCTGGCTGATGCGGTTTAGCAGGTAGTCTTCGGTGTAGGGCTTGCGGATGAAATTGTCGGCGCCGCATTCGATGCCGCGGATGATGTCCTTGGGGTCGTTCAGCGCCGTCACCAGGATCACGGGAATATCGCGCAAGCCGGCATCGATCTTGATCGCGCGGCACAGCTCATAGCCGTTCATCTCCGGCATGATGATGTCGGACAGGACCAGGTCCGGCTTGTGTTCCCGGATCAGCGCCAGCGCCAGCTGACCGTTGGAGGCCACGCGCACCTGATAGGACTTCGACTGGATCAGGCGCCGCAGACGCTCGGCCTGGGTCGGGCTGTCTTCGACGATCAGGACCTGCATGTCTTTCGGTTCTATAGCGGTCGTGGACTCCACCAATCCTCTCCTGGGAACTTTGCTGTCAAGACTATATCGGATTTGGCGGGCGCCAAGTGGATTTTCGAAGCGTGCGGTCTAGCCTCCGTCCCCCTGGAAAGCGCCTGCGCGCCAGGTCAGCACCAGGGTGTCGCGGTGGCCGTCGTCGCCGGCGGCCTGGATCGGAGTCGATTCATGGATGACGCGCGCGTCGTCGAGCAGCAGCAGGGTCCATGGCTCGAGCATCGTGAAGCGCTTGCCGTCCGGGCCATCGGCCTCGAACACCCGCGTTTCACCGCCCTTGACGTTTACGCGGGCCACCAGCAGCACGGCGACAAAGTCGACGCCGTCGCGGTGCGCGCCTTCCGGCGTCGGGCGGCCGATGCCGTCGAGCGTATCGATGCGGAACTGGTGCGCCTCCACGTACCACGGTCCGGCGCTGCGCGCCTGGGAGCAGGCCTGGCCCAGCGCCAGCAGCAGGCGGCGCCAGATCGGGTTGGCGATGGTGCCGGGCGCGATCGGTTCGAACAGGCGGTGCATGCCGCCGTGCAGGGCGTTGTATTCGACCGGCTGCCAGTGGGCGCGGTGCGCCGTCTGTTCCAGCCTGGCGCCGTCCTGGATGAAGCAGGAGTGGCGCCGGCGGCGGTAACGGCCGCCGTCCTTCAGGTAATTGTCCAGCGCCAGGTCGTCCCAGCTGGCGGCGAGCTGCTCAAGTTCGGCCACGGTGCAGCCGGCCAGTGCGCCGACGTCGGCGGGACGCAGCAGCGCATAGCCGGCGGTGCTCAGGGCGCGGGTCAGTTGCTGGCGTTCGGTATAGGGTGGGGCAGGCGTTGTCATAGGCGTAAGCGTAGCATTTTTGGGACTGCGCCGTCTGATGCCCCTTAACAACTACCAATTCACGATGAGCGATAAGCGCGCCGAGCGCGGTTCGAGCGGATGGAAGTGCAGGTCCTCGCGGGCGCCGGCCTCGCCCTGCATGCGCGAGGCGTAGTAATAGGTGATGGCCGCCTCGCGCCGGTTGGCCAGGTTGAAGCCCTCCAGTTCCAGCTGCATGCCCTTGCGGATGCGGTAGCCGATGCGGCCGTTGATGGTCAGGCTGGCGGCTGCGCGCACGCTGTTGTCCTCGACCAGCGGGCGCTCGCCGATATGGCGCAGGCGCAGCGCGCCGGACCAGGGGCCGGCCTGGGCGACCGTGAACGCCAGCTGCGCCACGCCTTCGACCGCGCCCGGGATATGGCTTCCCCCGGCGGCGGCGTCGCGCCAGCGCGCCCGCGCATACGCCAGGTCGAGGTCGACCGACAGCCACTTGGCGGCCTTGTAGTAGTTCGACAGCTCGACCCCGTTGCGCCGGCTCGGGCGGCCGGCCTCGGTGCTGCCGGCGTCGCCGACGAACACCAGTTCGGAATCGAAGTCGAGCCGGTAGACCGACAGCGCGGTCTGCAGGCGCGGAATGAACTCGCTGCGCAGGCCCGCTTCCAGACCGCGCGAACGTACCAGGCCGGATACCTTTTGCGCGGCGTCGCCCGTCTTCGGATCGACCGTGGTCAGCGTACCGCGCGCGTCGTTGCTGTGGAATCCGGTGCCGAGATTGACATACAGCTCGGTCGCCGCCCACGGCCCCATGATCACGTTCAGCGAGGGGCTGGCCAGGCTGGCCTGCGAACGTCCCGAATTGGCCGCCAGGCTGCTGCGCACATCGAAGCGGTAGTGGTCGGCGCGCAGTCCGGCCAGGGTCCGCAGCGACCCGCTCCAGCGCGTGTGGGCTTCGGCAAACAGGCCGAGGCTCGATTCGACAACGTGGTCCTCGCGCGTGGTGGCGATGCGCGTGCGTGCGCGCGTTGCGTGCAGGCCGTTGAAGATATTGTCGTTCTGGAGCTGGGCGCCGATGGTCAGGTCGCTCTTGACCGCGCCGTCGTGCAGGTGCCAGGTATGGCTGGCGCTGGCGCCGCTCGTCACGCGCCGGTCCGGCTGGCTGAACTGGTCGCCGTTGACCGGGTCGTCGAGGAAGTAGGTGAAGTTCGAATACAGGTCCAGTTCATTGCGCAGCACATAGGCGCTGACCTTGGACGAGGAGTCGGCCGCGGTGCGCCGCCACACGCCGGACAGGCTGTAGCGGCGGGCCATGCCGCCGTCGTCCGGGTCGAGCGTGTCGAAGCGCCCGAGCTGGCCGCCGTCGACGGCGCGCTGCGGGATCTGGTCGGTCGCGTTCCACGCGGCGCGGTACGCCATCGCGCTGACGGAGAAACCGTTGTTCGCATAGCCCTGGCTGTAGCGCAGCACGGCATTGAGCTTGCGGTAGTCGTCCGGCCGCGTAAACGGGCCATCCTTCGACAGCGTTTCGAACGCATACAGCAGGCTGCCCGCTCCCAGCTCGGGCGAGCCGGCCACCACCGCGCGCGCGAAGCCGTCCTGCCCCAGCGTGGCGCCGGCCACGTTCGCGGTCAGGCGGTTGGCGTAGGTGACGGCGGTGCTGCCGGCCGAGGCGAAGTCGCCCTCGCGCGGCGAGTAGGGGCCCTTCTTGTAGTCCAGGCGCGCGGCCAGTTCCGGAATCAGGAAATTGAGGTCGGTCCAGCCCTGGCCGTGCGCGTGGCTGCGCTGGTTGACGGGCATGTCGTCGACGGTGGTGCGCAGGTCGGTGCCGTGGTCGAGGTTAAAGCCGCGCAGGAAGAACTGGTTGGCCTTGCCCTCGCCGCTGTGCTGGCTGACCACCAGGCCGGGCGCCGCCTCCAGCAGTTCACCGGGGCGGTAGACGGTGCGTGCCGCGAGCTGCTTGCCGGAGATGCTGCCGGCGTTGGCCGATTCGAGCACGCCCAGGCCGCCTGCGCGCGCGCCTTCGACGAAGATGCGCTGCAGGACCAGGTCGTCGGCGCTGGCCGCGCCATGCGCCAGCAGCGCCGCCGCCAGCGGCAGCAGTGTGAAACGGCGGCTCATGTCAACGCAGGCCTTGCACGGTCTTGTCGTGGGCGAAGGTCAGCGAGCGCACGCCGGCCGGCTCGTTCAGGTTGACGGTGTTGACCTGGTCGGGCAGGAAGTCAATCAATACGGCATCTTCGATGCTGGCGGCCGCCGCGAGCGGCGTGTTCTCGATCTCCTGGTAAATCAGCACCGATTGCGGGCCGGCGCTGACGCCGATCCAGCGCACCGGCAGCGGGCGCTTGTCCGCGCCCAGCACGGCGAAGCGTTTTTCGATGTACTTGCGCAGCACGGCCTCGTCTTCCGGCTGGCTCAGGTCGAACTGGCGCTGGTACAGGTTGCCCAGCAAACCCTCGATATCGTGCGCCATGTAGGTGTGGACGATCTCGGTGCTGCCGGTCTTGGCGTTGTAGCTGATGTCGGTGATGCCGAGATGGTAGCGGTGCGCCGACGCTGCCGGCGCAAGCGCGAACAGCAGGGCGGCCAGCAGCAGCGTGCAGCAACGGCGAAACATCACTTGGCGTCCTTGGCGTCCGCCTTGGCATCTTTTTTCTTGTCGTCCTTGGCCTTGAGCGGGGTTTTGAGGTCCTTCATCAGGTCGTTCTGCCCGCGTTCGGTCTTGAACAGCTCGACGCGCGACTGGGCGATCTTGCGCGGCCAGGCATTGTTGCTGGTGTCGATGTCCGCGGTTTCCCAGTACGGGTCTTGCGTCAGGCCCACGATCGGCTCGTCGGTGACGATCAGCTTGGTGACCTTCTTCGGCGAGTAGCGCCACACTTCGGCCGGGATGCGCTCGATGGTCTTCTTGCCGCTCTTGAGCTCAATCTCCAGCACCAGCGGCGTCACCAGCCCGCCGACGTTGGAAAAATCGACCAGGTACAGGTGCTTGCCCTGCTTGAGCAGCGCTTTCTCCCAGTCGTCCAGGCCTTCCATCGTTTCGTTGAAC
>JAKFDH010000198.1:0-2845 GCA_036676245.1 Massilia sp. | reverse complement strand
GCCTGGAATTGATCTGCCGTTTAAGAGTGGGCATTCGGCATGAACGGTGCGCAAGCGGCGCACAACCGCAGCATCTGCGGCGGCGGTTCAATAGCATTCATTGCATGGCGCCGGCGAACCGGTCCAGGCTTTGCACCACGTTCCAGGAGGACGCTTTCATGACCCTTCGTCCCAAGTCCATCGGCTTCGACCGCTGCGGCACCCTGACCTGTTTCCCCATGCGCCGGATGGCCTGCGACCTCTGCGAGGGCCGGCTGTCGCCCGAACGCATGCACCTGTTCGTCAAGGACCTCGATGACCCTCGCTTCGGCGTGGTGATGGGCGGCTGCAAGCCGTACGGCCAGATCCTGGAGCCGGCGTGGCGGCGCGCCTGCAAGCGCCGCGGCCTCGCAACGGCGGGCGGCCCCGGTCGGGCTGCAAGCCGTCGGGGGCGCACCGCACACCATGCCGCCGGCCATCCGCAAAACCGCAGTTTTAACCAAGCACCCCCGTGTGATCGAGGCGTATACCCGGTCGCCAGGTGCTCCAATGCCTTTACCCCACTAGGAGAAAACCATGGCAGATAACAAGCAGCTGGACGGCCTGATCGGCCCTGAAGAGAGCACACGCATCCTGGGTGCGTTGCAGCGCGGCGCGAGCCGGCGCGATGTATTGGCCATGTTGGCGGCCGGCGGCATGCAGGCGGCCCTGGCCGGCAGCATCGCGGGCCTTGCCGGCGCCGCCCGTGCAGAAACGCCGCGCAAGGGCGGGCGCATCAAGGTCGCTGGCGCGGCCTCCGGGGTGAGCGATACATTGGATCCGGCCAAGCAGGCTAACAGCACCGACTACATCCGCGGCTTCATGTTCTACAACGGTCTGACGTTGCTCGATGGCAGCCTGACGCCGCAGCCGTCGCTGGCCGAGGAGTTCACCACCAAGGACGCCAAGACCTGGGTGTTCAAGCTGCGCAAGGGCGTGACCTTCCACGACGGCAAGCCGCTGACGCCGGCCGACGTGGTCTTCTCCATGATGCGCCACAAGAACCCGGCCACCGGTTCCAAGGCCAAGGTGCTGGCCGACCAGATCGAGGAAGTGACCGCAACTGGCCCCAATGAGGTGACGTTCCGGCTGACCTCGCCCAATGCCGACTTGCCAGTGATCCTGGGCACCTACCACTTCCACATCGTCAAGGACGGCACGACCGACTTCAACGCCGGCATCGGCACGGGCCCGTACAAGGTCAAGGAGTTCAAACCCGGTGTGCGCTCCATCGCCGTGCGCAACGACAACTACTGGAAGCCCAACCGCCCGTACCTGGACGAGATCGAGTACGTGGGCATCAGCGACGAGTCGGCGCGCATCAACGCGCTGCTGGCCGGCGAACTGGATATGGTCGGCCAGGTCAACCCGCGCTCCATCGACCGCGTGAATGCCAGTGGCAAGCACGCGATCTTCGAGACCAAGGGCACCTCGTACACGGACCTGATCATGCGGCGCGACAGCGGCCCCGGCAGCAACCCGGATTTCGTGATGGCCATGAAGCTCCTGTTCAACCGCGAGCAAATGCTCAAGTCCATCCAGATCGGCCGTGGCCTCGTGGCCAACGACCAGCCCATCGCCCCGGGCAACCGCTTCTACTTCAAGGGCCTGAAGCAGCGCCCCTACGATGCGGACAAGGCCAAGTGGCACTTGCAAAAGGCCAAGCTGGGCAGCGCCGCCATCCCGGTGGTGGCCTCGTCCGCCGCGACCAACTCGGTGGAGATGGCGCTGGTGCTGCAGCACGCGGCCCGGCAGGCCGGACTGAACCTGGAGGTGCGCAACATGCCGGCCGACGGCTACTGGTCGCAGCACTGGATGAAGCACCCGATCGGCTTCGGCAATGTCAACACACGTCCCAGCGCTGACCTGGCGTTGACTCTGTTCTTCAAGTCCGATGCGCCCTGGAACGAAGCGGGCTGGAAGAACGAGCGATTCGACCAGCTGCTCGTGGCCGCGCGCGGCGAAACCGACGCGGCCAAGCGGGCCCAGATGTACGCCGACATGCAAGCCCTGATCCACAACGAAGGCGGCATCGGGATTCCGATGTTCCTCTCCAGCCTGGACGGCCACAACAAGAAGCTCAAGGGCCTCAGCCCCATCCCGCTCGGCGGGATGATGGGCTCGAGCTTCGCCGAACACGTCTGGTTGGAAGCATGACCCCCACGCTTGTCACTTCGTGTACTGCGCTGCCCCCGGAGGGGGCTTCGGCCGCCTTGAGGCGGCTCTGCGGAGGCCGATCATGAACCTGACCATTGTGAAACTGGTGGCGGGCCGCATCCTGGCCGGTCTGGGCTCGTTGCTGGCGGTGTCGGCGGTGGTGTTCGCCATCACCGCCGTGCTGCCCGGCGACGCGGCGGAAGAGAGGCTGGGCCAGGACGCCACGCCCGAGGCCGTGAAGGCCCTGCGCCACGAGATGGGCCTGGACCGAAGCCCGGTGCTGCGCTACTTCGACTGGCTGGGCGGCGTGGCCACTGGCGACCCGGGCAAGTCGGTGGTTACGGGCATGCCGGTGAGGGAGGCGGTCGCCAGCCGCCTGCCCAACTCGTTGCTGCTGGCTGCCGTCACGGCCGCCTTCGCCGTACCGCTGGCCCTGGGACTGGGCATCCTGTGTGCCTTGTGGCGCGGCTCGGCTTTCGACCGCTTCGCCAGCATGTCCGCGGTGGCTGTGGTCTCGGTGCCGGAGTTCCTGGTTGCCACACTGGCCGTTCTGGTGTTCGCCGTCCAGCTGAAATGGCTGCCGGCGCTCTCGTACGAGGTGAATCTGTCGTCGCCCGGCCAGATGCTGCATTCGTTCGCGCTGCCTGTGCTCAGCCTGGGCAGCGTGATC
>JAKFDH010000197.1:0-20897 GCA_036676245.1 Massilia sp. | reverse complement strand
CCTTCATTTTGAATATATAATCGACAGGCGGCGGTCAAACCTCTGCTGGTGTAAGAATTAAAACGATATTTTACACAGGGGCGTCTCCATCGGCCTCGCCAAATTGCAAATTCGATGGAAAAAACGTGTACGCACATCCCTGCGCGAGTCAAGGTTGCACCGTTGTTGTAATCGGATTAGGTGCCTGGGTGCTGAATTGGATTGTTTGGAATTGTAAGGATAAAGTACTGGCAAGCTGGCTCAGTACGTAAAAGGGCCAGCTCGCCGGATGATGGCGTCGATAACGCTTGTCGTTTTCGCCCGACCCGAAGTAAGCCTCATACAGAAGGCTTGAGAATATAGGCTGGAGTTGATCGGCCTGGGGTTCAAAGCCTTTGTATTTTGCTGGCTACGGTCTGGCTATGGATTTGCTCACCGCCTGGCTTTGCCTGTGCCCCCGAAAAAACGGGCCGCACGGGCCAGGTTGCAGGTGATGCGTGCACTCGGCATGTCGATCGATCCCACCGCGCCCTGTTGCGGCCATGACGCCTTCGCGTCTGCGCCGTACGTTAAGGCATACCCACCTCCGACACTCCCCTTCTAGCGTACATCCCTGTACTTTTCGCCGCTTGTCACAGAGCGGCACTGGAACGGTCCCCGGACCGCGGAGTTAATAAAAATGAAACGCATGTTGTTTAACGCGACGCAGCAGGAAGAATTGCGCGTGGCAATCGTCGATGGCCAGAAGCTGATCGACATCGATATCGAAACCGCTGGTCGTGAACAGCGCAAGTCGAATATCTACAAGGGCGTCATCACCCGCATCGAACCTTCGCTCGAGGCCTGCTTCGTCAGCTATGGCGAAGACCGCCACGGTTTCCTCCCATTCAAGGAAGTAGCACGTACTTACTTCCGTGAAGGCGTCGACGTCCGCAATGCGTCGATCAAGGAAGCGCTGCGCGAAGGCCAGGAAATCATGGTCCAGGTCGAGAAGGAAGAGCGCGGCAACAAAGGCGCCGCCCTGACCTCGTTCGTGTCGCTGGCGGGCCGCTACCTGGTCCTGATGCCGAACAACCCGCGCGGCGGCGGCGTATCGCGCCGCGTCGAGGGCGAAGAGCGCCAGGAACTGCGCGAAACCATGGACAAGCTGGACCTGCCGCAGGGCATGTCGGTGATCGCCCGCACCGCAGGCATCGGCCGCAACGTCGAAGAACTGCAGTGGGACCTGAACTACCTGATGCAGCTGTGGCGCGCGATCGAAGGCGCCGGCAAGCAGGGCCACGGCGCGTTCCTGATCTACCAGGAATCGTCGCTCGTGATCCGCGCGATCCGCGACTATTTCCAGCCGGATATCGGCGAGATCCTGATCGATACCGACGACATCTACGAACAAGCGCACCAGTTCATGAGCCACGTGATGCCCGACATGGTGCACCGCGTGAAGCGCTACAGCGACGACGTGCCGCTGTTCTCGCGCTTCCAGATCGAACACCAGATCGAAACGGCGTATTCGCGCACCGTGCCGCTGCCATCGGGCGGCGCGATCGTGATCGACCACACCGAAGCGCTGGTCTCGGTCGACGTCAACTCGGCGCGCGCCACGCGCGGCTCGGACATCGAAACGACCGCCTTCAACACCAACTGCGAAGCGGCCGAAGAAGTGGCCCGCCAGCTGCGCCTGCGCGACCTGGGCGGCCTGATCGTGATCGACTTCATCGACATGGAAGTGGCCAAGAACCAGCGCGAAGTCGAACAGCGCCTGAAGGACGCGCTGCACCATGACCGTGCGCGTGTACAAATGGGCAAGATTTCCCGCTTCGGCCTGATGGAACTGTCGCGCCAGCGCCTGCGTCCTTCGCTGTCCGAAGGCAGC
Organism: Massilia sp.; assembly: GCA_036676245.1. Lineage (GTDB taxonomy): Bacteria > Pseudomonadota > Gammaproteobacteria > Burkholderiales > Burkholderiaceae_D > Telluria_A. Next base: position 19,045 of record JAKFDH010000197.1, on the reverse strand, counting down.
CACGTGACCTGCCCGCGCTGCTCGGGCACCGGCCACATCCGCGATACCGAATCGTCCGCCCTGCAGGTGCTGCGCATCATCCAGGAAGAGGCGATGAAGGAAAACTCGGCCACCATCCACGTGCAAGTGCCGGTCGACGTTGCCGCTTTCCTGCTCAACGAAAAGCGCGGCGAAGTGCTGAAGATCGAGAACCGTCACCGCATCAGCGTGATCCTGATCCCGAACAAGCACCTCGATACCCCGCACTACAAGCTCGAGCGCATCAAGCACGACGACCCGCGCCTCGAAGACACCCAGGCCAGCTACAGCCTGGCTGAAAAAGCTGAAACCGACATGGGTTACAGCAAGCGCGAGAAAGAAGAAGCCAAGCCGCGCCAGGAAGCCGTCGTCAAGACGATCACCCCGGCCCAGCCTGCCCCGATGGTCGACCGCACCGAAGCGCCGAAGCCGGTCGCCGCGCCAGCCCCCGTGCTGACCGCGCCGGCCGAAGAAGGCTTCTTCAGCAAGATCATGGGCTTCTTCTTCAAGAAGGAAGAACCGAAGGCAGCCGCACCGGCGCCGGCAGCACCGGCCAAACCGGCGGCGGCAGGCGGCGAGCGTGGCGCCGACCGCAATGGCCGTGGCGGCCAGCGTGGCCGCAGCCGCGGCGGCAAGCAAGGTGGCCGCGAGCGCGAAGAGCGCGAGCCGAAAGCAGCCGGCCAGGACGAGGCCGTCAAGGCAGCCGATGGCGAAAAAGCGGCGCGCACCCCGCGTCCGCCACGCCCGCCGCGTGAGCCGCGCGAGCCGGCCGAAGGCGCAACGGCGGCAGCACCGCGCGAACGTGCGGAACGTGGCGAGCGCGCCGAGCGCGCCCCGCGTCCGCCGCGCGAGCGCGCCGACTACCGCCAGGCAGTTGCCGAAGGTAAATCCGACGAGCAGCAGGCAGCACCGGTGGCCGCCGCAATTGCCGTGAACAATGCCGGTCCTGAAGGCGAGGAAGCGGCGCCAGTCGTCAAGATGATCACGACGATCGGCCCGAACGGCGAAGAGATCGAAGTCGAAGCCGGCGGCGATGAACCGCGCCGCCGTCGCCGTCGTGGCGGCCGCAACCGCAACCGCCGCGACCGCGATGCGGCCGAGGGTAGCGAGAACGAAGCAGCAGAAGGCGAAGACGGCGAAGTGCGCGAAGCGAGCTTCACCGTAGCGCCGGAAGCGGCTGACGCAGCCGAAGCGGCAGCACCGGTGGCGGCGCCTGTGCAGGCTGAAGCGGCACCAGCGGTGGCGCAAGCCGCGCCGGTGGCCAGCGAGCCAGCAGCGCCAGCACCAGAGCCCGTGGCGGAAGTAGCCGCGCCAGCCCCAGTGGCTGTGGAAGCAGCACCGGAGCCAGTGTCGGAATACCCTGCGCCAGTTGCAGCGGAACCGGCGCCAGTAGTGGCCGCACCGGTCAGCCTGGCCGAAGCCGTCGCCATCGCCGTGCCTGAGACGCCAGTGGATGCGCCGACGCCTTCGCCGGAAGTTGCACCAGCGCCAGTTGCCGCACCGGAATCAGCGCCCGCCGTGGTAGCCCAGGCGTCGCTGTTCGCACAGGAAACGGCGCCTGCGCCGGTACCTGCACCAGCGCCTGCGCCAGCGCCGGTCGCGGCAGCACCTGTTGCCGATCTTAACGCGATCCTCGGTTCGGCCGGCCTGACCCTGGCTGCGACCGATCCTGAGAAGCTGCGCGCCGCCCAGGAAGCCGCCGCCAAGCAAGCGCCGCCGGTGCGCGTGCCACGCGAACGCAAGCCGCTGCCACCGCAAGTGGACGAGCCGCTGATCCAGGTCGACACCACCCGTCAGTGATTGCTGATGCGTAGTTGAAATCCAAAAAGGGAAGCTTCGTGCTTCCCTTTTTCTATCCGCCAACACTATTCTGGTGGGTAGCGCTTTGCTCACCCACCAAGCCAAGCACTAAAAATGCAAATCCCCCGCGACCAACGCCCCCCCGACGTCACCCTCGCCGAAGCCTTCTGGTACTGGCTCAAGCTTGGCTTCATCAGCTTCGGCGGCCCGGCCGGCCAGATCGCGCTGATGCACACCGAACTGGTCGAGCGGCGGCGCTGGATCTCCGAACAGCGCTTCCTGCACGCGCTGAACTACTGCATGCTGCTGCCCGGCCCCGAAGCGACCCAGCTGGCGATCTACATCGGCTGGCTGATGCACAAGGCGCGCGGCGGCATCATGGCCGGCGTGCTGTTCGTGCTGCCGTCGCTGCTGATCCTGATCGTCCTGTCCTGGATCTATCTGGCCTACAGCAGCCTGCCGGTCGTCGCCGGCATCCTGTACGGCATCAAGCCCGCGGTGGTCGCCATCGTGCTGGCCGCCGCCTGGCGCATCGGCAGCCGCACCCTGAAGAACCCGGCGCTGATCGCCATCGCCATCACCGCCTTCGCCGCCATTTCGCTGGCAAACCTGCCCTTCCCGCTGATCGTGCTGTGCGCCGCGGCGATCGGCTTCATCGGCGGCCGCGTATGGCCCGCGCTGTTCCAGGTGGGCGGTGGCCATCCCGGCAAGCCGGCCTCGTACGGCCTCGCCATCATCGACGACGACACGCCGACACCGGCCCATGCGCGCCACAGCACGCTGCGCCTGGCCAAAGTGGCAACGGTTGGCGTCGTGCTGGGCGTGGGAGGCTGGCTGCTGGTGGCAGCGCAGTCCGGCGCCGACGGCACCCTGGCGCAGATGGGCTGGTTCTTCACCAAGGCCGCGTTGCTGACCTTCGGCGGCGCCTACGCCGTGCTGCCCTATGTCTACCAGGGCAGCGTCGAGCATTTCGGCTGGCTGACCGGCACCCAGATGATCGACGGCCTGGCGCTGGGCGAGACCACGCCCGGCCCGCTGATCATGATCGTCGCCTTCGTCGGCTTCGTCGGCGCCGGGAGCCATGCCGCGCTCGGGCCAGGCAATGTCGTCCTGGCCGGCATCGCCGGCGCCTGCGTGGCGACCTTCTTCACCTTCCTGCCCTCGTTCCTGTTCATCCTCGCCGGCGGCCCGCTGGTCGAGTCGACGCGCGACAACGTGCGCATGACGGCCCCGCTGACGGCAATCTCGGCGGCCGTGGTCGGCGTGGTCGTCAGCCTGGCGGTGTTCTTCGGCGGCCATGTTTTCTTCACCGCCGGCAAGCTCGACCTGCTGGCGATGGCGATCAGCGCGGCCGCCTGCGTCGCGCTGTTCCGCTTCAAGGTGGGCGCCATTCCCCTGATCGGCGCCTGCGCCGTCGCGGGCCTCGTGCTATCGTACTGGCATGGCTGAAAAAACGATCATGTTCCGGGACGAGCGCGACACGCCGCCCGCAGTGCCGGCGGTGCTGGAAGCGCCGGCCGGCCTGCTGGGCGATACCCTCGCGCGGCCCCTGCACGACCTGCGCATCTCGGTCACCGACCGCTGCAATTTCCGTTGCGTGTATTGCATGCCGAAGGAAGTGTTCGACAAGGACTACGCCTACCTGCCGCACTCCTCGCTGCTGTCGTTCGAGGAGATCACCCGCATCGCCACCTTGTTCGTCGCGCACGGCGTCGAGAAGATCCGCCTGACCGGCGGCGAACCGCTGCTGCGCAAGAACCTCGAGGGCCTGGTGGCGATGCTGGCCGCGCTGCGCACGCCGTCGGGCAAGCCGCTCGACCTGACCTTGACCACCAACGGCTCCCTGCTCGCCCGCAAGGCGCGCGCGCTGAAGGACGCGGGCCTGAACCGCGTCACCGTGTCGCTCGACGCGCTCGACGACGCCACCTTCAAGCGCATGAACGATGTGGACTTCGCCGTGGCCGACGTGCTCGAAGGGATCGAAGCCGCGCATGCCGCCGGCCTCGGGCCGGTCAAGGTCAACATGGTGGTCAAGGGCGGCATGAACGAGCAGGAGATCCTGCCGATGGCGCGCCATTTCAAGGGCAGCCCGGCGATCCTGCGCTTCATCGAGTACATGGACGTGGGCGCATCGAACGGCTGGCTGATGGACGAAGTGATCCCGTCGGCTGAAGTCATCCGCCGCATCGGCGCCGAGATGCCGCTCGAAGCCATCGGCGCCAACTACGCGGGCGAGACCGCCGCGCGCTGGCGCTATGCCGACGGCGGCGGCGAGATCGGCGTGATCTCGAGCGTGACGCAAGCGTTCTGCAAGGACTGCTCGCGCGCGCGCCTGTCGACCGAAGGCAAGCTGTACACCTGCCTGTTCGCCACCCGCGGCCACGACCTGCGCGCCCTGCTGCGCGCGGGCCGCAGCGATGCCGAGATCTCGACCGTCGTCGCCCACCTGTGGCGCGCCCGTTCCGACCGCTACTCCGAAACGCGCACCATCAACACCGACGGCCTGCAGCGCGGCGAGCGCAAGGTCGAGATGTCCTACATCGGCGGATAGACCCAGTCCCCATGAGTGACCGCGAACAAATCACAGGCCTGATCCTGGCCGGCGGCCGCGGCAGCCGCATGGGCCACGTCGACAAGGGCCTGCAGCCGTTCCGCGGCGCGACCATGGTCGAACACGTGATGCGTCGCCTGGCGCCGCAAGTCGACGCACTCGCCATCAACGCCAACCAGAACCCGGAACGCTATGCGGCGCTTGGCGTGCCGGTATGGGCCGACGACCTTGAAGGATTCGAAGGCCCGCTGGCCGGACTGGAAACCGGCATGCGCCGCTGCGGCACGCCCTACCTCGTCACGGCACCATGCGACTCGCCCTTCCTGCCGACCGACCTGGTCGCGCGCCTGTTCGCCGCCCTGACCGAGGCTGGCGCCGACCTGGCGCTCGCCGAGACCGAGGAGGCCGATGACGGCGGCGTACTGCGCCTGCAGCCGCAGCCCGTATTCGCACTCGTCAAGAACAGCGCCCTTCCCCATCTGAGCGCCTTCCTCCAGACCGGCAAACGGCGCATGGACGGCTGGTATGATGCGATCAAGGTGGTGCGCGTGCGCTTCGACGATGCCGCTGCCTTCCGCAACATCAACACGCTGCAGGAACTGCAGCAGTACGAACAAGAGCCATGAGCATTCCTACCCTGAACGACGTCACCAGCTGCCTGTCCGACTACGATCCGGACGCGCTGGCGGTGCGCGACGCGCAGCGCATCATCCGCGACTTCGTCACCCCGATCGACGGTATCGAGTGCGTTCCGCTCTTGTCCGCCCTGGACCGGGTGCTGGCCGAAGACATTGTCTCCCCGATCAGCGTGCCCGCGCACGACAACTCGGCGATGGACGGCTACGCCCTGCGCGGGGCCGACCTGGCCGCCGATGCGCCAACGACATTGACCGTGATCGCCACCGTCTACGCGGGCCGCCCGTCCGACGCGGTTCCAGCAGCGGGCGAATGCGTGCGCATCATGACGGGCGGCGTGATGCCGGCCGGCTGCGACAGCGTGATCCCGCAAGAACATGTGGCCAGCATCGGCGACACCAGCATCACCATCGCGCCGAACACGATTCGCACCGGCGACAACCGCCGCTTCGCAGGCGAAGACCTGATGGCAGGCAGCGCCGCGCTCACCAGGGGCAAGATCATCCGTCCGGCCGACCTGGGCCTGCTCGCATCGCTGGGCATCGGCGAGGTGCCTGTGCGGCGCCGTTTGAAGGTGGCGTTCTTCTCCACCGGCGACGAACTGCGCTCGCTCGGCCAGGAGCTCGACGCAGGCTGCGTCTACGACAGCAACCGCTACACGCTGTTCGGCATGCTCACGCGCCTGGGCTGCGAAATCATCGACATGGGCGTCGTGCGCGACGACCCAAAGGCATTGGAAGACGCGCTGCGTGAGGCATGCGCGAATGCAGACGCGATCATCACCTCCGGCGGCGTATCGGTCGGCGCGGCGGACTACACGAAGGAGATCATGGCGCGCCTCGGCGACGTCACCTTCTGGAAGATCGGCATGCGCCCGGGCCGCCCGCTCGCTTTCGGGCGCATCGCGGCCGCCGGCGACAGCGCCTTCCTGTTTGGCCTGCCGGGCAATCCGGTGGCGGTGATGGTGTCGTTCTACTTCTTCGCGCGCGCCGCCCTGCTGCACATGATGGGGGCGGATGCGCCGCAGCTGCTGGTGAAGGTCAAGTCGGCAGCTGCGCTGCGCAAGAAGCCGGGCCGCACCGAGTACCAGCGCGGCATCCTGTTCCGCGACGCGCACGGCGAGCAGCAAGTGCGCATCACCGGCTCGCAAGGCTCGGGCATCCTGCGCTCGATGTCGGAGGCGAACTGCATGGTGGTGCTGCACGATGAACAGGGAAATGTGGCTGCGGGTGACATGGTGGACGTGCTGCTGTTCGAAGGTCTCCTATGACTGCAGGAATAAGGGGACTTTTCCTGATGGCCGTGCTTGCGTCTGTTGCTGCGGATCGCGCGTTTCCTGGGTAAGGCTAGTTGCGTGCGGGGAACCTAACAGCAGCGAACCGCACAGGGCAACGCTTTGATCAGAGCCTATCGGATCGACAACGACTTCAATTTGAACCTTGTCTGTGTATTGCCGCGGAAATAAATAGACGACTAATACTTCAACCTTGGGGCTTTGTATCGTCGCCGGGCGTACCGAATAAATCGTTCAGTGCATCCCGGTTCGATTGAGTCCGCGCGACGCTTTTCTTGCCGTGGAATTCCTCTTCGATATTGTCGCGGTAAAAGCTCCAGGCGGAACCGGAAGTCGACAGGCGGCGCCACACTTCGGCGCCTACGCCTGAATAGTCGATGGCGACGCCGCCTTCAAGTTCGACCCGCAGAATGCGCTCCTTCGGGTCGTAGCCGATGGCCCGCAGCTTTCCGGCATTGATGCGCTTCATTTCCATGAGTGTCTCCCAGAATAGTTTCCAGCCAACTCAGTGCTGGTGGGTCGCGTTACACTTACCCACCCTACCCTCTTTCCGTTTCCCAGTCCATTTCAGACATCCGCATCCGGCGCATCGAGTTCCGGACCCAGCATCAGCTGGGCCGCCTCGCTCGGCAGCGCTTCGACCGACTTCAGCTTGCGCGCCATCTGGCGGCTGCGTACTTCGGCGTTCTCGATGTTCTTCGCGGCGCGCTCGAGCGTCATGCGGGTCTGGCTCAGCACATCGCCGAACTTGCCGAACTCGGTCTTGACCGCCCCCAGCACCTGCCACACTTCCGACGAACGCTTTTCCAGCGCCAGCGTGCGGAAGCCCATCTGCAGGCTGTTGAGGATCGCCGACAGGGTCGATGGTCCGGCGATCGACACCCGCAAGGTGCGCTGCAGATCGTCCGCCAGGCCGGGACGGCGCATCACCTCGGCATACAGGCCTTCGGTCGGCAGGAACAGGATCGCAAAGTCGGTCGTGTGCGGTGGCGCCAGGTATTTTTCGCAGATGGTCTTCGCTTCCAGCCGTACCGCCCTTTCCAGCTCGCGTCCGGCAGCGGCCACCGCGTCGGCGTCGGCACGGTCGGCCGCTTCCAGCAGGCGTTCGTACTGCTCCTTCGGGAACTTGGCGTCGATCGGCAGCCACACCGGCGCGCCGTCTTCCACCAGGCCGGGCAGCTTGATCGCGAATTCGACCCGCGCACCGGAACCGGCCACTGTCTCCACGTTCTTGGCGTACTGCTCCACCGTCAGCACTTGTTCGAGCAGCATTTCGAGCTGCACCTCGCCCCAGGTGCCGCGCGTCTTCACATTGGTCAGCACCCGTTTCAGGTCGCCCACGCCAAGCGCCAGCTGCTGCATTTCGCCCAGGCCCTGGTGCACCTTCTCGAGCCGTTCCGACACCTGGCGGAACGATTCGGTCAGGCGCGTCTCGAGCGTTGCGTGCAGCTTCTCGTCGACCGTCTTGCGCATCTCTTCGAGGCGCGTGGCGTTATCGTTCTGCAGGTCGCGGATCTTGGTTTCCAGCGTGGCCCGCACTTCCAGCAGGCGCTGCGCGTTCGATTCGGTCAGCGTGCCCAGGGTCTGCCCCAGGGTGTCGGCGAAGCGCTTGAGCGCCACCGACTGTTCTTCGCGCCCGCTGGTCGACTGCAGCAGGCTTTGCTGGCGCAGGCTGTCGAGTTGCTGCACCGTGGCCGCGTGCGATTGCGCCAGCGTGGCGCTCAGTTCCTGGCGCATGGCCTGTGCGTTCGACTGCATCTCGAGGCGCAGCGCGCGTTCGAGCCGCGCCAGTTCCTCCGGGTCGCCGCGGCGGCGCAGCAAGGCCGCCGCCTGCAGCGCGATGACGACGGCCAGGCCGGCCAGCACGATCAGTTCTGTCTGGGTCATTAATCGGCCTTGTTGCGCATCCAGTCGGCGGTCTGGTAGAAGGACTCCATCAGCCGCAGGCGCAAGGCTTCGTCGATGCCGACGTCTTCCATCGCCCACGCCATCGCGCGCAGCCACTGGTCGCGTTCACTGCTGCCGATCGCGAACGGCAGGTGGCGCGCGCGCAGGCGCGGGTGGCCGTACTGTTCGACGAACAGGTCGGGGCCACCCATCCAGCCGCTCAGGAACATGAACAGCTTGTCGCGCGAGCCCTGGGTGCTGGGCGGGTGCAGCGCACGCAGGCCGGCGAATTCCGGCTCCAGTTCCATCAGGTCGTAAAAACGGTCGACCATGTCGCGTACGCGCGCTGCGCCGCCGATGACTTCATAAAGTGTTTGTGGTTCGCTCATGGCCATCATCATAGCGCAGCCGATCGCGTGCGTGTTCATTGCGCGGCGGCCGAACCGGGGCCGGCCGCGCATTGGCGCCCATCCAGCGGTCCCGCAGCTTGAAGCGCAGAGTGAAGTGCCCCTTGATCGGGTAGTGCATGGCGCGGCGCGCCCGGTAATAGAAGTTGTCGTGGCATAGTCAGCGCCGGCGAGCAGCAAGCAGGCGCCATAAAAGAATCCGAAAATTGCGAGGAACAGGCTTGGATTGGACATGTTCGTTCTTCCTTATTTATTGTTGTAGTGGCTGTCGTGCGTTCAAACGAGGGTCAGGCGCCCCAGGCGGCGGGTGGACGACCAGCCGGCCAGGTCGACCTCGTCGCGCATGTCGGCGCAGGCGTCGAGCAGCTTCTCGATGTCGTCCTGGCCCATGCCCGAGTTCAGCGTCAGGCGCACGATCGAGCGGTTCTTCGGCGTCGCCGGTGCGCAGAACACGGCGCCGTACACGCCGCGCTTTTCCAGCGCCTTGCGCAGCACCAGCGTCTTCGGCTCCGGACCGGCTTCCAGCGCGATGATCTGCTCGGTGCCGTCGCCGACGTTGTAGCCCAGCGCGCGCAAGCCATTGCGCACCTGGCGCGCGTTGCGGTGCAAGGCCGCGCGGCGGCTGTCGGCGGCGGCGATGAAATCGAGCGCGGCGTCGAACCAGGCCAGCTCGTGTTCGAGCAGGGCCGAGCTGAAGATCGCCGGCCGCGACTCGGTGCGGAAGTAGCCCTTGAAGCGGCTCGAGCAGGTGATGAAGCCGGCGCGCCCGGCGAAGGCCTTGGCCAGCGATGCGGTGCGGAAGTGCACCCGGCCGGCCAGCCCCAGCTCGACCACCAGCCCGGCGCCGCGCGGCCCGTGCGTGCCCAGCGAATGGGATTCGTCGACGATCAGGATCGAGCCGCTGCGCTCGGCGATGTCCGCCACCTCCGCCAGCGGTGCGATGCTGCCGTTGGTGCTGTATAGCGCGTCGATGACGATCACACCCGGCCCGTGCTTCTCGACCATCCGCGCCAGGTGCGACGCTTCGTTGTGCAGGAATGGCACGGCCAGCGCCTGCGCCGACTGCACCCCTTCCCACAGCGAGGCGTGGGCCAGCATGTCGAGGTAGACCGGCACGCCCGGCTCGGCCAGGCTTTGCAGCAGGCCGACGTTCGCCGCCCAGCCGGACTGGGCCAGGATGCCATCCTCGGCCTGCATGAAGCTGGCCAGCTTGGCTTCGAGCCGGTGCTGGCGGCTTTCTTGCTGGAGGAACACCGCCGACATCAGCATGCCGGAATGGTTCCCGGCCAGGACGCGGGCCTGGGCGCTTAACAGCGCGCTCTCGCCGGCGATGCACAGGTAATCATTCCCGTTAAGCATGACGGCGCCGGCGCCGGCCGGCGCCGAGTCGAGAATGTGCTCGCCGCCGAGCAGTTTCTCGACGCGCGTGATGTAGTGCTCGTCCATGCGGCGGGTGACAAAAGCAGGCAGGCAGAGTTCGGCGCGCAGGGAAGGCAGTTTGTGCTGGATCGCGAGGGACATTTTTGTTTCTCCTTGTCAAAAAATATTCATTCTCTGTCAGCGGAAATTGCCAGCACGCCAACATAACCAACAGTTGATCCATCTCAAGTTGCGCAGGGTAAACCTGCGACAAGATGGCGTTGATGGTTAACAATTTGCGGAGAATCAATCCATCTCGCAGGGCTCAGACGAAATTGACATGGAACAAGTTGCGGCGACGATGAAAGGAGTAACGCTGTCGGTCCAGCATTCAGTGCTGAATTGGCTGCTCAGCCATGAGCGGCGCCATGACCACACCACCATGCGCTACCTGCTGCTGGCCTGGGCCGGCTGTTTCCTGCTGCCCGGCTACTACGTCGTGTGGACGTATTGGTTTCCGCAAGGCTACGAAAGCCTGCCCTTGCGCCTGATCGGCGTCGCGCTGCTGCTGCCCGCCTTCCAGGCCTCGCGCCTGCTGGCGACCCGCTTCGGCCAGGCCTACCTGTTCGCCTGCCTGACCTATACGCTGCCGTTCTTCTTCACTTTCATGTACCTGATGAACTTCGGCAGCGGGGTATGGAGCCAGACCTTGCTGATCGGCCTGATCATCCTGTTCCACTTCCAGTTCCTGACGGCGCTGGCCTCGTTCGCGCTCGGCGCCACGCTCGCCTGCGCGCTGTTCGCCGTGCTGGGCGACCCTGCCTTCCTGATCAGCCCCCACGTGCTGGAACAGCTGCCGGTCTACTTCTTCACCATCTTGTTCATTTCGATCGCCAAGGTCGGCCAGCGCGTGCTGGCGCAGGAGAAGCTGGCGGGCATGGCGCAGGGACTGGCGACGGTGTCGCACGAGCTGCGCACGCCGCTGGTCAGCGTCGACGCCAACGTGCGCGGCATCAATCGCCGCATCGGCCGCGGCCGGCGCCCGTCGGAAGCGGACCTGGCGGCGATGAACGAGGCGATGGCGCGCATCCAGTTCGAGGTGCGCCACATGAACCACATGATCGATCTGTTCCTGCTGTCGGCATCGGCCGTCAACCAGCAGCTCGAGGCGACCGAACATGTGTCGATGCAGGAAGTCGTCGACGCGGTGCTGCGCCGCTATCCGTTTACCGCCAAAGCCCAGCGCGACGCCGTCAGCGTGCGCGTGCGCGGCGACTTCACCTTCGCCGGCCGCCACGAGCTGTCCGTCGTGGTGCTGCTAAACCTGCTGCGCAATGCATTGAAGGCCCTGCACCGGGCCGGCAAGGGACAGATCCGGATCGTCATCGACGGCACCCGCAGCGTGCCGCGGCTGTTGTTCATCGACACCGGCTGCGGCATCGCACGCCCCAACCTGCCGCTGATCTTCAAGCGCTTCTATTCCTATCCGCCCAGCTCCGGCTCGGGGATCGGGCTGGCGCTGTGCAAGGAGATCATCGAAGCGTGGCAGGCCAGCATCCGCTGCTGTTCGCGCGAGCTGCGCTATACCATGTTCGTCCTCGAATTCCCGCGCGTGCAGCAGCAGGAACCGAGCCGCATCACGCATACCGCCCCCTCACCGACCTGAGTGCCGCCATGAACCTGCCCATCTACCACCATCCCAGCCTGACGGTCCTGATCGACGACAGCGACAGTTTCCTGCGCAGCCTGTCGTTCCAGCTCGATCCCATGTTGGCCAGCAAATCCTTCCACGACACGCGCAGCGCGCTCGACTGGCTGAGCGGGCAGCGCGCCGTCGCCGGCGAGGCCGGCGGCGCGCTGTCGGCCAGCTTCGACACCTACCCGGGGTCGGCCGAGCAGTGCAATGTGGCGTTCGACATCGACCAGATCCACCGCATCAGCTTCGAGAAGCAGCGCTTCATGACGCCCTCGGTGCTGGTGGTCGACTACTCGATGCCGCAGATGAACGGGGTGCAGCTGTGCGAGGCGCTGCAGCACCTGCCGTGCAAGAAGATCCTGTTTACCGGCGCGGCCGACGAGAAGGTCGCGGTGGACGCCTTCAACCGCGGGCTGATCGACCGCTACCTGAAAAAGAGCGACGACGACGCGCTCGACAAGCTCGAGGCCGACATCGCGGCGCTGCAGCGCGAGTACTTCGCGGCCCGCTCCGACCCGCTGCGCGAGCTGCTCGCACTGCATAACCACAGTTTCGTCGGCGACCCGGCGTTCGCGGGCCTGATGACCGAGGTCATGGCGCGCTATGCGATCGTCGAGCACTACCTGTTCCCGAACCCGGCCGGCATCCTGCTGTACAACCGCGAAGGCAAGGCGCGGCTGATGGTGGTCGAGACCGAAGCGAGCATGGATTCGCACTTCGAGGTGGCGAGCGACAACGATGCGCCGCCGTCGCTGCTCGACGCGCTCAAGGATCGCCGCGTGATCCCGTACTTCCGCGACGGGGATGGCATGTATTCGAAGGATTTCGGCGTGAACTGGCACAAGTACATCGAGCCGGCACAGGTGTGCGAAGGCAGCCAGCGCTACTACTGGGCGCTGTTCGACCTGGCGCCCGGCGAGCTGGCCGAGCCGGCCAGCTCGTTCGATGAGTTTTTACGGGGGCATCAGCCGGCGTAGGCCGCTGGCGACTCATTGGCGGATCACGCCTCGCGCAGCGTCTGCAACGGCGGCTGCCTGAGCACATTCCTCAGCCCCAGCCAGCCGCCGATGACCGCGCACAGCGCGCCCACCACCATCCCGGCCAGCCACACGTTCGGCGTGAAGCTCCACGGGAACTTGAACTGGTAGGTGGCCAGCGCCCACCCCATCGCCCCCGCCCCGCTCGCGGCCAGCAGCCCGGCCAGCCCCCCCACCAGCGAAAACTCGATCCACTGCGCGCGCGACAGCTGGCGCCGGGTCGCGCCCAGCGCCCGCAGCAGGCCCGATTCGCGGATGCGCTCGTCCTGCGATCCCATCAGCGCCGCATACAGCACCAGCACCCCGGAAGCGAGCGTGAACAGGAACAGGAACTCGACCGCCGTCACCACCTGGTCCAGCACTTCCTGCACCTGGCGCAGGATGCCGCTGACGTCGATCACCGACAGGTTCGGGAAATCGCGCGTCAGGCGGTTGCCCAGCGCCGCGCTGTCGTTCGGCAGGTGGAAGGCTGTCATGTGCGTCTGCGGCATGTTGGCCATCGCCGAGGGATTGATGACGACGAAGAAATTGGCGCGCATCGAACCCCACTCCGTCTTGCGCAGGCTGGTCACCTTCACCTCCACCGGCAGCCCGCCGATGTCGAAGCGCAGCGTGTCACCCAGCTTGAGCTTGAGCGTCTTGGCGATGCTCTGCTCGACCGAGGCCTCGGCCACGCCGGGGGCATCCTGGTACCACTTGCCGCCGATGATCTCGTTGGCCGGCGGCAGGTCCTTCGTCGTCGACAGGTTGAATTCGCGCTCGGCCGTGCGCCGCGCATTGTCCTCGGCATAGGTGGCGGCGGTGACCGGCTTGGCGTTGATGGCGGTCAGGCGGCCGCGGATCATCGGGTACAGCGTCAGGTCCTTGACGCCGGCCGCCTTGACCTGGCGCGCGACGGCGTCCTTCTGGTCGTCCATGATGTTGATGACGAAGCGGTTCGGCGCGTCCGGCGGGGTGGCGCTGCGCCAGGCCGCCATCAGGTCGCCGCGCACCACGGTCAGCAGCAGCAGCGCCATCAGGCCGAGCGCCAGCGACACCACCTGCACGATGGTCGCGCCGGGGCGGCGCTGCAGCGAGGTGACGGCGAAGCGCCACGACTGGTTGGCGAACAGGCCGCGCAGCATGCGCAGCGAGCGCAGGCCGAGCCAGGCCACCAGCGCGAACAGGCCGAAACCGGCCAGGAAGCCGCCCGCGGTCATGCCCGCCAGCTTCGGATCCCCCGCCTGCCACAGCAGCAGCAACAGGAACACGACGATGCCCAGGCCGTAAGTGGCCAGCGCCATCGGCTGCGGCGCGGCCGCTTCGCGCCGGATCACGCGGTTGTGCGGCACGTTGCGCAGCTGGAGCACCGGCGGCAGCGCAAAGCCGACCAGCAGCAGCATGCCGGTGGCGATGCCCTGCAGGGCCGGCACCGGCGACACCGGCGGCAGGTCGGCCGTGACCAGGCGGCCCAGCAGCTCGAGCAGGACATAGTGGCCGCCGAAGCCGACCGCCACCCCGATCGCGCTGCCGGCCAGGCCGACCAGCGCGAATTCGATCAGGTACAGCCAGGTCACCTGGTTCTGGGTCAGGCCCAGGCAGCGCAGCATGGCGCAGGCGTCGAGGTGGCGCAGCATGAAGCGGCGCGCCGCCATCGCCACCGCCACCGCCGCCAGCATCGCCGACAGCAGGCCGACCAGCGACAGGAAGCGGTCGGCGCGGTCCAGCGTGGAACGCATTTCGGGGCGGCCGTTCTCCAGCGATTCGATGCGCACGCCCTTGACCGAGCCGGCGTCGATCTGCTGCCTGACCCAGGCTTCGAAGGCCGCCACCTGGCCGCGCCCGGGGCCCTTGGCGGCCACCTGCAGCCGGTAGCTGACGCGCGCGCCGCTTTCGGTCAGCCCGGTGCCCGCCAGGTCGGACAGCGCCAGCATCACGCGCGGCGCGAAGTTGACGAAGCCGCCGCCGCGGTCCGGTTCGGCGGCGATCAGCTGGGCGATCGTGAATTCGCGGTCGCCCAGGCGCAGCTTGCTGCCGACGCTGGTACGCAGCGCGCCGAGGATGTTGGCGTCGATCCACACGGTGCCCGGGGCCGGGATAGCGTCGGTGGCGGTGCCGAAGGCTTCCCCGGCCTGGGCCGGATCGGTACTCACCTTCAGGCGCCCGCGCAGCGGATAGCCGTTCGACACCGCCTTGACCGAGGCCAGCTGCGCCAGCGATGCCTCGCCCCGGCCGGCCTGCGCCATGCTGGGGAAGCTGACGGTGTCGGCCAGCAGCAGGCCGCGCCGTTCGGCCTCGGCGCGCCAGGCCGGGGCGACCGGGGCGTCGGCATTGATCAGGAGGTCGGCGCCGAGCAGCTGGTGGGCGTCGCGCTCGAGCCCGGCCCGCATGCGGTCGATGAAGAAACCGACCGCCGACAGCGCGGCCACGGCCACCACCAGCGCCACCAGCAGGAAGCGCAGTTCGCCGGCGCGCCAGTCGCGCGCCGTCATTCTCAGGGATTGCTTGAACATGGATTCTGCGATCTCATCAGCGGGTGGCGATCAGTGGGTGGCGAAGTAGGCGTCGACTTCGTCGAGGAAGCGGCGCTTGGCCTCGCCTTCGAGGAAGGCGGCGGCGAAGCTGTTGCGCGCCAGCCGGTGCGCATGCTGCGGTCCGAGCGGCAGCGCCTCGAAGGCGGCGAGGAAGTTGGCGTTCATGTAGCCGCCGAAGTAGGCCGGGTCGTCCGAGTTGACGGTGGCGGCCAGGCCGGCGTCGAGCAGGGCCGCCAGGTTGTGCTGGTCCATCGTGTCGAACACGCGCAGCTTGATGTTCGACAGCGGGCACACCGTCAGCGCGACCTGTTCCTGCGCCAGGCGGCGCACCAGCAGCGGGTCTTCGAGGCAGCGCACGCCATGGTCGATGCGCTCGACGTTGAGCAGGTCGAGCGCGGTCTCGATGTAGGCCGGCGGCCCCTCCTCGCCTGCGTGCGCCACCAGGTGCAGGCCGAGCTGGCGGCAGCGCTCGAACACGCGCGCGAATTTTTCGGGCGGATGGCCGCGCTCGGACGAATCGAGGCCGACGCCGATGAACTTGTCGCGGTATGGCAGCGCCTCTTCCAGCGTGGCCAGCGCCTCGTCCTCGGGCAGGTGGCGCAGGAAGCACATGATCAGGGTCGCGCTGATCGGCCCTTCCTGGCAGGCGCGCCAGATGCCATTGACGACGGTCTCGAACGGCACGCCGCGCGCGGTATGGGTCTGCGGGTCGAAGAAGATCTCGGCATGGCGCACGTTGTCGGCGTGGGCGCGCGCCAGGTAGGCCGCGGTCATGTCGTAGAAATCCTGCTCGTGCAGCAGCACGCTGGCGCCGGCGTAATAAATGTCGAGAAAGGACTGCAGGTCGGTAAAGGCATAGGCCGCGCGCAGGGCCTCGACCGAGTCGTAGGCCAGCGAAACGCCGTTTTTTTGCGCCAGCGCAAAGATCAGTTCGGGTTCCAGCGAGCCTTCGATGTGTATGTGCAATTCTGCCTTGGGCATTTCCTGCAGAATATTGCGCATGTGGTCGGTAAGCATGGGAATTTTCCTTGCATTAAAGGTCAACATTGTTCGCGAGTGTAGCTCATGCACAAGTGTGTCACATGATCGGCATTTCCGTGCGACGCCGCGCGGCGAGTTCGGGCACTATCGAATTTCCATTTGTGGTCCCGATGCACTTCTTACATGTAATACAAAAAATGCTGCACGAAACACACAAAAGGTACTCGGCAAACACATTAAATTTTGGCTTTTTCCCTTCTAAATCAATAGCTTGACATCGTTACATTCGCTTGCACACCATTGCTTTGACTTCCGGAACTATTAGGCACATAATAAATTTCATAGGCGTAAGAAGACGCTGAACCCACGCGCAAAACACCGGAAAAATCCGGCACAAAAAAGTCAAATAAAAAGAGGAGTACGCCAAAGACCTGGCCGGCGCGTTATTACGCCGGTGGGACATCAGAGACCAGTGACCAGTGCAAGCACATTAAAGGACATGCATATGACCATTTTTGACAACTACGCAGCTCGCTATGAGCGTACCCGTGAAGAGGAATATTCGCTGACGGAGTATCTGGCACTGTGCAAGAAGGACCGGCTGACGTACGCCAGCGCGCCGGAACGGATGCTTGCGGCCATCGGCGAACCGACACTGGTCGATACCCGCAACGACACGCGGCTGTCGCGTATTTTTGCCAACAAGGTCATCAAGATCTACCCTGCGTTCAAGGACTTCTACGGTACCGAGGAAGTCATCGAGCAGGTCGTTTCCTATTTCCGCCATGCGGCCCAGGGGCTGGAAGAGCGCAAGCAGATCCTCTACCTGCTGGGGCCGGTGGGCGGCGGCAAGTCCTCGATCGCCGAAAAGCTCAAGTCGCTGATGGAACAGGTGCCCTTCTACTGCCTGAAGGGCTCGCCGGTGAACGAATCGCCGCTGGGCCTGTTCAACGAGGAAGAGGACGGCACCATCCTCGAGGAAGACTACGGCATCCCGCGGCGCTACCTGCGCACCATCCCGAGCCCGTGGGCGGTCAAGCGCCTGCACGAATTCAACGGCGACATCAACCAGTTCCGCGTCGTCAAGCGCTACCCTTCGGTACTCAAGCAGATCGCGATCTCGAAGACCGAGCCGGGCGACGAGAACAACCAGGACATTTCCTCGCTGGTCGGCAAGGTCGACATCCGCAGGCTCGAGGACTATGCCCAGGACGATCCGGACGCCTACAGCTATTCGGGCGGCCTGTGCCTGGCCAACCAGGGCCTGATGGAATTCGTCGAGATGTTCAAGGCGCCGATCAAGGTGCTGCACCCGCTGCTGACGGCGACCCAGGAAGGCAACTACAAGGGTACCGAGGGCTTCGGCGCGATTCCCTTCGACGGCATCATCCTGGCCCACTCGAACGAGTCGGAATGGAAGAGCTTCAAGAACAACCGCAACAACGAGGCTTTCCTCGACCGCATCTACATCGTCAAGGTGCCGTACTGCCTGCGCGTGACCGACGAGGTCAAGATCTACGATAAGCTGATCCGCAACTCCTCGCTCGAGTCGGCGCCGTGCGCCCCGGGCACGATGAAGATGATGGCCCAGTTCGCCATTCTGTCGCGCCTGAAGGACCCCGAAAATTCCAGCATCTTCTCCAAAATGCTCGTCTACGACGGCGAAAACCTGAAGGACACCGATCCCAAGGCGAAGTCGATGCACGAATATGTCGACTATGCCGGCGTCGACGAAGGCATGAACGGGCTGTCGACCCGGTTCGCGTTCAAGATCCTGTCGAAGGTGTTCAACTTCGACACGACCGAGGTCGCGGCCAATCCGGTGCACCTGCTGTACGTGCTCGAGCAGCAGATCGAGCGCGAGCAGTTCCCGCCCGAGACCGAGCAGCGCTACTTCTCGTACATCAAGGAGCACCTGGCCCAGCGCTATGTCGACTTCATCGGCAAGGAGATCCAGACCGCCTACCTGGAAAGCTATTCCGAGTATGGCCAGAACATCTTCGACCGCTACGTGACCTTCGCCGACTTCTGGATCCAGGACCAGGAATTCCGCGATCCGGACACCGGCGAGAGCTTCGACCGCGATGCGCTCAACAACGAGCTGGAGAAGATCGAAAAGCCGGCCGGCATCAGCAATCCGAAGGACTTCCGCAACGAGATCGTCAACTTCGGGCTGCGCGCCCGGGCGACCAACGGCGGCAAGAACCCGGCCTGGACCAGCTATGAGAAGTTCCGCACCGTGATCGAGAAGAAAATGTTCTCGAACACCGAGGAGCTGCTGCCGGTGATCTCATTCAACGCCAAAGCGAGCGCGGAAGACGCCAACAAGCACGCCGATTTTGTGGCGCGCATGGTGGAAAAAGGCTACACCGCGAAGCAAGTGCGCCTGCTGTGCGAGTGGTATCTGCGCGTGAGGAAATCCTCGTAACGCAAAAGTTTTAAGCAGGAGGCACTTTGACTTACCTCATCGACCGACGCTTGCAAGGCAAGAACAAGTCAGCGATCAACCGCGAGCGCTTCCTCAGGCGTTACAAGAGCCAGATCAAGGACGCCGTGGGGCGCGCGATCAAGGGGCGATCGATCACCGATATCGAAAATGGCGAGAAGGTCTCGATTCCCGTCAAGGACGTGAACGAACCCCATTTCGGCCATGCCCATGGCGGCGTGTGGGAAACGATCAACCCGGGCAACAAGGAGTACCAGAAAGGCGACCAGTTCAACCGTCCGAAAAGCGGCGGCGGTTCCGGCCGCGGCAAGGCCGGCAACAGCGAGCAGCCGTCCGAAGACGATTTCATCTTCGAGCTGTCGCGCGAAGAATTCATGAACTACTTCTTCGAGGACCTGGAACTGCCGAACATGGTCAAGA
>JAKFDH010000196.1:0-2335 GCA_036676245.1 Massilia sp. | reverse complement strand
ATGCGCAGGGCGAGCGCGCACTGGTGCTGGTGCGCGACGAGAGCCGGGTTGAATATCGTGTCGCAGGCGAGTCGACCCGCGTCTGGCGGCAGACGCCCGATGGTCTGGAATTGATAGAACTGCATCCTGCCGAGCGGCGCATGGTCGTGTACACGCCCGGCGACCTCCGTACCCTGGGCGTACAGCCGGGCTGGGCGCTACTGACGGGGCTGGTCGATCCGGCACTGCGCGCGCGGCTCAGCATCTCGGGCGATGCCACTGCGTTTGCGCAACCGCTCAGTCGTTATCGCGGCAATGATGCGAAAGGCGCGCGCGTCGAACTGGATTGGCTGGCAGAGGCGGGACTCCCCGCACGTTACTGCGTGGGAAAAAGCTGCGCTGGCAAACATCGTGACGCCGACGCCATCCGCCTGCAGCATTTGACGCGGCTGCCGGCCGAGGACGCATTCACTTCCCTCGACGGCCTGCTGGAGATCGACCATGCCGACCTCGGCGACAGCGTGGACGCTTCCATCCGCGACCTGTCGCATACGTTGTCGCACACGCATTGACGCAACTTTGGCCATGGGGCGCCATCGGCCAGGCGAGGGCGTCAACCAACCGGCTCGAAAACCGCTCTAATCGCCACTGGCCTGACGCCTTCCAGTCTGCCCGTACAACTGGATCTCCATGTCCGCGCCCTCGCCGTTGAAGCTGGCGCGTACGGCGGTGTCGGGGTGGATGAACTCGCGCGGCGGACCTTGTATGGGGGTCATGGCGTAGCGATCTCCGTTCGGGAACACCAACGTCAACGCCTGGTTTTCGTAGGTCACGGAAACTTTCCAGCCCTGCTCCGCGAACACATAACGGCCGGCCAGGGACTGCAGCACGTCGACCGGCTGTGTCGTCCGCGTGACCTGCACTTCGCGGAACATCGGCCAGTGGTAGGCGCGGGACACGGCGCTGAAGAATCCACGTCCGAGGTCCGAGCCGTTGTCGGAGTTGCTCAGGAAAACCGCGCCGTCGCCGGAGACCAGGTTCAACGTCATGCCGGCCCGGTAACCGACGGTGCCGCCATAGTGGGTGATGAACATCTGCTCGCCTTCGCCAATCAGCCGGAATCCATAGGCGTGGCCATCGAAGGGCTTGGCCAGCAGTTCGCGGATGCTGGCTTGCGTGAAGATTTTGCTCTCCCCCCGGTAGCCTTTGCCGATCTCGATCAGAAACGTGGCCATGTCGCTGGCAGTTGCCCACAAGCCGGCGGCGGCCTGCTCGGGATGGTTGTGCCAGCCGCCGGGCACGACGATGCCATCGCCCCGGTATCCGCGCGCGGCGTGCTTGTGGCTGGCGGCGGGCAGCGGTTGGGTGAAGTCAGCCTGCGACATGCCGGCGGGCGCGAGCAGCCACTCGCGCATGATCCGCTCGAAGGGCGCGCCCAGCCGATCCTGCAGCGCAATCTCGGCGACGGTATAGCCGCCACCGGAGTACACCAATTCGGTGCCGGGCGTAGCCAGTACCTCAACCTTGCGCGAATTGCCTGGCGCTTCGGCGCGCACGGTTTGCAAGTCGCTGGGAATCGGCTGGCCTTGCGGGTAACCGTCATAGCCGCCTGGGGTGATGCCCGAGGTGTGCGCGAACAGGTTCCGGAACGTGACCGGGTTGGCGTCGGTTTGCTGGCCCGCTGGCAGATGGTAGGACGCCAGATAGGTTCCTATGCTCTTGTCGAAATCGATCAGGCCCTGCTGTTTCATGCGCAATGCGGCAAGCACGGTCGCCGGTTTGGCGAGCGAGCCGGCCTGGAAAAGGCTGTTGCAATCGGCGCGAGCGCCACCGATCTCCAGCTCCCCCCAGGCCGCACTCCAGTCGAGTCGGCCGTTGCGGATCACCGCCACCGACAGGGCGGGTACCTTGTGCCCCGCCATGCGCGTTTCGATGCTGACCGGTTCGCTCTCGCCGGTGAACACGACGCTGGGCAACAGGTTGCGCTCGACCTGCTGCTTGCGGTCTTGCGCATCGTTTGCGGTGAAGCATGTCCAGCCGTGTCGCGGATCGCCTTCTTCAGCCCCGGACCTGGGTGGAGTGCCGGCGGAAGCGGGGCTGGAGAGGCTGTAGACGAGCAGCGGGAGTAGAGCGCGTCCGTACATGTGCGGTCCTTGTCGGTGTGCTGTCATTGAGGTGCGGGTGCGGTTTCAAGCACAACTATCGCTTCGCCTTCTGCGCCGGAATGAAACTCTCGTTCACCGCCTTGGCCAGTTGGTCCGGCGGCAGCAAACCCTGGTCCAGCAGGAAGTTGTTGAAGGCCAGGCGGTCGAACTTCTTGCCCAGCGCCAGTTCGGTCTGCATGCGCAGTTCCAGG
>JAKFDH010000195.1:0-26154 GCA_036676245.1 Massilia sp. | reverse complement strand
AATCGTTCACCCGCGGCATGAGCGTCGGCAGCGGCAGCCCGACCACGGGCAACTTCTGGACCGCGATCCTGGAAGACGGGTTGCCCGTGCTGCCGGTGCGCTTCAACAACTTCATGGACAGCAGCTTCTTCCGTGCCGACATCGGTATCAACCGCGTCGAATCGGTGCGCGGCGGTTCTGCCGGCACGTCTGTTTCCTCTTCGGCTGGCGCCGTTTTCAACTTCCTGCCGGGTCCCATCAAGCCGGGCGCTTCCATCCAGACCCGGTTCGGCTTCGAGGGCGAAGACCCGCACCTGTCGTGGAAGCAGGTCGATGGCCAGTTCGGCTGGAAGAACGAAAAAGGCGACCTGAAAGCCAGCTTGACGGGCTTCGTGCGCACATCGACCGGTGCGGTCGACCCCGGCTATCCGCTCAATGAGGGCGGGCAAATCAGGTTGCGTGTCATAAAGGACTATGTTTCGGGCGACGGCGGCGGCAGCCTCAGCCTCACCGTCAAGCACATGGACGATACCAACTCCTGGAATGGCCAGTTCACGCAGCCGGTCCATGGCTATGTCAATCCTGTGGCAGCGCCAGGCTTCGCGCGCAGCAGCAATATGTTCTTCCAGGGCGGCCAGCACAATGTCGACACCAGCATCATCGATGGCCCGGGCAGCACCCGCTACCATGATCCTGAGAAGGGCGCCAATTACAAGCAGGACGCCATCTGGCTGAAATGGGACCACGAAACGGGCGGGCGCTGGAGCTACAATTCGGCAGTCAAGTACCAGGACAGCAAGGCCACGCTGCAACAGGCGTTCTACGGCGCCGGACCCGGCTCGCTGTGGGGAACCAACATCTTCCAGGATGCCTATATCACCAACCAGAACGTCGCCGCCGCGGCGTCGGCCAACCTGAACCGCATGCCAGGCTACTACGAGCTGTACGATATCGATAGCGGCGCCGTGCGCGCCAAGATCTACAACAACGTCGGCACGTCGAACGGTATCAACTACCGCACCGGCGGGGCCTGCCCGGCCGGCGGCGCAGCTAGTCCGGCCCAGTGCGTGGCCTTCACCAACCTGCCGAACGCGAACTTCGACCTGGCCGGCGGTCTGGTCAACGGCATCAAGGTGCCGTCGGATAGTGCTACCAACAACAAGGATGTCGTCTACGTCACCAACTCGAACTACGCCATCCGCGGGTCGAAAGACCTGATGCTCAGCTTCCTGACTACCTACGCCGGCGACAACTTCCGGATCCAGGCCGGCCTGTTCGCAGTGCAGGCGAAACAGGAACTGGTAACGTACTTCAACGGCCGCGGTGTCTCGGCCTTTGGTAACGGCGAGATCGCCAACCTGGGGGCGCGCTTCGTGACCGCCAACGGCAGCTACCAGCTCACCGACGAGGGCGGCTGGGGACGAGTGGGCGGCGGCAACGTCGACGGTCTCACCCCCTATATTTACTCGAGCCGGCAGCGCGAGTTCCAGCCCATGCTGGGCGGTTCCTGGTCGCCTGGCAAATGGGATATCAACGGCAGCTACAAGGGCAACTTGACGATGGTGAAGACCCACACCATTCCCTTCGTGACCTCGCCGCAATCGAACGGTCTCACGTCGCGTAGCTATGGCGGCCTGGATGGCAACCCGCTGACCTGGTACGACAACCAGAACTATGTGCGCGGCACGACGGTCAACGCATCGAAGCGGGTGTACCTGAAGAACTACAGCGGTTCGGTTGGCTACAACGTGACCCCGCAGGACAAGGTCTACTATCGTTACAGCAAGGCCGGCAACAATATCATCGGCATTATCAACCGGTATCAAACCCAGTTCAATGCCGCCAACAAGCCCTTGTTCCCCCAGGTCGACCTGGAGCAGCACGAAATGGCCTATGTATTCGGCCACGGAAAGATCACGGGCCAGTTGACGGCTTACCGCAGCGAAATGCTGGAGTGGAGGCAAGAAACGCCGCTCACGACCACCGGCAGCACCTACGTGGTCGAGTACCTCAACCGCTTCATGACCCGCGGACTCGAGGGCTCGCTGCGTTGGCAAATCATGCCGAAGTTCAAGTGGAACTCGACCGCGCTGTTCTCGAAGGGCACGCAGCTCGGCGTCGGCCGCTTCGAAGCGGGCTCGCCAGGACCGGAAGACGACAAGCTGACCATGTTCGACGGCATCATGGCCAGGACGCCAAAGTGGGTGTTGTCGAATACCTTTACCTACGAGTTCGATGACTATGCGTTCAACATTCGCCATCGCTACATGGCCAAGCGCAAGCGCGACACCAACCCGGCCGACCTGAATTACCTGCCGCCGCAGAAGAACGTCGACCTGTCGGTGCAGTGGGCCGGGATCAAGAACTTCAAGCTTGCGGTGGAAGTACGCAATGCGCTCAACAACAAGTACATCAGCGGCTACGACACGATGCTGCCGACCGCCACCGGCGTGAGCAAGAACGACATCATGCAGCAGCTGCCGAACTCCGGCGCCTGGAACGTGATGAATTCGCCCCGCTCGTTCTGGCTGACGGCGCGTTACGACTTCCTTTAAGTTGAAGAGGTAGGGAATAGCCGCACTCAACCAACGTCGTTCCTGCGCAGGCAGGAACCCATACTGAACATGCTCAGCATGGATTCCTGCCTTCGCAGGAATGACGTTGGACAGGCTGATTGCTGGATAAGGCCCCGGACTTCGACGAAGTCGCGGGGCTTTTTTTCAGCTCGACAGCGTCGTATCCATCCGCTTCCCGCCGATCGTCACGTTCTCCAGCTTGAGCCCCTGCACGTTATGCAGGTAGATCGGCTCCCCGGCATTGACCGGATGACCGAAATCGCAGTCCTTGATTGTCACGCGCCTTACCGGCAGCACGGCCGGCATCGGCTGCGGCCCGTTGTAGTCGGACGCCACCGCGCCCAGGATCACGACCGCCTGGTAGCACGAGCCGGTCTTGCCGCCCCTGCTGACATTGCCGACCCTGACGTTCGAGATATGGATGTCCGACACTTCCGGCGGACGCGTGCGCACCGAGTCCGCCGTCGGCTGGTAGTCGCAGTCGAAGGTCACCACGCCGCCGGCGGCGGTGGCCATGGTCGGCGAGGCGATCGGCGAGCCGGGCAGGAAGGCGTAGTTCGATGGGCTCAGCTGCACGCCGTTCGGAATGCTGACGTTCTTCACATAGAAGTGGCGCAGCCAGCCGCCGCGGTTCATATTGGTCTTCAGGCGGATCGCCGTATTGAGCGGATCGGTCGCCCAGTGCCTGTTCTCGAACACCAGGTCGCGCGCGAACACGTTCTCGATCCCGCCTGCCATCTCGGAACCGAGCGTCACGGCGCCATGCCCGCTTTGCATCGTGCAGCCCTGGATCACGATGTTCTGCGACGGGCCGAACTGCGTGTCGCGGTTCTTGCCCGCCTTGATCGCGATGCAGTCGTCGCCGGCGTCGAAGGTGCAGTTCTCGACCAGCACATGGTCGCAGGCTTCGGGGTCGAAGCCGTCGCTGTTCGGCCCGCGGCTCTCGGCATGCACCTTGCGGATCACCAGGTTGCGGCAATGTACCGGGTGGTGCTGCCAGAACGGCGTGTTGATCACGTGGTAGCCCTCGAGCAGCACGTTGGTGCAGCCGATCATGTGGATCATCGGCGGGCGCAGGTAGTGGCCCTTGCCGAAGGCGCGCTGCAGCAGCGGAACGCCCGCCTCCGACAGCGCCGGCAGGTACTGCTCGTCGTGGCTCCACTTGCTGCCTTCGCCCTCGATCTGCTTGCGCTCCGCGTCCGTCAGCCACGGCGCCACTTTCGACAGCGGCGCATTGTTCGGGTTCGGCGTGACCTGCGAGATCTTGCCCGCCTTCTGGTTCGGGATATTGTTCTGGGCGACTGCGTTCAGCGTGCGGTTCTTGCCCTTCCAGGTCCACCAGCAGTCGCCGTCCGGCGAGAACGGCACGCCGCCCTGGCCATCGAGCACGGCGCTCCAGTCCTCGCCGGTCAGGGCGATATTGTTCTCGTTGTAGGCGTAGATCATCGGCGAGTAGTTCAGGCAGTCGTTGCTCTGCCAGCGCGACAAGGTCAGCCTGCCCTTCGGGCCGCAGTCGTAGTCGCCGTACTTCGCATAGTCCTCGGGCTTGTGCGAGAAGTACAGGTGGGCGCCTGCCTTCAGGTGCACATGGACGTTCGAGCGCAGCACGATCGGGCCGGCGCAGAACCAGTTCCCCCTGGGGATGACCACGCGCCCGCCGCCGGCGGCCACGCAGGCGTCGATGGCGGCCTTGATGGCGGCGTAGCAGTCCCTGGCGTCGTCGGCCGGCGTCGGCAGCATCGCCTGGTCGTCATGCGAGGCCCAGGCCTTGACCTTGCGCGTCGCGCACGGCGCGGCGCCGAAGCCGGTGACGACGAAATCGCGCTTCGGGAAGCTCAGGGGCCGCAGGCGCGCGACGATCGCATCGGCCACCAGCCAGGGATCGCCCGACAGCCCGGCCTGGGCCGGCAGCGCGATGGCGGTCCCGCCGGCGGCGGCGAATTTGAGCAGGCTGCGGCGCGACAGCCCGGGAAGGGACGGGTGGTTTTTCGATGTCATGAAGCTGTGTCTCCGATGGGTTTGTTCTGTCGTGCCGCGTATCAGCCGCGCGAGAAGGTGCGCGACACCCGCTCGAGGTGGGCGCGCATGGCCTGCCTGGCGGCGTTGGGGTCGTGGCTGGCGATCGCCTGGAAGATCAGCCGGTGGTCGCTCAGTGTTTCGGTGCGCAGTTCCTCGGTGCGGAAGTGCTCCTTGAGCTTGTGCCACAGGCCGCCGCGCTGGTCCCACAGGTAGGTCATGGTGCCGACCATCGCGCTGTTGCCGGTGGCGGCCGCGATCGCCAGGTGGAAGTTGCGGTCGAGCTGTTCGTTGGTGGCGCTGTTGTCGTGGTGGTGCTCCATCTCCTCGACCGCGCGCAGGATGGCGTCGATCGCGCTGTCGGTCGCCACCCTGGCCGCGATGGCCACGATTTCGGTTTCGATCAGGCGGCGCGCCGACAGCACTTCGAACGGACCTGGGCCGCCCTCGGACAGCGGCCGCGGTTCGCCCGACTTCGCGCTCACATACACGCCCGAGCCGCTGCGCACCTCGACTACGCCCGACAGTTCGAGCGCGATCAGCGCTTCGCGCAGCGAGGCGCGGCTGACCGCCAGCCGTGCCGACAGTTCACGTTCGGAGGGCAGCCGTTCGCCGGCGCCGATGCCTTCTTCGGATATCAGCAACTGGATTTTGTCGGCAACCTGGCGATACAGGCGAACCTCCGGCGCGACGGGTTCAGACAGCTCTTTGTGGTTGACGCTCATGCGGTCGCCCGGGTCTGGTTGGGTGAATTGGTCTGGCTCATTCTAAAGCGGTCAGACCAAATATGCAATCTGGACTGGCCAAATTGCCACAACCATCCGCTTCCCCCCTGCTGCGCCTCTCTTTTTTGCTGGAAAGATACTGAGCAGGCGCGCGCATGCCCTGTTCGCCGCGCCAGCGTCGGCAGGATCCAGGCCATACCACCTTTAAGTGTGGGGATCGTGTAGCACTTCCGAATACTGCTGGAAATCCCACGACCTTGCGGGCAAGGCAGCGATCAGCGCTTGGTCGGCGTGTTGTAGATACGTTCGCCCATCGGGTTGCTGGAGCGCAGCTGATCGATCGCCCGCTGCGCGTTCTCGACGCCGATATTGTATTCCACCGTTTTAACGAGATCCGCACTGGCCAGTGTCCATTCGCGGAAGGCATCGGGCGTGCCCGCATCGCGGCGCATTTCTTCCAGCAGCTTGGCGCGGGTCACCCCTGCGGCAAGCCGGGTCTGCCAGGTTTTCGCCCAGCTGGCCATGGCCGGATCGCGCGCATTGCTTGCCAATAGCGCCAGGGTGGTGCCCGCTTCGGCCGGGCGTCCGGTGTAGGCGTACGCAAGCGCGGCCGACCGGGCAAGCTGGCTAGCCTCGCGCGCATTTTTCCATGCGGTGACGGCGCTTTCAAGCACCGCTTCGCCAGGCCGTGCATTGCCTGCCAGCCCCGCCTGGTGGAAGGCGAATGCCGCCTCCGCCGAAGCAGGATTCAAGGCCTTGGCGCGCGCCAGGTGCTCGCTGGCGGCAGCCAGCCGCGTCGGCTCCTCGCGCCGCAGATGCAGGCGCAGGTTCGCCAGGCCGAGCAGGTAGTGCGCATCGAAACTGGCAGGGTCGCGGCGCGCGGCCTCGGTCAGGAACGGCAGGGCATCGGCCGGATCGCCCCAGTCGATTTGTGCGCGGCTCAGGGTGAGCCGGGCAAAGTTATTGCCCGCTTCGCCGGCTGCCTGCTGGCTCACCATTTTCAGCAAGGCTTCGCCCTCCTTCTTGCCCGGGCAGGATTTCAGCGCGGCGTCTGCCAGGATGAAATTCGTGGCGGCGCCGGGCAGGGCGCTGGTCTCGATCCGGGCCGCGGGCAGCGAAGGAATATCGATCTGCGGAAGGGGAATTCCCTTTTTGCGATAACGCCACAGCGTGGTGCCAATGTCGGCGGCCTTCAGGCCGAGTGCTTCTTCGAGCGCAGCGGCTGGCGCCTCGCCCTCCGCCAGTTCGAGATAGCGGTCCAGGCGCGCACGGTTGTCGCTGGTCGACAGCATGTAATGCATCAGGTTCCAGGACTTGGCCAGATAGGCAAGTTGTTCCTCCGCTTGCGAGACATAGCTCCTGGCCGCCGCGGGCGCCGCCCCGAAGACATCGCCGTACTCGAGGGGGCGCGGGGTGTTCTGGTCGATCAGGCGAAAGTACTGGGCGATGGCGGCCGGCGGCCGGCCCAGCACCATTTGGCCATTCGAGAAGCGCGCGCTGGCGAAGTACTGCGCAAGGCCCTCGATGTACCAGGCCGGCGTGCGGATGTGCGTGTGGCGGTAGAGGAAGTGGCGCGTGTAGGCCTCGAAGATATACGACAGGCTGACGTCGAGCGGTCCCGTGGCCAGCTGTTCATTGCCGAGACTGGCGGGGCGCTGCAGGTTGACCCCGTAACCGAGCACGCCGGAGACGCAGCTGCTGTACAGGCCCACGGCCTCGCCGGGCGGGTTGAGGGCGGCCTCGTTGAAACCGGCCACGCCGTCGTGGTAATACAAGGTGAGTTTCTGGCCCGGTGCGCGGCCCAGGGAGTAGTCCCTGGTGTAGAGGCGCAGGACGTGGTCGAGTTTTTCCAGGTTCTTCAGCAGGTGGAAAACGTCTTCGTGGCGGGTGTCGGAGAACACGACGAAATGCGGGCTCTCGGCGCGGAACCACGGCGAAGCGTTCTTCTGTCCCTTGACGGTCACACTCTGCGGCGCGCCCTGTGTTGCCTGGGCGGAGGCATCGATGGAACAGCATGCAAATGCCGTGGCAAGCAATGCCAGGTGCTTGATGATATGCGCCATCGCATTCCCTTTCTGGTTGAATTGGCAATTATGTCGAATTGGTATAATTGTACACAGTCGGCGGGCCAGCCGTTCCTTGCGCTGCGGGGGGCCAGTTCAGGTCCATGGCTCCCCCTGTTTCCGAAGATTCATCGCTGCACCGCCGGCGCCGGGTCGGCCGGCGGCTTGCCGTAGTAGCGCGGCGCACCGTCGAACACGACGTCGATCCTGTCGAGCACAAAGCCCGGGTCCAGCGGCACCACGCGCAGCGTGTGCAGGCCCGCCTTCAGCTGCAGGCCGTCGATGGTGCGCACCGCGCTGTTGCCGAGCACGTTCTGCTTCCATTCGTCGCTGCGCCCGGCCGTCGTGTAATCGAACACGGCCGGCGGGCCGTCGTCGAGGCTGACGGCGATGCGCAGGCGGTGAGCCGACGTCAGCGGATGCACCGGCACCGCGACCAGGCGCAGCTGGGCGGCGCCGGCCGGGCTGGCAAAGCGGTACGCGAGCGGCTGCGCGGCGGCCGGGCCCGCGTTGCCGCGCGCGGGCAGGTCGAGGCGCGAGCGCAGGCCAAGGCCGCTGCTGCCGAGGCCCGGCATCGCTTCCCAGTCCGGGTGCGCCGGCGCCGACCCCGCGGCCAGCACCACGATGCGTTCGCGCTCGCCCGGCATGCCGGCGGCGGCCGGGCTGTCGGCGCGCAGGTTGACCTTGACCACCTGCGCGCCGCACTGCAGCGACAGCGCCGGACCGGCGCTGCCGTCATAGGCGATGGCGATGCGCTGTTCGTAGCCGTTGGCGGCCGACAGCTCGCCCTTGCCGATATCGGCGCGCACCCCTGCGCTGGTCCGCACCGACCACGCGGCCGCCGCGCCGCCATGGCTCGCCAGCGTGAGCGTGCGGGCCGACGGCTGCCCCTGGCGCAGGACGATGCGGTCGCCCTCGACCGACTGCAGCGCCGGGAGCACGACGCCGCAGCCGCGGCGCGCGCCGGCGCCGTACGACGGGTACACCGGTTCGTCGAACACCGGCAGGCGGCGCGGCGCCATGTCCATGATGTGCTTCCACTTGCCCTTGCCGAGCGCGTTGTAGGCGGCGGTGTCGGCCACCAGCGCGGCATGCGCCTGCCTGGCCTGCTGCACCTGCCAGTCGGCCGAGGGCCGGCGCTGGCGCGCGTATTCGGCCGCCAGCTCCAGGCGCAGGATGCGGGTGTTCAGGTTGGCCGCGGCGCGCACCGGGTACAGCACCAGCTGGAACCAGGCGTCGCGCAGCGGCGCCGGCACCCGCAGCGACAGCGCCTCGGCCTGCGCCGCCAGCGCCCGGTAGCGCGCCAGCCGCTGCTCCGCTTCCTCGCCGCCGGTGCGGATGTAATCGCTGGCGCGGTTCGGGCGGGTCGGCTCGGTCTCGCCGAAGCCCATGAACTCGGGGCGGCGCTCCCAGGCCAGCTCGTAGTAGTCCAGCATGATGGCGGCCGCCTGCTGCGCAAGGGCCGGGCCGAACTGCGCCGCGGCCCAGGCCTGCAAGTGCTGGCGCGGGTCCTGGCGCAGGGCCGAGGCGTCGAAGGCCATGTCGAGAAAATACTGGGTCAGGTACTCGGCCGGCTTGATGTCGCCCACGTTCACGACCCAGGCCTTGCGCGCGCCGGTGGCCCAGGCGCGCTGCAGCTGGTCGCGCACCAGCGCCGGGTGGGTGGTGGCCAGCCACAGGTAGTCGTGCGGGCGGCCCCAGTACGACAGGTGGTAGTAGATGCCGGCGCCGCCGCTGCGCTTGCGCTCGGCCTCGGTGCTGAGCTGGTGCAGGTAGCCGTAGTTATCGTCCGGCCAGACCAGGGTGACGTCGTCCGGCACTTGCAGGCCGGTGTTGTAGAAGTCGAGCACTTCCTTGTACAGCGTGAGCACCTGCGGCACCTGGTGGGCCGGCTTGTTGCGCGCCCTGGCCAGCATGGCGCGCTGCACGCCGATGACCTCGGCCAGCGTGTCGCGCCCATGGGCCGCGTCGCGCACCCCTTCCATGGCCGAATCGTGCGCGCCGCGCAGGCCCATCGTGTAGACGGCGTCGAACGCGGTCGATTCGTCGACCCGGCTTTGCCAGTAGCGCAGCAGCGCGTCGCGGTTGCTGAAGTAGTTGAAGGGGCCGTCCGTCTTGCCGTTCCATTCGCCCACGTTGTTGCGCAACATGGGCTCCGCGTGCGAACTGCCGACCACGATCGCGTAGTCGGCCGCCATTTGCGCATTGCCGGGCACGGCGAAGAAGGCCTTGGTCGACGGGTGCATGGCCGGCCAGATGATGTTCGCCTTCAGCCGCCACAGCAGCTCGAACACGCGCGCGTAAGTGGCCGGGCCGATGTCGCCGGCCTTGTCGTAGGTCCTGGCGGCCCAGGGCTGCAGGCCCCAGTCCTCGTCGTTGATGAAAATGCCGCGGTACTCGACCGACGGCGCCGGCGACAGCCTGTGCGCGCCATCGGCCGCCAGCTGCGCCGGCCGCCGCGGCGCGACGTCGGCCCACCATTCCCACGGCGACACGCCCAGCTCGCGCGACAGGTCCACCACGCCGTAGGCGGCGCCGCGCGGGTCGGCGCCGGCGATCAGCAGCATCGTCCCGGAAGCGGCGCGCAGGTAGCGTTCGCGCTGGCCCCGCAGCGCGCCGAGGTCGATGCCGGCCTTGCGCGCGGCGTCCCGCACCAGCGGCGAGCCGGCGGTGCCGACGACGATGCAGCGCGCCTCGCAGTCCGCGAACCGGGTGCTGGTGGCCGCCTGCAGGCCGGACAGGGCCTGCAGGTCGCGCGCGAGCAGGCCGGCGGCGAGCCGCATCGTGGCCTGGCCGTCGTGCACGATGGCGGGCAGGCGGCCCTGTTCGGCGAGCGCGAAGGGCTGGGCGGCGGCCAGCGGGCTGGCCAGGACGAGGGTGGCGAACAGGAGGCGGTGGCGTGGCATGGCGTGGGTGTGAAGTCCGGGCGCGACGATAGTAAGGCAAGCTATCTTGCAGGATACACGCCCTCCCCAAACAATCATCCACCTGAGCGTTCCTTCAGAATGCGCAGTCGGCGCTGCCAAGCCTGGTGCGCCAGCGCTGTTTGCCGAAGAAGCCGGTGTGGAAGGGGTCGTTGCTGCCGAGCTGCTCGGTGCGCGCGCCGTAGTTGTAGGTGATGTTGCCCTGCTCCCTGAGCACCCGGTCGAGCGCCGCGAACGCCGCCGCCTGCGACTGCTTTTCGGCGTCGCTCATGGTGTCCGGCTGGACCCCGATCGCGTAACCCATATAGATGACCCGGTGCACGCAGCCGTAGGCGGGTACGGCGTCGAGGGCGTCGCGTACCAGGCGCCCGGCCGCGGTGTGGTCGCCGTGGTCGACGTGGATCGCGGTCAGGCGGCTGGCGTTGTAGCCGGGCTCGCTATGTTCGGGCGTGTGTTCATGCTGGTTGATGACGACCCTGGCCAGGCCGGTGTTGTTCCGGCGGATGATCAGGCGCAGCGTCCGGCGCAGCGAGGCGGGCGTGTAGCCGTTGGTGCCGGTGACGTCGAACAGCACCGGGAATTTGCCTTCGTGGAAGGCGTGCAGCAGGCCGTCCGGCAGGTTCAGGTTATAGATCAATACATTGCCGATCCTGACCGTTTCCACGGCAGGCAGGCCGGTCCCGAAATCTTCGGTCGCGCGTCGCGGCAGCGTCGAATGGCCGGCCGGCACCCAGCTGGCGAGCGCCGCCTCGTGGGCGTTGTGGCGTACCCGGTAGTAGGGGTTGCCCTGCTGGTTGTACTGGTGGGCGCGCAGGCCGCCGGGGCTGGCCGCTTCGATGCCGTTGCCGGCGTCGCCGGCGGTCAGCACCACGATGACGGTCGGAATGTTGGCCTTGATGTCGAGCTGGCCGCTGCGCGCCATCAGCAGCACGACGTCGTCCTGGTGGGCCGCGAAGAAAACTGCTGCGCACGCGGGCTGTGCAAGGGCGCCGGCGAGCGCCAGGCCGAGGAGGCGGTTGGGGGAGTTCATGGCGAGACCTGCAGCGTGAGTGGCGATCGGACCTGGAGGCAGGCGGCGCCGCGGTTGCGGCGCCTTCCTGCTGATTCCGATTATGGGCAGGCGCCGCGTGGCGGCACTGCTCAAGCTCAATCACTGCTCAGTTCGCTTGCGTGTGCGATCTGCATTCTTCCGTCGCAGCAGCGCTTCCGGAGTCGTGTCTGCAAACTCCGATTCAACTTAACCAACGTCGTCCCTGCGGAGGCAGGGACCCATAGCACCGGTGGTCAGAGTAACTGCTGAGCGGAGCAGACGTGCCATGGGTCCCTGCCTTCGCAGGGACGACGTTGATTATGTTGCCTTGGGTTTTACATCCATGACTTCGGTTATTGTATTTTCAAAGTCAGGCGCGCTTCCAGTCCGCCGCCCTGGCGCTGGTGCAGCGTCAGGGTCGCGTCCATGGCCAGCGTCAGCTGGCGCGCGATCGCCAGGCCGAGGCCGGTGCCGCCGGTGCTGCGGTTGCGCGAGGATTCGAGCCGCACGAACGGTTCGAACACCGCGTCCAGCGATTCGGCCGGAATGCCCGGCCCGCGGTCGAGCACCGCCAGCGTGATCCGCCCATCCTGTGCCGGCGCGATCTCGACCTCGGCCGCGCCGCCGAACTTGAGCGCGTTGTCGACCAGGTTGCCGAGGATGCGGCGCAGCGCCTGCGGACGCGTCACCAGCGGCGCGGCGAAGCGCCCGCGCAGCAGCACCTCCTGGCCGGCGTCGCGATAGTCGGCCACCATGCTCTCGACCAGCGCATCGGGGTCGATCCGGATCGGCACTTCGGCCGCGCCATGCAGCGTGCGCGCATAGGTCACGCCTTCCTTGACCAGCGACTCCATCTCCTTCAAGTCCTGCTGCAGCCTGGCCAGTTCGGGCGTCTCGTCCATCACGTCGACGCGCAGGCGCATCCGGGTGATCGGGGTTTGCAGGTCGTGCGAGATCGATGCCAGGATCTGGAGCCGTTCGCTCATGTAGCCGGCGATCCGGTCCTGCATCGCATTGAAGGCCTTCGCCGCCAGCGCCACCTCGGCCGGGCCGTCCTCGGCCAGCCGCGCCGCCTTCAGGTCCGGTCCCAGGGTGTCGGCGGCCCGCGCCAGCTGGTGCAGCGGGCGCGTGGCCAGCCGCACCGCCAGCCAGCAGAACGCCGCCAGCACCGCCAGCTGCGCGGCCAGCAGCAGCGGCAGCCATTCGGACATCGGCACCCTCGACATCGGGCGGAAGTCGATCGTCAGCGGCGTGCCGTCGGTCAGCTGCAGATGCACCTGCAGCCGTTCGCGCTCGCCCGGCACGGCGTTGGCCGTCAGCCGGTAGCTGGTGCCGATGCCGTCGGCGATCGAACGCGCCACCCGGGCCGACAATTCGCGGTCCGGCGGCGCGCCCTGGACGCCTGGTTCCAGCAGGAAGCTGTAGCTGCGCCGCGCCAGGCGCGGCAGCCATGCGGCGCGCTCGGCGGCGGGCAGGCGGTCGAGCAGGGCCACCGAGCTGGCCACTTCGCGCTCGACGTAGCCCATCATCAGCTTGGTGGTCGCCTGGTTGCGCTCGGTCATCGTCAGCCAGAACGACAAGCCCTGCGCCAGCGTCATGCCGACCAGCAGGATCAGCACCAGCCGGGCGAACAGGGTGCGCGGCCACTGCAGCAACAGCTGCTTCATTCCGGGCCTTCGAGCATCGACACGGCGGCCGAGAACACATAGCCTTCGCTGCGCAGCGTCTTGATGTAGCGCGGCTCCCTGGCGGTGTCGCGCAGCGTCTGGCGCAGGCGGCTGACCAGCAGGTCGATCGAACGGTCGAAGGCGTCCGACTGGCGGCCCTGGGTCAGGTTCAGCAGCTGCTCGCGGTTCAGCACCCGCTGCGGATGGTCGAGGAACACGCGCAGCAGCCGGTATTCGGCGCCGGACAGCGCGACCATGGTGCCGTCGGCGTCGAGCAGGTGGCGCGCCACGGTGTCGAGCCGCCAGTCGCCGAAGGCGATCAGCTGGGCCGCCTCGGTCAGCTGCATGTTACGGGGGATCATGCGGGTGCGGCGCAGCACGGCGCGGATGCGCGCCAGCAGTTCGCGCACCGCAAACGGCTTGGACAGGTAGTCGTCGGCGCCCATCTCGAGGCCGACGATGCGGTCCGCTTCCTCGCTGCGGGCGGTCAGCATCAGCACCGGCACCGCGCGGAACTTGCCGGCGCGCAGTTCGCGGCACAGCACCAGGCCGTCTTCGCCGGGCATCATCAGGTCGAGCACGATCAGGTCCGGCTCGCCCTGTTCCAGCACGGCGCGCATCTGGCGCCCGTTGGCGGCCAGCGACACCCGCATGCCGTTCTTTTCCAGGTAGGCCGCGAGCAGCTCGCGGATGCCGCGGTCGTCGTCGACGATCAGCACATGGTCGGTAGTTTCCATCATGTCAATAATACTCCATGAAAAATTCGGCAGGTTCCGCTTTATACCGGAGCGTCGCGGGAGATTTGTGTCCGATTGTGTCCGCCCCGGGGATGGATACAAAACATTGCACTGGAGGCCGGATCCGGACACAAGCCCGACATGCCCGGCGGGTCCAATGGAGCCTTGTCCACACAAGGAAGCCGACCATGACCAACCTGATCGAAACCCCGCTGGCGCTGCTGGCGGGCGTGCTGACCATCGCCTCGCCCTGCATCCTGCCGATCATGCCGATCCTGCTCGGCACCTCGGTCGAGCGGCCATCGACGGTGCGGCCGCTGTTCATCATCGCCGGCTTCATCCTGGCCTTCGCCTCGTTCGCGATGCTGCTGGGCGTGGTGTCGAGCGCGGTGCAGCTGGCCCAGGAAGTGCTGCGCAACGCCGCCATCGGCCTGCTGGCCGTGGCCGGGCTGCTGCGGATCTGGCCGCGCCCCTATGACTGGCTGGTGGCGAAGGTGCAGCGCAAGCTGGACGGCATGGGCGCGCTGGCGGCCAGCGGGCCGGCGGCGGACACCAACGGCGGCGGCTTCCTGCTCGGCATGTCGCTGGGCGCCGTCTGGACCCCGTGCGCCGGCCCGGTGCTGGCCTCGATCCTGGCGCTGGTGGTCAAGGCCCAGGACCTGGGCTGGTCGGCGCTGCTGCTGACGTTTTACGCCATCGGCGCCGCCATTCCGATGCTCGCGATTATCTACGGCGGCCAGTACATGACGAGCCGCGTGCGGATCGTGGCGCGCCATGCGCACCGCATCCAGCAAGTGTTCGGCGTGCTGGTCGTGGCCACCGCCCTCGCGATTTACCTGCAGTACGACATTCTGGTCTACGCCTGGATCTCGAATATTTTTCCCACCCTGAAAGGACTTTGACATGGCTAACCCGATCAAACAGTTCGCCGCCGCCGCGGCACTCGCCACCGCCGCCAGCGCCATGGCCGCCCCGGCGACCGCGCCGGAATTCGCCGGCATCGACCAATGGCTCAACAGCCCGCCGCTGACGATGCAGCAATTGCGCGGCAAGGTCGTGCTGGTGGACTTCTGGACCTACAGCTGCATCAACTGCATCAACGTGATGCCGCACGTGAAAGCCTGGCACCAGAAGTACAAGGACCAGGGGCTGGTGGTGGTGGGCGTGCACACGCCCGAGTATCCGTTCGAGCGCAGCACCGACAACGTGCGCACCGCCATCAAGCGCCTGAACATCGGCTACCCGGTGGCGCAGGACAACCGCTATGCCACCTGGACCGCCTACAACAACCAGTACTGGCCGGCGTTCTACCTGGTCGACCGCAAGGGCAAGATCGTCTATACCCACTTCGGCGAGGGCAGGTACGCGCAGAGCGAGGCGGCGATCGTGGCCGCGCTGGCACAGAAGGAATAAGCGGGTTTTGTATCCGTTTGTACCAACCGGAACCGGGACACATTCGCATACGAAACCCCCGGTTCCGGGACACACAGCCGATACACGCGGTCCCCACACTGGACCCATACCAACCGAGGAAGCCACCATGACCGAGATTAATTTGAACCGCCGCCGCCTGATCGCCGTCACCGCCGCATTGCCGCTCGCCGCGATCGGCGTGGCGAACGCCGCGAGCTCCAGCGCCCTGGCCCCGATCAGGCAAATCGACGCCGGCGTGCTGAACGTGGGCTACTACGAAGCCGGCCCTGCCGACGGCCCGGCCGTCGTGCTGCTGCACGGCTTCCCTTACGACATCCATTCCTACGTGGACGTGGCGCCGATGCTGGCCGCCGCCGGCTGGCGCGTCATCGTGCCGCACCTGCGCGGCCATGGCAGCACCCGCTTCCTGAAGGCGGACACGCCGCGCACCGGGCAGCAGAGCGCGGTGGCGCAGGATGTCATCGCGCTGATGGACGCGCTCGGCATCCGGCGCGCGGTGCTGGCCGGCTACGACTGGGGCGCGCGCACCGCCTGCGTCGCCGCCGTGCTGTGGCCCGAGCGCGTGGCCGGCGTGGTGTCGGTCAACGG
Source organism: Massilia sp. (assembly GCA_036676245.1). Lineage (GTDB taxonomy): Bacteria > Pseudomonadota > Gammaproteobacteria > Burkholderiales > Burkholderiaceae_D > Telluria_A. The sequence goes on along the minus strand of JAKFDH010000195.1, from coordinate 10,415 downwards.
CTACCTGGTGCAGGACATCGCCCGGGCCGGCGTGCCGATTCCGGCAAAGATCGAGGCCGGCCTGTGGTACCAGTACTACTTCGCCACCGAGCGCGGCCGCGCAGGCCTGGCCGCCAACCGGCGCGCCATCGCCCGCACCATCTGGGATTACAACTCGCCCGGCTGGCGCTTCGACGAGGCCACTTTCGAGCGCAGCATGGCCTCGCTCGACAATCCGGATTACGTGGCCATCGTGATCCACAACTACCGCTTCCGCCTCGGCCTCGAGCCAGGCCAGCCGGCCTACGCGGCGCTGGAACGGCGCCTGGCCAGCCTGCCGCCGCTGACGGTACCGGCCATCACGCTCGACGGCGCGGCCGACGGCGTGGTGCCGGCCAACGACGGCAAGGCGCAGGCGGGCAAGTTCGCCGGACCGCGCAGCCACCGCATCGTGTCCGGCGCCGGCCACAACCTGCCGCAGGAGGCGCCGCAAGATTTCGTCGACGCGGTGCTGGCATTGCCAGGGAATTCAGGCTGATCCATTGACCCAGCCAGATGTTGCTGTACCCACCCTTGATTCAACACGCTTACAGAGGAATTACCATGTCCCAGATCGAACAAGTCATCTACACCGGCAAGACCCACACCACCTCGGGCGGGCGCAACGGCAGCGCGCGCAGCAGCGACGGCCGTCTCGACATCGCCCTGTCCACGCCCGGCACCGGCGCCGGCACCAATCCCGAGCAGCTGTTCGCGGCCGGCTGGTCGGCCTGCTTCATCGGCGCGATCGGCCTGGCCGCCGCCGCCGCGAAGGTCACGCTGCCGCCCGACCTCGCGGTCGAGGCCGAGGTCGACCTGGGCAAGACCGGCGCCGCGTATTTCCTGGGCGCGCGCCTGAAGGTCAGCATCCCCGGCCTGTCGCGCGACGTGGCGCAGGCGCTGGTCGATGCGGCGCACCAGACTTGCCCGTACTCGAAGGCGACCCGCGGCAATATCGACGTGGCCATTCAGCTGGCCTGACCGGGGCCGCTCAGGCCAGCCCGTACTTTCCGAGGATGCGCTTGTGCGTGCCATCGGCCACCATCTCGGCCATCGCGCGCTGGTAGCGGGCGGCGTCGGCCTCGCTGAAATCGAGCGAGCCGGCCAGCCAGGCGGTGGTGCTCAGCACCGGCGCGCTGAAATGGAAGTCCGGCAAGGCGTCACGGGACTGCAGCGAGCTGTGGACGATGGCGCGCTCGCCGAAGGAGGCGTCGGCCATGCCGCCGACCAGGAAGCGGTGTACCTCGTCGATCGAATTGGCCTCGACGATGCGGCGGTAGCCCAGCTCGCGCAGCATGTCCGCCTGGGCGCCGCCGCGAATGATCGTGATGCGGGCCGACTTCATCGCCTGCGGACGGCGCACGTCGAAGCGGCCGCCGCGCAGGGCCAGGAAGGCGTAGTTTTCTTCGTACAGCGGGGCCAGCCAGCGGAACTGTCCCTCGCGCGCGGCGATCCGGGTCAGCGGGAAGATCGCCGTCGCCGACATCTTGGTGGCGAGGAAGATCGCGCGCCGCCACGGGACGAATTCGATGTCCGGCGCCAGCCGCAGGCGCTGGACCAGTTCGAGCACCAGCTCGTGCAACGCGCCGCCCCGGCCCTTGCCGTCGCCTTCGAGTACCAGCGGCGGCAGGTGGCTGGTGACGATGTGCAGTTTCCCGGGATCGGCCGCGCGCGCCAGCGGAGTAGCGCAGGCCAGCGCGGCGGCGAGGCCGAATAGTTGTCGACGATTCATTATTTAAGCCGGTAGTGTTGCAGGGTTCCGCACATTTTGCGCGGCGCCCGGCCCGATTGTCACGCAATTGAAAAAAATTCTCCGGAGTATTGACGCCTCGGTCAGAATAGGAGGATGGTCCGGCCCGGGGTGCGCGCATGGCAGTGGCGGTAGACGAAGCTACATTGACAACGGTATTGGGGCTCGCCTCGCTGACCGCGAGCGCGGTCTTCTTTGCCCTGTCGGCGTTCGCCCGCCACATCCCGGGCGTGCGCTACTGGGGCATTGGCTGCCTGGCGATCGGCGCCGGCATGACGCTCGACGGCCCGCGCATCATCGATGACTGGCGCATCGCCTCGGTCGTGTTTAATATTCCGTTCAGCATCGGCCACGCCTTCATCCTGGCCGGCACCATGCAGTTCTGCGCCCGCCCCGCCGTCAAGCCGCTGCTGTGGTTCTTCACGGTGCTGGCGCTGTGCACGACCGTCTACTTCACCTTCATCGACGCCGACGCGCGCTGGCGCATCTTCCTGCTGTCGGCCGCGCAGGGCGCGGTCAACCTGTGGACCGCCGTCATCCTGTGGCGCCATGCGGACCAGTCCTCGCACCGGGTGTTCCACGTGGCCAGCGTGACCGCTCTGGTGCAGTCGCTGGCCGCGTTCGTGCAGGCCTTCCTCGTCATGTTCAGCCAGGTCACCCCGAGCTATGGCGCGCCCGAACTTCCGGTGGCCAACATGATCATCTGGAGCGGGGCGCTGACCAACACCCTGGTCGGCAACGCCATGCTGTTCCTGCTGGTGATGGCGCGCCTGGTGGCCGAACTGCGCACCGCCGCCGAGCGCGACGTGCTGACCGGGCTGCTGAACCGGCGCGGGCTGCGCCTGGTCTTCGACCGCATGCTGGCGCGCGACAGCGGCACGCCGCACACGCTCGGCATCATGATCCTCGATATCGACCATTTCAAGGACGTCAACGACACCTGCGGCCATGACGCCGGCGACCAGGTGCTGCAGGCCATGGGCGCGGTGCTGCTGGCCGTCGAGGCGCCGGACGTCACCGCGGCGCGCTGGGGCGGCGAGGAATTCTGCGTGGTGGCCGAAGGCAGGACCCGGGGCGAACTGACCGTCCTGGCCGAGCAGATCCGCGCCGCGTTCCGGCGCGCCAGCGCGGCCCTGCCCGGGCTCCCGGCGGGCAAGTCGGTCAGCATCGGGCTGGCCCTGGCCGAGGTCGACGGGACCTTCGATGTGTCGGCCTTCATCTCCGCCGCCGATGCCCAGCTGTACCGCGCCAAGGTGGGCGGGCGCGACCGGGTCTCGATCGCCGCCTGAACCTTGGTTGCCGCTTGTGCGAAATTGGTGCGTGTCCTTGGTTTCAACGGCCAGTGACTTCGGCGACGGCACACGCCCACCCCGCCAGAAATGGCTTATCATAGGCGCACATTCATTTGGTCATGGAGCGTCATGTCAAAACCAGCATCAGCATCGCTGCCCGCCCGGCTGGCCTTGCTCGTCCTGTGCGCCTGCCCTCCGGCAATGGCGCAGAAGGCGTCGCTGCCCGACACCAATTTTGCCGCGGTCAGCACGGTGCGCCTCATGAAGGAGTCGCGCCTGGCCAAGGAAGCCGGCGCCAAGATCATCGCCGAATTCTCTGTGCGCGAAAAAGCCATCCAGGACAAGATCTCCCAGCTGCGCGCCATGACCACGCGCTTCGAGGCCGATGCCGCCGGGCTCACCGAGCGCGAACGCACCACCCGCACCCGCGAATTGATCGACCTCGACCAGGAAGTGCAGCGCTTGCAGGCCGAATTCCGCGACGACCTGCGCCAGCGCCAGAATGAAGAGCGCTCGATCATCGCGCGCAAGGCCTACCAGATCATCGTCGAGATCGAAAAAGCCGAAAATATCGACATCGTGCTGCAGAACCCGCTGTGGTTCAGCCCGCGCATCGACATCACCGACAAGGTCCTCAGGCAGCTCGACAAGTAATTGATTGAACTTCCTGGCCAATCGCTCCTCCAACTTGGGAACGGTTGACTTGTACCCAGGGAGACGCCATGCCGACCCAATTCGACGCGCTGTCGATCGCGCTGTTCCACGAGGCCACGCTGGCCGATGCCGTCGCCGCCTGCTTCAAGGTCTACCGCCAGTTCAAGATGTACGACGACCCGGCCCTCGATCCCTGGCTGTGCGGCGCGCCGCGGCCATGAGCGAGCCGTGCGCGATCGATGTGCTGGTGCCGACCTGCAACCGCAGCGGCGCGCTCGCCGTCGCGCTGTCCGGCCTGGCGGCCCAGTCCTTCCGCGATTTCCGCGTCATCGTGTCCGACCAGTCCGACGGCTTCGGCCCGTTCGCCACCGGCGAAGTGCTGGCCATGCTGCGCTACCTGCGCGCGCACGGCCGCCAGGTGCTGACGTTGCGCCACCTGCCGCGCGTGGGCATGGCCGAACAGCGCGCCTTCCTGCTGGCGCAGGCCGAGGCGCCGTACTGCCTGTTCCTCGACGACGACGTGTTCGTCGAGTCCGACCTGCTGGGACGCATGCTGGCCACGATCCGCGAGCAGCAGTGCGGTTTCGTCGGCAGCGCCGTGCATGGCCTGTCGCATCTCGACGACCCGCGCCCGCAGCAGCAGGCGATCGAATACTGGACCACGCGGGTCGAGCCGGAGCGAGTGCGGCCCGATTCGCCGGCCTGGGCGCGCCACCACCTGCACAGCGCGGCCAACCTGTTCCACGTGCAGTCGCGCCTCGGCCTGCGCCCCGGCCTGAACCTGCTGTACCGGGTGGCCTGGGTCGGCGGCTGCGTGCTGTTCGATACCGCCAAGCTGCGCGCCGCGGGCGGCTTCGAGTTCTGGCGCAGGCTGCCGGCCGAGCATTGCGGCGAAGACGTCGTGGCCCAGCTGCAGGTGATGGAGCGCTACGGCGGCTGCGGCCTGCTGCCGTCCGGCGCCTACCACATGGAGCTGCCGACGACGATCCCGGCGCGCCGCGTCGATGCGCCCAAGGTGCTGCTGCAATGAGCGCGCTGGCGCCCGGCGCGCACAAGATCGCCGTGCTGCGCCATGCCTGTCCCGGCGCCGCGCACCGGCGCGCCCAGCAGGCTGGCCAGGTATAGCGGGCGCAGCGGTTCGGCGCCCTCGGCCGGGAACTGCGCGTCGCCGCCGCTGCTCCGTGCAATTCTGATCTCGCAACTTGCCAGGTCTGTACATACACATCCCCTCCGACGTGCCCGGCTGTTGGCGTCCGATGTCACAATGTCGTTCCAATCTTGTAAGAACAGTCCTACATCTAGTGGCCGGCGCAGCGCCGACCACTAGAAACCGCCTTTATTTTTATTCTTACCTTCAGGACACAAAAGCGCCGCCGTATACCCGTAAACGAAAGCCCGGCAAACCATGCCGGACTGGCAAGAAATGATGTTGTGCGTTTGACTTTGTTATAAAAAATGTCTCGAAAGAAACACAATTAGTTTATAATTTGCAAATGATTTTGTTATACTAGGGCAAGATTTAAGGCACTTTTTGCCTAAAGTTCGGGTTGATGTTGACGTTAAGAATGAATAGGAAGTTTCCTAGTGGCACCCCTTTTGGGTGCCATTAAATTTGTAACAAAAGATTACCGGCATTTGCCATATAAGCGACATCGACAGCAAGCGCGCGCGGCGCGAAGCTTGGCGGTGTCGACTTTCCGTACCAGGTAGTTCCAAGGAGAAAAAGAATGGCCTCGATCGTCACCTCAATGTCGTCCACCCAAATTTCGGCGCTCAGCACGTCGACGATCGCGGGGCTTGCCACGGACGACTTCGCAATATTGAGGACTGACCAGATCGCCGGCTTCCGCACCGACCACATGGCGGTGCTGACGACCAGCCAGATCGTCAACGGCCTGACCACCGAACAACTGGCATCGCTGAGCGGCACCCAGGCCGCCGCGCTGACCACGCGCTCGATCGCCTTCCTGTCCACCGCCCAGATCAACCAGGGCTTGACCACGGACGGCCTGGCCGCGTTGTCGACCGCCGCCATCGCCGCCCTGACCACCACCCAGATCGCGCAGGCGCTGACGACCGACCAGGTGATCGCGCTGACGACCGTGCAGGCCGGCGCGCTGACCAGCCGCCAGGTTGCCGCCCTGTCCACCGACTCGCTGATCGCGCTGGAAACGAATGACCTGGTGGTGCTGAAGACCAACACCATCGCCGCGCTGACCTCGGACCAGGCCGCCGTCCTGACCACCGACCACATCGTCAACCTGAGCAGCAGCCAGGTCGGCGCGCTGTCGACCGCCGTGATGGCCGCCGGCCTGACCACCGACCAGGTGATCGCGCTGTCGTCGTCCCAGATCGCCAGCCTGTCGACCGCGCAGATGGCGAACCTGTCGAACGCCGGCCTCGGCGCCATCGAAACCGGCGACATCGCCGCGCTCAAGACCAATGTCATCGCCACCCTGAAGACGGCCCAGATCGCCGGCCTGACCTCGGACCAGGTGGCCGTGCTGTCGAGCGCGCAGCTGCGCGCCTTCACCACCGCCGGCATCAACCAGATGACGACCGACCAGGTCGCCGCGCTGACCACCTTCCAGGCGTCGGTCCTGCAGACCAACCAGCTGGCCGCGCTGTCGACCGACAGCTTCATCGCCCTCGAAACGAATGACCTGGCCGCGCTGTCGACCAGCCAGCTGCGCGCCATCACCAGCCGCCAGATGGCGGCGCTGACCACCGACCAGGTGATCGCCCTGTCGACCACCCAGGCCGCCGCGCTCAATTCGGTGCAAGTGGGCGCGCTGTCGTCCGACAGCATCGTCGCCCTCGAAACGCGCGACCTGGCCGTCATGACGACCAGCGCCGTGGCGGGCATGAAGTCGACCCAGGTCGCGGCCCTGACCAGCGACCACGTGGGCCGCCTGAGCTCGAGCCAGATCGCCGTGCTGTCCACGTCCGCCATCGCCGGCGGCCTGTCCAGCGACCACATCATTGCGATGAACTCGGTGCAGATCGGCAGCCTGACGACCGCCCAGGTCGGCGCACTGTCGAACGAGGCCCTGGTCGCGATCGAAACCAGCGACATGGCGGGCCTGAAGACGAGCGCCATCGCCGCCCTGAAGACCGGCCAGGTCGCCGCGCTGACGACCGACCAGGTCGGCGCGCTGTCGGCCGCCCAGATGGCCGCCGTCACCACCGCCGGCATCAGCAAGCTCACGTCCGACCAGGTGATCGCGCTCGGCACCACCCAGGCCGCCGCGCTGACGTCGAGCCAGATTCGGGTGCTGACCGACGCCAACCTGCTGGTCCTCGAAACCGACGACCTGGCCGCGCTGACCACCGGCGCCGTCGCCGCCCTGACCACCGCCCAGATGCGCGTCCTGACCACCGACCAGGTGACCGGCCTGACGACCACCCAGGCCGCCGCGCTGTCGTCCAGCCAGGTCGGCGCGCTGACCACCGATGCGCTGATCGTGCTCGAAACGGCCGACATCGCCGTGCTGAAGACCGCCGCCATCGCCGGCCTGACCTCGACCCAGCTGATGTCGCTCAACACCGCGCAAGTGACCAGCATGAACACGGCGCAGATCGCCGCGCTGTCGACCGCCAGCGTGGCCGCGCTCAGTTCCGACCAGATCATCGCCCTCAACTCGGCCCAGGTCGGCACGCTGACCTCGTACCAGATCTCCGCCCTGAACAGCGTGACGATCGCCGCCATCGAAACGGCCGACATCGGCGCCATCAAGACCAATGTGATCGCCGCGCTGCGCTCGACCCAGGTGGCGGTGCTCACCAGCGACCAGGTCGGCAACCTGTCGACCGGCCAGCTGGCCGCGCTGTCGACCGCCGCCATCCGCGGCCTGACGACCGACCACGTGGCCGGCCTGACCACGGTCCAGGCAGCGGTGCTGACCTCGGCCCAGGTCGCCGCGCTGACCAGCACCCAGCTGCTGGCGATGGAAACGAGCGAAGTGGCCGTGCTGGCCACCCGCGCCATCGCCGCCCTGAACACCACCCAGTTCGCCAACCTGACCACCGACCAGGTGATCGCGCTGACGACCAGCCAGGCGGTCGCACTGACCAGCCGCCAGCTGGCCGCGCTGTCGACCGACGCCCTGGTCACCCTGGAAACGGCCGATGTCGCCGTGCTCGGCACCAGCGCGCTGGCGGGCCTGAACTCGGTCCAGGTCGGCGCACTGACGACCGACCAGGTCGGCAACCTGCGCACCGCGCAGGTCGCGGCCCTGACCACGGCCACCGTCGCCGCCCTGACTTCCGATCACGTGATCGTGCTCAATTCGGCCCAGATCGGCACCCTCAACAGCGCCCAGGTCGGTTCGCTGACGGCCGCCAACATCGGCGCCATCGAAACGCGCGACCTGGCTGCGCTGACGACCGGCATCGTCGCCGGCCTGAAGACGGCGCAAGTGGCGGGCTTGACCAGCGACCAGATCATGGTCCTGTCCTCGTCCCAGCTGCGCGCCATCACCACCGCCGGCGTCGCCGCCATGGTATCGGACCAGGTGATCGCGCTGACGACCACCCAGGCCTCGCTGCTGACGTCGGCCCAGGTCGGCGCGCTGTCGACCGACGGTATCGTCGCCCTCGAAACGAATGACCTGGCCGCGCTCGGCACCCAGTCGATCGCCGCCCTGAAATCGAAGCAGATGGGCGCGCTGACCACCGACCAGGTGATCGCGCTGTCGACCACGCAGGTGGCGGCATTGACGTCGGCCCAGTTCGGCGGCCTGTCGACCGACGGCATCGTCGCCCTCGAAACGCGCGACCTGGTGGTCCTGAAGACCGCCGCCGTCGCCAGCCTGACCTCGACCCAGGTCGCGGTGATGACGAGCGACCAGATCATGAGCCTGTCGACCGACCAGGTCGCCGCGCTGCGCACGGCCGCCGTCAAGGGCCTGACCACCGACCAGGTGATCGCGCTGAACTCGGCGCAAGTGGCCACGCTGTCGACCGCCCAGGTGGGCGCGATGGCGCCCGCCGCGATCGCCGCCTTCGAAACGGCCGACGTCAGCTCGCTGCGCACCAACGTCATCGCGGCGCTGAACTCGGCGCAGGTGGGCGCGCTGACGTCCGACCAGGTCGGCGTGCTGAACTCGGCCCAGGTGCGCGCACTGTCGACCGGCGCCATCAAGGGCCTGACCACCGACCAGGTGATCGGCCTGTCGACCACCCAGGCCGGGGCGCTGACCTCGGCCCAGATGGTCGCGCTGACCACCGATAACCTGCTGGTCCTCGAGACCACCGACTTCGCCGCCCTGGCCACCTCGGCCATCGCCGCGATGACCTCGACCCAGATGCTGCGCCTGAGCACCGACCAGCTGATCGCGCTGACCACCACCCAGGCCGGCGCGCTGTCGTCGACCCAGGTCGGCCAGCTCGGCACCGACGCAATCATCGTGCTCGAGACGGCCGATGTCGCCGCACTGAAGACCTCGGCCATTGCCGGCCTGACCTCGACCCAGCTCGCGGTGCTGACGACCGACCAGGTGATGAACCTGTCGACCGCGCAGATCGCCGCGCTGACCACCTCCAGCGTCAAGCTGCTGTCGACCGACCAGGTGATCGCGCTGAACTCGGCCCAGGTGGGCACGCTGTCGACCGCCCAGGTCGCCGCGATGGCCCCGGCCTCGATCGCCGCCCTCGAAACGGGCGACGTCAGCTCGCTGCGCACCAATGTGATCGCCGCCCTGACCACCGCCCAGGTGGCCGCGTTGACGTCCGACCAGTTCGGCGCGCTGTCGACCACCCAGGTGCGCGCCTTCACCACCGCCGGCATCGCCAGCCTGACCACCGACCAGGTGATCGGCCTGAACACCGTCCAGGCCGGCGTACTGCTGACCAACCAGCTGGCCGCGCTGTCGACCAACAGCATCGTCGCCCTCGAAACGGCCGACCTGGCCGTGCTGGCGACCAACCAGATCGCCGCCCTGACCAGCCGCCAGACCGGCGTGCTGACGTCCGACCAGGCGATCGCGCTGTCGACCACCCAGGTCGGCGCGCTGACCAGCGTCCAGGTCGGCACGCTGACCTCCGACGCCATCATCGCCCTCGAGACGAACGACCTGGTGGCGCTGAAGACCTCGACCATCGCCGGCCTGAAGTCGGCCCAGGTCGCCGCGCTGACCACCGACCACGTCACCAGGCTGTCGACCGGCCAGCTGTCGGCCCTGAGCAGCGCCGCTGCCGCCGGCCTGACCAGCGACCAGATGATCGTGCTGAACTCGGTGCAAGTGGGCGCGCTGTCGACCGCCCAGTTCTCGGCGCTGTCGACCGATGCCGTGGTCGCCCTCGAGACGGCCGACATGGCCGCGCTGAAGACCAGCATCATCGCCACCCTGAAGACCGGCCAGGTCGCCGCGCTGACGACCGACCAGGTTGGCACCTTGTCGACCGCCCAGGTCGCCGCGCTGACCACCACCGGCACCGCCGCGCTGACGACCGACCAGATCATCGCCTTGACCACGACCCAGGCCGCTGTGCTGAGCTCGGCCCAGGTGCTGGCGCTGGGCGCCGTCAAGATCGCCGCGCTCGAGACCGACGACCTGGCGCGCCTGGCGACCAATGCCGTCGCCGCGCTGACCACGGCCCAGATGCTGGCCCTGACGACCGACCAGATCACCGGGCTGAGCACCGCCCAGGCGGCCGCGCTGTCGTCGCGCCAGGTCGGCGTGCTGACCACCGACTCGATC
>JAKFDH010000194.1:0-1928 GCA_036676245.1 Massilia sp. | reverse complement strand
CGAGGTCGCGTACCTGCTGATGAATGGCGAATTGCCGACCGCGGACGAGTTCGCCAAGTTCGACCACGAAGTCGCGCATCACACGATGATGCACGAGGCCTTCAAGAATTTCCTCGGCGGTTTCCGCCACGACGCGCACCCCATGGCGATGCTAGTGGGCATGCTGGGTTCGATGGCCAGCTTCTACCACAACACACTGGACCTGGAAGACCCCGAGCAGCGCCGCATGGCCGCGATCCGGCTGATCGCCAAGGTGCCGACCATTGCCGCCGCCTGTTACCGTTATTCGATCGGCTGGCCGGTGCGCTTCCCGCGCAACAACCACGCCTATGTGGACCGCTTCCTGCACATGATGTTCGAAGTGCCCAGCGAGCCGCTGGAGTTGAATCCGGTCGCCGCCAAGGCGCTGGACCTGCTGTTCATCCTGCACGCCGACCACGAGCAGAACGCTTCGACTTCCACCGTGCGCATGGTCGGTTCCACCGGCGCCAATCCATATGCCTGTGTGGCTGCCGGCGTGGCGGCGTTGTGGGGGCCGGCGCATGGCGGCGCCAACGAGGCGGTGCTGAAGATGCTGGGCGAAATCGGCAAGCCGGAGAACGTGAAGTCGGCGGTCGACAAGGCCAAGGACAAGGAGTCGGGTTTCCGCCTGATGGGCTTCGGCCATCGTGTGTACAAGAACTTCGATCCGCGCGCCAAGATCATCCGCGAGATGACCCATGAGGTACTGGGCGAACTGGGCGTCAACGATCCAATGCTGGAAGTAGCGCTACGCCTGGAGGAGGCGGCGCTAAAGGACGATTACTTCGTACAGCGCAAGCTGTACCCGAACGTCGATTTCTACAGCGGCATCATCTACAAGGCGCTCAACATCCCTACCGAGATGTTCACGGTGATGTTCGCCATCGCCCGAACGGCCGGTTGGGTTGCGCACTGGCTGGAACAGCAGGTCGACCCGGAAGCCAAGATCGGCCGCCCGCGCCAGATCTACACCGGCTATGACGTGCGCGATTACCAGGATATCGGCAAGCGCTGATCGGCCAAGCCATTGCCTTCAAAAGAACGCCCCGCATCGCGGGGCGTTCTTTTGAAGCGTTGCGAACCGAAAGGATGCAAGCCCGCGCTCAGCCTTCCATCGATTCAGGAGCTTGGCGGGGCCATCGGTATCGGCCGGGAACGTTACGGACGGCCGCTGCGCCAGGCATCCGGGTCTGGTTTGGCGGCAGGGTCGGCCAGGAATGCATGCGCGCGCGCCAGCGCCTCAGCGCGCAACATCCAGTTCGTAGCCGACGATTTCCTCGTCCGCCAGCAACTGCCGCAACTGCGTTTCCGAGGCCCGTTTCATCGGCTTCTCATCCACGCCGGACAATGGCGCCTGGCGTAGCGCGTCGTGCGGCAGCACGGTCAAATCGAAGGTCAGCTCCTCGGCGCTGAACAGCCACACGGGGAAGTCATCGCTGCGTTCGCGATCCAGGCGCAGGTGGCGGGTGCGCGCTTCGGCGGGGATGCGATGCTCTTCCAGGAAACGCGGTACGGCATCGGCATCGTCGGCATACAACTGCAAAAGTACGGGTGAATTCGCATCCGACGTTCCATCGAGCACCGGGCCGACGAGACGTGGATCGAACGGGGCGAAGAAGGCCAGTGCGCGCAACGCGGCTTCACGCCGCATCCGCAAGGCCACCACGTGGGATTCGCCGACGAACAGGCGCTGGTACTCGCGCAGTGCCTCCTCGATCTCACGGTTGCGCGGTAGCGAGGCATCATCGTGGATGCCGAGACGAGCGGCGGCTTTCAGCTTGGCCTGGTGGAAATCGCGGAAGCCGCCTTCGGCCATCAGTCGTGCGGCTTCATGGGCCAGCCGCTGGCGGCGTTCGCGGGTGCGGGTTTCGGCATGCTGACGGGCGTGGTGCATGGAAGCCTCCGCG
>JAKFDH010000193.1:0-8095 GCA_036676245.1 Massilia sp. | reverse complement strand
CGTGGCCGGCAATGCCGCCGCCGGCGCCGGCGTCGGTCCGGGCATGCTGCACTACATCCTGGGCATCACCAAGGCCTATACCACGCGCGTCGGCTCGGGCCCGTTCCCGTCCGAACTGCCGACGGACGCCGGCGTGGGCCAGCACCTGTCGTCGATCGGCCATGAATTCGGCACCGTCACCGGCCGTGCGCGCCGCTGCGGCTGGTTCGATGCCGCGCTGCTGCGCCGCTCGGTCCAGATCAACGGCGTGTCGGGCATGTGCCTGACCAAGCTCGACGTGCTCGACGGCCTCGAGACGCTCAAGCTGTGCACCGGCTACAAGCTCAATGGCAAGGACGTGGATATCTTCCCGGTCGGCGCCGAAGACGCGGCCGGCTGCGAGCCCGTCTACGAAGAAATGCCGGGCTGGAAGGAAAGCACCGTCGGCGCCAAGTCGCTGGCCGAGCTGCCTGCCACCGCGCGCGCCTACATCAAGCGCATCGAAGAGCTGGTCGGCGTGCCGGTCGACATGGTGTCGACCGGTCCCGACCGCGTCGAGACGATCGTGCTGCGCCACCCATTCGAATAAGAGGAGCTGACATGACGACCCCACAATCGAACGACAAGCACCTCTGGGTCTCCTGGGACGAATACCACCGCCTGATCGAGCGCCTGGCGCTGAAGGTGTACGAATCGGGCTGGAAGTTCGACCAGGTGCTGTGCCTGGCGCGCGGCGGCGTGCGTCCCGGCGACGTGTTCTCGCGCATCTTCGACGTGCCGCTGGCGATCCTGTCGACCAGCTCCTACCGTGAAGAAGCGGGCACCGTGCGCGGCGACCTCGACATCGCCAAGTACATGACGATGACCAAGGGCCCGCTGGCCGGCAAGATCCTGCTGGTCGACGACCTGGCCGATTCGGGCGTCACGCTGGACAAGGTGACCAGGCACCTGGCCGAGAATTTCGACGGCGTGACCGAAGTGAAGTCTGCCGTCATCTGGGTCAAGGGCACCTCGTCGATCCGCCCGGACTACTTCCTCGAAGAGCTGCCGCACAACCCGTGGATCCACCAGCCGTTCGAAGACTACGACGGCCTGCGCCCGCACCAGCTGGCGGCCTGGATCAAAAAGGGCGACGGCGCCGTTTAACATGCGTGCGACGGCACCGTTCAAGACGCGTGTAGTTGCACTAACCAACGTCGTCCCAGCGAAGGCTGGGACCCATACTGAGCATATTCAGCATGGGTCCCAGCCTTCGCTGGGACGACGTTGTTCATTGGCGTAGGCATCTTCAACAGCGCGATTTCAAGAGCAGCCCATGACCCAAACCTTCATCCAGACCTTCATCCTGCTGATCCTGGTCACCGACCCCTTCGGCAACGTGCCGCTGTTCGTCAGCGCGATGCAGCAAGTGGCCCCCAAGCGCCGCTGGAAGGTGGTGGTGCGCGAATGCCTGATCGCGTTCGCGGTGCTGCTGCTGTTCATGTTCTTCGGCCGCCACCTGCTGCAGGCGATGCAGCTGTCCGAGATCTCGCTGCGCATCGGCGGCAGCGTGATCCTGTTCCTGATCGCCCTGCGCATGGTGTTCCCGCAGCCGGGCGGGCCGTTCGGCGAGCTGGGGGAGGGCGGCGAGCCCTTCATCGTGCCGCTGGCGATTCCCGCGATCGCCGGTCCGTCGGCGCTGGCCACGGTGCTGCTGTTCTCGTCCGACAGCACGGTCGAAGTGATGGTGCACGTGGGCGCGCTGACCGCGGTGGCGCTCGTGTGGCTGGCCGTGTTCCTCAGCGCCGAGCAGCTGCAGAAGAAGCTGGGCCCGCAGGTGATGACGGCCTTCGAGCGCTTGATGGGCCTGATCCTGTCGGCGATGGCGGTCGAGATGTTCCTGGCCGGCATACGCGAATTCATTAAGTCGCTGTAAGCTGTCGATCGAGCAGGCGCGCCCCCGCGCCCTGTTCCGACAACTCGTCGAGCGGATTGCGCAGCTTGCAGTGCTCGAGCGACAGGCAGCCGCAGCCGATGCAGTCGCTCAACTCGTCGCGCAGCCGCGTCAGCTTGTCGATGCGCTCGTCCAGTTCCGCCTTCCAGCGCGCCGACAGCGCCGCCCAGTCCTTCGCATTCGGCGTGCGTCCCTCGGGCAGGCCGGCCAGCGCCTGCTGGATCGACGCCAGCGGAATGCCGATCCGCTGCGCCACCTTGATCACCGCGACCCGGCGCAGCACGTCGCGCCCGTAGCGGCGCTGGTTGCCGGCGTTGCGGCGGCTGGCGATCAGCCCCTTCGCTTCATAGAAATGGATGGCCGATACCGCCAGCCCGCTGCGCGATGCCACTTCGCCGACGGTGATCTCGGCATGCACCTGATCCGGGCGAATTTTTCCCATATAAACCTCTTGACCTCAAGTTAAGTTGAGGTTTTACACTGGATCCGTCGCTTTGACAAGCCCTCTACTGGAGATCGAAATGGAAAAGAGCAAGCCAGACCCCGTGTACCGCGTCGACAAGTTCATCGTGCCCGCCAAGTCGCGCACCGAGTTCCTCGAGCGGGTGCGTGCGACCCACGCCATCCTGGCGCAGCAGCCGGGCTTCGTGCGCGACCTGCTGCTGGAACAGGTGGCCGGTCCCGGCGAATTCAACCTGGTCACGCTGGCCGAATGGGAGAACGAGGAAGTCGTCGAACAGGCCAAGGCGGCGGTGCAGGCGATGCACCTGGCAACAGGCTTCGATTCGCATGCGGCGATGAAGCGGATGGGCGTGCGGCCGGATATCGCGTACTACCAAAGCATCTGAAAACTGTCCGATTTCGGACGATTGGCAGTTATATTGCTATCCAATAGCAAAAATTTGGATACTTTCTAGCATAACGGTCGTATAGTGCCCATGGGTACTTGCTAAAAACACTAGACCGGAGACGTCGCATGCGCACTGCCAATCTTTGCTGCCTCATCCTGCTCGCCGTCGCCAGCGCAACCGCCCTGGCCGCCGACCGTCCAGGCAATGCCCGCCCGCTGGGCATCAAGTCCAACGAAAACACGATCGCCTACGACATCAACGCCTTCGGCCAGGTCGCTGCGGTACTGGAAGACGACGAAGGGCACCAGCGCGCGGTCATGTTCGAAAACGGCAAACTGACCGAACTCGGTTCCCTCGGCGGCAAGTACAGCGATGCGAAGGGCATCAACGACAACGGCGAGATCGTCGGCTCGGCGCGCAACCGCAACGGCAGCTGGAACGCCTTCCTTTACGACCGCGAGCGCGGCATGCGCGTGCTCGGCACCCTCGGCGGCCCGAGCAGCTATGGCATGGCCCTGAACAGGGAAGGGCACGCCGCCGGCTTCGCCGACACCGACAACGGCGACTGGCATGCCTTCATCTACACCGGCGGCGACTACCTGACGGACCTGGGCACCCTTGGCGGCAAGGTCAGCTACGCCAGCGGCATGAACGACCGCGGCCAGGTGGTCGGCACCGCGACCACCAAGGACGAATACCGCCACGCCTTCCGCTACGACCCGGAGGTTGGCATGGTCGACCTGGGCACGCTGGGCGGGCGCCAGAGCGCGGCGATGGCGATCAACGAGAAGGGCGTGGTGGTGGGCGCCTCGGAAACGAAGGACCGCCGCTGGCGCGCCTTCATGCACGACGGCACGCGCATGGTCGACATTGGTGCGCTGATCCCGGGCGGCAGCAGCTTCGCCACCGGCATCAACAACGCCGGCCACGTGGTGGGCACGGTGCTGGCGGGCGACGAGCGCCTGTCCTTCGTCTACCGCGACGGCAAGATGATGGTGCACCGCGGCGGCAAGGGCCTGCACCTGACCAACAGCATCAACGATGCCGAGCAGGTGATAGGCGCGACCTTCGACCGCAAGCTGATCGCGGCCACGATGAAATCGGATGCGGTGCCGGTGATCGCGCGCGGCGGCAAGGACTTCGTTATTCTGATTACGTCGGTGCTGGGGCTGGGCGTACTGGGCGCGCTGGCCGTCTTTTACCATCGCCGTTCGCGGGGGATCCAGCTGCATAGTTTGGCTGGAGGACGCATGTAGAGGGTAGGGTGGGTGAGCGCAGCGCTACCCACCACGCGTCATCGGCGGCTCGTGGTGGGTAGCGCTCCGCTCACCCACCCTACGCCAGTTTACAGGTCCCGATTCGACGCTTACTCGCCCACGATCGCCGCCACATTGTCCGCCCCCGGCGCGCCGAAGGCCTGGGTCTTGAGCACATGCAGCTGGTCGCGCACCTGCGCCGCCTTCTCGAACTCCAGGTTCTTCGCGTGGTCGAGCATCAGCTTCTCGAGGCGCTTGATCTCCTTGCCGATCTGCTTCTCGCTCATGTTCTCGACTTTCGCCGTTTCCTGCTCTTCGGCGAACAGCACCTTCGCCTGCTGCGGGCTGTAGACGCCGTCGATCAGCTCCTTGATCTGCTTCTTGATGCCGATCGGCGTGATGCCGTTGGCGGTGTTGAAGGCAATCTGCTTGTTGCGCCGGCGCTCGGTCTCGTCGATCGCGCGCCGCATCGAATCGGTGATGCGGTCCGCGTACAGAATGGCCACGCCATTCAGGTTGCGCGCCGCGCGGCCCACGGTCTGGATCAGGCTGCGCTCCGAGCGCAGGAAGCCTTCCTTGTCCGCGTCCAGGATCGCCACCAGCGACACTTCCGGCAGGTCGAGGCCCTCGCGCAGCAGGTTGATCCCGACCAGCACGTGGAAGGTGCCCAGCCGCAGGTCGCGCAGGATCTCGACCCGCTCGACGGTCTCGATGTCGCTGTGCAGGTAGCGCACCTTGATGCCATGGTCGCCCAGGTATTCGGTCAGCTGTTCGGCCATGCGCTTGGTCAGCGTGGTGACCAGCACCCGTTCGTCCTTGGCCACGCGGTCCTGGATCTCGGACATCAGGTCGTCCACCTGCGACAGCGCCGGCTTGACGACGATCTGCGGGTCGACCAGGCCGGTCGGGCGCACGACCTGTTCGACCACGTTGTCGGCATGCGAGGTTTCGTAGTCGGCCGGCGTGGCCGAGACGAACACGGTCTGGCGCAGCTTGCCCTCGAACTCCTCGAACTTGAGCGGCCGGTTGTCCAGCGCCGACGGCAGGCGGAAGCCGTAGTCGACCAGGTTGGTCTTGCGCGAGCGGTCGCCGTTGTACATCGCATTCAACTGCCCGATCAGCACGTGCGATTCGTCGAGGAACATCAGCGCGTCCTTCGGCAGGTAGTCGACCAGGGTCGGCGGCGGTTCGCCCGCCTTGGCGCCGGACAGGTGGCGCGAATAGTTCTCGATGCCCTTGGTGAAGCCGATTTCGGCCATCATCTCGAGGTCGAAGCGGGTACGCTGCTCGAGCCGCTGTTCCTCGATCAGCTTGTTCTCCTTGCGGAAGAAATCGAGCCGTTCGCGCAGTTCTTCCTTGATCGTTTCGATCGCGCGCAGCACCGTGCTGCGCGGGGTCACGTAGTGCGAGCCCGGATACACGGTAAAGCGCGGGATCTTCTGGCGCACGCGCCCCGTGAGCGGATCGAACAGCTGCAGGTTGTCGATCTCGTCGTCGAAGGTCTCGACGCGGATCGCCAGTTCGGCATGCTCGGCCGGGAAGATGTCGATCGTATCGCCGCGCACGCGGAAGGTGCCGCGCCCGAAGTCCACTTCGTTGCGGGTGTACTGCATTTGAATCAGGCGCGCGATGATGTCGCGCGGGGAGACCTTGTCCTTGTGGCGCAGGGTCAGGATCATCTGGTGGTATTCGCTCGGATTGCCGATACCGTAGATGGCCGACACGGTGGCGACGATGACGACGTCGCGCCGCTCCATCAGCGACTTGGTGCACGACAGGCGCATCTGCTCGATATGCTCGTTGATCGACGAGTCCTTCTCGATGAACAGGTCGCGCTGCGGCACGTAGGCTTCGGGCTGGTAGTAGTCGTAGTAGCTGACGAAGTATTCGACCGCGTTCTCGGGGAAGAACTCGCGGAACTCCGAATACAGCTGAGCCGCCAGCGTCTTGTTCGGCGCGAACACGATGGCGGGGCGCCCGGCGTGGGCGATCACGTTGGCCATGGTGTAGGTCTTGCCGGAGCCGGTCACGCCGAGCAGGGTCTGGAACGACAAGCCGTCGTTGATGCCCTCGACCAGGCCGGCGATCGCGGTCGGCTGGTCGCCCGCGGGCGGGAAGGGCTGGTGCAGCTTGAAGGGGGAATCGGGGAAGGTGACGACGGTCGGCGCCACGGCGTTTGGGACCAGTTCAGGCATACGGTTCAGACCTTTGTTAAAATGGGAGTCCGCTTGCGACCCAATGAATATAAGGGCCGCTGTCTATACAACCCAGCCGACTCTCAAGTTTATCACGATGACCTCCACAGCACCTGCCAGCATTTTCAGCGCCATCGACATGGCCCCGCGCGACCCGATCCTGGGTATCACCGAGGCGTTCAACGCCGACACCAACCCTGCCAAGATCAACCTGGGCGTGGGTGTCTATTATGACGATAACGGCAAAGTTCCGCTGCTGGCATGCGTGCAAAAGGCCGAGGCCATCTTGATGGAGCAGCTGGCTCCGCGCACCTACCTGCCGATCGAAGGCCTTGCGGCCTACGACAAGGCGGTGCAGGAACTGGTATTTGGCGCCGACAGCCCGATTATTCAAGAAAAGCGCGCAGTCACCGTGCAGGCCATCGGCGGCACCGGCGCCCTCAAGATCGGCGCCGACTTCCTGCAGCGCTTCGCCCCGGGCGCCCAGGTCTACATCAGCGACCCGAGCTGGGAAAACCACCGCGCGCTGTTCGAGAGCGCCGGTTTCGTCGTCAATAACTACGCCTACTACGATCCCGCCACCCATGGCGTCGACTTCGACGGCATGCGCGCTTCGCTGAAGGCGATGCCGCGCGGTTCGATCGTGCTGCTGCACGCCTGCTGCCACAACCCGACCGGCGCCGACCTGACCGCGGCCCAGTGGGGCGAAGTGATCGCCGCCGTCACCGAAGGCGGCCTGATCCCGTTCCTGGACATGGCGTACCAGGGCTTCGGCGCGGGCATCGCCGAAGACGGCGCCGTGGTGGCGCGCTTCGCCGCCGCCGGCGGTCCGCTGCTGATCTCGAACTCGTTCTCGAAGTCGTTCTCGCTGTACGGCGAACGCGTCGGCGCACTGTCGGTCGTCGGCGCCAGTGCCGAAGAAGCGGCGCGCCTGCTGTCGCAGCTCAAGCGCGTGGTGCGCACCAACTACTCGAACCCGCCTGTGCACGGCGGCAAGGTCGTCGCCACCGCGCTGACCACGCCGGAACTGCGCCAGCTGTGGGAAGAAGAACTGGCCGCGATGCGTGTGCGCATCCGTGAAATGCGCAACGAATTCGTGCGCAAGCTGAAGGAAAAAGCGCCGGGCCACGACTTCGAATTCGTGCGCGAGCAGGTCGGCATGTTCTCGTATTCGGGGCTGACGAAAGAGCAAGTGGGCCGCCTGCGCACTGAACATTCGATCTACGCGGTCGATACCGGCCGCATTTGCGTCGCCGCGCTGAACTCCAAAAACATCGATCTCGTCATTGACGCGATCGCGAAAGTCCTCTAAACTCTTGTTTCTTCGGATGTCGCGAAAGCGATTTTTCGAAAGGCATCAGGAAGTACGGCAACGATTTGCGCGCCATGTCAGAATCTTGACAGCGTAACTTGAGAAGTACATAATGTTGCCTCTTTTCCCTGATAGCTCAGTCGGTAGAGCGACGGACTGTTAATCCGCAGGTCCCTGGTTCGAGTCCAGGTCGGGGAGCCAGAATATGAAAGCCCACGTAGAAATACGTGGGCTTTTTTCTTTTCTGCAACAGTTCCAATAATATAAATTTGCACATTGTTCAAGGTAGCCAATATGATGCCGCTTGGCATTATTTTGCCTGACTGGCGCTCACGCCAGATAACTAGCTATCAATCAAAACAATGAAAAAAATTATCCTCGGAATCACCCTCGCATGCGCATCGCTCGCGGCCCAGGCCCAGGCCCAGGCCCAGGCCCAGGTCAAACCGCCCTTTGAAAACCATATGAAATTCGTTGGCGGCGTCGGATTCACCTACGGCGGCGACGACATGGCTACCGGCACCATGGAGCACAACGACCTGATGGCGGGCAAAGGCCTGCTGTTCCTC
>JAKFDH010000192.1:0-2069 GCA_036676245.1 Massilia sp. | reverse complement strand
GAAGGCGTAAGCCAGCAGATTTACAGTCTGCCCCCGTTGGCCGCTTGGGTATCCCTCCGGTCTATTGCCGCCGACAGAGCACCCAAGGTGTCAGGCCGGTGAAACAGCCAGCGATTTTGACGCGGCCCGCTTTTCCTGTCAACGCCGGAGACCGTGCCGGAACCGCGTGTTCAGGCGCGCGCCTCAGACATTGAAGCGGAAGTGGAGGACGTCGCCCTCCTGCACCCGGTACTCCTTGCCTTCCAGCCGTAACCGCCCGGCGTCGCGGGCCCCGGACTCGCCCCGGTACTTCAGGAAGTCGTCGTAGCCGATGGTTTCGGCGCGGATGAAGCCCTTCTCGAAGTCGGTGTGGATCACGCCGGCCGCCTGCGGGGCGGTCGAGCCGGCCTTCACGGTCCAGGCGCGGACTTCCTTCACGCCGGCGGTGAAATAGGTCTGCAGGCCGAGCAGCTTGTAGGCGGCGCGGATCACCCGGTTCAGGCCTGGCTCGTCGAGACCCATGTCGTGCAGGAAGGTGTCGCGGTCGGCGTCGTCGAGCTGGCTCAGCTCTTCCTCGATCGCGGCCGAGACCGGCACCACCTCGGCGCCCTCGCCCACGGCCCGGGCACGAACGGCGTCCAGGTGCGGATTGTTCTCGAAGCCGTCCTCGAGCACGTTGGCGACGTACATCACCGGCTTCAGGGTCAGCAGGAACAGGTCGCGGACGGCGGCCTTGTCCTCGTCGGACAACCCGAGCGAGCGCGCCGACCTGCCGGCGTCGAGGCCGGCTCGGATCCGGCCCAGCACCTCGGCGCGGGCCTTGGCGTCCTTGTCGCCGGTCTTGGCCGAACGCTCGGCCCGCTGCAGGGCCTTGTCGACCGATTCCAGGTCGGCCAGCGCCAGCTCGGTGTCGATGGTGTCGATGTCCGCGATCGGATCGACCTTGTTGTTGACATGGATGACGTCGTCGTTCTCGAAGCAGCGCACCACGTGGGTGATCGCATCGACCTCGCGGATGTGGGCGAGGAACTTGTTGCCCAGCCCCTCGCCGCTGGCCGCGCCCGCCACCAGGCCGGCGATGTCGACGAACTCGACCGCGGTCGGGATGCACTTCTGCGGCTTGACGATCTCCGACAGCGCATTCAGGCGCAGGTCCGGGACCGGCACCACGCCGACGTTGGGTTCGATCGTGCAGAACGGGAAGTTGGCCGCGGCGATGCCGGCCTTGGTCAGGGCGTTGAAGAGGGTCGACTTGCCGACGTTGGGCAGGCCGACGATGCCGCATTTGATGCCCATGGGTGACGCTCCGCGTGCGGGCCCGGCGGGTACGCCGGAACCCGGGTAATTAGGTTTGCGGCGTATGCAGCCGCTTCATTGCTTCGTTGAAATCACCGGCGACCGCCAACGGCAGCACGCCGATCGCATCGTCGATGGCGCGTTCGATCGCCGCCTCGTCGTCACGCCCGGCCTTGCCCAGCACCCACGGCGTGACCTTGTCCTTGTGCCCGGGATGGCCGATGCCGATCCGCAGGCGGTGGAACCTGCCATGCCCGAGCAGGCGCATGGTGTCGCGCAAACCGTTCTGGCCGCCGTGGCCGCCGTCGAACTTGAGCCGCGCCGTGCCCGGCGCCAGGTCCAGTTCGTCGTGCGCCAGCAGCGCTTCTTCCGGTTCGATCTTCCAGTAGCGCAGGGCGGCGGTGACCGACTTGCCGCTGAGATTCATGAACGTGGCCGGCTTCAGCAGCCACAGCTGCTGGCCGCCGATATCCACCTTCGCAGTCTCGCCGAACAGCTTGCTCTCCAGCCCGAAGCGCGCGCCGGCCTTGTCGGCGAGCACGTCCACAAAACGGAACCCGGCGTTGTGCCGGGTCCGGGCGTGTTCGGGTCCGGGGTTGCCGAGCCCGACGATGAGGCGAAGTCCAGCCATGGCAGACAACCGCGGCGCGCCCGTGCAGGGTTTCCCAGGCCAGGCGCGCCGACAGAGGCTTACTTCTTCTCTTCGTCCTTCTTGGCGACCTTGGCCGCCGGGACTTCGGCCGCAACCGGTGCCTCGGTCGCTTCCTCGACTTCTTCCTTGCCGTGCTTGGCGA
>JAKFDH010000191.1:0-8439 GCA_036676245.1 Massilia sp. | reverse complement strand
AAGGTGGCATGGGTTCCTGCCAAGGGGGCCGCCATCGGCCAGGAACGACGTCGGAGATTGCATTTCACGTTTCACAGCGTCGACTTCGGCAGCGCAGCGGGTCAGCTAAGGGGCAAGGCAAAAATCAACAAAATTATTCCGGACAGCAGTGTGCGAAGGCAGGAATCCATGCCGAGCAAATTCAGCATGGGTGTCGGATCGCCGCACCGCCGCTTGCGCGCGGATGACGCTGGTGCGAATGGGTCCGGTAGAAATGCGCGAATCCGGCTCAGGTCCGCATCTTCTTGGCCAGGCTGCGGTTACTGAGAATCTCCTCGATCTGCTCGAAGCGCACCGGCTTGACCATGTGATGGTCGAAACCCGCCTCGAACGCCAGCTGGCGGTCCTTCTCCTGGCCCCAGCCCGTCACCGCCACCAGCAAGGTCATCTGCCCGCAGGACAGGCGCCGGATCCCGCGCGCCAGGTCGTAGCCCGACATTTGCGGCAAGCCGATATCGAGGAAGGCGTAGTCCGGGCAGAAGCGCGCCGCCGCGGTCAGCGCATCCGGGCCGTTGTGGGTAATGACCACGCTGTGCCCCATCGCCGACAGCAGCGCGCCGATGCTGTTGACGAAGTCCACATTGTCGTCGGCCAGCAGGATGCGGTAGGTCTCGGCGCTGATGAAGGCGGCCGGCATGCTTTTGGTCGGCAATTCCGGCTCGACCACGATCGGCAGCCGCACCGTGAACTCGCTGCCCTGGTTGATGCCGCCGCTGTGCGCCTCGATGGTGCCGCCGTGCAGCTCGACCAGGCGGCGCGCCAGCGACAGCCCGACCCCGAGGCCGGCATTGGTGCGCTCGAGCGTCGAATCGACCTGCACGAACATCTCGAACACATTGTCGAGCATATCGGGCGCGATGCCGATGCCGTTGTCGGCCACGCTGACGATCAGGCTGCGGTCCTCGACCCGCGCGGCCAGGCTGACCCGGCCGCCGCGGTTGGTGTACTTGGCCGCGTTGTTGAGCAGGTTCGACAGGACCTGCGCCAGCCGCGTCGCGTCGCCGTGCAGGAAGACCGGCCGGTCCGGCAACTCGATCACCAGCTCGTGCCCGTGCAGCTCGATGTAGGAACGCACCACTTCAAGCGCGTCGTTGACCACCGCCTTCAGCTCGACCCGGCCCATCTTGATCGCGAACTTGCCGGTGTTGATGCGCGACACATCGAGCAGGTCGTCCACCAGCCGCACCATCTGGCGCAGCTGGCGTTCCATGATGTCGGTCGCGCGCTGGGTGGCCTGGGCGTCGCCGCTGCGGATGCGCAGGATGTCGAGGCCGGTGCGGATCGGCGCCAGCGGATTGCGCAGCTCGTGCGCCAGCGTGGCCAGGAACTCGTCCTTGCGGCGGTCGGCCACGATCAGCGCCTGCTCGGCGCGGTGGCGCACCTGCATCTCGTGCTCCAGCGTCAGGTTGGCTTCCTGCAGCGCATGCGAACGGCGTCCGATCTCGGCCAGCATGTCGTTGAAGGCTTCGACCAGCACCCCGATCTCGCCGCTGTCATGGCCGGGCACGCGCAGCGTGAAGTCGCGCCGCTGCATGACCTCGCGCGCCACCTTGGTGACCGCCTGCAAAGGGTTGGTGATGCTGCGCTGCAGGCGCGAGGCCACCAGGGCCGCGATCGCCAGCGAAGCGAACAGCACGCCGCACAGGATGGCGGCGTAATTGAGCATCCGTTCGAACAGGCCGTAGCGCGCACGCAGGTAGACGGTGCCCAGCATCTCGCCGTTTTCGATCACCGGCTTGGTGACCACCAGTTCGCCGCCGTCGATGCGGTGGCCCGCCACCCCGGGCCGTTCCGGGAACACCGGCTTGCTGTCCTGCTGGCTGAAGCTCGCGAACCGGGCGCCGCCGGCGGTGTAGACGGCCGCGTCCAGCACCTGCGGGCGCACCCGCAGCACGGCCAGGTTCAGCTGGGCGGTCTTGGCGTCGTTGAAGGCCAGCGCCGGCGCGGTGACGCTGGCGATGATGTCGGCCTGGGTGGTCAGGTCGTCGACCCAGTAGCGCTGGAAGGTGCGCAGGTCGTACACCAGCATCGCCGCCGACGCCGCCAGCAGCGCGACGAAGGTGGTCGACACCGCCATCAGGATCAGCTTGCGCCGGACCGAGCCGCTGTCGCGCCGCATCACGGCCCTCCCTTGTGGACCTGGTTGGCGACGGTCAGCAGGCGCGAACTGAGCTTGACGCTGTGCTTGTCGGCAGCCTCCAGCGATACGTCGAAGCGCACCCGCTGCTCGACGATCTTGAAATTGATGACGCTGCCGTTCTGCAGGCCGGCCTCGGCCTCGGTCACCACCAGCACCGGCCCCGGGCCGATCGCCTTGAGCACATTCTTGACGCGGGCGCCGTCCTGGCCGCCGATGAACAGCAACTGCACCCCGGCCACCGGTTCGCCCTCGCGCAGCACTTTCACCTGTACGCTGCGCTGGTTGACGGTACGCCCGGCAACGATGCGGCTCAGCTCCACCGCCAGCTCGTCGGCGCCGACAATGCCGATCGCAACCGGCGCCGCCGGGTCGCTGAAGGCCGCCGGCGGGAATTCGGCATAGCCGAGGAATTTGTACAGGAAGGCGGCCTTGACGCTGCGCTCGAGCAAGGCGCCGTTCGCGCCCGCCTCGGCCTGGCGCGCCCTGGCCGGCAGCGCGAACACGGCCCCGCCCGCCAGAACGAGCACGAGCAGCCCACACAGGGCACGGGTCGGCGGACGGCGCGGGCGCATAGGCGAACTCAAGCGCGCAGGGACCGGGGTCGCCTTGCGGGCAGGTGGGGATGGCTTTCAGATGGCAATTTGCACATGCTTGCTATCGTAGAACATTTTCTGCTGTGCACAAAGTGCGCCAGGCCTCACATCGAAACAAAACGGCAGGCGGGGCAACGGATTTCAGCCGAAATCGGCCGCGTGGACGGCAAGGCGATAAGCCCGCAGCGCAAGGACACCGTAGGGCTGCCCAGCGCCGGCTGCGGCCAGGATTGACTAGTTGAAGCCGTATTCGGCGGCCGCCTTGGCCGCCCACAGCGCTTCCAGGTAGCTCGGATAGGGGCGGTCGTAGGCATCGATCTCGCCATCGCTGCCGATGAAGTTGTTCCACCAGCCGTCGTCGGCGGCGACGATGGCGATGTCGCCAGGCTGGCAGAAGCGCGCGATCGCCTCCCCGGCGTCGAGCGACACGATGTTGACCTTGCGGTGAACCAGGACGGTGGCCATATTGTTGTCGCCTTGGGCAATTCTCAATACTGGCTACTATGCCACTTTTCCCATCCATTCGCACGCGTGATATCTGACATCACGAACAAAAATTTGCAATAATTTTTGCGATGCAGCATCATGCACCTGTCTCCTCTATTCTCCCTCCAAGGAAATAGATTCAGCCCGCTCCCTGAGCGGGCTTTTTTTTTGCGCGCAGCGGACGCTCGGGCGCTTGAGCACGGCAAATTGTACTTACGCTGCAGTGCAGCGCTTTCCACGGCACATTTGGTGTAGGATTCATTCACCTTTTCGTTTTCACAACAACAACGATGTGTCCAAACAGCCCGGAAGAGTCGATCGACCACGCCACCACGGGCGAAGACCGGCTGCGCATCCTCGTGGTCGAGGATAACCTCGACGCCCAGTACCTCGTGTGCGAAATGCTCAAGGCCTTCGGCCACCAGGCCGACGGCATCGACCACGCGGAAGGCGCGCTCGCCATGCTGGCCGCCGAACCGCACGACCTGCTGTTCACCGACGTCAGCC
Source organism: Massilia sp. (assembly GCA_036676245.1). GTDB lineage: Bacteria > Pseudomonadota > Gammaproteobacteria > Burkholderiales > Burkholderiaceae_D > Telluria_A. The sequence continues at coordinate 4,674 of JAKFDH010000191.1, read as the reverse complement.
TGCCCGGCATGTCCGGGGTGGAACTGGCGCGCCAGGCGGTGCGCAGGCAGCCCGGGCTGCAGGTGGTGTTCGCGTCCGGCTATGGCGACGCCCTGCTGCGCCACGTCGAGTTTCCCTATTCGTCCCTGCAAAAGCCGTTCGAGATCGAACAGCTGCAGGCCGCGCTTGCCGCCTGCGCGGCCCGGCTCCGGCGGCGGGCGGCAACCGTGTGCGGCAAACAGGCGCCGTCAGGCTAAAATCGTCTATGGGCCTGGCCAGACAAAGAGCGGCTTGCACCTGGCCGCGCATGCCGCCGTGAATTACCGATTTGCAGAGCACCCGATCATGATTCCAACCGAGCCCATCGGCAGCATTCCCAGTCCGCCCGCATTGATCGACGCGTTCGCGCGCTTGGCCCGCGCGCGGGTCGAGGGCGGCGCGCCGGCGCCGGCCATCATCGGGAGGACCCGGTGAGCGAGCAGCCGGACGACGACATCGAGCAGATGCGCGCGGCCGCCCCCGGCAACGCGAACAGCGGGCTGAAGGCGCGCATCAAGGCCCAGCGGGAACTGGTCCACGCCCAGGCCGCGCTGCGCCTGGCCAACCAGCGCATGGAAGGCATGCTCGAAAGCCTGACCGACGGCTTCTGTTCGGTCGACCGCGAATGGCGCATCGGCTACATCAATGGCCGCGCGCTGCAGCTGCTGTCGGTGTTCGACACGCCGCGCGCGATCCTGTCCGGCCAGGTGGTCTGGGACGTGTTCCCCGAACTGCGCGACAGCGCCGTGGAACAGCATTTCCGGCGCGCGATGGCGGCCCAGCAGACCATCAGTTTCGAGTTCTTCTATCCCAAGCTCGAATGCTGGTTCGATCTGCGCCTGTATCCGTCGCCGGACGGCCTGACCGTCTACTTCCAGGACATCACGCGGCGCAAGGCCGACGAGACCGCGCTGCTCGACGGCAGCAACCGGCTGCAGGTGGCGCTGGCCGCCGGCCGCCTCGGCGACTGGCGCTGGGACGCGGTCACCGACCGCGTCACGCTCGGCGCGCGCGCCGCCGAAATCTTCGACCTGCCGGCCGAAACGCCGCTCGGCTGGGAGCAGCTGCGCGAGCGCCTCGACCCGGCCGACCGCGAAATGGCGCGCACCGAATTCCTGCAAGCCTTCGAGCACGACAGCGACCTGAACATCGAATGCCGCGTCACGCTGGCCGGCAGCGAGCAGCGCTGGCTGGCGCTGGTCGGGCGCGCCGACTACGACAAGGACGGCGTGCTGCTCGGGATGACCGGGGTGGCCCAGGACATCAGCACGCGCAAGAGCGCCGAGGACACGCTGCGCCAGAGCGAGGAAGTGCTGCGCGCGCTGGCCAATGCGATCCCGCAGCTGGCCTGGATGGCGCAGGCGGACGGCGCCATCGTCTGGTTCAACAAGCGCTGGTATGAATACACCGGCACCAGCGCCGACCAGATGGTCGGCTGGGGCTGGCAAAACACGCTCGATCCGGACGTGCTGCCGCGCATGCTGGCGCGCTGGAACGAATCGATCCGCACCGGCACCCCGTTCGAGATGGAGTTCCCGATCCGCGGCGCCGACGGCCAGTACCGCTGGTTCCTGACCCGGGTCAACGCCGTGCGCGACCGCCACGGCCATGTGATGCGCTGGTTCGGCACGAATACCGACGTCGACCAGGTCAAGCGCGTCGAGCAGGCGCTGCGCGAGGAATCGAACGTGCTCGAACTGCTCAACAGCACCGGCAGCGCGCTGGCCTCGCAGCGCGACCTGCGCTCGCTGCTGCAGACCGTCACCGACGCCGCCACCGGCATCAGCGGCGCCCGCTTCGGCGCCTTCTTCTACCACGGCAAGGACAGCGACGGCGACCTGTTCACCCTGCACACCCTGTCCGGCGCCGCGCCCGAGGAATTCGCCCGCTTCGACCATCCGCGCGCGACCGCGCTGTTCGGGCCCAGCCTGCGCGGCGAGGGCATCGTCCGTTCCGACGACATCACCCAGGATGCGCGCTACGGCTTGTCCGAACCCCATTTCGGCGTTCCGGACGGCCACCCGGCGGTGCGCAGCTACCTGGCGGTGCCGGTCGTCGCGCGCTCCGGCGAAGTGCTCGGCAGCCTGTTCTTCGGCCATCCGGAACCGGGCATCTTCAGCGAGCGCACCGAACGCATCGTCGGCGGCATCGCGGCCCAGGCCGCCGTAGCGATCGACAATACGCGCCTGTACGAAGCGGCCCAGGCCGCCGCCGAGGAACGCAAGGTGCTGCTCGAGAGCGAACGTTCGGCGCGCGCCGAGGCCGAACGCACCAGCCAGATGAAGGATGAATTCCTCGCCACCCTGTCGCACGAGCTGCGCACGCCGCTGTCGGCCATCCTCGGCTGGGCCCAGGTGCTGCGCCGCGGCAGCCGCGACCAGGCCGACCTGCAGCGCGGCCTGCAGACGATCGAACGCAATGCGCGCGCCCAGGCCCAGCTGATCGAAGACCTGCTCGACATGAGCCGCATCACGTCCGGCAAGGTGCTGCTCGACATGCAGATGCTGGCGCCGTCGGTGTTCATCGACGCCGCCATCGAAACGGTGCGCCCGGCGGCCGACGCCAAGAACATCCGTCTTGAAAAGCACTACGACGCCGGCGCCAGCCTGATCGCCGGCGACCCGGCCCGGCTGCAGCAAGTGATCTGGAACCTGCTGTCGAACGCGATCAAGTTCACCCCGCGCGACGGCATGGTCAGCATCGCGGTGCGCCCTTTCGACGGCCATGTCGATATCGCCGTGGCCGACACCGGGGCCGGCATCAAGCCCGAGTTCATGGCCCACGTGTTCGAGCGCTTCCGCCAGGCCGACGCCTCGACCACGCGCCGCCACGGCGGCCTCGGCCTGGGACTGTCGATCGTCAAGCACCTGATCGAGCAGCACGGCGGCACGGTGCGCGCCGAGAGCGAAGGCGAAGGCCTGGGCGCCACCTTTACCCTGACCCTGCCGGCCGCCAGTGCGCAGGCGCTGGCCGCGCGCAGCGACCGTGCGCCGTACAGCCCGCCCTCCCCGCTGGCCTCCGAAATCCGGGTGCGCGACCTGTCCGGGGTGCGCGTGCTGGTGGTCGACGACGAACCGGACGCGCGCGACCTGATCAAGCGCATCTTGTCCGATTGCCATGCCGAGGTCACGACGGCGGCCAATGCGCGCTCGGCACTGTCGGCTTTTCGCGACGCCCCGCCGGACATCCTGGTGAGCGACCTCGGCATGCCCGACGTCGACGGTTTCGAACTGCTGGCGCGGGTGCGTGCGCTCGGGGCCGATGCCGGCGGCAATGTGCCGGCGGTGGCGCTGACCGCCTTCGCCCGCTCCGAAGACCGGCTGCGCGCCCTCGAGGCGGGCTTTCGCGCCCACATCTCGAAGCCCGTGGAACCGAGCGAACTTATTGCCGCGGTTGCAAGTATTTCGACGCAAAACCCGCATTGAACAAGCAGCTTTGCCGCACTTGATGTTCCTACCGGCGCACGCGGCGCTGTCCTACAAGAAATTATCGAAACTTGCGGTACACTAAAGGCGTAGCATTCGTTGCAGTACCGACCCGAGACCACGCATGCCAAGCAGAGCAGAAATTCTCAACGCAAAAATTCTCGTTGTGGACGATTCCGCCGACAATATCGAACTGATGGAAGAGATATTGCGCGAGGAAGGCTACAGCTGCGTCAGCTCAACCATGCTGCCGGAGCAGGTATGCCCATTGCATCGCCAGCATTGCTACGACCTGATTTTGCTCGACTTGCAAATGCCGGGCCTGAACGGTTTCCAGGTCATGAAGGGCCTGAAGGAAATCGAACAGGGCGGCTACCTGCCGGTGCTGGCGCTGACCGCCCAGCCAAGCTTCAAGATCGCCGCGCTGGAAGCGGGCGCGCGCGACTTCATCAGCAAGCCCTTCGACTTGCTGGAAGTGCACAAGCGCATCCACAACATGCTCGAAGTGCGCCTGCTGTACAAGGAACTGGCGCAGTACAGCAAGGCCCAGCAGGAACTGGCGCTGCACGATCCGCTGACGGGCCTGCCGAACCGGCGCCTGCTGGAAGACCGCATTTCCACCACCCTGCAGCATGCCAACCGCAATCACCACAAGGCGGCCATCATGTACCTGGACCTGGACGGCTTCAAGGCGATCAACGACACATATGGCCATGCCTACGGCGACGAAGTGCTCAAGATCGTCGCGCAGCGCCTGGTGGCGTCGTCGCGCAAGGACGACACGGTGGCGCGCCTGGGCGGCGACGAGTTCATGGTGGTGCTGGGGGAGGTATCGGGCCTGGCCGATGCGCACGGGCCGGCGGCCAAGCTGGTCGAGGCCGTGTCCGAACCCTTTTTCATCAACGACCTGACCTTGCGCCTGTCGACCAGCATCGGCATCAGTATTTATCCGGACGATGCGGAGACGGTCGAGGCCCTGATCAGCATCGCCGACTATGCGCTGTACGAAGCCAAGCGCGGCGGCAAGAACCGCTTCTGCGCCACCTCCGCCTCGCCGGCCCAGTTGCTGGTGCCGGGCAAGGTTGAGATGTCGCCAAGGCGCTGAGCGCCCCCAAACAACGATAGGGGTAGGGAAGGTTTTCGCCTCCCCTCCCTCCAAACCGTACGTGCGGTTTTCCCGCATACGGCTTTCCAGTCGGTGGTTTCCTCATCGGGATTGTCTCGCTTCAAG
>JAKFDH010000190.1:0-2318 GCA_036676245.1 Massilia sp. | reverse complement strand
CCAGGAGACAAACACCATGCTCATCGGAATTCCCAAGGAAATCAAGAACCATGAATACCGCGTCGGCCTGACACCGTCGTCCGTGCGTGAGCTGGCGGCGGCCGGCCACCGCGTGATCGTGGAACACAATGCAGGCTCCGGCATCGGTGCCAGCGACGCCGAGTACGAAAAAGCCGGTGCCGGTATTGTCCAGGGGGCTGATGAAGTGTTTGCGCGCGCCGACATGGTGGTGAAGGTCAAGGAGCCGCAGGCCGCGGAGCGCGCGCAGCTGCGGCCCGGCCAGTTGCTGTTCACTTACCTGCATCTGGCGCCCGACCCGCAGCAATGCAAGGAACTGGTCGACAGCGGCGCGGTCTGCATCGCCTACGAAACCGTGACCCAGGCCGGCGGCGGCCTGCCCCTGCTGGCACCGATGTCCGAGGTGGCCGGCCGCATGTCGGTGCAGGCGGCCGCGCACAGCCTGGAGCGGGCCCACGGCGGCCGCGGCATATTGCTGGGTGGCGTGCCTGGCGTGGCGCCGGCCAAAATCGTGATCCTCGGCGCGGGCGTGGTCGGCTCCAACGCGGCACAGATCGCCGTGGGCACCGGTGCCCAGGTGGTGGTGATCGACCGCAGCCTCGATGCGCTGCGCCGCATGGACCGCCTGCTGGGCGCGCGTGTGATCACGCTGTTCTCGAACCGGGACAACATCGAGGAGCAGGTGCTGTCGGCAGACGCGGTGATCGGCGGCGTGCTGATTCCCGGCGCGGCCGCACCCAAGCTCGTGTCGCGCGAGTTGCTGTCGCGCATGAAGCCAGGCTCGGTGGTGGTGGATGTGGCCATCGACCAGGGCGGCTGCTTCGAAACCTCGCACGCCACCACCCACGCCGACCCCACCTACGTGGTGGACGGCGTCGTGCATTACTGCGTGGCCAACATGCCGGGCGGCGTGCCGCGCACCTCCACCTATGCCCTGAACAATGCCACCCTGCCCTTTGTGCTGGCCCTGGCGAACAAAGGCTGGCGGCAGGCGCTGAAGGACGATGCGCACCTGCGCAACGGCCTCAACGTCGCTGACGGCAAGGTCACCTGCCTGGAGGTGGCCAATGACCTGCGCTACACCTACCATGCCCCGCAAACCCTGCTGGCGGCCTGAACGATGGAGCAACGCCCCTACTGGCTATCGCAGGCGCTCGCTACCGACGGTGGCGGACTGGCCCCGGCGCTGGCGAGCGACACGCGCGCCCAGCTGTGCATCATCGGCGGCGGCGCCAGCGGACGCAACGGCGGCTGCGCGCTGACCTGGTCGACGAAGTTCTTCACCCTGCAGCGGTTGTTCGGTGACGCCGAAGCCGTGCGCCTGGTGCGCGCTTCCGAGCAGGCGCTGCTGGACATCGAGGCGTTTTGCGCCGAACACAACATCGACTGCGAATGGCGGCGCCATGGCACGCTGTTCACCGCCACATCGCAAGCGCAGCCCGGGGCGTCCGACGCGGTGGTGGCCGCGCTTGAAGCGCACGGCATCAACTCCTGGCAGAAGATACCACCGCACGAGCTGCAGCGCCGCGCCGGCTCCCGCGCCCCGCTCGGCCGCTTTCCGCCGGAGCCCATCCGCTATGTCGGCTCGCTGATGATGCGCAACGCCATCCGGCGCAAGGAAGCCGCCGAAGGCAGTGGACGGCGCCCCTTCCTGCCCGACATGATGGCGTCGCGCTTCGCCGCAGCAGCGGGCAAGGCGGACAAAGCCTGAGCCACCGCCCCGGCGCCGCCGTTGATTCCGGTTGCGCCGCAGTGCCAGTGCCAGTGCCAGTACCAGTGACAACGGCAGTGGCTGCGGCAATGGTGCGCCGGAGCGCGCGCCCGGCCACTGTCCAGTCCATCATCGGGCCATCACGCGGCGGCGCATCCCTCACAATGCAGGAACCGTGTTCGCCCTTTTGCAAACATTCTCCTGGAGGGAACTGCGCTACCACCCCTGGCGCAATGCCGCCGCCGTGGTCGCCGTCATGCTGGGCGTGGCCCTGGCGTTTTCGGTGCACCTGATCAATGCCTCGGCGCTCAGCGAGTTTTCCCAGGCAGTGCGCGCCGTCAACGGCCAGCCCGACCTGGAACTGCGGGCCGTGCAGGGCGGCTTTGACGAAGCGCTTTACCGCCAGGTGGCCAACCATCCGCAGGTCGCGCTTGCCAGCCCGGTGCTGGAACTGGCCACCTACGCACTGGGCGGCAAGGGGGAGCGGCAGGCCCTGCGCATTGTCGGTGTCGATGCGCTGGTGGTGGCCGGCATTGCCCCGGCGCTGATGCCCGTGCCGGCTTCGGATGCGGCGGTGACGGACCGTTTT
>JAKFDH010000189.1:0-5894 GCA_036676245.1 Massilia sp. | reverse complement strand
TGATCGCCAGCGGCAGCGTCTTCGCATCCTGGAACGGCACATACATCTGGAAGGTGTAGTAGGTCGGGGTCAGGACCATCTTCTCCTTGTCGGTCAGGATCATCGCCTGCAGGACGTTGACCATCTGGGCGATCGTGGTCAGGGGGACCCGCTCCGCATGCTCATGGAAGATGTGGAAGTTGAGCGCCGCCACAAGCGCGTCGCGCAGGGAGTTCTGCTGGAACAGCGCGCTTCTGGCGCCCGCTTCGTCATACCAGGTGCCCCACTCGTCGATCATCAGTCCGATCTTCTTCTCGGGATCGTTCTTGTCCAGTACGGCAACGTGATCTTTGACAAGCTGATCCATTTTCATGGTATTGGCGAGGGTCGAGATCCATTCGCCTTCCTTGAAGCCGAGGTCCTTGCCCTTGACGTCCCAGTTGCCGGTCGGGACGGTGTACTGGTGGACGGTGATGCCGATCGTGCGGCCCTTCAGTTCCTTGCTCAGGGCCTGGGTCCACGCGGTGTCGAAGCCGCTGCCGCCGCTGGCGATCATTTTCGGCCTCGACTTCTCGGGCGCCCTCAGGAAATGCTCGTAATTGCTGTACAGGTTCGCGTAGTAGTCGGGCTTCATGTTGCCGCCGCAGCCCCACAGCTCGTTGCCGATACCGAAGTAGGCGACTTTCCAGGGCTTTTCGCGCCCGTTCTGTGCGCGCAGCCTGGCCAGGGGCGAGCCGCCGTCCGCCGTCATGTACTCGACCCAATCGGCCATCTCCTGCACGCTTCCGGTCCCGACGTTGCCGTTGACGTAGGCGTCGGCGCCCAGCATGTCGATCAGGTCGAAGAATTCGTGGGTGCCGACGGCGTTGATCTGCTCGACGTTGCTGCCGTGGACGTTGCTCGGGCGCTTGTCCTGCGGGCCGATGCCGTCGCGCCAATGATAGACGTCGGCGAAGCAGCCGCCCGGCCAGCGCACCAGCGGCACATGCAACTCCTTGAGCGCGCCGACGACGTCATTGCGCCAGCCTCTCGTGTTGGGGATGGCCGACTTCGGGCCGACCCACATGCCTTCGTAGACGCCGGTGCCGAGGTGTTCGGCGAACTGGCCGTACACGTTCTTGTTGATGACAGTGCCGGGCTTGCCGGCGTCGATGCTGATGCTGACCTGGCCGGCGGCAAAAGCCGGCGCCGCGATCATGCCGAGAACGGCGAGGCTGTGTTTGATGATGTTCATACAGGAAGAGGATTCCAGATTCAGTTAATTAAGGATCGCTGCAGAGCCGCCGGTTGCGCGGCCGCTCTTGCGGGACATGCGTGAGGCAGGCCGCCGTATCAGCGGCAGAGGGCGCTTACCGGGTTGTCCCCCTTCGCCGTGATGACACCCAGGCGGTATGGAATCTTGATGTAATCTTCCACACGCACTTTGGGGTCATTCCCCTGGAAGAGGTATTCGATCGGCTTGCAAGGATCGATGGTCATCGTTTGATCGGTATTCGTCCGCACCACTTCACCGTGGGAAATCCCCTCCGACCAAATCCGTTCGACATTGTCGGCCGTCGCGAACGCGTTCATGGGCGCGGAAGAGAAGGGCTCCCATTTACCGTCCAGGCGATCGCTCTTCCAGATCCGGAAGTAGCGTCCTTTGGGCGAAATTGCCTCCACCAGCGTGATGTAGGTATTCGTGTTGGCGATCTTGTAGGTATTGCTCGCTTCGAACACGTCTTCCTTTTTTTCGGTCATGACAGCAACCGTGTTACGGAAGCCATTCGGGAACTGGCTCAAGTCGGTTTCGGACCGCAGCAAGCGTCCGTTATCGTCGGTGCCGAACATATAGCATTTCTTGTCATCGCAGATGACCCAGAAATCGAGCCAGCCCACGCCCAGCGGCGCCTTGACGATGTCGGGTTCGACCGGGAAGAACTTCTTCGGCGCGCTCCAGGACAAGGGATCGCCGATATCTCTCGAGGTTGAATACAGCGGATCGGCGCCTTGATAGACGAGATACCAGGTCTTTTGCGGAGCGAAATAAAATACTTGCGGCGCCGCGCGATAGCCCGGCCCCATCGGCGACTTGTCAAGCGGGACGATTTTCGCGGCCGGCGCGTCCGACCACTTGTCAAAGCTCGTGTACGCAAGGCCCCAGCCCGTCGTCCCGGCCGTGGTGAGAAAAACGTGATACTTGCCGTTCGCGTAAACAATCGAAGGATCTTTCACGCCGAAAATCGTCTGCTTTGGATCCGCTTGCGGCGCGATCAACGGAGCGCTCGACGTCCAGGTAAACGTCGTCTTGGCAGGCGCCGCCGCGGGCGGGGCAGGGTTGTTCGCAATGGCATTGTTCCCACCGCAACCACCTACTGCCAGGGCAGCCCACAGGGTCACCCCGGTACTGCATTGTTTTAGTTTCATTAATGTCTCCATCCACTTCCAAATTCTTATTTGTTATCCGCCAGCGCGCCGGCCTTACCTTTAGTTATTGAATAGAACCCCGCGGCCGCCACCGCCGATATACAGGCGTCCGGCGATGTTCTGATCGGCGGCGATGGGACCGATGCCGCCAAACTGATGCTTATCGTCGTTGATGCGTTTCCAGCTGCCGCCACCGTTGTCGGAGCGGTATGCGCCCCACACGCCGTTGATGACGCCGACCAGGTACACCGAGGCCGAGTAGCTCGCCCCAGGCGTCGACTTGCCCAGCGCGATGGCGGTGGCGCCATACACTTCCGGCCATTCCGAAGTAGGGTGGCTGCCCCAGATGGACCCGGTCACGTTCAGTTTGGTCCAGGTGGCGCCGCCGTCGAGCGAGTGGAAGACGCTGTGCGCGTCGGCCAGCCACACGTCGCCTTCGGCGTAGGGATTGACGGCCAACGAGGCGTTGTGGACAAACTCGGGACGCGCGCCAGCGGTGGAGAACTGGCTGCTGGCAGTAAACGTCTGGCCGCCGTCGGTCGAATAGTAGAACTTCGGCGCCGGGCCCCACCAGCCGCCGCCCGATTCGTAGGCATACACGCGGTTCGGATTCTTGCGGTCGGCCGCCAGGCGGTAGCTGCGGCCTGGCGCCACCGCTGGCAGGTTGGTGTAGGTCCAGCTCGCCCCATGGTTGGTGGTGTACGCCGGCACGGAATCGTTCGGCGCCCAGACGATGTGGCCCGGCTTGGTGACCGCCAGCGTCGAGTTATTGCCCTGATGGGCCAGGCCGTCGGGGTGGTTGGCCGGGAAGGCAGTCCAGTTCAGGCCGCCGTCGGTGGAGTAGGCGCCGCCCACCTTGGGGTGGTCCCAGGTGGTGGTGCCGATGGTCGCGATGTACGCGGAATTGGACCAGGCCATGTCGGCGCTGACGCTGTTGCCGAACCAGCCCTTCGGACCGCGCACAGGCGCGGTGGCCAAGTCGGTATGGACGACCATGCCGATGTCGCCCGAGCTGTTGAGCAGGGTGTACGAGGCGCCCGGCGGCGGCGTCATCAGGGATAGTGTCGCGGTTTCCTCGATGCCCTTGGCGGCGGTGTGGGTCCAGGTCGGTTGTGCCGCCGACGCATTCCGGGTTTCCCACACACCCCCGCCATGCACATGCAGCACGCGTTCCGGATTGTTCGGATCGATCTCGACGTCGTCGACCCAGCCGGACCAGCCGTCCTTTTGGCCTTCGTGCGGGGCCAGTGCGGAAATCTCGCGCCAGGTGACGCCGGCATCATCCGACAATTGCACGACTGGCTGGCCTTCATAGTTGCCCCAGGAATTGGAAACGCCGAGCGCGATGCGGGTGCTGGCGCCGGTGCCGGACACCGACAGGCCGCCCATGCCGTAGCCGGTCCCCGTGCTCTGCGAATCATAGCGCTTGAGCAAGGTCCAGGTGCTGCCGTCGAACTTGTACAGCCTTGCCGAACCCCAGGCGCCCGGGCCCGTGCCCTGCGTGAAGGCGACGTACATCATGCCGTCCCTGGCGCGCACCATGTGGGGGATGTGGTAGCCCGCAACCGGCGTGGGGATGCCGGTCCAGGTGGCGCCGCCGTCGGTGGTCCTGTACATGCTGAAGGTGAGCCCGGCAACAGCCGCGTAGTCCGGCGCGACGGCCGTGTAGATGGTCTGCGTGGCGCTGCCGGTGCCCTTGGTCGAGGTGTCGAAGATCACTTGTTCGAAACCGACCACGCCGCGCCAGAAGACAGTGTCGATTTGTGCATTGCTCATCTTGTGCGATGACAGCGAGGTCAGCTGCTGCCAGGTCTGGCCGCGGTCGGCGCTCTTCCACAGGCCGGTCGTGCGCGTTCCGTAGAACAGGATGGCGGGATTGTTGGGGTCAACCATCAGGCGCTCGCCGACCGAGCGGCCCTGGGCGTTGCTGGCCGCGGAGAACGGCAGGTTGACATAGGTCCAGTTGTCGCCGCGGTCGGTGGAAATGTACAGGCGCGCGTCCGCTTTATCCGACAGGTACATGCCGGTGCTCATGTAGACGCGCTTGTCGTCGTTCGGATCGAGCGCCATGGTCTCGGAGCCGTGGTAGAAGCTTTCGGCGGCGCTGAAGCCGTCCGTGATCGGCAACCAGGTCGAGGTGGCTGCGTTCCAGCGATAGGCGCCGCCCATGTCGGTGCGGGCATACAGGACCTCCGGGCTGGCCGGATGGAACACCAGCCCGGGGACGTAGCCGCCGCCGCCGAACTTCACATTGGTCCAGCTGCCCGTGCCCTGTTCAACGGCGGGCGCCGGCGGGGCCGGGGTGACGGGCGCGGGAGGGGCGGGCGGCTGGGCAGGCGGTGCCGGCTGGGCAGGCGCAGGCGGCACGGGAACCTGGCCGGCGGCAGTTGCCCCGCCACCGCCGCCACAGCCGGCCAGCAAGGAGGTCAGCAGCACTGACAGGGCGAAGGTTGTCTCTTTTATCATTCTGTGTTCCGGAAGCGGGTGGTCGAGGCGCGCCGGCATTGCTGGCTCGCTTGGGCTTGCGGGACGGGGCGCAGGCGCCACTTGTCCAACAAGCCGGCGGAGTGTAGCCCAGGCCTTCGGGGAGGGTAAGCGCCGAACTAGCGCGAACTGTGAGGAAATTACAAGGGTGCAGATAATCGCATTAATACTGCACTTCCTTGCATTTGATGTGCAGCGACGTTGCGCAATCGATAGTGTTGGTCATCCGACATGCAGCATGGCGCATCGCGCCCCCGGGCAGTAAAAGTAAATCCCCAAGTTCTTCAACTATTCGCACACTGCTAGCATTCTCAGGGGAATCGCTAACGGCCGCGGCGCGGACCTCGCTATGTTGACGCCAGGCCGAAAGATCACTCGAGGCCGAAGGACAATTTGTCAGCATGTTTTTTCGAGGTTACTATGAAGCTCAGCCGTGCACTTTTATTAGTTGGAATTCTGTCATTAAACGCTGGCTGTGGCGGTGGCTCCGCCAGCACGGCGCCGGCGGCACCGACGCCAGCGCCGATCACAGCAGCGCCAGTTGCGCCTGCGCCAACGACGCCGACCCCGGCGCCAACGACGGCAGTTCCAACGACGCCGGTTTCGCCGACGCCAGCTCCAACGTCGCCGGCCGCGGGTCCCTATCCCGACTACAACACGAATCCGATCGCGCCGGATGCAACGGGTATGGGCAGCACCGCAGTCCAGCTCGCCGGCAAGATACGTCTGGGTTTAAATATTGGCAACACGATGGAAGCGATCGGCGGAGAAACCGTCTGGGGCAATCCCATGATCACCGAAGCTATGATCAAGGCGGCCAAGGCGAACGGATTCAACGCCATCCGGCTGCCGGTTTCCTGGGACCAGTACGCCAACCAGCAGACCGCCAAGATCGACCAGGGCTGGCTGGACCGCGTCAAGCAAGTCGTCAAATACTGCGTCGACAACCAGATGTATGTGCTGGTGAACATCCATTGGGACGGCGGCTGGCTCGAAAGAAACGTCGAAGCGGACAAGCAAGCGGC
>JAKFDH010000188.1:0-1621 GCA_036676245.1 Massilia sp. | reverse complement strand
GACATGCAGACCGATTTCTGCGGCATCGGCGGCTATGTGGACAAGATGGGCTACGACATCTCGCTGACCCGCGCGCCCATCGCGCCGCTGCAAAAGCTCATGGCCGCGATGCGTCAGGGCGGCTGGCACATCATCCACACGCGCGAGGGCCACCGGCCCGACCTGTCGGACCTGCCGGCCAACAAGCGCTGGCGCTCCCGGCAGATCGGCAGCGGCGGCGTGGGCATCGGCGACGACGGGCCCTGCGGGCGCATTCTTGTGCGCGGCGAGGCGGGCTGGGAGATCATTCCCGAACTGGCGCCGCTGCCTGGTGAAGTGGTGATCGACAAACCCGGCAAGGGCTCGTTCTGCGCCACCGATCTGGAGCTGATCCTGCGTACCCGCGGCATCGAGAATCTGATCCTTGCCGGCATCACCACCGACGTGTGCGTGCAAACCACGATGCGCGAGGCCAATGACCGCGGCTTCGAATGCCTGGTGCTGTCGGACTGCACCGCCGCCACCGACCCCGGCAACCACGCGGCGGCGCTGAAGATGATCACCATGCAGGGCGGCGTGTTTGGTGCGCACGCGCCTTCACAGGCTGTGCTGCAAGCCCTGGCATGACGATGAAGGTGGCCTGATGACCCTGCATATCGACCCGATGCACGCATCCACCGGCGCCATGGCGCTGGAGACCTACGAGCTGACCAAGCGCTTCGGCGATTTCACCGCCCTGGATCGCGTGACGATGAAGGTCGCGCCCGGCAGCGTGCACGCCCTGCTGGGCGAGAACGGCGCCGGCAAGAGCACGCTGGTCAAGTGCATCGCCGGCTTTCACCGGCCGGAAGAAGGCAGTGTCGTCAGCGATGGCCGCGAGCACGACATCGCCAGCCCGGTGGTCGCGCGGGCGCTGGGCATCGGCATGGTGTACCAGCACTTCACGCTGGCGCCCGGCATGACCGTGGCCGAGAACCTGTTGCTGGCGGGCGGCCAGACGCCGGCGCTGATTGACTGGAAAGCCCGGCGCGCCCAACTCCGGGAGTTTCTCGCCTCGACGCCTTTCAGCCTCGACCTGGACGCGCGGCCCATGGAGCTGGCGGCCGGTGAAAAGCAGAAACTGGAACTGCTCAAGCAGCTCTACCTGAAACCGCGCCTGCTGATCCTGGACGAGCCCACGTCCGTCCTCACGCCGCAGGAGGCCGATGAAGTGCTGGGCCATGTGCGGGCGTTTGCGCGCAGCGGGCTGTGCACCGTGCTCATCATCACGCACAAGTTTCGCGAAGTGATGGCCTATGCCGACGACGTCACGGTCTTGCGCCGCGGCAGGGCCGTCCACCATTGCGCGGTCTCGTCGACCGACCCGGCCTCGCTCGCGCAGGCCATGGTGGGCGACGCCAGCGCCGCGCAACCCGAGCACCTGGACGAGGCGCTGGCTGGTACGGTGACCGCGCGCCCCACTGGGCAGGCGCCGCTTGCCGGTGGTGGCGACGGCGCGCCACTGTCCCTGCAGGTCGACCAACTGCAGGTGATGGGCGACCGCGGCACCTTGGCCGTGCGGGACCTCAGCCTGTCCGTCACGCCTGGCGAAATACTCGGCATCGCCGGCGTGTCAGGCAACGGCCAGCGCGAGCTGGTCGAG
>JAKFDH010000187.1:0-256075 GCA_036676245.1 Massilia sp. | reverse complement strand
GCCAGGCGAACGTCGTCGTGGTCAGTCGACGACGCCAGGTCGCGCCATGCCGCTATCTCCGTTTCGACGAAGCGATTCTTTTCGACGATTTTCGCCAGCGTGTCCGGCCCGAGCGGCAGGCGCTGCGGCGGTTGTTCGCTGTCGGCCAGCGCCAGGAGCGCCAGCGAAAGCTTGGCCGGGTCGCCTGGCTGCTTGTGATTCACGCCAGCCATCAACTCGCGCATGGCGCCCACGGTTTTCGCATACTGAGGAATGCGGGTGGCGGTGGTGACCAGCGAGGCCTTGTCCAGGAAATCGGTGCGGAAGAAGCCCGGTTCGACCACCGTCACATGCACGCCGAGCGGCGCCAGTTCCTGCGACAGGGATTCGCTCAAGGCTTCCACCGCGAACTTGGTCGAGCAGTACACGCCCCAGCCGGCATACGAGACGTAGCCGCCGACCGACGAGATGTTCATGATGTGCCCTGACTTCGCGGCACGCATGTACGGCGTGACGGCGCGCGTGACGTTGAGCAGGCCGAATACATTGGTCTCGTAGATCGCGCGCACTTCGGCGGCGCTCGATTCCTCGACCGCGCCGAGCAGGCCGAAGCCGGCGTTGTTGACCAGGACGTCGATGCGGCCGAAGCGTGCGATGGCGGCCCGCGCGGCGTCGAAGGCGGCGCCTTCGTCGGTCACGTCGAGCTTGAGCGCCAGCAGGTTGGCATGCTCGCCGATGGCCTCGACGGCGGCCTGCGGGTTGCGGGCGGTGGCCACGACCATGTCGCCGCGGGCCAGCGCGTCTTTTGCGATCAGTGCGCCGAAGCCGCGCGATGCACCGGTGATGAACCAGACCTTGTTGAGTGAGCTGTTCATGGTGTTTCCCCTTTGAGTGGATGGCTCCTTGCGTCTGGCCGGGATGGCGTCGATGGGGAGCACAGGACCCAGTGTAGGAAGATTCGACCTGCACCACTAGATAGTGGTAAGCTGTTTGATTATCAACCAGTGGTTGTAAATAACATGGACAAGTCCCGCTCCGTCGCATTGTTCATCAGCGTTGCCCGCGCGCGCAGCTTCAGCCAGGCGGCGGTCGAACTCGGACTCAGCCCGCAGGCGGTCAGCAAATCGGTGCGCCAGCTCGAAGCCTGGCTCGGCGTGCGCCTGTTCCACCGCACCACGCGCAGCCTGAGCCTGACCAACGACGGCCAGCGCCTGTTCGAAACGGCCGACCCCGGCCTGCGCCTGCTCGATGAAGCGCTGGAGCAGGTGAAGTCGAGCCGCCAGGGGAGCGAAGGGCTGATCCGCATCGCGGCGCCGACTTCGGTCGGCAGCCATGTACTGGTCCCGTTGATCCGCCAGTTCCAGCGCAGCTACCCGGACATTCACTTCGACCTGCTGCTCGACGATCATTTCACCGACCTGGTGGAGGCAAAGATCGATGTCGCTTTCCGCGCCGGCAATCCACCGGCGCGCAATATGGTGTCGCGCCGCCTGGCGGACCTGGCACTGGTCATTTGCGCCTCGCCCGAGTACATCGCCGAGCACGGGGCGCCGAAGAACGCCGCGCAACTGCAGGCCCACCGCTGCACCGGTTTCCGCCAGCCGAACACCGGCCGCATGCTGCCCTGGGAACTGCGCATCGACGGCGGCACGGTCTACAAGGACGTGCCGGCGGTCCTGAGCTTTAACACGGTGGAGGCCGAAGTGGAGGCGGTACTGGCTGGTATCGGCGTCGGCCAGCTGCTGCTGTACCTGATTCGCGAGCACCTGGCCCAGGGCCGGCTGGTCGAACTGCTGCCCCAGCTGGCAACGGCCAATGCCGGCCTGTACATGGTGTACCAGCAGCGCACCCAGATGCCGCTGCGGGTGCGCACCTTTATCGACTTCGTCGCGGAGCACGGCAAGCCGCTGTTCGCCCGATTCAAGGAAAAGTAGGGGGCGTCAGGCGCGCTGGAAGTGCATGATCCAGTTTTCCTCCCAGGTCTTGCCCTCGTCGCGCGATACGGCCTGGCGCCAGCGGCAGGAGACCGGCGTGATCTGGTCCCATACCCCGCGCACGGTGACGCGCTTGCCGCCTTCGTCTTCCTGCGCATCCCAGATGCCGGCGCCGTTGGCGAAGCCGCCCCACACAGGCGCCGGATTGACGTTGCTGCCGTTGCCGTTGACCCAGTAGTCGGCCCACAGCCCGGTGCCGGTGTCGAGCAGGCGCAGGCCCATGCCGCTGAAGCCGCGCGACGGGATGCGCAGCTCCTCGACGCTGGCGATGCCGCCCAGAATGCCGATCACGCTCGCTTCGCCGTCGAAACTGTCCCAGGCGCCGTCGCGCAGGCGGCGGTTCTGGATCTTCCATTGGCCGGTCAGGAAATCGAAATCGCCGGGTTTGCCGGTAATCGCCGGTTTGCCGGCCACGGGCGCGGCGATGCTCTGCCCCGTCTGGCTGGCGCCCGCCAGGCCGGCGACGATTTGCAGCAGGGTGCGGCGGTAGGTGTTGACGTCGAGTTCGTTGTAGTACATGGCAGGTCTCCTTTGGTCGAGGAGTGCAGCTTAGCGACGAAATAGGGCAGATTCCGCCCTACATGCCAATCCCCCATGGCGCGAACCTCGCCCCTCTTATTGTGTCTGTATCATTTTTGGTACCGTTACAACGTGGGCAACTCGACAACAAAATAAGGGGGTATATTGATTGCCTGTTGCCATGTTCTGATCTTCCGGAGGAGCCATGTCCATCACCATCAACGGCGCTGAAAAGCGCATCGGCCTTGTCATGTCCGGCGGCGGTTTCCGCGCCGCCGCTTTCCACCTCGGCGTCATGCGCCAGCTCGCCAGCGTCGGCCTGCTCAACAAGATCGACCTGCTGTCCTGCGTCAGCGGCGGCAGCATCGCCGGCGCCAGCGTGGCGCTGAACTGGCAGCGCGCGGACAAGCTCGATACGCTCGATGCCTACCTGCGCACGCGTTCGGTCGCGGTGTCGTCCTTCCTGGCCGGCGCGCTCGACCCCTTCGAAAGCCGGCTCGGCAAACTGGCCGCGTCCTACGACAAGCACCTGTTCAACGGCGCGCGCCTCAAGGCCCTGGCCGGCGGCCCGCGCCTGTACCTGAACTCGACCAATCTATCGACCGGCAACATGTTCTTCTTCGTCGCTGGCGGTAACAAGCCCTGCGAAATCGGCGAACATGAGCTGGGCGTGGTCGAAAGCCCGGATTTTCCGATCTGCGACGCGGTCGCGGCGTCGTCCGCCTTCCCGCCGGTGTTCCCGCCGCTGATGCTCGGCCCCGACCGGTATGCGCCCAGCGTCCCGGTCGACTATGTGACGCTGACCGACGGCGGCATCTACGACAACCTCGGCGTCAATCCGGTGCTGCGCGACCGCAACGCGCTCGATTACGTGATCGTCAGCGACGGCGGCAAGCCCTTCGCCATCGACACCCAGCCGACCCAGTCCGGCGCGCTGGTGCTCAAGGCGGGGCTGGATATCATGATGGAGCAGATCCGCGGCCTCGAGTTCGACCGGCTGGCCCATCGCCACCTGGCCGGCAAGGGGCCACGCCCGCTGTGGTTCTCGATCGACAGCCGCATCGGCGAGGCGCGGCCCGGCGACGCGGCCTTTGCGTCGGCTATCAGCACCAACCTGGCGCGCCTGTCGAACGAAGAGATGGACGTGCTGACCCGCCATGGCGGCGCACTGCTTGCGTCGCGCCTGGGCCAGTACGCGCCCGAACTGATCAATCAATAACGCAAGAAGGCACGGGCATGGTACGGTTTAACGCGCGCAAGTTCACGATCCTGGCGCAGGACCCGTCGGTGGTCGTCGCGGGCAAGCTGGTGTTCGCGCAGATCGAGCTGCCGTACGAGGACCTGGCGCCGGGGCCGGTGGGCTACCGGGTCAAGGTGGTCGACTTCGACGCCAGCGCCGATGTCCTGTACAAGCCTTACCGGCCGGTCATCAACGACGAAGGCATCCCGGTCGACCAGTACGCGCCGCCGGAACTGAACGCGGACGACCCGGCCTACATCGAGTGGCAAAGCAAGCTGCTGGCCGATCCCGCCTTTCACGCCCAGAACGCGTATGCGATCGTGATGCGCACCCTGGGCCGCTTCGAGTATGCGCTGGGGCGGCGGGTAGCCTGGGGCTTCGAGGGCCACCAGCTGCACGTGGCGCCGCACGCCTTCCGCGAATCGAACGCTTACTATTCGGAGGACGACAAGGCGCTGTTCTTCGGCTACTTCGATTCGGTGAAGACCGGCAGCCGCGTGTTCACCTGCCTGTCGCACGATATCGTCGCCCACGAAACCACGCACGCGCTGCTCGACGGCATGCGCGACGGCTTCACCAACCCGTCCACGCCGGACCAGGCCGCGTTCCACGAAGGCTTTGCCGACGTGGTGGCGCTGCTGTCCGTATTCTCGCTGCCGCAGGCGGTGGAACTGGCGCTGACCGGCGGACACCCGTGGAAATCGACCAAGGGCGGGGTGCGCCTGATCCTGACCACCAATGTGACGAGGGAACGCATCCTGAACTCGATGCTGCTGGGCCTGGGCAAGGAGTTCGGCAGTTCGCTCGACGAAGAGGGCGTGCGCGCCGACGCGCTGCGCAGGTCGGTGCGGATCGAACCGCGGCGCGACCTGCTCGAATCGCCCGACTACCAGGAAGCGCATTACCGCGGCGAAGTGTTCGCCGCAGCGATGCTGCGCACCTTCGTGGCGCTGTGGCGCAACCGCATCGACGGCCTTGGCGTGTTCGACGAGCGCTATTACAACCTCGATGCGGTGATGGAGGAGGGCGCGCGCGCCGCCGCCAACCTGCTGACGATGGCGATCCGCGCACTCGACTACTGCCCGCCGGTGGACCTGAGCTTCCCGGCCTACCTGTCCGCATTGCTGACGGCCGATACCGAAATGTCGCCGGACGACACCCGCTACAACTACCGCAAGACGCTGGCGGCCACTTTCGGCAGCTACGGCATCGACCCGTCGCCGCTGCGCACCGATGCCAAGACCGGCTGCTGGCTGGGATTCAAGCGCGACAGCGAGATCGTCTACTACCGCAACCACTCCGGGAATATGCTGCACGATAAGGAGGAGGTGTTCCGCTTCATCTGGGAGAACCGGCGCGCCTTGAGAATCGACGAACGCGGCTATGTGCGCGTGTGTTCGGTGCGCGAGAGCGTGCGGCAGGGGCCGGACGGCTTCTACCTGCGCGAGACCATTTGCGAATACCTGCAGGTGGCCAAGCTGTTCGGCAGCGAGGTCAAGACCAACCTGGGAATCGAGCGCCCGGAGGGCATGCCGACCAACCAGCCGATCACCGCCTATGGCGGCGGCACGCTGGTGTTCGACCAGTTCGGCCGCATCAAGTACCACATCGAGCACCGGCTCGACGATGCTGAAAGGCAGTCTGCGCGGCTTGAGTATTTGTGGCGGAGCGGCCTGCTCGATGCGGTGCGCGACAAGCGCACCGGCTTCTCCCACATCCACCGCTGCCGCGCGGCCGCATAAGGACGCCATGGCTACCGCACCGAAGGCGCCCAGCGCCGTCACGATCTTCGCCTACCAGGTAGGCTTTGGCGACTGCTTCCTGCTGCGCTTTGCGTACGCCGACCGGCCGCGCTTCGTGCTGGTCGATTTTGGCACCACCGGCCTGCCGGCCGAGGCCGAGCGCGACCAGATGACCAGGATCGCCATGGACATTGCCGACAAGTGCGGCGGCAAGCTCGATGCCGTGGTGGCCACGCACCGGCATGCCGACCATATCAGCGGCTTCGCCACCAAAGCCGATGGCACCGGGTCGGGCGATATCATCCGCGCGCTCAAGCCGAGGATCGTCATCCAGCCATGGACCGAGCAGCCGGACCTGGCCATCGATGCGCGCAAGCCCAGCCCGGCCGCCATCGGCAGCAACGGGGCCAGGGCGGCCCTGCAAAGCATGCACCGGGTGGCCGAGAACGTGGTCGCTTTCCTCGGCACCGCGCCCAGGGGCATCGACGAGAAGACGCTGGCCGAACTGCGTTTCATCGGCGAGGACAACATCAAGAACAAGGCGGCCGTGAAGAACCTGGCCACGATGAGCGAGAAGACGAGCTATGTTTTCCATGGCAGCCGGTCTGGCCTCGAACGCATCCTCCCGGGGATCAAGACCCATGTCCTGGGGCCGCCGACGCTGGAACAGACCGAGTCGATCAGCAAGCAGAAGGCGCGCGACATCCAGGAGTACTGGCATTTCGCGCTCAAGCACCTGGAGGGCGAGACCGGCGACGGCGCGGTGGCGGCATCAGCGCCCGCATTCCCCGACCATATCGAAGCGAAGGGCGGCAAGCTGCCCTTGCCGAGCCGCTGGCTGGCGTACCGCACGCGGCGCGCGCGCGGCGAACAGCTGCTGTCGCTGGTGCGCTCGCTCGACAAGCAGATGAACAATACCAGCGTGATTTTGCTGTTCGAGAGCGCGCACAAGAAGCTGCTGTTCCCGGGCGATGCGCAGATCGAGAATTGGCGCTACGCGCTCGGCGATCCAAAGATTATGAAGATGCTGAGCGAGGTGGACGTGTACAAGGTAGGCCACCACGGCAGCCTGAACGCGACGCCGCGCACGATGTGGGACAACTTCGCCAAGAAGGGCAGGGCCAGCAAGAAAGGGCGCATGAAGTCGCTGCTGTCCACGCGCACCGGCAAGCACGGGACGATCGAGGCCAGCACCGAAGTGCCGCGCACGACCCTGCTCAAGGAGCTGACCGCGCATACCTGCCTGCATAGCACGCATACGCTGGCGGTGGACAAGCTTTACGACGAGATCGAAATCCCGCTGTAGTCGAAGATTCGTTCATCCGGCTTTCTTAGGCCCGGATCGAGTTTGCCGAGGTTTCTTTCTGCGCAGCGTTTCGGCCAGCTTCCAGGTTGTGGAATGTGGGAATAGGATCCAGATCACCTTCCCAAACGGATAGTACCGGCCGGCTCCATCAAATTTCGCTATCGACGAGGCTGAGCCCGGTTTCAAACGGTCCCGTGCGCCAGGGATGTGGTGCCGCCCAATCCGGTCTATTCCTTGAACTAAATCGAGGTATTCAGCAGCGCCCGGAATTCCTGCACGGATGTGACCATCGGCTGGCCGGTCCGGGCCTGGGCGTAGCCAATATGGTATGAGGAAAACTCGCCTCGCAAGGGCCCTTCGGCCATGATTTCCTTGAAGGCCACGTCAGACGTGACAGTTCCTTTGTCCATGTTCACGGACTGCCCTTTCAGGTAGCCTTTTCCGACCTCTTTTCCGGTGTCGTTGCCTTTTTTATAGTCAGCGCTGGCATGCGGGGAAGGCACGTCGTTCGCATTTTTGAGGCCCGCTTCGAAGCCTTGTTCATAGTCCTTGCCGCCGAAAACCGTTCTTCCGTGTTCGAACAGATTGTCAGTTCCGCCTTCGCGCACGACGGCTTTTTGTCCCTCGATATCCTGCGCGGTGACCTTGGTGTGGTGCTCGATCTCGACGACCCATTCGGGGCGGATGTGCTCCAGGAACAATTCCCTCGCGTGGGCGGCGCTTTCCGTGTATTTATAGTCCTGGACTGGCGTCTTATGGGGCTGTTTCACCGAATAGTCCGCCGCCACCTTGCTCGTGTCGCTGACGCCACCTTCGGCATAGTGATTCAGGAGGAGCAGGTCCTTCGGTATTCGCGCCAGGTCGATCTTCAGCTTGAAGCCGTCATCGGTCCGGAAGTTCTTGCCGGTGTTGGCATAGGTAACGCCTACTTTCGGCGTCGAGGTCAGGCTGACGCCGCGCTGTTCCGGCAAACTGCCGTACATTTGATGGGCCACGGCCACCTGCGTGTCAGTCATCAGCGGACCTTTGTTCAGCGGAACATTCTCAATCATCTCGGTAGTAAATGTACGAACATTCGGACTGCGCTGCGCGCCGGCCAGCATATATTGCTGGAACCGCCCGGTCATATGCCCCACCATGAAAAATTCCATCATTTGATAGTAATTTTTTTCCACATAGGCGTAGCGGCGCGTATAAGCGTCCCGGTTGTCCTTGACATATTCTTTTGGACTGCCATCTTCGGTGGTGAAATCCTCCATCCCCTTCTTGTGGAAGACCTCGCGCGTATGGTCTGCCTGTGGCTGCGCTGGCGCATAGGCGTCCGTGCCTTTTTTTAACTCGCCAACCACCACGCTCTCGCCAAGCTTGTGGAAAGTGATCGTGGTGCCGGCAAGGGACAGGCGGCCGTCCTGGAATGCGTCGCTGGCCAGAAGCAATTGGTCCTCATCGGGAATTTGGGTCGAGACGCTGTCGTAATAGACCTGACTCAGGCCCCCGGTCCGATTGGCGAGCAAGGCCTGGTCGGCCGTAAGCTTCTCCTTGGTAAGCCTCGTTGTCTCCTTTCGCTGGACGCGCCAGGCCTTCTTTACTCGGTCGTCCTGTTTAATCTCCTTTATAGCTTTGTCGAAAGCTATCCTGACATCCTTGCCAAGCGTGGATCGATCGACGTCGTTGATATGCTGCTGATTGCCAAAAATCCCATTGCTTCTCTCATCGTAAAATATTTGGTCCACCAAAGTGTCAAATTGGAGTTCGTGAGCATCGAGGTTTTGTTTAGCAAGCGCTTGGTTTTGGTAAAGCGCAGGCCGGCGGCGGCGGTCATTCTCTCCCTCCAGACGGGGGATCGTGACCTTATCGTTCTTGTCCGCCAGCGCTGTATCGTAAGCGGCCATATCCGTTTTGATACGGTCTTTATCCAGCTTGCGCTTGCCAGCCGCCTGTTTCCAGGCTGCCTTCAGCAAGGCCATCCCCTCGTCAACCAGATCCTGCCTGAGCTGGCCTTCTTGTTTTTCAAAGGCAATCTTGGTACCGCCGACGCCCTTGAGTTGAACGATGCCTTCGCGCTTGCTGCGCTGCGCCGGAAAGTTGCCGGCGGCGCCTGCCGCCGGCTGTGCCTGCAGCGCGCGCCCGCCCATTTCGTCCGCTTCGCGCTCCAGGCCGGCATCATCATTGATCGGTGTGGCGCCGGCGTTCGTGGCCAGAACCCGTCCCTGCATTTGCTGCACCACGTGCCAGGCTTCATGCGGCAAATGCCGCTCCTGGCCCGGCCCGAGGTAGATGTTTCCCCCTTGCGCGTAGGCGTGGGCGTTCAGCTGCGCCGGCTGGGACGAGTTGTAATGCACCGCCACATCGTCCATGCTGATGCCGGACAGGGACTCGATTCCGGACTTGAGCTGGGCCGGCATGCCGCCGCGGTGCGACCGGGATTCCTGCAGCGCGACACGTGGACTGTTGTGCATCATGTCCGCCTTCGCTGCCTGCTGCAGTTGACGGGGACTGTGTTCCAGCGTTTGCGTCAATCTCTGTTGTGCCAATGCCTGTGGACGATTGTCAGACAAGCCTGACGCGCCATCGCGCAAGGCGGCCGAACTAAAATCCGTTTCGGCATTGCGCTGAATATCCTCGGTTGAAGCCGGCGCCTTCGTTTGCATCGGGTATCCTTGCGCTCAATGACTGGCTGCGGCAATCCCGATCGAATCGGGAGGGGGGAAGTGCATTATGTCATGCGGCGCAATTGGAAAATCTCATCAAATGTCACAGGATGTAGGAATCCGCTGTCACTCCAATTGGGTAGGCGCGCTCCCCGCATCAAGCTATATCCTCATCGTCCAAGCACCCTTAAGCTCTCCTTGTCTGTCGCAGGAAACGTTTCCGTTTTTTTCGCGCGCAGGCCTTCGCAATAAAGCACAGGAGAGCAGCAATGGCAAAACACGAACAAGCGGGCGCGATGGACCAGTCGCGCCGCTCGGTACTGATCGGCGCGGCGGCCGCAACGGCGGCGGGCGCCATGCCGCTGGCCGCCATGGCCGACACCAAGGCGGCGAAAGCCGCATCCCCACATTCGAAAGGAAAGAACATGGCCACCATCGTGACCAAGGACGGCGTTGAACTGTACGTCAAGGACTGGGGCCCGAAGACCGGCCAGCCGATCGTGTTCAGCCACGGCTGGCCGCTGAACTCGGACAGCTGGGAATCGCAGATGATCTTCCTGGCCGACAAAGGCTATCGCTGCATCGCGCATGACCGCCGTGGCCATGGCCGCTCCAGCCAGCCTTGGGACGGCAACGACATGAACCATTATGCCGACGACCTGGCCCAGGTGCTCGAGGCGCTCGACGTCAAGAACGCCGTGCTGTTCGGCTTTTCGACCGGCGGCGGCGAAGTGGCGCGCTACATCGGCCGCCACGGCACCGGCCGCGTGGCCAAGGCAGGGCTGATCTCGGCGGTGCCGCCGCAGATGCTCAAGACCGCAGCCAACCCGGGCGGCCTGCCGATGAAGGTGTTCGACGATATCCGAGCCGCTTCGCAGGCCGACCGCGCGCAGTTTTACATCAACCTGGCCAGCGGCCCGTTCTACGGCTTCAACCGTCCGGGCGCGAAGGTGTCGCAAGGCCTGATCAACAGCTGGTGCGCGCAGGGCATGCAGGCAGGGCACAAGAATACCTACGACTGCATCAAGGCGTTCTCCGAAACCGACTTCACCGAAGACTTGAAAAAATTCACGATCCCTACCCTGATCGTGCATGGCGACGACGACCAGATCGTCCCAATCGACGCTGCGGCCAAGGCCGCCGCCAAGCTGGTGAAGAACGCCAAACTGATCGTCTACCCGGGCGCACCGCACGGGCTGACCGATACCCACAAGGACAAACTG
The DNA here is from genome assembly GCA_036676245.1 of Massilia sp. GTDB lineage: Bacteria > Pseudomonadota > Gammaproteobacteria > Burkholderiales > Burkholderiaceae_D > Telluria_A. Next base: position 245,421 of record JAKFDH010000187.1, on the reverse strand, counting down.
AACGCAGACATGCTCGCCTTTATCCAGGGCTGATTGGGCATATCGTCATCCTCGCGAAAGCGGGGATCCATGCTGAGCATGCCCCCCATGGGTCTCGGATCGCCGCACCGCCGGTGCGCGAGGACGACGTTGATTCATGTGTCACTTTGGTGACATTGCAATTTTAATTACGTTAATTTATAGAGGATTATCATGGCTATCCAGGCGACCCCAACCCCGTCATCCGAACTGATCGACCCAAAGAACCACACGCTGATCATGATCGACCATCAATCGCAGATGGCATTTGCCACCCATTCGATCGATGCCACCACCCTGCGCAACAATGCAGCCCTGGTGGCCCACGCCGCAGCGGGCTTCGGCGTTTCCACTATCCTGACCACCGTGGCTGAAAAGAGCTTCTCCGGCCCGATCTTCGACGAGATCAAGGCCGCGCTGCCGGATACGGAGGTAAGCGACCGCACCTCGATGAACACCTGGGAAGACGCGGGCGTCATCAAGCGTGTCAACGCGATCGGCAAGGACCGCATCGTGTTCGCCGGCCTGTGGACCTCGGTGTGCATCGTTGGCCCAGCGCTTTCGGCCATCGAGCAAGGCTATGAGGTGTATGTGATCGCCGACGCATGCGGCGACATCTCGGCCGAGGCGCACCAGCGCGCGATGGAACGCATGATCCAGGCGGGCGCGCGGCCGATGACGTCGCTGCAGTACCTGCTCGAGCTGCAACGCGACTGGGCCCGCACCGAGACCTACGAGATGACGACCGGTATCGCCAAGAAGGTCGGCGGCTCCTATGGCCTGGGCATCATCTACGCGCAAACGATGTTCCACGCCCACGAGGGCTAAGCCAGAGCGCCGGAGAATGCCATCATGAAGATCTATATCGTTTCCCTGGCCGCCGGCCTGCTGGTCGGCGTCATTTATGGCTTCCTGAATGTGCGTTCGCCGGCGCCGCCGGTGATCGCGCTGGTTGGACTGCTGGGCATCCTGGTGGGCGAGCAATTGCCACCCTTGCTGCGCCAATGGATGCAGCCGCAGGAGCAGCAGGTATCGTGGCTGGAGGAGCACGTCAAGCCGCACTGCTTCGGCCAGCTGCCCGCCGCAAAGGCGCAAAATAGCGAGGACAAAGCCGCGTGAACGCGGTGGATTCAAAGGAGCACACGATGAACGCTGCACACTATCCGGACCTGATCCTGCATCGGGGTATTTTCACCACGCTGGACCGCAGCAAGCCGCAGGCGGAGGCGGTCGCGATACGCGAGGGCCGCTTCAGCCATGTGGGCACGAACGCCGAGGTGCTGGCGCTGGCCGGCCCGGCCACCCGCATCATCGACCTGCAGGGCAAGCGCGTGCTGCCCGGCCTGATCGACAACCATATCCATGTGATCCGCGGGGGCCTCAACTTCAACCTGGAGCTGCGCTGGGACGGCGTGCGCAGCCTGGCCGATGCGATGGCCATGCTGCGCCAGCAGGTGGCGGTCACGCCCGCGCCGCAGTGGGTGAGGGTGGTCGGCGGCTTTACCGAGCACCAGTTCGCCGAAAAACGCCTGCCCACGCTGGAAGAATTGAACGCCGTGGCGCCGGATACGCCGGTGTTCATCCTGCACCTGTACGACCGGGCGCTGCTCAACGCGGCGGCATTGCGCGCCGTCGGCTACGACAAGAACACGCCGGAGCCGCCGGGCGGCGAGATCCTGCGCGATGGCGCCGGCAATCCGACCGGCCTGCTGTTGGCCAAGCCGAACGCCGCCATCCTGTACGCAACCCTGGCCAGGGGACCGAAACTGCCGCCCGAATACCAGCTCAATTCGACCCGCCATTTCATGCGCGAACTGAATCGCCTGGGCGTGACGGGCGCCATCGATGCCGGCGGCGGCTTCCAGAACTACCCGGAAGACTATGCCGTCATCGAGGAACTGGCTGCGGCCAAGCAGATGACGATCCGCCTGGCCTATAACCTGTTCACCCAGAAGCCGAAGCAGGAGAAGGAAGATTTCCTGAACTGGACGCGCACGTCGAAGTACCAACAAGGCGACGACTACTTCCGCCACAACGGCGCGGGGGAGATGCTGACCTTCTCGGCCGCCGATTTCGAAGACTTCCAGCAGCCGCGCCCGGACCTGGCGCCGAACATGGAGGGCGATCTCGAAGGCGTGGTGCGCGTGCTGGCGCAGAATCGCTGGCCATGGCGCATGCATGCCACCTATGACGAAACGATTACCCGCGCGCTCGATGTGTTCGAGAAGGTGAACCAGGAGATCCCGCTCGCTGGATTGAACTGGTTCTTCGACCACGCCGAAACCATCTCCGACCGCTCGATCGACCGCATCGCCGCACTCGGCGGCGGCGTGGCGGTGCAGCACCGCATGGCCTACCAGGGCGAGTACTTCGTGGAGCGCTACGGTCCGGGCGCGGCCGAGGCCACGCCGCCGGTGGCCAAGATCCTCGCGGCCGGCGTCAAGGTATCCGCCGGTACCGACGCGACCCGGGTCGCGTCCTACAACCCCTGGGTATCGCTGGCCTGGCTCATCACCGGCAAGACGGTGGGCGGCATGCGGCTCTACCCGCAGCGTAACTGCCTGGACCGTGAGACGGCGCTGCGCATGTGGACCGAGAACGTCACCTGGTTTTCCAACGAGGTGGGCAAGAAAGGGCGCATCGAGGCCGGGCAGCTGGCCGATGTGATCGTGCCGGACCGCGATTTCCATGCCTGCGCCGAAAGCGATATCGCCGATACGACCTCGCTGCTGACCATCGTCGGCGGCAGGGTGGTGTATGCGGCCGGGCCGTTCCAGGCCTACGACGAGGCGCCGCCGCCGGCGATGCCTGCCTGGTCGCCGGTGCGGCGCTACGGCGGCTATGCGGCATGGGGGCAGGGCGCGCAGAATAATCAGAAGCTGAAGCCGGCGCTGGCCTGTGCCTGCAGCAAGCAGTGCAATGTGCACGGGCACCAGCATGCGACGGCATGGACGGCATCGCTCCCGATCTCGGACCTGAAAGGGTTCTGGGGCGCGCTGGGCTGTGCCTGCTGGGCGGTATGACATGGGCGGACCGATCGCGCTGCGCCTTGCATTGCTGCTGTTATGCGCGGCCTACCTCCAGGGCGGCCTCGTCAAGCTGTTCGATTTTGGCGGCGCCGTGGCAGAGATGCGCCACTTTCAACTCGAACCGGCGGCGCCGATCGCGATGCTCGTGATCGCGGGCGAACTGGTCGCCAGTGTGATGATCGTCAGCGGCAAGCTGCGCTGGGCGGGCGCACTGTACCTGGCCGTGTTCACGCTGGGCGCCACGCTGCTGGCCAATCCGTTCTGGCAGCAGCCGGGCGGGGTGGCGTCGATGGCCGCGAACAGCTTCTTCGAACACATCGGACTGGCGGGCGGCTTCCTGCTGGTGGCGTGGCATGACCTTCAGCGAGGCGCGCATGGATCTGCCGACTGAGCGCCGGCATGCGGCCGTGCTCAGCTTCATTGCCGGCTATGTCGATACCCTGGGCTTCATTGGCCTGTTCGGCCTGTTCACCGCGCACGTGACGGGGAACTTCGTCCTGCTCGGCCGGGCGCTGGTCAACCCGGGCCAGGACGTGCTGCTCAAGCTGCTGGTGTTCCCGGTGTTTGTGGCGGCGATCGTGGTGGCCAGACTGTCGATCCTGGCGTGGCAGCGGAAAGACGGTGCCGCACTGCGCAATGCACTCGGAATGCAGCTGGTGCTACTGGCCGGCTGTACCATTTGCGGGTGGCTTGCGGGGCCGGCGTCCACGCCGAGTTCCCCGCTGATACTGGCTTCCGGCATGCTCGGCGCCGCCGGCATGGCGGTGCAAAATACTTACGGCAAGCTGCTGTTGAAGGGTATCGAGGCCACCACCGTCATGACCGGGAACGTGACGGCGATGGTGATCGCAGTCGTCGACGCAGTCCGTGGCGACGTGGCCGCACGTGCCCAGTGGCGTTCCCTGGCATGGCCGCTTGCCGGCTTCACCGCCGGATGCGCCGGCGGCGCAGTGGCCTACATTGTCGTGGGATTCGCAGGCCTGGCGCTCCCGTGCGCCTTGCTGGTGGTGCTATTGTTGAGCACACCCTGATGCAGCGGCTGTACTCGATGTTCCCCTCCGGAGCGGCTGGCATCGGGCTCTTGTTGTTGCGATTCCAAATCGCGCTCCAGCTGATCAGCGGCGGCTGTTCGATGAACGCCAGCCTGGCCATTCCGGACTGGATGTTCATCGGACTTTGCTTGCTTTCAGTGTGCGTGGGCCTTGGACTGTTGACGCCGATTGTCGCGCTCATTGGCGCAATCGGCGGCGTGCTGCTATTCGGGCCGCTGCTCGCACAACTGAGCCTCCTGGCCCTGGTGCTGCTTGGTCCGGGCGCCTATGCGGCGGATGCACGGCTTTTCGGCCGGCGCCTGGTGCGCGACGTCAAATTGAGATGATTCCGCGCTTCAGGGCGATCGTCACCGCATGCGTGCGGTCGTTCGCCATCAGCTTGGCCAGTACATTCTTCATATGCGCCTTCACGGTCTCTTCGGAGATGGTGAGATGGGCCGCAATGCGCTTGTTCGAATTGCCGCCCGCCGCGAATTGAAGCACCTCGGTCTCGCGCGGGCTCAGGCTGCCGCGCTCGCCCATGTGCCTTGCCAGTTCCATCGCCACGTCGGGCGGGATGCGGCGCTCGCCGGCGTGCACGCCGCGGATCGTATCGAGCAGGTCCTTGCGCAGGGTGCTCTTCAGCAGGAAGCCCGCCGCCCCGGCCTGCACCGCGCGCAGGATCTGCACGTCGCCCTTGAAGGTGGTCAGCATGACGAAGCGCGCAGAGGGGAAATCACTGCGGATCTGCTGCATCGCCGTCACGCCGCACATCTCCGGCATGGCGATGTCCATCACCGTGACATCCGGCCGGCAGGCGAAAAAGCGCTCGACGGCCTCGCGCCCGTTGCTCGCTTCGCTCACCAGGCGCATGTCCGGCTGGCTGGAGATCGCTTCGCCGAGGCCGGCGCGCAGGAGCGGATGGTCGTCGACGACCATCACGTTGATAGGGCGCTGGTGGGGCATCATGTCCATGTAGTTTCCTTGTCAGTCAGGGCGCGGGCGGTGCGGATTCAGCGCCGCCTCAGCACATAGCGTTCGAACCAGCGGCGCGGCATGCTGGGCACTGCCCCGGTATATACATTTGCTGCGGGCAAGGTCAGGACCACTTCGGTGCCTTTTCCCTTGCCGCTCCAAATATCGAGTTTGCCACCAATTCCGGACGCGCGTTCGCGCATGCCTGTCAGGCCCCAGTGGCCATGGCGCCCGCCGGCGCCCAGCACGGCCTCGTCGATACCCAGGCCGTCGTCGCGGATGTGCAGCTCGAAGAATTCGCAGCCGTAGCTCAGTTGGACTTCCACCCGTTTGGCCGAAGCGTGGCGGAAGGCGTTCGACAGCGCTTCGCGCGCAATGCAGTAGATTTCATCGCTGACCAGGGCTTGGGTCGGCTGGACCAGGCCCTCCGCCGTGAACCCGAACTTGATGCCGTATTCCTGCGCCATCGATGCGCCGGTCGATTCGAGCGTGGCGCCCAGGTCGCTGCCAAATTCCATGCTGGCGCGCAGGTCCATCACCTGGTCGCGGCCGTCGACGACCATCTGGTCGGCCGAATCGAGGATGGCTTCCATGTTCACCCGCACCGGGGCGTCGGATGGCAACTGGTTGATGGCGGTCTGCAGGCGCAAGGTCAGGCTCTGCACGCCTTGCAGCAAGGTGTCGTGCAGGGCGCGGGCGATGCGTTCGCGCTCGTTCTGGCGGGCCTGGATCTGGGCGCGGAATTTCGCGCTCACCTGGGCAATGCGCATCAGGTAGGCGAGGTAAAGGAGGGTCGCGACGGCCAGCACGCAAAGCACCTTGAACCAGCCCGATTGCAGGAATGTCGGCAGGATGCGGAATGAGATTGTCGCGCCCCGTTCATTCCATACGCCGTCTTCGTTGGCGGCCAATACCTGGAACTGGTAGCTGCCCGGCGCCAGGCTGGTATAGAAGGCCGCGCGTGTCGACCCGGGGTCGCGCCAGTCGGCGTCGACGCCGGACAGCCTGTACTTGAAGCGGACGCGCTCCGGCATCGCCAGTGCCGTGGCGGTGAAGTCGATGCGCAGGTTGCTGGTGTTCTCGGGCAGCACCTGGCCATTGCTGCTGCCGTAGCTTTTGCGGTCGGTGCGCAGGCCGCGGATCATGACGCTCGGCGGCACGGTATTGCGCGGGATGCGGGCGGGATCTATCCAGCCCATGCCTTCGTTGGTCGCGTACCATAGTGTGCCGTCGCTGTTCGGCACCAGTGTGGGAACAGGGCGTATCTGCACCGCGCCGCCTTGCAGGCCATCGAGGTAGTCGAAGCGTTCGAAGTCGACGCCGTCGGCCAGTTCGGCCGGGCCGCGCCGCGCCACCTTGGCGTCGATGCGCGTCAGGCCTTCGATTCCGTGCAGCCAAAGGTCGCCGTTGGCCGCCTCGACCAGGCCCGATATGCCGCGGAAGATGTTGCCTTGCCTGTCCTTCAAGGGATGGAAGCGGCCTTCGTGCAGCATCGCCACGCCGTTCTCGCCGCCAGCCCACATGCGGGTGGCGCCATGGTAAAGGCTCAGGACATTGCCGATGTCCAGGCCATCGCGCTCGCCGTACAGGCTTACTTTTGCCGCGTCGACCATGGCGATGCGGCTGCCGGTATAGCCGATCCACAGCCTTCCTTTCGGGTCCCTGGCCAGGCTGACCGCGGTATCCTGCGGAAGGCCGGGCAGGCCGCCGTTGCGTGTCCATTTGCCGTCGCGGAACAGGTTCAGGCCGTTGCGCACGACGGATACCCACACCGCGCCGTCGCCGGCATCGGCCAGCGCTTGTATCGTGTGGCCCTTCATTTCCGGCGGCAGCGGCCATTTCTGCTGTTCGCGGCCATGCAGGTTGCGCCACAAGCAGGCGTCGTTGCCCAGCCAGTGGCCGCCGTCCGCCGCCCTGGCCGCCGCGGTCGCGTCCGGCGCGGCTTCGATCGTCGTCGGACCGTTGGCCCTGGCCGTCACCCGCATCCTGTCGAAGCTCGAATTGGCCACCATCGTATGGTCGTCCCCCTCGGCCAGGGCGGACGCCTGCCAGTCCACGTGGGCGCCGGCTTCGTGCAGGCGATTCGGCCGCAGGCGATCCAGGCCGCCGGATGTGCCAAACCAGATGATCCCTTCCATGTCCTCGAAACGGGCCCGCACCGACTTGCCGCTCAGGATGGCCGACAGCGCCAGCACCGGCTGCGCGCGTTCTGCCAGGGGCAGCTCCGGCTGCACGGCTGTCACCTTGCCGCTGTCGATCACCCACAGCTCGCCGGCGCGGGGGGCGAACAGGCCCATGTTGACGGGGCGGCGCTTGGGCAGCTCGACCGGCGTCAGCCTTCTTGTGGCAGGGTCGTAACGCTGCAGTCCGGTCTTGTCGCTCGCGAACCAGATCTCGCCCTTGCTGGTCAGGCGTCCGTCGAGCAGGCCATCGATCTCCAGCTCCTTGACCAGCATGCCGCGCCCATCGATCGTGTACAGGCCGCCCCAGGCGAATACCCATAGTTTGCCGGCGGGGTCGAACTGGATGATGCGTATGTCGTTCAGGACTCTGTGCGGCACCGTTTCCACCTGCTGCCAGCGGCCATCCCTGAAACGGGCGAGTGTGTGGCCGAGCAGCCAGAGCGTCCCGTCCGGCCCCTGGACCAGGCGCTGGATGGAGCCTGGCGGCAGGCCGTCCTTCGCCGTATAGTGCGTGACCTTGCCATCCTTGAACAAGCTCAGGCCGCCGAACTGGTAGCTGACCAGCAGCCCTCCATCGAAGGCCAGCAGCTGGAGTACGTTCGAGGATTTCAGCGCGTGGCCGCCGATGCTGTCGACCCGTTCGAACTGCACGCCGTCGAAACGGTGCAAGCCGGTTGCCGAGGCGATCCACAGCCAGCCGTCCTTGTCGCGGGCGATGCTGTGGATCTCCACCGGCGCGCCGTCGGACTTGGTCCAGGCCTTGTGATTGAGCGGACTGCGGTAGGGCACGCTGGCCTGGGCGGCATCCAGGAGGGACAGGGCAATCAAGAAGAGAAAAAGCGTACGCACTGTCTCAGCCGGGTGGGTGTTGGAATGTCATGAAAATCGTTTTCCTTTCTGGGCGCGCGGATGATACCAGATAGGTGAAGACAATCGTATAACCAATACCGCAACGATAAGGTCTTATGCTTACGGTAATCTTGCAAGGTTCCACAGGACGAATCTGTTTGACAAATTGCTAAGGTGGGTCAAGAATCCCCACTCGCAAAAAAACGCAAACCAACAGGGGGCACCGGTATGGGCAAAGGACGCTTGGAGGCATTCAGCGATGGCGTCATCGCGATCATCATCACCATCATGGTACTCGAGCTGAAGGTGCCGCATGGGGTGACGTTCGACGCGCTGGCGCCGCTGGTGCCGGTGTTTTTCAGCTACGTGCTCAGCTTTGTTTACGTGGGCATCTACTGGAACAACCACCACCACACCCTGCATGCGGTGAGCCACGTCAGCGGCGGCATGCTGTGGGCCAACCTGCATTTGCTGTTCTGGCTGTCGCTGGTTCCCTTCGTCACCGGCTGGATGGGCGAGAACCATTTCGCGGCGCTGCCCGTGGCCTTGTATGGCGTGGTGCTGTTTATGGCCGGCATGGCGTACTCGCTGCTGCTGCGCTGCCTGCGTTCGCGCAACGAGGTGCTCGATGCCGCCCTCGGCGCCGACCGCAAGGGCATGCTGTCGAACGGGCTGTACCTGCTCGGCGTCGGCCTGTCCTTCGTCGAGCCAATGCTGGGCTTTGCCGTGTATGTCGGGGTGGCGGTCATGTGGCTGATTCCCGACCGCCGCATCGAGAATCGCTTGCGGAGATGAGTAACAAGAGAGTCGATGGCCGCACGAAGAAGACGTTGGCAGGCGAAAACATGCTTGTGTATCCCTAGATTTCTTGGGAATATTTGTTATTCTTGGTAATCTAAGCATGAGGTGCGCGGACTCGGCACAATGGCAGCAGCCTCGCCGAAGGAGGCATATGGAACTTGATCGGGAGGGAGAGGCGGAACGTCGGGGAAACTGCGAGCTGGCGCGTCTGGTCGAGGAATGCCTGACGCTGCAGCGCAGCCTGGGCGAAGATGCGGCGCGACAATGCCTCGAAGCCAAGCAGGTTCCTGAACATATTGTCTTGCGCGTCATGGCGTGTGCGGCGTTCCGGCGCCATGTCAGTAACAATGAGTTATCATCAGGCTTCGCCCGTACGTCAAATGCTCGCCGGAACGCTCAAACGAAACGCTTGTAATCCAGCGACACCAGATCCGCTGTCCCTATGAACTCTAAACTCGGCGAAGAAGAACGCACGCACTTTTGCCACCGGCTGTTGCGCACCCTCGAAGCGCGCAAGCTCCCCACCGGCGCCACCGAATTTGCGGCGCTGTTCAACCTGCGCGCCGATGGCGCCACCGTTACCGTGCACGGCGCGCGCAAGTGGCTGATAGGCGAATCGATCCCGACCCAGGAACGGATCCAGATCCTGTCCGACTGGCTGGGCGTGACGGCGGCCTGGCTGCGTTTCGGCGACGCCGACAATGGCGATGTCGCCCTCGCACCGCGCAAACCGATCGACATCGACGACAGTGAACTGGCGCTGGTCAAGGATATCCGTCGCCTCATGCCTGGCCACCGCCAGGTGGTGCGCGAGCTGGTCGATTCACTGCTGCGCAATGAACACGATGGCGGCCGCAACGTGCCGCGAGGGGGGCGGTAAGCCCCGGCATCCTGTACTAAAGTACGAGTTACAGCCGCATCGGCCTTCCGAAACCAGCATTGACTCTTCCGGAAGATACCGCTACCATCCCCTTGCGTTATGCTTGGTAACGCTACCAACCAGGTGGGGGAGCGATGCAAGGGAAAGTAAGCGGTTTCGCGGCGCTGGCGCTATGCATGGCGCTGGCGCCTGGCGCGGTTCCGGCGCAGGGCCAGACGGGCGATCAGCGGGATCCAAGGGTTGAAGCCTTGCTGCGCCAGATGACGCTGGAAGAGAAGGTCGGCCAGCTGCACCAGCTGTCCGGCAAGGAGTTCACCGGCCCGGCCAGCGAGGCCAAGACCAACAAGCTCAATGACATCCGCAGCGGCAGGGTCGGCTCGATGTTGAACATCAAGGGCGTGGCCGAGACGCGCGAGATCCAGGCGCTGGCGCTGCAGTCGCGCCTGAAGATCCCGCTGCTGTTCAGCCTCGACGTCATCCACGGCTACAAGACCGTGTTCCCGGTGCCGCTCGGCGAAGCGGCCTCCTGGGACCTGGCGGCGATGGAGCAGTCGGCGCGCGTGGCCGCGAAAGAGGCCGCCGCCTCCGGCATCCACTGGACGTTCGCACCGATGGTCGACGTCGGGCGCGACCCGCGCTGGGGCAGGGTGATGGAAGGCGCAGGCGAAGACGCTTACCTCGGTTCGCGCATCGCGGTGGCGCGGGTGCGCGGCTTCCAGGGCGCCAGGCTGGGCGCGCTCGATTCGGTGATGGCCACCGCCAAGCACTTCGCCGCCTATGGCGCGGCGATCGCCGGGCGCGATTACAACGCCGTCGACATGAGCGAGCAGCACCTGTACGAGACCTATCTGCCGCCGTTCAAGGCCGCCGCCGACGCCGGCGCCGCCACCTTCATGAACGCCTTCAATACCCTCAATGGCGTGCCGGCCACCGGCAGCGCCTTCCTGCAGCGCGACCTGCTCAAGGGACAGTGGGGATTCAAGGGCTTCGTCGTCAGCGACTGGGGCTCGATCCGCGAGATGGTAGTGCATGGCTACGCGAACGACCTGGCCGACGCCTCCGCCAAGGCGATCGCCGCCGGCAGCGACATGGACATGGAGAGCATGGGCTATAGCGCGCACCTGGCGCAGCTGGTCAAGGCCGGCAAGGCCGACATCGCGCACGTCGACGACGCGGTGCGCCGCATCCTGGCCAAGAAGTTCGAGCTGGGCCTGTTCGACGACCCGTACCGCTACAGCGACGCCGCGCGCGAAAGGCGGGTGCTGAACGATCCCTCCCACCGCAAGCTGGCGCGCGAGATCGCCGCCAGGTCGATGGTGCTGCTCAAGAATGCCGAGGACGGCGGGCGGCCGGCGTTGCCGCTCGAGCGCAAGCTGGGGTCGATCGCCGTCATCGGACCGCTGGCCGATGCCCGGCGCGACCTGGAAGGCGGCTGGATCGTCAAGTCGGACGCAGCGAATGTGGTCAGCCTGCTGGACGGGATCCGCAACCATGCCGGGCCGGGCACGAAGGTGACGTATGCGCCAGGCTGCAGCGCGGCCTGTACCGGCACCGCGGGCTTCGGCGCGGCGCTGAAGGCGGCCGCCGGCGCGGACGCCGTGGTGCTGGCCGTGGGCGAAAGCTGGGAAATGAGCGGCGAAGCCAAGTCGCGTGCGGACCTCGGCCTGCCGGGCCACCAGGCCAGGCTGTTCGAGGCCTTGAAGGGCATCGGCAAGACGCCGGTGGTGGTCATCCTGGCGGGGCGCCCCTTGATCTTCAACAGCGTGGCCGACCAGGCGAACGCGATCGTGTACGCCTGGTTCCCGGGCAGCGAAGGGGGCAATGCCATCGCCGACGTGCTGTTCGGCGACGTCAACCCGTCGGGCAAGCTGCCGATGACCTTCCCGCGCAACCTGGGCCAGCTGCCGATCAGCTACCAGCAGTACCAGACCGGCAGGCCGGTGCTCGACGAGAACAGCATCGTCTACAAGTCGGCGTATATCGATTCGCCGAACACCCCGCGCTTCGCCTTCGGCCATGGCCTGTCGTACACCAGCTTCGCCTACAAGGACCTGGCGCTGGACCGCGCGCGCCTGTCCCGCGCCGGCAGCGCGACCCTGTCCTTCACCCTGGCCAATACCGGCAAGGTGGCGGGCGAGGAGGTGGTGCAACTATACCTGCGCGACCTGGTCGCCTCGACGGTGCGCCCGCTCAAGGAGCTCAAGGGCTTCCAGAAGATCGCGCTCAAGCCGGGCGAGCAGAAACGGGTCAGCTTCACGATCGACAGGGAGACGCTGTCCTTCTTCAACCGCCAGCTGGTGTGGGACGCGGAAGCGGGCGCCTTCGAGCTGATGCTCGGCAGCGCGTCGGACGACATCCGCCTGCGGACCACGCTCGAACTGGCGGAGGACTGAAGGCGCAGCTTGCACGAGTTAAGGGCAAGTAATGTTCTTTCTCAATTTTTCCGGCAAACCGCCGCAGGCAGCCCAGGCTCCCTGCGGCGGTTTGCATTTCATGTGAAGTAAAACGTTTTCCTAAATTTGCTTAAAACTGCCGATGAAACGGGGCCGGGCAGCACAATTCTGGCCTGTTGTAAATTTGCGAATCGGGGTCGGGCGCTGCGCCAACCGCGCAAACGCCCCATGCAGGGGGAAGGGAAACCCTTTGCGCATGGTAGCCAACCACGGCGCCAGGGAGCTTCGTAAAACGTTTTCCAAAAAATATTGACTTTCACACTTCTTGCCGTTATCTTTATTAAGAGGGAATCAGATGGTAGCGCTTCCAAATCAAGCTGCAACAACAAACGACACAACGATGCATTCGATGAACACGACAGGCCAGCGCGGAACCCCGGTCATCACGGCGATGGAAATCATCCCCGTGGCCGGCCGCGACAGCATGCTGCTGAACCTCAGCGGCGCGCATGGCCCGTACTTCACCCGCAACCTGGTGATCCTCACCGACAGCGCCGGCCAGACCGGCGTCGGCGAGATTCCGGGCGGCGAGGCGATCCGCCAGACCCTGGAGGACGCGCGGCCGCTGGTGCTGGGCCAGCAGGTGGGCAGCTACAACGCCATCCTGAACAGCGTGCGCAGCGCCTTCGCCGGACGCGATGGCGCGCGCGGGGTCCAGACCTTCGACCTGCGGGTGACCATCCATGCCGTCACCGGCCTCGAATGCGCGCTGCTCGACCTGCTCGGCAAGCTGCTGCAAGTGCCGGTCGCGGCCCTGCTGGGCGAGGGCCAGCAGCGCGACGAGGTCGAGATGCTCGGCTATCTGTTCTACATCGGCGACAGCGGCCGCACGCCGCTCGCCTACGAGCGCGGCGGCGATGGCGGCGACGACTGGCAGCGCCTGCGCCGCCAGCCGGCGATGGATACGGATGCCGTGGTGCGGCTGGCCGAGGCGGCGCGCGCGCGCTACGGCTTCCGTGACTTCAAGCTCAAGGGCGGCGTGCTGCGCGGCGAGCAGGAAGTCGAAACGATCGCCGCGCTGGCGCAGCGCTTCCCGGACGCGCGCGTCACACTCGATCCGAACGGCGGCTGGCTGCTCAAGGATGCGGTGCGCCTTTGCCGCGACCTGCGCGGCGTGGTTGCCTACGCCGAAGACCCGTGCGGCGCCGAAGGCGCGTACTCCGGCCGCGAAACGATGGCCGAGTTCCGCCGCGCGACCGGTCTGCCGACCGCCACCAACATGATCGCCACCGACTGGCGCGAGATGGCGGCCGCGCTGCGCGCCGAAGCGGTCGACATTCCGCTGGCCGATCCGCATTTCTGGACCATGCAGGGTTCGGTGCGGGTGGCGCAGCTGTGCCAGGCCTGGGGGCTGACCTGGGGTTCGCACTCGAACAACCATTTCGACGTCTCGCTCGCGATGTTCACCCACGTGGCCGCCGCCGCGCCGGGCAAGGTCACCGCGGTGGACACCCACTGGATCTGGCAGGACGGGCAGGGCCTGAGCAAGTCGCCGATGGCCATCGAAGGCGGCAAGATCAAGGTGCCAAGCGCGCCGGGACTGGGCGTGGAACTGGACATGGACGCGGTGGCCCAGGCCAGCGCCCTGTACCAGCAGGTCAAGGGCGGCGCGCGCGACGACTCGGTGGCGATGCAGTACCTGGTGCCGGACTGGAAGTTCGACAGCAAGCGGCCTTGCCTGGTGCGTTAAGCCGGACAGCCGCGGTTCCATAACAATAGCAGGGCCACCGGCCCGGGAGACAAGCAGCAAACATGAAACCATTGACCCGAATCCGTACCGCGCTGGCGCTGATGCTTGCCGCCTCATCGATCCAGGCCGCCGAACCGATGGCCGACGTGATCCGCAAGGACTTCGCGTTCGCGGCCAGCCAGTACGGCGGCCTGCTCGAGAAGATCAAGGGCAAGCCCGGCTTCCCGCGCACCGTCGAAAACGGCGAAGTGCGCATGGTCGGCTGGAAGGACTGGACCAGCGGCTTCTTCCCGGGTTCGCTATGGTATTTGTCCGAGGCGACGGGCGATCCGAAATGGAAGGTGGCCGCCGCCCAGTATACGGCGGCGACGGCGCCGGCCAAGTTCGACAACTCCCAGCACGACCTCGGCTTCATGCTCTATTGCGGCTATGGCAACGGCCTGCGCCTGGGCGCGGACGGCAGCTACCGCGACGCGCTGCTGGCCGGCGCCACCACCCTGGTCACCCGTTTCAACCCGAAGGTCGGCGCGATCCAGTCGTGGAACATCCGCAAGGACAAGGACTGGATCTTCCCTGTCATCGTCGACAACATGATGAACCTCGAGCTGCTGATGTGGGCGGCGCGCGCGGCCAACGAACCTTACTACCGCGAGCTGGCGATCAAGCACGCCGACACCACGATCCTGCATCACTACCGCGCCGACGGCTCCAGCTTCCACCTGGTGGACTACGACCCGCAGGACGGCAAGGTGCGCTCCAAGGTGACGGTGCAGGGCAAGGCCGACAGCTCGGCCTGGGCGCGCGGCCAGGCCTGGGGCCTGTACGGCTACGTGATGATGTACCGCGAAACGAAAAAGCCCGAATACCTGCAATTGGCGCAGAAGATCGCCGCCTTCGTGATGAACCATCCGCGCCTGCCGGCCGACAAGATCCCGTACTGGGACTTCGACGATGCCGCGATCCCGAATGCGCCGCGCGACTCGTCGGCGGCCGCGATCATCGCCTCGGCGCTGCTGGAGCTGTCCGGCATGGTCGAACGCGAACAGGGCAAGAAATACAGCAGCTTCGCCGAACAGCAGCTGCGCAGCCTGTCGTCGCCGGAGTACCTGGCGGCGCCGAATGCGAACGGCGGCTTCCTCCTCAAGCATGCGACCGGCCACAAGCCGGCGGGCAAGGAGATCGACGTGCCGCTCAATTACGGCGACTACTACTTCCTTGAAGCGCTCCTCCGCTACAAGGCAAAGCTGGCGAAAGACGAAGTTTAAGAAGAAGGGGCAGGACGCAGCCCTCAAAAAATCAGGCAGTGGTGGAGATGTTTTTTATTATTACAATCAGGGGACGAGAGTGAATAACAAATACAAGCAATTGAATACCAGGGTCAAGCCGATCGCGGCGTTCGTGGCGGTCGCCATGTGCGGCGTATCGGTGACGGCGGTCGCACAGGAAGCGCCCAACACCACCGGCAAGCTGGAAACTGTCGTGGTTACGGCGAATAAACGCGTGGAAAAACTGGAAAGCGTTCCAATGGCGATCTCGGTGCTGAGCGAGGCCGAGATCCAGCGCACCAATATCCGCGAGATCGAGGACGTCATCGCGCTGACCCCGTCGCTGACCCAGGCCTCCGGCACCACGGCCGCCAACAACGCGCTGTTCATGCGCGGCATCGGCACCGTTTCGATCGGCATCGGCGTCGAATCGGACGTCTCGGTCATCATCGACGATATTCCCATCGCCGTGCAGTTCCAGGCCTTCCGCGACCTGGCCGACGTGGCCCGCATCGAAGTGCTGAAAGGCCCGCAAAGCACGCTGTTCGGCAAATCGGCCGTGGCCGGCGCGATCAACGTGGTCACCAAGCCGATCTCCGGCCCGATGGTCTACCGCGGCAGCACCTACTACACCAACGACCACGAATGGCGCCTGGGCGCGTCGGCCGGCGGACGCATCTCGGAAAAATTCGGCATCCGCATCGCGGGCAACAAGAGCCGCATGCCGGGTAACTTCCACAACCTGACCACCGGCGAGGACGTCAACGGCTCGGAAGGCCGGACCTTCATGGCCAAGTTGAACTGGCGCCTGACGAATGACTTCGAGGTCGACTTCCTGCCCCATTATAACGAGCAGAAGAACTCGCGCGGCGTCACCGCCATCAACGGCTTCGTGCGCAATACCGGTTCGGCCGCCGCCGGCACGCTGGTGTCGACCCCGGGCGACGTCGCCACTGCTTACCTGAACGGCAATGCGCTGCTGCCCGCATCCGTGACCCTGGCCGGCATCGACGTCCACGACTCGCGCAACCGCAATGTGCGGCGCGATTTCCCGACCGGGATCAACTCGAAGACCGCGGGCACCGGCCTGAAGTTCTCGTACACCTTCCCGAACGACATGCAGCTGATGTCGATCTCGTCGACCGAGCATTACGAGGCGAACGACTACCGCGACCAGGACTTCGTCGACGTGCCGACCATCGCCAAGCCGGGTTCCACCGTCCTCACGGTCGGCAACAACCAGTTCGGCACCTACGACATCAAGTCGAAGACCCAGGAATTCCGCCTGATCTCGCCCGATACCGGCAACGTGCGCTATGTGGCCGGCCTGTGGTGGGCGAAGAACGCGATCGAACGCCACTTCATCCGCGGCTACTGCGTCGCGCCGTCGAAGTGCGCGGCCAACTCGCCATCGAGCCCGACCAACTACTACACCGACATCTACAACATCAACAAGGCGCTGTTCGGCCAGGCCGCCTGGGAGTTCGCACCGACCTACACGCTGGTGGCCGGCCTGCGCCGCAACCAGGAAGAATCGGGCTACAACTACATCCGCAACTTCTTCACCGACCAGCTGGACCGCTCGACTTTCAAGCCGGGGCCGGCCGGCATCGACCAGTTTTCGAGCCAGGGCAACAAGGACAACTCGACCACCGGCAAGCTGAGTATCCAGAAGCAGTTCACGCCGCAGTTCATGGCCTACGTGATGACCGCCACCGGCCACAAGGGCAAGGCCTACGATGTGACCAGCGGCCTGAAAGCCTCGTCGTCGGCCCCGGTCGAACCGGAGACCAGCCGCACCGTGGAACTGGGCGGCAAGGCCAATCTGTTCGGCGGCAAGATGTCGATCGCCGCCACCTTCTACGACACCGAGTTCAAGGGCTACCAGCAGAACGTGTCCTTCGTGCTGCCGAACGATCCGACCATCTACACCCAGTTGAATTCGATCCCGAAGATCCGCACCCACGGCTTCGAGCTCGACGCCAACATGCTGGTGATGCCAGGCTGGTCGATCAACACGGCGCTGGCCTACACGCTGCCGACGATCGAAGACTGGAAGAACGGCCCGTGCTACACCGACGCCACCAACGTGGCCGTCAACGGCACCCGGCTGGCGGCCAACGGCTCGCTGGCCGGCCAGAACCCGGCCTGCTTCCCGATCGCCACCGGTTCGACCACCGGCATCCAGAACCTTTCCGGCGGCATCTTCCCGGGCACGCCGAAGATCAAGGTCAACATCGGCAGCAATTACGACTTCAAGATCTCCGGCATGTCCTTCGGTGGTTTCGTCAACGGCAACATCCGCTACCAGAGCGACTACAACACCAACATCAACAACGACCCGCGTTCGGTGAACACCGGCTATGCGATCTCGGACCTGGGCTTCGGCATCCGCGACAACCAGGACCGCTACAAGCTGAGCTTCCGGATCAACAACCTGTTCGACAAGTTCTACATCCCGAACGCGAACGCCAGCGGCCCGCAGTACCGCACCGGCCCGACCTCGACCTCGCCGGCGCTGACCGTCAGCAGCTGGGTGCCGCCGCGCGATGTGTTCCGCTTCTTCAGCGTCAAGCTCGACGTGAAGTTCTAACGAGTTTTAAGTAGTCTCCTTTGAAGGCGGGACTGCCCTCGGCAGCACCCCGCTTTTTTTTTGTAATGAGGACTCAGTAGGATTTGTCAGGTTCGAAAAGAGCTGCCACCTCCAACGTCATCCCTGCGAAGGCAGGGATCCATGCCACAGCGGCGAAGTGACGCCGTATCTCTGAGCTGAGGTGCTATGGATCCCTGCCTCCGCAGGGATGACGCTGGTGAGTGAGGGGGCCTTCTAACTTTGCGATTTCGGATGTGACTCAATAATGATACGGTGTCTTGCCCGCCCATTCGCTCTTGCCATAGCGCTGGTGCAGCAGGCGGAAGGCCTTGCGCGAGAGTTCCTTCGCGTCGGCGTCGAGGCAGCCGCCGCGGGTGGACCTGACCACCACATGCAGCAGCCAGGGCAGCGCCGGATCCTTCGGCGTGGCGGCCGCGCGCGCCAGGACATGCTCGCCGACGAAGCCGGTGGCCGTCTTCATCTTCGCCAGCGCGGCGATTTCGTCCGGCGCCCCGGCGCCTGGCAGCGCCGGCGTGGCCGGCAGCGGCGCGCCTTCCGGATACCAGGTGTCCGGATCGGCCGGGATCTTGCACCACATGCCGGCCACGGTCTCCTCTTTCTCGACTTCATTGAGCTCGTGGAAGCCGCCATGCCCGATCGTCGGCGACAGGTTGAAACGCATCGCACTCTCGATCATCCAGGCGCGCCGTGCGCGCGGCGCCAGCTTGATGTATTTGTTCATGACCGGCGCCAGTGCCGGCGCCGCCGGCGCCACCGCGGCGGCGGCCTTGAGCGCGGCGGGCGCGTCGCCGAGCAGGTCGGCGCGCATCCAGGCGGCCACGCCGATCCGCGCGCGCAGGGCTGGCGGCAGGCGCTTGTCCTGGGACAGCGCGGTCAGGCTGGCCACGCTCAGCTCGGCATTGAGCCAGTGCACGCCGTCCTCGGCCGGGCGCGGCTTGAAGGCGTCCGCGCCTTCGCCGGTGTCGTAGTCCTGGCGCATGATCTCGGTGCGCACCAGGAAGCCGGCCGCTTCATCGAGCGTCGCGGCCATGGCGAAGCGCTCCTGCAGCACCAGGTTTTTCGCGCTGGCCGATCCGCTGGCGCGCAGCTCCGCGCTGGCCAGCAGGGCGTCGCCGAAAGTGCGCCCCTTCGCCGGCTGGCGCGACAGGCGGTAATGGCGCAGCAGCGCGTGGCGCACGGTCAGGTACTCCGGCGCCGTGGGCGCCACCAGCAGCGCCGCTTTCTCCAGTTCCGGCGCCAGGGTCTCGGCCATCATGGCCGCCGCCGCCAGCCACAGGCGGGCCTGGGGCACGTCGCGCGCCTCGATCGCCTTGCGCCAGCGCGCCTCGGCATGCGCGCGCTGCGGCACGCATTTGTCAGGCGCGGGTTCGGCCTGGCATTCCCGCAGGGTTTGAATCCAGTCGACGAAGCCGGCGGACTTGCGCAGCGCCTGCAGGCTGGCCGCGGGCTGGCGGGTGGCGATGGTGCGCCAGTCGCCGAGCTGGTCTTCGTCGTAGGGATCGGCCGCCGGGTTGTCCAGGTGGGCGCTCAGTTCGGCCAGCCGCCGCTGCGGCATGATCGCCGCCTTGGCCATGCGCACCACCGCGCGCGCATCTTCGTGGCGCGCCTCGAGCGTGGGATCGGCCAGGATCCTGTCGGCGGCGGCGGCGATGGCCTGCACGGCGGCCTGCGGTTCCGGCCCGCCGGCGCGCGCCAGGGAGCGCAGCTGCAGGTAGGCGCCCCAGTCGCGCATCGGATGGCCCTTGGTCGCTCCGATCCTGCCGAAGCGATCCGCGCTGGCTGCGTACTGGCCGCCGTGGAAGGCGGCCGCCGCCAGCTGGTACTGCTGCACCTGGCGCCAGTGCAGGGGCTCGGAGGCGGGCAGCTCGGGGGGCATCGCGACCGCCCGGATCTTGCCCGGCGCGTCCGGATCGTCCCCGCACACCTGGAATACCTTGCGCTGCGCCTGCACCCAGGCCTGCAGGCGCGCCGGCGTCGCATCGGCGCGCTGGGCGAGCGCGGCCAGCGTGTCGGTGGCGAAGCGGTAGCTGGCCAGCGGGCAGCTCAGGTAGGGCAGGGGCGGGTGGGCCGAGGGCTTGGCGCCGAGCGCCTGGTCGACGGCGGCCTGCCATTTTTCCAGCACCGCGGCGTCGCCTTCGACATCGCTCCAGCCGCCATAGGTGGTGCCGATGGCCGCTTCGAGCCCGTTCTCCATGTTCGGCGCGTTCTTCAGGCCCTGCGGCCCGAGTGCGATGGCGCGCCAGGCGGCGTACAGGTAGACCCGGTCGTAGCTGGGGCGCACGATGCCAAGTTCCCCGGCCTGGTAGCGCGCCAGGTCCATGTCGGTGCGGTAGCTGTTGGCGAAATTGGGCGGCGCATAGTAGCCGCTGGCGGCGGCCTGGGTTGCGGCGAACGTGGCGGCGATGGCGAGCAGGCTGCGGATCATAGGGGCGTTCCTGTGGCGGGAGGAAGGGATGTGGCCTTCCATCCATGATAATCGAACCAGTAGCTGCGCTGGTAGCGTTCGGACACCTGGGGCGGGAACGGTTCCTGCGGCGAGAAACCGGCGCTGCCGTCGCGGCAGCGCCGGTGCAGCGCGCCGGGCGCGGCGGCCACGATCTCGCGCAGGCTGGCATTGTCCCTGCCCATGCGGAAGAACATCGGCACGACTTCGTCGGCGGCCAGGCCGTCGAGCCAGTCGGGCGAGCGGCACCACCATGCCAGCGCGGTCACGCTCAGCTTCAGGCCAGGCGGCAGCGCGCTGCGCACATCGCCCACCAGCGCCTTGTAGAAAACCCGGTGCGAAGGGCGGGCTTCCATGTCCAGCTGCACCCAGCCGGAGCTGCTGGCCGCTCCCGCCTGGGCCATCGCGCGCAGGATGGCGGCGCGGCCGGCCGCCACGTCGCGCGGAGGATGGACGACGCTCACCTCGACATGGACCACCGGCGTGACGCGGGTGCCGGGCAGCAGCAGCGGGCGGCGCATGCGCGGGCGGGTCAGCACCCGGCTGCCGGACAGCAGGATATGCCGGTGCAGCACCGCCGCCTCGGGCGCCGACCATGCCGGCTGGCGCGCCTCGTCCCATAGCCAGGCGATGCGTTCGGCGGCGGATGCGGCGGCCGCCGGCCAGCAGCAGGCCAGCGCCAGGGCGGCGATGCGCGCAGGCTTCAATGGAATCCTTGGTCGAGGGTGAATGCGGGACCATTTTCGCACGAAGCGTGTATTGATGCGGCTTGCACTTTGTATGGCCGGGGGGCGATTTTCGCGCCCTGAAATTCGGTCGCGCGGCCCCAGTTCCAGATCAGATTGCGAACGCCCCGGGGTACAATTCACGGCCAACGAGCGGCGCCTGCCGCGATAATAAATGGGGAGTCCTATGTTCGTTTTCCGCGCTGCCGCCCTGGCAGCCCTGCTGGCATCGTCCGGCGCCACCGGCCAGAACGCCGCCGACGCCGCCGCCGACGGTAAGAAGTGGGATGTCAACAAGCCTCCCGGCGTGGCCGCCAGCGTCAGTATCGATACCACGAGCGGCACCTGGATGAGCGTCGACGTCAGCCCGGACGGCAAGCAGATCGTGTTCGACCTGCTGGGCGACCTGTACCTGCTGCCGATCGGCGGCGGCGAGGCGAAGGCGCTGACCCACTCGGTGGCCTGGGAAATGCAGGCGCGCTTTTCGCCGGACGGCAAGCAGCTCGCGTACATGTCCGATGCGGCCGGCGGCGACAATGTATGGGTCATGAATATCGACGGCAGCGGCGCGCACGAGATCAGCAAGGAGAAATTCCGCCTGCTGAACAACCCCACCTGGCACCCGAACGGCAAGTTCATCGCCGCGCGCAAGCACTTCACCGGCACCCGTTCGCTCGGCTCGGGCGAGATCTGGATGTTCCATGCGCAGGGCGGCGGCGTGCAGCTCAACGAAAAACCGAACTGGCAGAAGGACCTGGGCGAACCGGCGTTCTCGCCGGACGGCCGCTACCTGTATTTTTCGCAGGACACCACGGGCGGCACCAGCTTTGCCTATAACAAGGACTCGAACGGCCAGATCTACCAGATCATGCGGCGCGACCTGAAGGACGAGAAGACCCGGCCTTTCGTGAGCGGCCCTGGCGGCGCGGTGCGGCCCACGCCTTCGCCTGACGGGAAGTACCTCGCCTTCGTGCGGCGCGTGCGCAACCAGTCCACGCTGTTCCTGAAGGACCTCGAGAACGGCAAGGAGACGCCGGTATGGGATGGGCTTGAGCGCGACATGCAGGAAGCCTGGGCGATCCACGGCGTGTACCCTGCCTTCAGCTGGATGCCGGGCAGCCGCGAGCTGGTGGTCTGGGCCAAGGGCAAGATCTGGCGCGTCGATCCGTTCGCGAAGTCGGCGAAGGAAATCCCGTTCCATGTGAAGGATACGCGCGAAGTGCGGCAGGCGCTGCGCTTCGAGCAAGCCGTCGCGCCGGCCTCGTTCGAGGTGCGCCAGCTGCGCTGGGTGAACGTGGCGCCGAAAGGGGACAAGGTCGTCTATTCGGCGCTCGGCCACCTGTACGTGCGCGACCTGCCGAACGGCGAACCGAAGCGCATTACGCGCCAGAATGAGCACTTCGAATACTTCCCCAGCTTCTCGCGCGACGGCCAGCGCATCGTGTACGCCACCTGGCACGACGACCAGCTTGGTTCGATCCGCACCATCGACCTGAAAAGCGGCAAGGAGACCACGCTGACCCGAGCGCCGGGCAAGTACATGGAGCCGGTGTTCTCGCCGGACGGCAAGGACGTCGTCTACGTCAAGGGCAAGGGCAGCTACCTGACCACGCCGTGGCATGGGCTGGAGCAGGGCGTGTACCAGGTGCCGAGCGACGGCAAGGGCGCGCCCGCGCTGATCACCGACGACGGGCGCGACCCGCAGTTCGCCAACGACGGCAAGCAGCTGTATGTCACGCGCACGTCGAGCAGCAACGAGGTCGACTTCATGGCCTCGCTGGTGCGCATCCGGCTCGACAAGTACGCCGAGCACACCGTCGCCAAGGGCGAATTCGTCACCGGCTTCAAGCTGTCGCCGGACGGGAACTGGCTCGCATACAGCGAACGCTTCCATACCTGGGTGGCGCCGCTGCCGATGTCGGGCAACACCATCACCGTCGGCGAGAAGTCCGAAGCGCTGCCGGTGCGCCAGCTGGACCTCGACGCCGGCGACTACCTGCACTGGTCGGGCGACAGCAGCGCGCTGCACTACGCACTGGGCGACCGGCTGTTCACGCGCGACCTGAAGGGCGCCTTCGCCCCGGCCGACCCGGACTCCAAAAAGGAAAAGGAAAGGCGCGAGGCGCTGATGAAGGCGCCGGGCCTGAAGATCGGGCTGCGCGCCACGGCGGCGGCGCCGGCGGCGACGGTCGTCATCGACGGCGCGCGCATCGTGACGATGAAGGGCGACGAAGTCATCGACAACGGCCGCATCGTCATCCAGAGCAACCGGATCGCCGCGGTCGGCAAGGCGGCGGACATCGCCATGCCCGCCGGCGCCACCCGCATCGACGCCGCCGGCAAGACCGTCATCCCGGGCCTGGTGGACGCGCACTGGCATGGGGCGATGGGCGAGGACGGCATGATCCCGCAGCAAAGCTGGGTCAACTACGCGGGCCTGGCGTTCGGCGTGACGACCGTGCACGACCCGTCGAACGACACCGGCACCATCTTCACCCACAGCGAAATGCAGCGCACCGGCCAGGTGGTCGGCCCGCGCATCTACTCGACCGGCACCATCCTGTACGGCGCCAAGGGCAACTTCAGCGCGCCCGTCAATTCGCTCGACGACGCCCTGACGCATTTGCGGCGGCTGAAAGAGGGCGGCGCGATCAGCGTCAAGAGCTACAACCAGCCGCGCCGCGAACAGCGCCAGCAGATCCTGGAGGCGGCGCGCCAGACCGGCATGATGGTGGTGCCCGAGGGCGGCTCCCTGTTCCAGCACAATATGACGATGGTGGTCGACGGCCACACCGGCGTCGAGCATTCGATCCCGGTCGAGAACGCGTACGACGATGTCAGGCAGCTGTGGTCGCAGACCAAAGTGGGCTATACGCCGACGCTGGTGGTGGCCTACGGCGGGCTCGATGGCGAGCATTACTGGTACGCGCACACGGACGTGTGGCGCCATCCGATCCTGTCGCGCTACGTGCCGAAGTCGGTGCTCGAGCCGCGCAGCGTGCGCCGTCCCACGGCGCCGGAGGAAGACTTCAACGTCGTCAAGGTCGCGCGCACGGCGACGGCGCTGCAGCGCGCCGGGGTGCCGGTCAACATCGGCGCGCATGGCCAGCGCGAGGGCCTGGGCGCGCACTGGGAAATGTGGTCGCTGGTGATGGGCGGCATGACGCCGCTGGAGGCGATTCGTTCGGCCACCATCAACGGCGCGCGCTATCTCGGCATGGACAAGGACATCGGATCGCTCGAAGCGGGCAAGCTGGCGGACCTGGCGATCATCGACGGCGACGTGGTGGCCGACATCCGCAAGTCGGACCGGATCACGCACGTGATGATCGGCGGGCGGGTGTACGAGACCTCTACGATGAACGAAGTGGGGGCCACGCCGAAAGCGAGGAAGGCGTTCTTCTTCGAAGGCGCGGCCGGGGCGAATGCGCCGGTGCAGACCTACAGCCATGGCCACAGCGAGACGCATGGGCAGCATTAAAGTGGCAAGCGTGGCAGAAGCCGGGACACTGAAGTAATCAAAGCACTCATCAACGTCGTCCCTGCGAAGGCAGGGACCCATACTGAATTTGCTCAGCATGGGTCCCTGCCTCCGCAGGGACGACGTTGGTTTTTGTACGACGACTCGCCGCTCCGCAATTCCTACGGCGTCCGCAACTGTCATCAAGTCGAAATAATTGCCTGTTAGCATGCATGCATCGCCCTGCGCTGGTGCCGGGCGACTTCCAAGCAATGCTGACTATGTCTTTGTTCCAGGTTCAAGGCGCGTCGCGTCCCTCGCGTCTCTTTATGCTGCTGTGGCCACTGGCTGCAGCGGTGCTGATCGCCCTGGTGTGGTGGATGGCGGTCAGCAGCGCCGGCGCCGAGCGCGGACAGGCGCTGCGCAGCGCGCTCAAGGAAGCCGACGCCGCGGCCCAGGCCTACGAGCAGTACCTGACCCGCTCGGTCGCCCAGATGGACCAGGTGTCGCTGCAGCTGCGGCAAAGCTGGGAGCAGTCGCACGGCCGGCTCGATCTGCAGGACCTGACGCGCGCCGGCATGTTCCTCGACAGTGCCTTCCTCGCGGTCAGCATCGTCGACCGCCTCGGGGTCGTGCTCACTTCCACGCGCGCCGGCGACATCGGCAAATCGTATGCCGGCGCCGATTTCTTCGCCTTCCACCGGAATAACAATTCAAGTTCGCTGACGATCGGGACGCCGAATGGGGCGCGCGATGCGGCGCATGCCGCCGTGCTGTTCACGCGCAGGCTCGAAACCGCCGACGATGAATTCGGCGGCGTGGTCGTGGTCACCGCGCCGGCGCGCTATTTCACCTCGTTCTACATGCCGTCCGCGCTCGGGCGCGACGGCATGGTCGCCACCATGGGGGGCGAAAGCGGATTGCGGATCGAGCAGGGCGCCGCCGCGGCCGACGGGCCGGTAGCCTCCGTGTTCCCGCACGATGCGAGCCTGTGGAGCGCGCCGTCGGGCGCCGTGCTGGCGGCCGGCGCCTTCCCCGACGGCAGGGCGCGCGTGCTGGCATGGCGCCGCTCGCCGGTATACCCGCTGGTCGCGCTGGTGGCGCTGTCGCAGGACGAGGCGATGGCCGGCGCCGAGCTGTATTGGAGCGACAGCCGCAACCACGCCCTGCTGGCGACCGTTTGCCTGGCGCTGATGGCGGTGCTGGCGGCCGTGTTCTCGCGCCGCGCCGCACTGCGCCAGAGCGCCGAGGAAGACCTGCGCATCGCCTACCGCACCGCGACCGAGAACGCGAACGACGGCTTCTACATGGCGCTGCCGCTGCGCGGCGCGGCGGGCGACATCGCGGATTTCGAGATCGTCGACTGCAATGAACGCGGCGCCTATTTCTACGGACGGGCGCGCAGAGCCATGATCGGCACCCGCCTGTCGACCCTCGACGGCGGCATCTTCGGCGAATCGCTGGTCGACTCCTACCGCGCGGCGATGCAGAATGGCTTCCACGAAGAAGAACGCGAGATGCCGGCCAACCACCGGCTCAAGATCCAGTGGGCGCACCGGCGCCTGGTGCGGGTCGGCAACGGGCTTGCCGTCACGCTGCGCGACATCAGCGAACGCAAGGCGCACGTGGAAGAGCTGCAGCGGCTGGCGAACGAAGACCTGCTGACCGGCCTGCCGAACCGGCACTGGCTGATGGGCGAGCTGCCCGGCGCGCTGGCGCAGGCGCGCGCCGGCGGCGGCGAACTGGCGCTGCTGTTCATCGACCTCGACGAATTCAAGTATGTCAACGACGTGCACGGCCACGCGGCCGGCGACCTGCTGCTGAAGGCGGCGGGCGAGCGCCTCTGTTCGCAGCTGCGGCCGGGCGACAAGGTGGTGCGCTTCGGCGGCGACGAGTTCATCGTGCTGCTGGCGGCGGCGTGCGCGCGCGAGCATGCCGAGCGCGTCGCCGAGCGCATCGTCAGCGCGTTCGGCACGCCATTCCTGATCGGCGACGAGCTGCTGGAAGTGGGTACCTCGATCGGCATCAGCATCTACCCGCGCGACGGCACGGACGCGGCGGCGCTGATCAAGCAGGGCGACATCGCCATGTATGCGGGCAAGACCGAGGGCAAGGGCCAGTACCGCTTCTTCGAGCCGTCGCTGTCGCGGACCTTGCAGGCGCGGGTGCAGTTCAAGCACAGCCTGGTCGAGGCGATCGAGCGCGACCAGTTCGAGCTGTACTACCAGCCGCGGGTCGACGCCCGCAGCGGTGAACTGTGCAGCATGGAGGCGCTGCTGCGCTGGATCCATCCGGAGCGCGGCATGGTGTCGCCGCTGGAGTTCATCCCGCTGGCCGAATCGAGCGGCCTGATCGTGCGGCTTGGCGCGCTGGTGATGGATAAGGCCTGCGCCCAGATTGCGGCCTGGCGCGCGCAGGGGCTGGCACTGGTGCCGGTGTCGATCAACGTGTCGCCGAAGCAGTTCGTGCGCGGCGAAGTGCACCGCCAGCTGGCCGACTGCCTGCGGCGCCATGCGGTGTCGCCGTCGCTGCTGGAAGTGGAGATCACCGAGTCGGCGATGCTGGGCGAGCAGAGTGACATCCTGGCCGAACTGGCGGCGATCCGCGCGCTCGGCATCAAATTGCACGTCGACGATTTCGGCACCGGCTATTCGTCGCTGTCGCAGCTGCAGAAGCTGAAGATGGACGTGCTCAAGGTCGACCGCGCGTTCACGGCTGAGCTGGGACGTTCGCGCGAGGGCAGGGTGTTCTTCCAGGCGATCGTGTCGATGGCCCACGCGCTGGGGATGGGGGTGGTGGCCGAGGGCGTCGAAACGCCGGAGCAGCTGCGCATCCTGCAGGAACTCGACTGCAACGAAGTGCAGGGCTACCTGCTGGCGCGTCCCTTGCCGGCGGCGGAACTGCCGGCGCTGATGGTGCGCCGCTTCCTGTTCCCGCCAAACATGGTGGCGGCAGCGCCAGCCGCACCGGTGCAGCTGAAACTGGTCGGCAGCTGATCGCTCCCCGGGGGAGGCCCCGGAGGAGCGAGGTTGCTCATCGGTAAGCGGAACGACATATAGCTTGATCGGCGCATTCCCTCGCGTTAAGCTTGGCGGTCATAACGACTGCTTCAAGGATGCTGGATGGATGCCGATTGCAAAGCTTGCCCCGATTGCGCCGCCTTGCGTGCGCAGCTTGCCGCCAAGGAGAAGGAACTGTTCGAGCTGACCGAGTCGCTGACGCGCCACGACCGGCTCACCGGCGCGTTGAACCGGCGCAGCCTGACCGAGCTGCTGTCCGAGGAATTGCAGCGCTCGTCCCGCACCGGCCAGCCCTTCTGCTTTGCCGTGATCGGCGTCGACCAGTTCGACCAGGTCAGGCAACAGTACGGCCACGACACCGGCGACACCGTGTTCCAGCTGGTCGCGCACGAGGCCGAGACGCTGTTGCGCACGCTTGACCGCTGCGGCCGGGTTGAAAGCGACGAGTTCGGCATCATCCTGCCCGCCACCGCGCTGCCCCAGGGCATGCGGGCCATGGACCGGTTCGGCGCCCGCATCGCCGATTTCGACTGGGGCCGCTTTACCGCCGGCCACAAGGTCACCATATCCGCCGGGCTGACGGCCAACGCCCCGGGCGAGGCGGCCGACGCGATGATCCAGCGCGCGCAGAAGGCGCTGGCACAGGCCAGGGCGCAAGGATGCGGCCGCGTGATCGCGCTCGAGGATGTGCTGGCTTTCCCAGCCGCGCTCGAGAATTAGTTGCCGATGTAATAATGCTGTCACAGGCGACTGTTAGCCTTCGAGCTCACCCTCTGGAGGAGACCGCCTTGAACTCGAAGAAAATTCTTGCCGCACTGATCGCAAGCCTGTTCCTTACCGCCGCGCACGCCGATGTCAAGCTGGCCGCCATCGGCACCCTGAACGGCAACGCACGCGACCTGTCCGCCGACACCGCCGGCCCGCTCGAAAGCGGCGTTCCAGGCAACTTGTTCGGCGGCATCGGTTCGGGCCTGGCCTATGCCGGCGGCAACACCTTCATCGCCGTCCCGGATCGCGGCCCGAACGCCAACAGCTACAACGAGGCGGTCGACCACACCACGTCCTACATTCCCCGTTTCCACACGCTGGAAATGCGCCTGCTCGCCAGTCCTGCCGGTTCTGCCTTGCCGCTGATGCTGGCGCCGACGCTGGTCGCGACCACGCTGCTGATGAGCAAGCAGCCGCTGGTGTACGCGGCCGATGGCGCACCGGCGCTGAACAAGAAGGGCAGCAGTTGGTATTTCAGCGGCCGCTCCGATAACTTCGATGTGTCGCTGATGTCGAATAACGCCGCCAACGGCCGCTTCGACCCCGAAGGCGTGCGCGTCTCCAACGACGCCCAGCAAGTGTACATCACCGACGAATACGGTCCCTTCGTCTACGAATTCCAGCGCCAGACCGGCCAGCGCAAGCGCGTGTTCCAGTTGCCGGTGGAGTTCGGCGTCAACTACATGAGCCCGCGCGGCGACGCCGAGATCGCGAACAACAGCATGGGCCGCGTCGCCAACAAGGGCATGGAAGGCCTGGCGATCACGCCGGACGGCAAGACGCTGGTCGGCGCCATGCAAAGCCCGCTCGCGCAGGACAAGGGTGTCGACGGCAGCACCACCCGCATCGTCATGATCGACATCGAAACCGGCGCCATCAGGCAGTATGCCTATCCCCTGACCAATATCGGCACGGCGGCCAAGCCGAAGTACGCGACCATCAGCGAGATCGTCGCGATCAACGACCATGAGTTCCTGCTCGACGAGCGCGACGGTAAAGGGTTCGGCGACGATTCGAAGGCGGTGTTCAAGAAGATCTTCCGTATCGACCTGGCCAATGCAGCCGAAGTGAGCGGCGTGACTGGCGATGCCGCGCTGGCGGCGAAGGCCGTGACGAAGACCTTGTTCCTGGACGTGGTCGCCTCGCTGACCGCCCATGGCATCGCCGTCAGGGATATTCCGGCCAAGCTGGAGGGACTGGCCTTCGGACCGGACGTGATGATCGACGGGGTCAATAAACACACCCTGTTCATCTCGAACGACAACGACTTCATCGGCACCGTCGTCGACAGCGGCCATCCCGACGGCGCGGACAACCCGAACAAGCTGTTTGTCTACGCCATCGACCAGGCCGACCTGCCGACGTTCCAGCGCCAGCAGATCCGTTCGCTGCACAAGCCGGCCAAGTAAGCGTCCCGCGCTCATGTAGACTACCCCGATCGCCAACTCGGGAAGATCTGCATGTCCGCTCGCCTGACCTTGCTCAAGACATTCGGCGCCGCGCTGGCGCTCGTGGCCGGCCCGCTGTGGGCGGCCGGGGCGCCGTTCCAGTGGCCGGACAAGGCGAGGGCGGCCGTCAGCCTCGCTTACGACGACGCCCTCGATTCCCAGCTCGACAACGCCATTCCCAGCCTCGACAAGTTCGGCCTGAAGGGCAGCTTCTACCTGCAGCTGTCCAGCCCCGCGGTGGCCAGGCGCATGCCGGCCTGGCGCGCCGCCGCGGCCAGCGGACATGAGTTGGGCAACCACACCCTGTTCCACCAGTGTTCCGGCTCGCTGTCGGGCCGCGCCTTCGTCCAGGCCCACCGCAACCTCGACACCACCAGCGTCGCCCAGATGCGCGACCAGGTGCTGCTGGCCAACACGATGCTGCACGCGATCGACGGCCGGCGCGAACGCACTTACACCACGCCGTGCGGCGACCTGCTGGCCGGCGGGCATCCCTACCTGCCCGCCATCGCGCCGGAGTTCGTTGCGATCAAGGCGGGCGCCAACGGCGGCGTGGTGGACGCGATGGCCAGCCTCGATCCGCTCGCCGTGCCGGTGCTGGCGCCGGTCGGCCTCAGCGGCGCGCAGCTGATCGCGATCGTCAAGGCGGCAGGCGAGAAGGGCACGATGGTGAACTTCACTTTCCACGGCATCGGCGGCGACTACCTGGCCACGTCGAAGGAGGCGCACGATGAACTGCTCAGTTTCCTGGCGGCCAATCGTGACGTGTACTGGACCGACACCTTCCTGGGTATCATGCGCCATGTGCGGGCACAGCAAGCCAGGCTCCCAGGACATGACAAGGATGCCGGCACCGGCCCGGGCTGCGCCGATCCGCCGCCCTGGCGGGCGTGGCGACCCACAGGTCGCTGGTTTTTTGAATCTTGTATATGATGGCCGGGTCATGCCGATTAAACAGGAAAGGAGAACCATGCGTTTGTTGAAAGTTGCCGCGATTGCCCTCGCGCTGGTGTCGGGCGTGTCGTTCGCGACGCCAGAGAGCCCGAAGCAGGGCGCCGAATACCAGCCGCTGCGCGCGCCGCAGCCGACCCAGGCCAGCGGCAAGCAGGTCGAGGTGGTCGAGTTCTTCATGTACCACTGCCCGGCATGCAACGCCATCGAGCCGGAACTGGCGGCCTGGGTCAAGAAGCGCGGCGACAGCATCCTGTTTCGCCGCATCCACATGCCGCACGGTCCGGAAGGCGATCCCGAGTCGCGCCTGTTCCTCGCGCTCGATTCGATGAAGCTGGAAAAGGACATGCACGAAAAGGTGCTGGCGGCCTGGCACGTCGAGCACCGCCGCCTGCGCAGCGATGCCGACAACCTCGAATGGGCGGTCAAGAACGGTATCGGCAAGGACACCTTTCTCGCCCACTACAATTCGTTTTCGATGAACGCCCGCCTCAAGGGCCTGGCCCGGGCGATGGAGAACTACGGCGTCCAGAGCACCCCGACGCTGATCGTCGACGGCCGCTACCTGACCACGCCGAACATGGTGTTCGAGTCGAACAAGGGCCTGGCAGGAACCCAGGTGGTCGGCGCGACCTTGCAGGTGGTCGACGCGCTGGTCGCGCAGGCCGCCAGGGGCAAGTAGGGCGCCGGCGCCCGGCGCCCGCTCAGGGCGACGGCGGCAGGTCGTATTTCTTGAGGATCTGCGCGTAGCTGCCGTCGGCCACCATCTCGCGCATGGCCTTCTGGAACAGGGCAATTTCGGCGTCGGTGAAGTCGAGCGAGCCGCCCAGCCAGGTGGTGGGCGTGCGCAAAGGTTCGCTGATCAGGAATTCGCTCTCGCCGTGCCCCTTCAGCGTCGAGCGCACGATGGCGCGGTCGCCGAACACGGCATCGACAATGCCGCTTTTCAGGAAGCGAAAACATTCATCGACCGACTTGCCTTCGACCAGATGCTGGTAGCCAAGCTCCTTCAGCGTGTAGGCCAGTGCGGAGCCGCGCAGGATGCCGATCTTCAGGTTCTTGTGGCGCAGCGGATGCTGGACGTCGAACTGGCTATGCCTGGCCGCCATGAACACGAAATTCTCGTGATACAGGCGCGCCAGCCAGCGGTACTGGTGCTCGCGCTCGGGCATGCGGGTCAAGGGGAAAATCGCGGTGCGCGGCGCGTTGGCCGACAGGTGCAGTGCGCGCTGCCACGGGAAAAATTCCACGGTGCTCGCGATTCCGGTGCGGCGCCGCAGTTCATTGACGATCTCGAGCAGCGCACCCGGCGCCTCGGGCGAGGCGCTGACGTAGGGCGGCAGTTCGCTGGTGTTGATCCGGACAGGCGCCGCGTCCGCCGCAGCGGCAGGCAAGGCCACGCCGCCCAGCAGGGCGGCACTGCACCAGATTCGCCACAGCCAACGCAAGCCCATCGGTAGGTCCCTACGGAGTATGGATCAAGCGTAATTGTATGTACTTTCCGCTGCAAAAGCACCCAGCTTTCGCTGTTTGGACGAAAAAGGCGACCGTTCATGTCCGGCCGCCGTCCGCTACTTCGTCCATTACATACAGGAAATTGTGTGCAGTTGTCAATATGTTTATTGTGCGCGTGTTGAATAAGTCTATACTCAGGCTGGCTTTCGTTTTTCCGCGGCGACTTTGGCGGGGGCGATGGACCGGCCACCCGCGCCGCACCCTCGCTGCGCAGGCTGCAAGGCTCTGCACCTGGTCGGGGCGAGGAGCGGCATATGCATGTGGCGATTGACAGCTGGTGGGGTGCGGGCAGCGATACCCTGGCCGCTCCCGGAGCGGACGATACAAACGGAACGATGGAAATGGAACGCCTGCACTTCCTGTTCCAGAAGGCGCCGGGCTTCATGGCGGTGCTGCGCGGCCCCGGGCATATATTCGAAATAGTCAACCATGCCTGCATGGACTTTCTGGACCAGCGTCCCGTGCTCGGTGCGAAACTGGCCGATGCCGTGCCCGAGGCGGCCGAACAGGGCTTCGTCACGCTGCTCGACGAGGTCTACCGCACCGGCGAGCCCTACATCGGCAAGGACCACCGCTTCGAACTGAAAATGGGGGGCGCCAGCAAACCGACCGTCAGCTTCATCGATTTCGTCTACCAGCCGATCTTCCATCCGCAGGGCGGCGCCGCGGCCGGCATCTTCGTGCAGGGCCACGTCGTCACCGAAGAGCACAATGTGCGCCAGGCCATGGTCGATGCCGCCAGCCGCAAGGACCAGTTCATCGCCACCCTGGCGCACGAGCTGCGCAATCCGCTGGCGCCGATCCGGATGGCGGCGCGCCTGCTGCAGGCGCCGCTGCTCTCGCCCGACGTCATCGCCATCACGGCGCCGATCATCATGCGCCAGGTCGAGCACATGACGCGCATGCTCGACAGCCTGCTCGACATTGCCCGCATTGCCAACGGCCAGGTGCTGCTGGTGAAGGAACCCTTGCTGTCCGACCGCCTGGTCGCGATGGCGATGGAAACGGCGGCGCCGCAGGTCGAGGCCAAGCAGCACCGCCTGACCGTGACCCATCACGACGGCGCAGTCGCGCTGAACGGCGATCCGATGCGCCTGGCCCAGGTGCTGACCAATGTGATCAACAACGCCGCCAAATATTCCGACCCCAGGGGCCGCATCCGGATCGACACCCGGCGCGACGGCGAGCACCTGCTCATCACCGTGGAGGACGACGGCATCGGCCTGACGCCCGCGGCGCAGGAACGCATCTTCGACATGTTTGTCCAGGAGCACGGAGCGCTGGCGCGCGCGCAGGGCGGGCTCGGCATCGGCCTGGCGCTGGCCAGGAGCCTGGTCGACCTGCATGACGGCAGCATGTCGGTCCACAGCCATGGCCTGGGGCAGGGTTCGGTATTCACGATCCGGCTGCCGCGCCTGACCCGCGCCGGCGGCCCAGGGCCGCGCATCGATGGCGTGCCGGCCGCCGGCCAGGGGCGGCGCATCCTGCTGGTCGACGACAACACGGACCTGGACGGCATGCTGGCGCGTTGCCTGACCCTCGACGGACACCGGGTGACCTGCGCGGCCGACGCCGTAGCAGCGATCGAGGCGGCCCGCTTCGAGCGGCCCGAGGTGGCCATCCTCGATCTCGGCCTGGCCGGCATCGACGGCTTCCGGCTGGCGCGCGCGCTGCGTATCCAATCCTGGGGCCGCGACATGCTGCTGGTGGCGGTGGCCGGCAGGGAAGGCGATGAGGAAATGGGGCGCGCCATGCGCGCCGGTTTCGACCACTATCTGTCGACGCCGGTCAAGCTCGACCAGCTCGATGTGCTCATGCGCGGCATGAAAACAAGGCAGGGCGAACGATGGTTGGGGCTCGATCCGGAACTTTAGTTGGCGTTCCGTGGATATGGCCCCATACTGTCGCAGGGCCCAGTGGTGCAGCTTGCCTCTCACACAGAGTTGGAAACGCATGGAAGAAGAAAAAATGGAGCGACAGCGCGTGGTCAGCGATGTGTTGCAGCGCGGCGGGGGAGCTCCCGAACAGGCGCTGGCCGAAGGCATGCTGGCTTGGGAACAGCTGGCGGCGCATCTGAGTTCGCTGATCGGCGAGGCGGGATTCTGTGCGCTCTATGCACGCGCGCTGGCCGTCGCCGGCGCCCCGGAAGCCCTGGTGCGCAGCAGCGCCAGCCTGCGATCGATCGACTCGCTGGTGGCCCAGCTGCGCGAAGGCCTGGCCGTGCTGGACCCGGCGCGGGCGTGCGCCGTCAACGCCGCCGTACTCGATACATTCACCAAGCTGCTGTCCGGCTTGATCGGCGAAGGATTGACCGCCCGCCTCCTGAATACAGCCTGGGCCGCGCGGTCCGAAGGAAATCGTAATGAATCATAAAGTGAAACTTGGCCTGCAGGCGAGCGGCGTGCCTGGCCTCGATGTATTGCTCGGAGGGGGGCTGGGCGAATACTCGTTCAACGTCATCGCCGGCGCGCCCGGCAGCGGCAAGACCACGCTGGCGCACCAGATCATGTTCAGCCTGGCCAGCGACAGCAAGAAGGCGCTGTTCTTCACCGTGCTGGGCGAGCCGCCCCTCAAGATGCTGCGCTACCAGCAGCAGTTCAGCTTTTTCGATATCGACAAGGTCGACAGTTTCATCCGCTACGTGAACCTGGCCGAAGACCTGCGCACGGGCGACTTCAGCGGCGTGCTGCAGCGTATCGCCAGCGAAGTGGCCGCATTTTCGCCCGGACTGGTGTTCGTCGATTCTTTCCGTTCGGTGGTGCAGACCGCGCGCAGCGGCAACGAAGGAGTGGCTGAGCTGCAGCACTTCATCCAGGAACTGGGCGTGCGCATGACCAGCTGGCAAGCCACGACCTTCCTGATCGGCGAGTACGCCAACCCCGAAGCCGAAGCCAATCCGATCATGACGGTCGCCGATGGCATGTTCTCGCTCACGAATGACGCGGTCGGCAATTCGACCGTGCGCAAGATCCGCATCGTCAAGATGCGCGGCCAGGCCCACCTGCCGGGCGCCCATACCTTCCGCATCGGCGAGGACGGCTTGCAGATCTTCCCGCGCGTGCTGCCGCGGCGCCTGGGCGAGGCGCCGGCCGCGGCATCGGCCGCCGAATCGGACCCGCGCGTGGGAATGGGCAACGAGCCGCTCGACGCGATGCTGTGCGGCGGCCTGCCCCAGGGGCATGCGCTGATGGTGGTCGGGCCGTCCGGATCGGGCAAGACGATCCTCGGCACGGCCTTCCTGGCCGAGGGCGCGCGCCGCGGCGAGCGCGGCGTGGTGGCCAGTTTCGAAAAAGGGCCGGCCCGGCTGCGCAATCGCCAGCTGGCCGACCTGATTGCGGACGGCTCGGTGGCGATGGTCGAAACCCACCTGCTCGACCAGTCGGTCGAAGAGATCCTGGACGAGCTGGAAACGACGATCAGGCGCACCGGCGCCAGCCGGGTGGTCATCGATTCGCTGTCCGAAGTGAGCTTGTACCTGGCGCCCCAGTTCCGCGAGGACTTCCGCGAGTCGGTATTTCGCGTCCTGGCCGGCCTGGCGCGCCTTGGCGTGACGGTGGTGGTGACGATGGGCATGGAAGACCACTACGACGAACTGCGCTTCTCGCGCGCCGATACGGCCTACCTGGTCGACGCCATCATCGCCATGCGCTATGTTGAGATCGAAGGTCAGCTGGCCAAGGTCATCTCGGTGGTCAAGGTGCGCGGCAGCGCCCACAGCACCGACCTGCGGCGCTACGACATCAACGACAGCGGCATTCACATCGAGGCGCAGTCGATGCGCTATGACGGCCTGCTGTCCGGACGTCCAACCGGGCCCGGGGCGGACGCCTAGCGCGCCCCAGTATGGACAACTTCGATAACAGCACCGAGAATGCCGCCGAACGGACCCAGGCGGAGCTGCGCGTCCGCCTGGCGGTGCTGAACGAAGAGAACGCCGGCCTGCGTGATTCTGCCCGCCAGCATGAAGAGCGCGGCCATCTGGTCGAACAGCTGCGCGAAGCGAACGAGAACCTGCTGCTGGCCACGCTCAAGGCCCAGCAACTGCGCGAGGAGGCCGATGCCGGCGCGCGCCGCCAGAGCGAATTTCTCGCAATGCTGGCCCATGAGCTGCGCAATCCCCTCGCGCCGATCCGCATGGCCAGCGCGCTGCTGGCGCGCGAACCGGCGCTGTCGCCCCAGCTGCAAAACCTGCAGGACATCATCGAACGGCAGGTCAACCACCTGACCGGCCTGCTCGACGACCTGCTCGACGCCTCGCATGTCGGCAGCGGCGCGGTCGCCATGCTGCGCCGCCCGCTCTCGCTCGACGCGCTGCTGCGCCGTACGATGGAGGCGATCGGTCCCAAGCTGCACGAGCGCCACCAGGCGCTCCGGGTTGCGCTGCCGGTGCCTGTGCTGGTCGAAGGCGACACGGTGCGCCTGGAGCAGGTATTCGCCAACCTGCTGGCCAATGCGTCCAAATACACCCAGGACGGCGGCGTGATCGGCGTGAGCGCCGACGTCGACGCGGGCCGCGTCATCGTGACCGTGTCCGACAACGGCGCCGGCATGAGCGTCGACGTGCTGCCGCATGTATTCGGCCTGTTCACCCAGGGGCCGCGCTCGCTGGCGCGCACCGAAGGCGGCCTGGGCGTCGGCTTGCACATCGTACGCAATGTCGTCCACCAGCACGGCGGCTCGGTGGCGGCCTACAGCGATGGCCTGGGCAAGGGCAGCCGGTTTGTCGTGACCCTGCCTTTGTACCTGCCGCCGCAGGAATCCGCGGCCGCATCCAGCGATCCCTTGCCGGAGTATGCCGGCGTGCGCCGGGTCCTGCTGGTGGAAGACAACCGCGACGCCAACGAGACCTTGCGCCAGCTGCTGACGGAAGAGGGGCATGTGGTGACGGCCGCCTTCGACGGGCTGGCTGGCCTGGCGCTGGCGCTGGCCCACCCGTACGACATATTGCTGTGCGACATCGGACTGCCCGGTATCGACGGCTTCGAGTTGCTTACCCGCCTGCGCGCCAATCCGGTGCACCCGATCCCGTTCGCCATCGCCATCTCCGGCTATGGCGACATCGACAATCGCACGCTGGCCATCGGCGCCGGCTTCGGCCAGTATTTCGTCAAGCCGGTCGATGCCGCCGTGTTGCTCAAGCTGATCGGTTCGGGCGTCGTGGGCAGCTTTATCGACAACGCACGCAAGCGCAACTGAGCGCCCGGCGGGCATCTTTTGCCGCGGATTTTCCGGTAGGTGTATGCTGCGCCTACCATGCATGCAATCGCGCCTTCCGCCCCTCTCAAGCCATTCGTCAGCCAGCTGTGGGTATCGCGCTCGGCCGCCGTGCCGGGCGGCGCGCGCGAGCATGTGCTGCCGACCGGACAGATGCACCTCGTGTTCCGCCTCGACGGCCCGCCCTTGCGCATCTTTGGCAAGGGCGGCAGCGAAGGCGGGGACCTCATCCGCGACCCTGTCGTCGGCGGCCTGCGCACCACCTATTATGCGAAGGAAGTGGCGGCGCCGGTGCTGGCGGTCGGCGTGCAGCTGCTGCCGGGCGCCGCGCAGGCGCTGTTCGGCGTCAGCGCGGCGGAACTGGCGGGCCGCCACACGCCGCTGTCCGAACTGTGGGGCGCCGGCCAGGCCGCCAGCGTGTTCGACCAGCTGGCCAGCGCCGCCGGCCCCCAGGCGCAGCTGGCGATCCTCGAAACCCTGCTGGCCGCGCGCCTGCCGCGCGTGCACGGCATGCACCCGGCCGTGGCGCAGGTGATGAAAGGGGCGCGCTACGACTGGCGCGTGGAAGACCTGGTCAAGGGCAGCAGCTACAGCCACCGCGGCTTCATCGAACTGTTCCGGCAAGCGACCGGCTGCAGCCCGAAGCGCTACGCGCGCCTGATGCGCTTCCAGGCGCTGCTGGCCGCGCTGCGCGCCGCGCCCGGCAAGGCGCTGGGCGAACTGGCGCTCGACGCCGGCTACAGCGACCAGGCCCACATGAACCGCGAGTTCCGCGAATTTGCCGGGGTCACGCCGCAGCAGTACCGCCAGCTGGCGCCGGACGCCGCCAACCACGTGCGGATCGCCTGAGGTCAAATTTGTTCAAGACGGCGGCGCAAAGCCGTCCTATGCTCAAGCCTCATTCAGCCATCGGAGAACCTCATGATCCACGAATTGTTTGCCTACCTCTGCGTCAACGACGCCAATAAAGCGATCGAGTTCTACAAGGCCGCCTTCGGCGCCACCGAAAAATTCCGCCTGACCGAACCGGGCGGGCGGATCGGGCATGCGGAGCTCGACTTCGGCGGCGCCACCCTGATGCTGTCCGACGAGTACCCGGAATGCGAGATCCGCGGGCC
The DNA here is from genome assembly GCA_036676245.1 of Massilia sp. GTDB lineage: Bacteria > Pseudomonadota > Gammaproteobacteria > Burkholderiales > Burkholderiaceae_D > Telluria_A. Next base: position 206,971 of record JAKFDH010000187.1, on the reverse strand, counting down.
GAAAGCCTACGGCGGCACCCCGGTGACAATCCACCTGCACGTCGACAATGCCGACGCCGTCATCCAGCGCTGCCTGGATGCGGGCGCCTCGCTCGAGCGTGCGCCGCAGGACGAGTTCTACGGGGAACGCGGCGGCGTCGTGCGCGACCCGTTCGGCCACCGCTGGAACATCGGCCACAGCATCGAGCAGCTGGAGCCCGAGGAGATGCAGCGCCGCTACGACGCGCTGATGGCGGGCAGCGGCGCTTAAAGGAGCAGGCTTCGCTGCCGGCCGGGCGCGGGCTCATCGACGGGCGTGCCGGCTTTCTTGTCGTCTTCTTTTTTCTTTGCGCGCGGCGGGGCCGGCGCCAGCCAGGCCTTCATCGCCTCGGCCGGGAAGGGGCGCAGGAAGCTGCGCGCCAGTTCCGGGTCGCGGCAATGGAGCCAGTCGTCCAGCTCCCCATCCGGGATCACGACCAGCGAACGCTTTTCGTCGCCCGGCTTGTGGAAGCGCTTCATCAGCGGATGCTCGTCGGCGTTGATGGTGATCTGGGTGAAGGAGGCGGCCACGCCGCCATCCGGCATCGCCCATTCGCGCCACAGGCCGGCCACGTTGAACAGCGAGTCGTCGTGCATGCCGATGCCGAAGCGCTCGGCCTTGCCGCTTTCGTAGCCGGGTTCGTAGAAGCAGGTCATCGGCACCGCGCACAGCTGGGCCTTGCGCCAGGCGCCGGAGTACGAGCGCTTCTCGCCAAGGCTTTCGGCGCGCGCGTTCATCGTATCGAACACCTTGACGCCGGGCGGAATGCACTTGCGCGGCACCATGCCGTAGGTGGCCAGCAGCGCCTCGCGCCCGCCGTCCGGGCCGGCGCGCAGGATGGGCGCCGGATAATCCTTCCAGGTCTCGCCCGGCCAGTCCCAGTCCTTGTAGATGTCGACCAGGATACCGAGCACGGTATTGAGCAGTTCGGGCGTCGGCGGACGAAAATTGATGCACATGGCGTTTAGTGGAAAATGGCCTGATCAATGATACCAGAGGCTCGGTCACTCATTCGCCCGCGCCGCCGACCGCAACCACGTATATGCCACGCCAAACCCGACCGACGCCCCGGTGTTCCTGAGCACCAGCGGACTGTCCCTGTTCTTCCCGGCGCGCACGTCATCGACCCGCACGAAGCCGAACAGCCGCCAGTCCGGCGTCACCAGCTTCGACACGCCGCCCGACAGCCGCAGCGCGATCAAGCCGCGCCCGGCCACGTAAGCCGGCCGGTCGACCCGCGCATACACCGGCGCCACGCCATAGAAGGTATCGTTCAGCTGGCGGTCGCCCAGCAGCGCGCCGACGCTCGCATGCGAGCCCCAGCCATCGCGTCCGCGCCGCTCCCAGTACAGCTCCGGCTCGACCGACACGCCTTTCTTGCGAAAGCCATCCTCGGTATCGAGCACCACGCGCGCCGGCAGCTCGAAGCGCCAGCGCGAGCCGCCGGCGCCGCGGCCCAGGTTCCACTTCATGCGCGGCCCGAACTCGACCATGGTGCCGAGCTCCGGCATGCCGCGCCGGACTGCCACATCGTCCGACGAACCGAAGGCGGCGGCGACGCCGATATCGAATTCGAAGTTCGAGGTCTTGATCGCGCGGATGTCGGCGCCGTCGCGGTCGACCCGGAAAGTCTTGCCGCGGTAAATGAAGTAGGGCAGGGCCAGGCCGCGGTTGACCCGCTCGCCGGCGCCCGGATAGGCTTGCTGCGCTACGCCGAAGGCGACGGCGCCGAGTTCCCACAGCGGCGGGACGTCCGCTTGCCGGGCGCTGGCGGGCAGGGCCATCAGGCCGGAAAGAAGGAGGGCAAGACGTTTGACGTTCATGCGCGGTGTCGGTCGGGCGAGAGGAGATCGGAGTATGCGGTATTTTCAAGGAGGCCGCAGGCGGGATATTGTTGCTTTGCAGCAATCCATCGGTTATCATGTGCCAGCCAGAACCTATAGGACGAACATGTCTCCCATCAGCAGCAGCGGCGCCCTTGCGCTCGAATACCTCGCCTTCACCATCGGCGCCGAAGAATACGGCGTCGATATCCAGAGGGTGCAGGAATTGCGCGGCTACGACGCCGTGACCCGCATCGCCAACGCGCCCGACTACATCAAGGGCGTGGTCAACCTGCGCGGCGTCATCGTGCCGATCGTGGACATGCGCATGAAGCTGGGCGCGGCGAACCCGACGTACGACCAGTTCACCGTGGTCGTCATTCTCACCATCGGCGCCACCGTGATGGGCATGGTTGTCGACAGCGTGTCCGACGTGACCACGCTCGCGCCCGAGCAGATCAAGCCGGCGCCTGACCTGGGCGGCGCCGTCGATGCGCGCTACCTGCTCGGCATCGGCGCCGTCGAGGAGCGCATGCTGATCCTGGTCGATATCGACCGCATGATGTCGTCCGACGACATCGGCACGCTCGCAAAGCTCGCGGCCTGATTTGAAAGCCATCGTAACGGGCCATACCCAGGGCCTTGGCGCAGCCATTGCCTGCGAACTGATGTCGCGCGGCATTGCCGTGCTGGGCTTGTCGCGCGGCACCTCGACCACGCTGGCGCAGCGCTTCCCGGCCCTGCTGCACCAGGTGTCGATCGACCTGTCCGGCAATGACGCGCTGGCCGCCTGGCTGGCCGGCGGCGAGCTGGATCGCTACTGCGCCAATGCCGGCACGGCGCTGCTCGTCAACAACGCCGGCACCGTGCAGCCGGTCGGTTCGCTGCCGCTGCAGGATACGCTCGCCGTGGCCCAGGCCGTTACCCTGAATGTCGCCGCGCCGCTGGTGCTGTCGGCCGCCGTGGCCGCCGCCGGGGGCGTGCGCCAGCGCCGCATCCTGCATGTGTCGAGCGGGGCGGGCAGCAAGGCGTATCCGGGCTGGAGCGTCTATTGCGCGACCAAGGCCGCGCTCGACCACCATGCGCGGGCGGCGATGCTCGATGCGGTGCCGGGCTTGCTGGTGTGCAGCCTGGCGCCCGGCGTCATCGACACCGCGATGCAGGCGCAGATCCGCGCCACGCCGGAGGACCGTTTCCCGAAGCGGCAGCGGTTCCTGCAGATGCACGCGAACGGGGAATTGCTGGCGCCGGCCGACTGCGCGAAGCGCCTGGTCGACTACTTGCTGGCCGACAAGTTCGGCCGTGAACCCGTCGCCGACTTGAGGAATTAACATCTGTGCGACAAACACTGGACAATTCAACGACAATTGCGCCGCGCCGACCACTCTATGCTGTCGGTTTTCTTGTGCGGATGGGTGAAGAAATGGCTAAGGCAATGGAATACAGCGGGTATATTCGGACGACACTGATCGTCATCGGCATCATCGGCATCGCGCTGACCGCCTGAGTTCGTCCACGCCAGCCTGGCTAGAAGCGCCAGCGCAAGGAGGCCGTCAGGCTGCGTTCATCCTGCCGGGCCGCTTCATCGAACAGCAGCCGCGCCGGCCGTTCACTGCGCACCGCCAGCGCCTCCGCCACCAGGGTCCATTGCGCCGACAGGGGCAGCGCATACGCCAGCGCCAGGCCGTCGCCGCGCTCCTGGTTCGGGTCGGCCGGGATCCTGTCCTTTTCATCGAGCTTGAAGCGGTCGTAGCGCAGCGTCAGCTTGCCGGGCCCGGCCGCATGGCTGGCCAGCACGTACCACGAACGGAAATCGACCCCGGCGGCGCGCATGCCCATGAAGGTCAGCCCGGTCATCGCCTGGCCCATCAGCTCCCATCCCCGCAGCCTGAGCCGCGCGCTGGCGTGCTGGAAGCGGGTGCGCCAGCCGTACTGGCCGCTGAACACGATCAGCGGTTCGGCGCGGTTATCGTAGGTCATCGCGCTCAGTTCGAGCCAGCCCGCATAGGCATAGTCGGCACTGAGCTGGTAGCCGAGGCGCTGGTCGAATTCGCGGAACACATAAATGGTCCGGGCCTGGCGCCGCAGCCTGCCGTCCGGGCGGTAAATCGGCAGGTCGGGCAGTTCGAGCGGCTCGCTGATGCCGGTGATGCGGTCGCTGATGCTCCAGCCGCGCCAGGTCAGCAAGGTGCCGGTCGGGTCGTTGCCGGCGAAGATGGCCGCCGTCAGGCCGACGTCGTGCGCGTCGCCGGCCGCGCGGCCGCGGCGCCGCACGCCGATCTCGAGGCCGCGCGTGCGCAGTTCTTCGCCGACCCAGCTGTTGATCGCCGAGGTCGAGACGGTGCGGGTCGGCGTCCAGCCGAGGCCGTCGTTCTCGAGGCTCAGGTGGGGAAAGAACTGGCCGGCGCGTACGCTGGTTTTCCATGGCCCGGCGGGAATCGGGTTCCAGCGCAGCCAGCCCTCGGTGATGTCGAGCATCTTGCTGCGGTCGTCGGCGGCGTTGACGATGGCGACCGCGCTGACGGTGTCGAGCAGTTCGGCGTCGAGGCGCAGCATCGCTTGCCCGAGCCGCAGGCCGTCGTTGTGGCGGTCGTGGCGCAGCTTGCCCAGGCCTTCGCGGGTCCAGCTGCTGCGGCTGTCGGCATGGACCGCGCGCAGGTCCACCAGTGCGCTGACGTCGACCGCCGCTGCCGGCAGGCAGGCGAGGGCGGCGCATGCCGCCGCCAGTCCTGTTGGCGCATGAAAGGCGAATTTCTTCATGTAGGCATTATGGCGCAAACTTGTTGCGCCGCGCTACTTAAGCCGCTTGCTCAGGGTTGGTAGACCCGCACATACTCGACTTCCATCTGCAGCGGGAAGATGGCGTCGTCGACCGGGCCGCCGAGGTCGCCGCCGATCGCCAGGTTCAGCAGCAGGTATTGCGGTGTGCTGAACGGCCATTTGGCGGTGTCGCCATCCTTCGCATTGGGGAAGTGGAAGTAGTTCTTGTCGTCCACCCCGATCGTCAGCGCATCGGCTTCCCAGCGCAGCTGGTAGTTGTGGAAGGCGTCGCAGGCGTCCGGCACCATCACGGTGCTGCCTTTCTGGGTGTTGATGGTGTGGTTGTAGGCGGCGGTGTGCACCGTGCCCAGCACTTCGCCTTTCTTCTTGCCGACATGTTCCATGATGTCGATTTCGCCCATCGCCGGCCAGCTGCCCTTGGTGGCCAGCATCCAGATCGCCGGCCACGTGCCCAGGCCGCAGGGCAGCTTGGCGCGGATCTCGAAGAAGCCGTAGGTCCACTCGGCCTTGCCGCGCGTGAGCAGGCGGGCCGAGGTGTAGGCCTGGCCGCCGTAATCGGCGGCGCCGGCCAGCTGTTCCTTGCGCGCCGTGATGACCAGCTTGCCGTTGGCGACGCGGGCGTTCTCCAGCCGTTCGCGCGCGTAGTACTGCTTCTCGTTGTTGTGCCAGCCGAGCTTGTTGCGTTCGGTGTCGTAGTCCCACTTGCCGCTGTCGGGCAGGCCGTCGACGGCAAATTCGTCGGCCCAGGCCTGTTTCCAGCCGGCCGGGATGCCGCCCGCAGGCATCGGGGCCAGCACCACCGGGGCCGGTGCCGGCGCCGGTGCGGGTGCGGGTGCGGCGGGCGTGTTCGGCGCCGTTGCGCCGGCGCCGCCGCCGCAGGCTTGCAGCGCACAGGCGCCGGCGAGGAAGAGGGCATATCTGAAATTCATTCGGGTCTCCGTAACAAGGTTTTTGCTATCATTGTGGAATCGTTTCCAAGCGTTGTGCCGTGAAGATAGCATCGTTTTCAAATTCCTGCAGCAAAATTGCAGTACAGTCACAATGGCGTGTCGTTGACACTCAAAATCATTGGATGCTATAGTCGGCCCGACCAAATTGGAAACCGTTCCAATTTGAGGCGGGCGCAGACCTGCCAACACAGGAGACGGGATGTACAAAGGATGCAAACTGGCCGCGCTTGCGCTGGCCATCGGAACTGCTGGCGTGCCGGCAATGGCCCGGCAAAAACCGGAAGTGATTCACTGGTGGACCTCGAGCAGCGAAGCGGCCGCGGTGCGCACCATCGCCGACGCCTACCGCGCGGCGGGCGGGGTGTGGGTCGATACCGCGATCGCCGGCGCCGACCAGGCGCGCGCGGTCGCGATCAACCGCATCGTCGGCGGCAATGCCCCGATGGCGGCCCAGTTCAACACCACCAAGCAGTTCACCGACCTGGTCGAACAAGGCATGCTCAACAACGTCGACGACGTTGCCCTCAAGGAAGGCTGGGACAAGTTCCTGCCCGAGCCGGTGCTCAACGTCATCCGCGTCAAGGGGCATTACTACGCGGTGCCGGTCAACATCCACATGCAGTCGTGGATCTGGTATTCGAAGGCCGCCTTCAAGAAGGCGGGCATCGCGCGGGAACCGGCGACCATGGACGAGATGTTCGCCGCGCTCGACAAGCTCAAGGCGGCCGGCCTGGTGCCGCTGGCCCACGGCGGCCAGCCGTGGCAGGAAAACATCCTGTTCCTGTCGCTGCTGGGGAACATGGGCGGCACCGAGCTGTACCTGAAGGTGCTGCGCGACCGCGATCCGGCGGCCGTCAATTCCGAAGCCTTCAAGAAGATCCTGCTCGCCTTCAAGCGCCTGCAGTCGTATGTCGATCCGGGCGCGCCCGGCCGCAACTGGAACGACGCCACGTCGATGGTCATCAGCGGCAAGGCCGGCTTCCAGGTCATGGGCGACTGGGCCAAGGGCGAATTCAGCGCCGCCAAGCAGACGGCGGGCAAGGACTTCGGCTGCATTCCCGGTTTCGGCGCCAAGTCGCCCTACCTGATCCAGGGCGACGCCTTCGTGTTCCCGAAGACCAGCAATGCGCAGTTCATCAAGTACCAGAAGCTGCTGGCCAGCGTGATCGTGGCGCCGCAAACCCAGGTCGCGTTCAACAAGCTGAAAGGCTCGGTCCCGATCCGCGGCGATGTCGACGCCTCCAGCATGGACCCGTGCGCCAAGATCGGCATCGCGATCCTGAAGGACAAGTCGCGCCAGGTCGGCATCGGCGAGGTGTACCTGACGCCGGACCAGAACGGCGCGATGCAGGATGTATTGACGGCGTACTGGAATACCAGGATGCCGGTCGAGAAGGCCCAGAAGGGCATCGTTTCGGCACTGCGCGACCAGCAATAGGCGCCGCCGGCTTTTTCCGTACCCCCGCTGCTTGTGAAGTTCCCGTATTGCTTCACAAGCAGTTTTTTTGTGTTAAAGTGGAAGCGATTCCAATTTGACGGTGGGCAACATCCACACACGAGCGATCAGCGACATGAGCAACCAGAAAAACGACCCGCAAGCCCCCCTTTCCCGCGCCGACTTCGGCAAGGACTTCCTGTGGGGCTGCTCGACTTCGGCGTTCCAGATCGAAGGCGGGAGCAGCCTCGATGGCCGCGTCGCCTCGATCTGGGACACCTTCTGCGAACAGCCGGGCAAGATCCGCGACGGCTCCAACGGCAGCGTCGCCTGCGACCATTACCACCGCTGGCCGGAAGACCTGGACATCGGCGCCGCGCTCGGCCTGAACGCCTACCGCTTCTCGATCGCCTGGCCGCGCATCTTCGCCGGTCCCGGCGCCAAGCCGAACCAGGCGGGCCTGGACTTCTATTCGCGCCTGGTGGACGGCATGCTCGAACGCGGCCTGCAGCCCTGGGCCACGCTGTACCACTGGGACTTGCCGCAATACTTGCAGGACCAGGGCGGCTGGGCCAACCGCGCCACCGTCGACGCCTTCGTCGAATTCGCCGATGTCGTCAGCGCCCGCCTGGGCGGCCGGGTCAAGCACTGGATCACGCACAACGAACCCTGGTGCACCGCGATCCACGGCAACCTCGACGGCATGCACGCGCCGGGCATCCAGAGCGTGCCGACCGCGCTGCAGGTGTGCCACAACGTGCTCGTGTCGCACGGGCTGGCGGTGCCGGTCATCCGCGCCAACGTGGACGGGGCCAGGGTCGGCATCTCGCTGAGCCTGCACCCGATCGAAGCGGCCAGCGACGCGCCGCAGGACCTGGCGGCGAAAGAGCGCCACGACGGCTTCCGCAACCGCTGGTTCCTCGACCCGCTGCACGGGCGCGGCTATCCGTCCGAAATCCTGGCGCTGCTGGGCGGCGAGGCGCCGCAGGTGCAGGAGGGCGACATGGACGCGATTGCCGTGGCCACCGATTTCATCGGCGTGAACTACTACTTCCCCGAGGTCGTGCAGGACGCGCCGGACGGCAACTTCCTGCGCACGCAGGTGGTGCTGCCGGCGGGGCGCGAGCGCACCGATTTCGGCTGGGAAGTGGCGCCCGCCGGCCTGACCGCGCTACTGCAGCGCATCGCGAAGGACTATCGCCCGGCCCGGATGTACGTGACCGAGAACGGCTCCTCGTACGACGACGTGATGCTGGCCGACGGCAGCGTCGACGACAGCGGCCGCCGCAGCTACCTCGAACGCCACCTGCAGGCGGTGCGCACTGCGCGGCACGCGGGCGTGCCGGTGGAAGGCTACTTCGCCTGGAGCCTGCTGGATAACTTCGAATGGGCGGAAGGCTACCTGCGCCGCTTCGGCCTGGCGTATGTCGATTTCCCGACCCAGGCGCGCACGCTCAAGAGCAGCGGCAAGTGGTACCGCGATTTCCTGCACGGGGCGTAAACCGGGGTCAGTGCCGACAAAAGCCGGCGGCCCGCAGAACCAGAACCGGGGTCAGTGCCGACAAAAGCAGATGGCCGATCTCAATCTTTGCCGCGGGTCCATAAATAGTTTATTGCAAGTTCCCGCGTACATCTGACCTGGCTCATTTTCGACATCAGCGAGGCGGATAGTGTGTGCGGATGACCCGTCCGCTCAGACTCGAATTTTCTGGAGCCCTTTATCATGTAACCGCGCGCGGCGACAGGAAGAGTGCTATCTATCTTGACGATTCAGATCGTTTGGCATGGTTGGCGATGATGGCGCAAGTGGCGGCCAGGTTTAATTTCGTCGTGTATGCGTTTTGTCAGATGACAAACCATTTCCATGTGGTGCTCGAAACGGTCGAAGGCAACCTGTCGCAGGGAATGCGGCAGTTGAATGCACTGTATTCCCAGTACTTCAATCGCCGCCACGGATTGGTTGGGCACGTCTTCCAAGGACGTTACAAGGCGATTCTTGTGCAAAAAGAGGCCTATCTGCTGGAACTGTCGCGATATGTCGTACTGAACCCGATTCGTGCAGGAATGGTTACTCAGTTGGATGACTGGCCATGGAGTAGCCATTCGTATGTGGTTGGTACTGCGTCCGTCCCCGCGCCGGAATGGCTTGATACCAGTTGCTTACTCGGCCATTTCGCCTCAGATTCTTCGGACGCCATTGCGTCTTACATCCGATTCGTGTCGGCTGGCATAGGCATGCAAAATCCGCTGAACAGTACACGGAACCAGCTTATCCTTGGTAGTGATGAGTTCGCCGCGCGACACCGTCAGTTGCCAGCATGCGATTTGGTCCGTGCCGTCTCAAAAATCCAGCGACGCACGTTTGCGCTGACCCTTCCTGAGTACGAGAAGAAATATGCCGATCCGTCGGAGGCGATGGCGCAAGCATATCTCTCAACGGCGTACACAATGCTGCAAATTGGCGAGCATTTCGGGGTTTCGTACAAGGCCGTAAGCCGTGCGGTAAAGCAATTTGAGAACAAGTGAACTGTCGAGCCTGTGTGCTTTTGTCGGCACTGACCCCGGTTTGACTCTAGACCTGATACACCGCCGCAAAGCCGCCGCCCGGGGTGCGGAAGTTGGTGGTCTGTCCCTGGTAGACCCGCGCCACCGTCAGCTGCACCTGGCCTTCATAGGTGTAGTGGCGGATGTCGAACTTCAGCTTCTCCGGCGCATCCGCGTCGCCCACCATGCGCGCCGCCGGCGCCATGACCGCCTGCGCCACATAGTCGCCTTCGAGGATGTCCTGCCAGGCGCGCTTGGTAAGCTTGTCGCCGCGGTAGGCCGCGCGCCCGCCGAAGCCGGCGGTCGGCTTGAAGAACCACTGCTTGCGCGTGGCCCACATGCGTTCCGCATTCTCCGGCGTGAGCACTTCGGTGCGCGGAATCCCGGCCAGCAGGATCGCCTGCAATTCGGCCGGCACGCCGATCGCCTGCAGCCAGGCCGGGTCGGTCAGCAGCGCCAGGTTGCGCTTGTCCGCATACAGCGCGTGCGCCTGCGGATGCGGCGTGAGCACCACCGCGCGCGCCAGGTAGGCCGCGCGCAGGGCGGCGCTGGCCGCTTCCTCGAGCAGGAAGTCGGTCAGGCGGTTGTAGACCAGGTCGATCTCGAGTTCGCCGTGCAGCAGCCTGCCTTCGTGCCAGCGCAACGCGTCCGGACCGGCGATCAGCGCGTCGATCCCATGGCGCAGGAACAGCTGGCGGAACAGCAGGAATTCGGGATACAGGTACTGCGCCTCGGGATCGGTGTCGACGATGGCGATGCGGCGCAGCGCCCCGGTCCTGCCGCTCAGCGACCACTCCTTGCGGAACATGTCGACCAGCGCCGTTTCCAGCACTTGCGCCGCTTCGTCGCCGCTGGCCGGCGTTTCGCCCAGCAGGCAGCAGGGCCGTCCGGCGCGCGCCATCGCGGCGTTGAGCAGCGCGCCGCCGGCATTGGTGTTGATCTCGATGAGGCCCACGTCATCCGGCGCCACGTGGAAGTCGTAGCCGAAGAACACGCCCTTGGCGCCAGGGTCGAAGCGGGCGATGGGCGGCGCGTTTTCCAGCACCGCGGCGCGGTAGGCGGGCAGGGCGACGACCGACTCGATGGCGGCCATCAGCTGCTTCATTTGCGCGGCCTGGGATGAGGACACGAACACGGCTTGGGACGCGAACAGGTGCGGGCATCGCTCGGCCACCAGCGCCGCCACGTCGGCCGGGCCGCCGACCGTTTCCAGCGCCCGCGCCAGCGCGGCCGGTTCGGCGCCGACGCAGAAGCATTGGTCATTTAACAATTCGGCGGTACGCTTGCTGCGGGCTGATTCGGGCATGGCGGGTCCTTGTGCAGGTCAGGCACCCTAGTTGGGGGTGCATTTCCATCATACAAGGCATTCCAACCTAGAACAGCAAGCCGCCGCGCTTGAACAGGGCAATCTCGACGTAGCGCGACATATTGTTGGCATGGTCGGCCGCCAGCACCGTCATCCCGCCCAGGTCGATGCGGGCGCCAGGCGCAGCCAGCGCCTGCAGGCTGCCGCTGCCGGCGGTGTCCAGCTGCATCGCCCGGACCAGGGTCTTGGCGACCGCGAAGCCCTCGAGCGTGACCGAGGACACCGGCTCGTCGCGGAACTTCTTCATCATCCCGGCATGTTCGGCCTGCAGCGGCGTGGCGTTGCTGGCCGGGTTGGGCACCACTTGCGAGAACACGGTGAATTCGGTGGCGCGGTTGCCGGCGATCTCGCTCAGCGTGGCCAGGTTGGTCAGCGAGGTGCCGGCCACGAAGGTCGCCGGGTCGACCTGGCGGAAGGCCTTCAGGAATTGGGCGGTGCCGATGGTGTCCGCGATCGCCAGCACCAGCCGCGCGCCGGAGCTGCCAAGGCGCCGGGTTTCGGCCGCGAGGTCGACAGCGGCGCCGATGCGCGCGGTGCCGGTCAGCGTCATGCCGCGCCGCTTGATCTCGGCGACGACGAACTGGTGGGCCGCGCGCGTATGGTTCGATTCCTGGTAGGCCAGGCCGACCTGCTTGATGCCCAGCTGGCCGAAGTAGTCGAGCAGGAAGCGGTATTCGCTTTCGATGTTCGGACGCCAGAACAGCACGCGCGCGCGCGGCGCCGCGGCCGAATCGGCCAGCGGCGCGAACAGCTGGTGGCGCGACTCGACGAAGGCGGGCGCGGCCACGATGGCGCGCGTCGCATCGGTGCCGATCGCGCCCAGCAGGTAGTCGCTGCGGTCCTGGCGGATCAGGCTTGTCACCTGGCGCGCCGATTCGGCGGCATCGCCGCCATCGTCGCGCACGATGTATACGATCTTGCGGCCATTGACGCCGCCCTTGACGTTGACGCTGTCGAAGTAGGTGGTGATGCCGGCGACGTAGTCGCGCCCGATGCTGCCGTTCGGGCCGGTCAGGTCGATCGCCTGGCCGACCACGATGGTCTTGTCGGCCGCCAGCACCTCCGGTGGCACCACCAGGGCCGCGCTGATTGCCAGTACCAGGCCCAAGCAAAACATTCGCACCGTCACTGTCCACTCCCGATAAAAGATGTGACGATACGCGTCAAGTATGACGCCCTGATGACGTGGTAGGATGCGGCAACATGAAATCAAAAGTCACGAAGGCCATTCCAAATCGGCTCTCCATGGTGCGCCGTGTCCGGCAAGGCCTGGAGCGCCATGCGTGGCCCCGCCTGCAAATGTTCCTGATCGTGGCGCTGACCGGCGCGGCGGGCTTCCTCGCTTCCTGGTCCATGCTGCAGGCAGGTTTCGACACGATGTGGCTGCGCTACCTTGCCGCCATGTGTGTTGCCTATGCGGTGTTCCTGGTGCTACTGTGGCTGTGGATCAAAACCAGCGCCTCCGATTACCTTGACGTGCCCGATATCACCGGCCTCGGTCCCGATCCGGCCGGAGCGCATCCATGCTATTCCGGCGGCGGCGGCAGCTTCGATGGCGGTGGCGCGAGTGGCAGTTTTGCTATCGATGGCGGCGGCGACACCATGCTGGGCGGCACGCCGAAGGGCCTGGGCGACGCGCTCGGCGGCGCCGCCGATGCCGACGAACTGGCCATTCCCCTTGCCGTGCTGCTGCTGGCAGCAGGCCTGGTGGTGCTGCTGCTGGTGTCGTGCTTCTCGGTGATCTGGTCGGCCCCGCTGCTGCTGGCCGAGCTGATGGTCGACGGCGCCTTGACGGTGGGCTTGTACCGTCAATTGCGCGGTATCGACGCGCGGCACTGGCTGGAGACAGCCTTCAAGCGCACGTTCAAGCCCTACCTGGCCACCACCGTGCTGGTCGCGGCATGCGGCTGGGGCCTGGGCCTGTACGCGCCGGGTGCGCATACCGTGGGCGAAGTGCTGGCCCATTCCAAACAGCTCAAGCTATGAATGAAAGAGACAGCAACATGACAGTATTCGCAATGCCGATATTCGACGCCACCGTCGTCTTCGAAGGGCAGGAAATGTTCAAGGGCCGCGGTTCGGCCACCTCGTGGGCCGAAAAGCTGGCCAAGGAAATCGGCGGCGAAGTCACCGTCGAAAAGATCGGCACCGGCTGGGTGCTGTGCGGCCAGGTCGACGGCGAACCATGCAAATGGGGTATCCACGGCCAGCGCCTCAAGCGTCTCGATTAAGCCGGCATTCACCATTGCCGACATGAGCACCCATACCGACCGCGACGAAGCCGACGACGACCTGCTGCTCAAGGAGCTTGGCCTGGCTGCCGACGCCCAGCTGGTCAAGCTGGAGGGCAGGGTGTTCGTGCGCTTCACCGGCGTGGCCGAGGCGGCCGGCCTGCGCGTGCCGTACCAGCTGGTGCCGGCGCAGGGCGTGCTCGCCAAGCCGAGCAAATGGCGCAAGATGGAGCGCGACGCCAAGCTCAAGCTGCTGCGCGAACGGGTGACCCCGGCGGCGATGGCCGAACTGCGCGCCGGCACGGCCGGTTTTGTCGGCGACATCGCGGGCCAGTGCGAAGACGTCGAGATGGACCCGATGCCTTTCCTGGGCCAGCTGGCCGAGGCGGAAACGTCGGAACCGGCGTCTTTCGTGTTCGAGCGCATCTACCAGCGCATGCAGCACGCGATCGAGCGCGACGAAGAGGAGCGGCACGCGGCGCGCACCCGCGAGAGCATCAACCTGGCCGAATACCCGGCCTCGTTCGAGTTGGCGCGCAAGCTGCCGCGCCGCTTCATCGCGCTGCTCGGCCCGACCAATTCCGGCAAGACCCACAAGGCGATGGAAGCGCTGGCGCATGCGAAGAGCGGCGTGTACCTGGCGCCGCTGCGCCTGCTGGCGCTGGAAAATTTCGAACGCCTGCAGCAGGCGCGTCCGCATGGCAAGGAGCTGGCCGTCAGCCTGGTCACGGGCGAGGAGCGGCGGCTGGCCGAAGGCGCGACCCATGTCGCCAGCACGGTCGAAATGCTCGATTCGCGCAACCAGGTCGAGGTGGTCGTCATCGACGAGATCCAGATGCTGGCCGACCGCGACCGCGGCGCGGCCTGGACCGCCGCCGTGTGCGGCGCGCCGGCGCCCGTGGTCTACCTGGTCGGCGCGCTGGAAGCGCGGCGCGCGGTCGAAGCGCTGGCCGAACGGCTCGAATGCCCGCTCGAGGTGCATGTCCTCAAGCGCAAGGGACCGCTGTCGATGGAGCCGGGCGCCGTGCGCAAGCTCAAGGACCTGCGCCGCGGCGACGCCGTCATCGCCTTCTCGCGGCGCGAAGTGCTGTACTGGCGCGACCAGATCACCGACATGGGCCTGTCGGTCGCCACCGTGTACGGCAACCTCGCGCCCGAAGTGCGGCGCGCCCAGGCGGAGCGCTTCCGCGAGGGCACGGCCGACATCGTGGTCGGCACCGACGCGCTGGCGATGGGGCTGAACATGCCGATCGCGCGCATCGTGATGACCACCACCGTCAAGTTCAACGGCGTCGACGAGGAGGAGATCCCGGCCGCGCTGGCGCGCCAGATCGCCGGCCGCGCGGGCCGCTACGGCGTGCACGAAGAGGGCCTGGTGGCCGGTTTCGACGACGAGACGCACGAGGTGATGCGCGCGCTGCTGCGCGAAAAGCCGCTGCCGATCGGCGCGACCGGCTTCGCGGTCGCCCCTTCGCTCGAGCACCTGCACCGCATCGCGTCGGTCACGCGCGAGAGTTCGCTGGTCAAGCTGCTGCGGCGTTTTGTCCACAACATCGACGTGCCGGACGGGTTCTTCTATCCGCGCATCACCGAGGAGCAGTCCGAGCGCGCGCTGTGGCTCGATACCCTGCCGCTGTCGGTGGCCGAGAAGTTCATGCTGTCGCTGGTGCCGGTGTCGACCAAGGTGCCCTCGCTGCAGAAGGCGTGGGAGTACTGGGCGCACAGCCTGGCAAAAAAGAAGGTGTGCAAGCTCGAGCCGGAGCGGGGTGCGCTGCTGTACCAGAACCTGCAGGAGGTCGAGGACAGCTGCCGCCTGTATTCCGCGTATGCCTGGCTGGCTTACCGCGAGCCGGAGTATTTTCCGAGCGTGCAGCTGGCGCAGGAACTGGCGCGCGCCGCCTCCGAGCGGGTCGATTCGATGCTGCAGGCGCAGAATGCGGCCACGCGGCGCGGCGCCAAGGGGCGCAGACAGTAAAACCGAAAACCGGGGTCAGTGCCCCATGTACGCATCCGCACAGTCGTGCCCACGGCGTCGGCTATACTTGCCCAATAGGATCATTTAACAATACCAAGGGATAAGCGTGGTCGATTTTCGCAAACTGGGTGACTCCGTACGCCAGCGCTCGGGGAGCCTGGCGGGCGCCGCTTCCGCGCGCGCGCAGGCAGGCTATGGCCGCGCCAGGGCTTACCTGCTGCGCCAGCCGCCGTTCAAGCGCGCGATGCTGGTCGCCCTGTGGGGGCTGGCCGGCATGCTCGGCGCGCTGCTGCTGTATGTGCTGATCCTGATCCCCGCCACGCCCGGCATCAGCGACCTGACCAAGGCGCGCGCCGCGCTGGCCACTTCCCTGGTGTCCGCCGACGGCAAGGTGCTCGCCAGTTTCGAACAGGGCCTGCAGGAACGGGTGACGCTCAAGCAGATCTCGCCGCACGTGGTGTCGGCGCTGATCGCGACCGAGGACCACCGCTTCTTCGAACACCATGGCATCGACTTCCGGCGCACCGTGGGCGCGGTGGTGTACACCATCGGCGGCGATTCGCAGGGCGGCTCGACCCTGACCCAGCAGCTGGCGCGCAATATGTTCCCCGACGAGATAGGCCGCTCGCGCAACATCAACCGCAAGCTCAAGGAGATGATCACCGCGATCAAGATCGAGGCGACCTACAGCAAGACCGAGATCCTCGAGGCTTACCTGAACACGGTGCCCTTCCTGTACAACACCTTCGGCATCGAAATGGCCGCGCGCACCTATTTCGACAAGGCCGCGCTCGACCTCGACATCCTCGAAAGCGCGACCCTGGTCGGCATGCTGAAGGGGACCAACTACTACAACCCGGTCAGCAGTCCGGAACGCTCGGTCCAGCGCCGCAACGTGGTGCTGGGGCAGATGCTCAAGCACGGCATCATCAACGAGGCGCGCTTCAAGGCCCTCAAGAAGCGTCCCCTGAAGCTGCACTTCGCGCGCCAGTCCGAACGCAATGCCAACGACTCCCACTTCACGGCCTACGTGCGCAAGTGGCTGATCGAATGGGCCGACGAGAACGACTACAACCTCGAACGCGACGGCCTGGTGGTCCACACCACGCTCGACGCGACCCTGCAGGCGGCCGCCACCCGCGCCGTGGAGCGCCAGGCGCGCACCTTGCAGATGATCGCCGACGTCGAATGGGGCGAGGCGGACATTCCGTCCTCGTCCGCGATCGGCGACTACGCCAGCATGCACGAATACGTGCGGCCGTTCCACTATTTCTGGAATTCCAAGCGCGCATTGGGCGACGCCTTCGTGCGCGAGACCGCCGACTACCGCAAGGCCGTCGAAGGCGGCGAGGCGCCCGCCGCCGCGCTCAAGCGGCTCAAGGCCGACAAGGAGTTCCTGGCCCAGCTGCGCAGCGCCAAGTCGCGCCTGGAAGCGGGCTTCGTCGCGATCGACCCGGCCAGCGGCGAGATCAAGGCCTGGGTCGGCAGCCGCGACTTCCAGCGCGAGCAGTTCGACCATGTGGCGCAGGCCGCGCGCCAGCCCGGTTCCACCTTCAAGCCGATCGTGTACGGCGCGGCGCTGGAGAAGGGACTGTCGCCCGACCGTCCTTACCGCGACGCGGTGCTCAACATCAAGGCCGGCGACGGCACCATGTGGCGCCCGACCGACATGAGCGGCGCGAGCGGCAACCAGATGAGCCTTCGCGAGGGCCTGGTGTTCTCGAAGAACACCATTACCGCGCAGGTGATGCAGGACGTCGGCCTGCCGCCGATCATCAAGCTGGCGCGCGACCTCGGGATCAAGGATGCCAAACTGTCGCCGGTGCCCTCGCTGGCGCTGGGCACAAGCCCGGTGACGCTGCTGGAAATGGTCAGCGCTTATTCGTCGATCGCCGCGCTGGGGCAGTACCGCAAGCCGGTGTTCGTCAAGCGCATCACCGACCGCAACGGCAAGATCATCGCCGAATTCGGCGACGATGCCCCGCGGGCGGCGATGTCGAACGAATCGGCGGTCGAACTGATCGACATGATGCGCGGCGTGATCAACCGCGGCACCGGCACGGCGGTGCGCTACCGCTTCGGCATCCAGGCTGATGTCGCGGGCAAGACCGGCACCACGCAGAACAACGCCGACGGCTGGTTCATCATGATGCATCCGAACCTGGTGGCCGGCGCCTGGGTGGGCTTCAACGACAACCGGGTCACCATGCGCAGCAATTACTGGGGGCAGGGCGGGCACAATGCGATCCTGCTGGTGGGCGACTTCTTCAAGGCCGCGATCGATGCGGGCAAGGTCGATACGGCGGTGCTGTTCCCGGGCGGCCGGCGCCCGGCCCCGGTGCGCGCCGAGGAGGAGCCGGAAGAAGTGGTCGAAGAACCCGGCGAAATGCAGCAGGAAGGCGTGCCGCTGCCGGTGCCGGAGGAGGAGCCGCCGGAGGAACCCGAGGAAGTGCCGGCGCCGGTGCCGCCACCGGCTGAACAGCAATAGGGCATCCCTTCCGAAGTCGCGAATGTGACGCCCAACGCTCAATTTCCAACGTCATCCCTGCGAAGGCAGGGATCCATGCTGAGTAGGATCAGCCTCAGCATGGATTCCTGCCTGCGCAGGAATGACGTTGGGGGGCTTGGCTGTTCGAGAATCGCGGACTTCGGCCTTGTTTCTTTTGATTCAATCCCCAGTTGCAGAAAGTTCAAGCAAACCCCGGGAAGCCCCATGTTCTTCTTTAAGCATCCGACGCCGTTCAGCCGCAAGGAAGTGGCAGTGCAGGTGGTCGCCCGCAGCAGCGAGCCGCCGCCGGACACCTCGGTGATCGTCGTCGAAACGCGCCCGCCAGGCTTGCCCCCGGCCCCCGCTGCGGCAAAAAAACCACCGTTCCTGTAAAGACAAGTCTACTCACAGGAAACATTCTGCTATGCTGACTGTTGCTCTAAGTCAAAATAGCATAATATTAACGTTTCCTCCGGAGACCGCCGCATGAGAAAGACGCTTTACCAGGTACTGGGTGTCGAACCGGGGGCCACGGCTGCCGACATTGCCGCCGCCCACCAGCTGGCGATGCGGAAGTTCGACAGCCCTTCGCACGACCGCAACGAATGGATCCTGGTGCGCGAAGCGTTCGCCGTGCTCGGCAATCCCGTCAAGCGCGCCGCCTACGACCAGTCGCTGGCGGCGCCGGCTGCGCCGCTCCCGCTGCGCCAGGCGGTCGACCTGGATGACGCGGTGTCCGGCCTGCCCTGGAAGAAATTCCTCGTGTTCGGCCTGTGCATCCTCGCGCTGCTCGCCTTCATCCGTTCGCGCGTCCCGCAGGTCAAGCCGGCCGCGCCGGCGCCGGCGACCCAGGAGAAGCAGGTCGACATCGCCTACGACGACAGCGCCGCGGCCTCCGCCACCGCCGTCGCCGCCACCGCCACCGCCGCCGGCGATGCGCCGCTCTCGGGCGAAGCCCTGTATGCGCGCCTGTCGCCCAGCGTGGCCAGCATCGCGGTGCTGGCGGCCGACGGCCGCGCCCTCGGCGGCGGCAGCGGCGTGGCGATCGGCCCGGATGCGCTGATCACCAACTGCCACGTGGCCAAGGCCGGGCCGAAGCTGCAGGTCAAGATCAACAAGGGCACGCACGACGCGACCATCGCCACCGCCGACGAGGAGCACGACCTGTGCCTGCTGCAGGTGCCCGGCATGTCCGCGCGCGCGGTCGAAATCGGCTCGTCGTCCCAGCTCAAGACCGGCCAGAAGGTGCTGGCCCTGGGTTCGCCGCGCGGGCTGGACCTGACCATCAGCGACGGCATCGTCTCGTCGCTGCGGGCGGTCGACGGCGGCACCATCATCCAGACCACGGCCCCGGTGTCGCCCGGATCGAGCGGCGGCGGCCTGTTCGACACGGCCGGCCGCCTGGTCGGCATCATTACCTTCCAGCGCATCGACGGCCAGAACCTGAACTTCGCGGCGCCTTCCGACTGGATCGCGACGATGAAGACGCGCCCGGTCGGCAACGGCTTCTTCAAGGAGATGTCGCGCGACGACGACGGCGAGCAGCGCGCATCGTCGGCCAACTCGCCGGCGGCCCAGATCGTCGGCAACTGGCACTGCCGGCAGGCGATCGGCGGCAGCGCGATGACGATCGAGTTTCGTTCCGACCGCCGCCTGGTGGCGACCATCGGCAACCGCGGCGTCAACGGCCAATGGTCGTTCGACGGCAACAGCATGAGCATCGTGTTCTCGAGCGGGGGCAACAACCTGAAGGTCGAAAGCTGGTCGGCCTCGAAGATCATCCTCAACGAAGGCGGCGGCGAACGCCTGATCTGCACGCGCTGAAGATTCAAGGCGCCAGCAAATCCTTGCGCGGATAGTCCCACTGCGGCGCCTTGGCGGGGCAGGGCTGGCCAGCGAAGGGCGCCAGCCGCATCGATGCGAAACTCGCTTCGGTCTCGTTGCCGTAGCGGGCATCGTTGAGGATGCCGCCTGCGACCACCGGCGCGCGCGCAAAGCGCAGCCAGGCGTCGAACTGGCAGCTGTCGCGCCGGAGCGCGCGCAGCTCGGCGAGGCTGCTTTCATGTTCCCACAAGATGTTCACGCCGGCCGCTCCGGTCGCCGGGAAGGCGCGCGGGCAATTCGCGGCGCCCGCCAGCTTCAGTGCGCCGCGCCGCAGCCGGTAGCTGCCGGCGGCGTCATTGCGCTCGATACTGGCGAACATCCAGCACATCGGATTGCTCGGCATCGCCGTCATCGCGGCATCGAGCAGGCGGCTGGCCGGGGCGCGCCGCTGCAATTCCGCGGCGACGGCGGCGCGCGCCTCGGCCGAGGCCCAGGCCTGGGCGCCGAGGAAGGCGGCCGTCAATGCGATGCCGGCCGCCAGCGCCTGGCGCCCTTGTGCGCCGGCGCGGCCCTGCAGCCACGCGCCCAGCGCCGCGATCGCCAGCAGCGCCGCGGCCGACTCCCACGCCAGGTAGCCGCGCGCGGCGAAGTACAGCGGCAGCCCCGCCAGCCCCGCCAGCAGCAGGTAGCGCAGCGGCGTCCAGCGCACCATCGCCGCCAGCGGCGCGCCGAACGCCAGCCAGAATACCGGTTCGAGGATGAACACCAGGTCGCCGTAGCGCCAACCCGAGTCGAACGGGTGGAAGGGGTGCACGCCGTAGGAGTTGAGGCTATCCATCCCGATGTGCAGCAGCAGGCCGGCGGCGGCCGTGCCCGCCAGGCCGTGCCGCGCGGCGCCGCTGGCGCGCAGCAAGTCGCGCGCGGCGGGCCACAGCGCCCAGATCAGCGCGATCAGCGCAAGCGCCTGCGGGATCGCGTACAGCAGGGTATGGGTATGGCCGCGATGGTGCAGCAGGTAGCCCAGCGGCGCCGGCAGCAGCGGCGAGAGCACCAGGTCCAGGTCCGGCAGGTTGCAGGCGAGGGCGCCGGCGGTGAGCAGCATGCGGCGCCTCGTGGCGTGGGCGGCGTTGTCGGTTTCGGGGGGGAGGCTGCGGTGTATGAGTTCGCCGGCGGCCAGGCCGACGACGCTATGACTTAGATTATCCATGCGGCGATATTAGCAAACATGGGCTGCGGTTTGCCGCTACACTGGCCGGTCACCCTTCGACCGCATGCATCATGAATGGATCAGCACTGCCCGAACTGCTCGCATTAGAACGGCTCATCGACGACGCCGGAACACGGCTCGACGCCAGCGTCGCATGCACGGTGGCTGCCGGCAGCGAGCAGTATCCGGTGCATGTGCTGAAGTTGGGCAGCGAGCGCGCGGATGCGCCGGTGGTCGGTTTTTTCGGCGGCGTCCATGGCCTCGAGCGGATCGGCAGCCAGGTCATCATCGCCTTCCTGCAAAGCCTGCTGGCGCGCCTGCGCTGGGACGAGGCGCTGCACCGCCAGCTGGAAGAAGTCAGGCTGGTGTTCATGCCGCTGGTGAACCCGGGCGGCATGGCCCAGGCCACGCGCAGCAATCCGCGCGGCGTGGACCTGATGCGGAACTCGCCGGTGCAGGCGAGCGAGAACGTGCCTTTCCTGCTGGGCGGCCAGCGCATGACGCGCTTCCTGCCCTGGTTCCGCGGCGCCTTCGGCGCGCCGATGGAGGCCGAGAGCCGCGCCTTGTGCAAGCTGGTCGAGGAGGAGCTGCTGCCGCGCCCCTTCAGCCTGGCGCTGGACTGCCATTCGGGCTTCGGCCTGCGCGACCGCATCTGGTTCCCCCATGCGCACACCAGCACCCCGATCGCGCACCTGGCCGAGGTCGACGCGCTCGAGCAGCTGTTCAGCCAAAGCTACCCGCACCATAACTACATGTTCGAGCCGCAGAGCCGCCAGTACCGCACCCACGGCGACCTGTGGGACTACCTGTACCTGCATGCGGCGCGCCATGAGGAGCGCGTGTTCCTGCCGCTGACGCTGGAGATGGGGTCCTGGCTGTGGGTGAAGAAGAATCCGCGCCAGCTGTTCTCGCGCCTGGGCATGTTCAATCCGACCGCGGCGCACCGCCTGCAGCGCGTGCTGCGCGGGCACCTGGTGTGGTTCGAATTCCTGGTGCGGGCGGCCGCGGCGCATGGCCGCTGGCTGCCGCAGGCGCCGCAGCGCGATGCGCACCGCACGCGCGCGCTGGCGCGCTGGTACGGCGGCGAACCCTGATGGCGGCCTGGATTTTCCTGCGCGGCCTGGTGCGCGAGCAGCGCCACTGGGGCGAATTTCCCGCCGCGTTCCGGCGCGCCGTTCCCGACGCCGACATCGTCATGCCCGACCTGCCCGGCAACGGCAGCGCCCGCCTGGCCGCCAGCCCGGCCAGCGTGGCGGCGATGGTCGAGGCCTGCCGCGCCGGCCTGCGCGCGCGCGGGCTGCATGGGCCGTACCGCTTGCTGGCACTGTCGCTGGGGGCGATGGTGGCGGCCGAGTGGTGCGCGCGCTATCCGGAGGAGGTCGCTGGCGCGGTGCTGGTCAACACCAGCATGCGTCCGTTCAGCCGCTTCCACCAGCGCCTGCGCTGGCAGAACTATCCTGCGATCGCCGCGGCCGCGTTCTCCGGCGCGGCGCGCGAGCGCATCATCCTGCGCCTGACCAGCAATCGCCACGGCGCCGACCAGGCCCTGGCCGCAGCCTGGAGCGCGATCGCGCGCGAAGCCCCGGTCGCGCGCCGCAACGCCTTGCGCCAGCTGTGGGCGGCGGCGCGCTACCATGCGCCTGCCGCGCCGCCGCCGGTGCCGCTGCTGGTGCTGGCCAGCCGCGGCGACCGGCTGGTCGACCCGGCCTGTTCGCAGCGCCTGGCGCAGGCCTGGCAGGCGCCGCTGCGGCTGCATCCGGACGCCGGCCACGACCTGCCGCTCGACGACGGAGACTGGGTCGCGCAGGCAGTCGCGGCCTGGCTCGCGCAGCAGCGCAACTAGGAATCTGCGCGGCGCGCTCGCCTGGCACTTGCCAGATGTGCCACGGTGCTTGCACTTCTTGCCAGCGCCCGCCGAAGCACAGCCGGCGCAAGCCCGGCGCCAGTGTCTCTTTTACGCCAATCGCACGGCGCAAACCGGCGCCGGGATGAAACCGCGCAAACTCCGGCGCGGGGGCGCATGCCAACATCGGTTCCGCCTGATCCCTATCCACGACTGCCGCTTGTCCGGCCAAAGGAAAACGCACCCATGAAAAAAGCTCTCGCAGCCATCGCCGTGCTCGGCGTCCTTACCGCTCCCGCCCACGCGCAGCCGGCGGTCACCGTCTACGGCATCGCCGACGCCAGCGTCGTGCGCGACAGCGGCGGCACCGCCAGCAGCGTCACCCGCGTCAACAGCGGTGCTGCCGCCATGTCGCGCGTCGGCTTCCGCGGCACCGAAGACCTCGGCGGCGGCGTGTCGGCCCTGTTCGTTCTGGAGACCGGCTTCCGGCTCGATACCGGCGTGCAGGATGTCGCGGGCACCCTGTTCAACCGCCAGGCCTACGTCGGCATCAAGAGCACGTCGATGGGCGCGCTGACCATCGGCCGCCAGTACACGCCGTACTACCTGACCCTGAGCCAGGTGATGGACCCGTTCGGCGGCGGCTATGCCGGCAACGCCAAGAACCTGTTCCCGGCGTCGGGCGCCAACGTCCGCACCAGCAACACCGTGATGTATGTAACGCCGGCGCTGAGCGGTTTCACGGCCGAACTGGCATATGCCTTCGGCGAGCAGGCCGGCAGCAACAGCGCCGGCGGCCAGCTCGGCGCGTCGCTCGGCTACACGATCGGCAAGCTCAATGCGCGCATCGCCCACAACCGCCGCAACAACGACCTGACGGCCGCCGCCGGCGCCGCGCTGACGCCGCCGGTGCCCGCAGCCAAGCGCCAGACCGGGCGCAACACGCTCATTGCCGCCAACTATTCCTTCGGCATGGTGCGTGCCCATGCGGGCATCGGTTTCGACACGGGCCTGGGCAGCGCGCCGCTGGCCAACACCAGCAATCCCTTCGGCGGCCTGGCGCCGGTCGCCTCCACCGACGGGCGCGACTACCTGATCGGCGCCAGCGTCACCATGGGCAGCAATGCGCTGATGGCGTCATACATGCGCAAGGACGACCGGACCTTCCGCAGCCAGGATGCCGACCAGCTGGGCCTCGGCTTCATCCATTCGCTGTCCAAGCGCACC
This sequence comes from Massilia sp., assembly GCA_036676245.1. GTDB lineage: Bacteria > Pseudomonadota > Gammaproteobacteria > Burkholderiales > Burkholderiaceae_D > Telluria_A. The sequence continues at coordinate 183,258 of JAKFDH010000187.1, read as the reverse complement.
AGCCTGTATGCGGCCTACGCCCGCATCGACAACAAGCGCGGCGCCGCTTATACAGTTGGCAACAACGCCGACGTCGGCACCGGCGACAGCTCGTTCAACCTGGGCTTGCGCCACAACTTCTGATCCAAAAACGGGCGGCAATCCGATCAGTGCCGTCAAAAGCACTGACCGGATCGCCGCCCGCCCGTTTTTGTCGCCAGCGCATCGATTTTGTAAATCCCCTAAAATATTCAACTTGCTACGTATTTTCCCTTGTTGGCAGGGTTTGCGAAATTTGCCATGATTTGCGGCGGAGACTGCACAACACGACATGTCGCCATGTGCTTAATAAGCATATACGGAATGAATCGTTGCCTGCCTATCAAGGCAGACCTAAGATGATGTACCCCAAGAAAAAGGAATTCCACATAATGAAAAAGACGCTTGCTTGCATCGCCGTCCTCGGCGCACTTTCCCCCCTGGCCCAGGCCCAGTCCTCGGTCACCATCTACGGCATCATGGATGCCGGCCTGTCCAAGGAATCGGGCGGCGTCCGGAGCGGCACCGTCAAAGTCAGCAGCGGCATCGGTTCGGCATCGCGTATCGGCTTCCGCGGCACGGAAGACCTCGGCGGCGGCCTGTCGGCCCTGTTCGTGCTCGAGACCGGCACCCGCATCGACACCGGCGAAGTCGACGCCGCCGGCACCATCTTCAACCGCCAGGCTTATGTCGGCATCAAGAGCGCCAAGCTCGGCCAGCTCAGCCTGGGCCGCCAGTACACGCCTTACTACCTCGCGTTCAGCCAGGTCGGCGACCCGTTCGCGGCCGGCTATGCAGGCAGCGCCAAGAACCTGTTCCCGACCGCCGGCCCGACCACGCGCGGCAGCAACAGCATGTATTACCAGTCGCCCAAATTCGCGGGCGGCTTCACCGGCGAGCTGTACTACGCGCTGGCGGAGCAGCTCGGCAGCAACACGGCAGGCCGCCAGCTGGGCTTTGCGCTCGCCTATTCGGCAGGCAAACTCAATGCGCGCCTGGCGCACCAGCACCGCAACAACGACACCAGCGCCGCACAGGGCGCCGCCCAGGTGCCGCCGGTCGCCGCAGCCAACCGCACCCTCGGCCGAAACACGCTGCTGGCCGCGAACTACGACTTCGGCGTGGCCAAGGCATATGCGATGGTCGGTCTCGACAAGGGCCTGAACAGTGCCGTGCTGCCGAACGCGACCAACCCGTTCGGCGGCGTTCGCCCTACGGCATCGCTCGAGGGCCGCGACTACCTGCTGGGCGCTACTGTCCCGTCGGGCAACAACACCTTCGTGGCTTCGGTCATCATGAAGGACGACAAGACCGCCTTCGACCAGGATGCGACCCAGTACGCGGTCGGCATGTTCCACGCGCTGTCCAAGCGCACCAGCCTGTACACGAGCTACGCCAAGATCAAGAACCGCCGCGGCGCAGGCTACACCGTGGGTAACAACTCGGAAGCCGGTACCGGCGACGCCGCGTTCAACGCCGGCATCCGCCACACCTTCTAAGCGTACCGCTTAGGGCAGTGCGGGCAGCGACGACAGCTCGATGACGAGCTGGTAGAGGCGATCGAATTCGGTCGCCTCGTCTATGTCGGCGCCGCCTTTTCCGCCCAGCTGCCTGACCAGGCCGGGCAGGGTGTTCGAATGCGCGACCACCAGCGCCGTGCCGCGCGCGCAGCATGCCGGCCGGGTTCAGGTCCGGGTCGCCGCCGCGCCCGCCAGGCGTTGCACCAGACCTGCGTTCATGTGCCGCTCCTGTCTGCCGTTGCGCGATAGATGCCTTCATCGAGCTCGCCCTCCATGCGCGCGACCGTCGTCGTCACCGCCAGGTTGGCGCTGGCGCTGGCCACCGTGCGCGTCATGTCCAGCAGGCGGTCGAAGGGCAGGATGAAGCCGACGATCAGGGCCGTCTGCGCGGCGTCCACGCCGACCGCCGCCAGCACCGCCGCCAGCATGAACAGCGACGCCGACGGCACCGGCGCGGTGCCGAACGCCGCCAGCGTGGCCGTCAGCAGCACCACCGCATGGCCGGCCGCGTCGAGCTGCACGCCCAGCAGCTGCACGCTGAAGATGCTGAGCAGCCCCACGTACATGGCCGTGCCATCCTTGCCGATCGCCGCCCCCAGCGGCAGCACCGTCATGAACACCGGCTTGCCGACGCCCAGTTTTTCGCCCGCGACCCGCATCGCGACCGGCAGGGTGGCCGAACTGGACGCTGTCGAAAACGCCACCAGCAGCGCATCCAGGATGCCGCGGTAGAAGGGCTGCAGCGGCAGGCGCGCCACGAAGCGCACCAGCACCCCGTGCACCAGCAGCACCTGCGTGGCCGAGCCGAGCACCACGCACAGCGCCAGCCAGCCGACGTTGACGAACACCGCGGCGCCATTGGCGGCGACCGAATTGGCGATCAGCGCGAACACGCCGAACGGGGTGAGTTCCATGACGATCGTCACCACCCGCAGGATCACGTGCGAGGCCGACTGGAACAGCGCCGCCAGCGGCTTGCCCGCTTCGCCGGCGGTGATGGTGCCCACGCCGAGCAGCACGGCCACGAAAATCAGGGCCAGCATGTCGCCCTTGGCCAGCGCCTCGAAGATATTCAGCGGAACGATGCCGATCAGCTGCTCGCGCAGCGACTTCGATTCGCCCAGCGCTTTCGGGATCGCCGCGCCCACATTCGCGCCGACGCCGGGTTCGACCAGGGTGGCGACGACCATGCCGACGCTGACCGCGACCACGGTGGTGGCCAGGAACAGGCCGACGGTGCGCCCGCCGAGCGAGCCGAGGCGCTTCGGGTCGCCGAGCGAGGTAACGCCGGCGGCGATCGTCACCAGCACGATCGGCGCGACCAGCATCCGGATCAGGCGCACGAACAGCTCGCCGATGAAGGACACGGGCGGCGCGGCCGCCGGCCACAGCACGCCGACCAGCACCCCGAGCACCAGGCCGCCGAGCACGCGTTTCCATAGGGGGATGCGGAACCACAGCGAGGGAGGGCGCGCGGGAGTCTGGATGGCAGCTGGCATGGTCGCCTCAATAGGGGGAGAATGAAAAAACCGGTGAAAGTATCGCATTATTCCTGGGTCTGGCCCATATTTTGCTTACTAAGCTTTCATGAATAAAGAAATGCCTGCTATTACTTTGCGTATCGTCGTGGTCAATCCGGTCGTCAATCCGGGTGACCTCGACGATGCGTCGATCGCCGCCCAGGTCCGGCGCGGCACCGCCTTGCGTATCGGCCTGCTCGAATCGGGCTATGACATTGTCGCCTCGCTCCCGGCCGATATGTACCTGCCCGAGCGCATCGCCCAGCTGCAGCCCGACCTGATCATCATCGACGCCGATTCCGACGCGCGCGACGTCCTTGAACATATCGTCATCGCCACCCGCGACGAACGGCGCCCGATCGTCCTGTTCACCGAGGACGACACCACCTCCAGCATGGACGCGGCGATGGCGGCCGGCGTGTCGGCTTATATCGTCGCCGGCCTGCAGGAAGAGCGCATCAAACCGGTGTTGAACGTGGCGATGGCGCGTTTTCGCCAGGAGCAGAAAGTTCTCGCCGAACTCGAAGAGACCCGGCACAAGCTCGCCGAGCGCAAGGTCATCGACCGCGCCAAGGGCCTGTTGATGACGCGCCAGCGCATGACCGAAGAGCAGGCTTACCAGAAGCTGCGCACCATGGCGATGAACAAAAAGCTGAAAATCGCCGAGGTCGCCCAGCGCATCCTCGATGTCGAAGACCTGCTGGGTTAAACGGAGAAAAGATTTGGAACAGACTGACCAAGACCTCCCCGCCGTGCGCGTGGGCTTCATGCCGCTGACCGACTGCGCCTCCGTCGTGATGGCCGCCGCGCGCGGCTTCGACCGCAAGTACGGCATCCGCATCGTGCTCTCGCGCGAGTCGTCCTGGGCCGGCGTGCGCGACAAGCTCGGCGCCGGCGACCTCGATGCCGCCCATGCGCTGTACGGCATGCTGTACGGCGTGCAGATGGGGATCGGCTGCTTCCCGCGTCCGATGGCGGTGCTGATGAACCTGTCCCACAACGGCCAGGGCATCACCTTGTCGCGCGCGCTGCGCGAACAGGGCGTGGTCGATGGCGCCAGCCTCGCTGCCCTGGTCAGGAAAGGCGGGAAACGTTACACGTTCGGCCAGACTTTCCCGACCGGGAACCACGCGATGCTCCTCAATTACTGGCTGGCGGCGCATGGCATCGATCCGCTGCGCGACGTGAACACGATCACCGTGCCGCCGCCGCAGATGGTGGCGAGCCTGCGCGCCGGCCATATCGACGGCTTCTGCGTGGGCGAGCCCTGGGGCCAGCGCGCCGCCGCCGAGGGCATCGGCGACACGGTCGCCAGCAGCGCCCGGATTTGGCGCGACCACCCGGGCAAGGCGCTTGGCGCCAGCGCGGCATTCGCGCTGCGCCATCCGGAACTGTGCCGCGCCCTGGTTGCGGCGGTGCTCGACGCCAGCCGCTGGATCGAGGCCTCCAGCGACAACCGCGAGGCCGCGCTGCAGCTGCTGGCCGCTCCTGAATACCTGAACACCGGCATCGAACAGCTGCGCCAGCCCTGGGACCAGGGCGAGGGCGTGCGCTTCCACGACGGCGGCAAGGTCAACGTGCCTTATCTGTCGGACGGCATGTGGTTCATGACCCAGCACCGTCGCTGGGGCCTGCTGCGCCAGGATCCGGATTACCTGGCCGTGGCAAGCGCCGTCAACCGGGTCGACCTGTATGCCCAGGGCGCGGACCTGGCCGGGGTCGCGCGGCCCGCTTCCCTGGTGCGCAGCGCCGTTCTTGTTGACGGTGTGGCATGGGACGGCAGCGACCCGGCCGCCTATGCACGCTCCTTTTCTTTGTGCCATGCATCATTTTCGGGCGTCCATGCACCCGAATGTGGCGTGATGGTGCCCTGAACCCTCCCCGCAGCGCTCTCTTGCCCCCGTAAACATCTGGCACGCCATTTGCTAATGAGTAGGTAACGGATCAATGGCGATCCCCTGAATACAAGGCTGGTCCAACGGAGGGCCAGCAAGGACAACGGCGTCCGCCCATCCCGATTCGTCGATCGGTGAAGGGCGGGCGCCTTTTTGTTTCTTTTTTAAGAATATCGGGACAACCCATGACCACCAAAGCAAATCGCATTCAACTGTTCTCCATCAGCTCCGCGCCGATGCGCGCCTTCCACCTGACCTGGATGGCTTTCTTCATCTGCTTCTTCGCCTGGTTCGCCTGCGCGCCGCTGATGCCCGTCATTAAAGGCGAATTCGGCCTGACCATCGCCCAGATCGCAAATATCAATATCGCCGCCGTCGCCATTACCATCCTGGTGCGCCTGGTGGTCGGCCCGATGTGCGACCGCTACGGCCCGCGCAAGACCTACAGCGGCCTGCTGTTCTTCGGCGCGCTGCCGGTGCTGGGCGTGGCCATGGCGCAGAGCTACGAGAGCTTCCTGTTCTTCCGCCTGCTGATCGGCGCGGTCGGCGCTTCCTTCGTCATCACCCAGTACCACACCTCGGTGATGTTCGGCCCGAACGTGGTCGGCACCGCCAACGCCGCCGCCGCAGGCTGGGGCAATGCCGGCGGCGGCGCCGCGCAGGCCGCAATGCCGCTGCTGCTGGCCGCCGTGCTGATGCTGGGCGTGACCGAGAGCATGGGCTGGCGCGTGGCGCTGCTGGTGCCGGGCGTGCTGATGATCGTCATGTCCGTCGTCTACTACAAGTTCACCCAGGACTGCCCGCAAGGTAACTACAGCGACCTGCGCAAGGCCGGCATCGCCATCGAAGGCGGCAAGAAGGGCGGCTGGGACAGTTTCAAGGCGGCCGCCGTCAACCACCGCGTATGGCTGCTGTTCATCACCTATGGCGCCTGCTTCGGCATCGAGATCTTCATCCACAACATCGCCGCTGTCTATTACGTCGACCACTTCAAGCTGTCGCTCGGCCAGGCCGGCATGGCTGCCGGCAGCTTCGGCTTGCTGGCGCTGTTTGCCCGCGCCCTGGGCGGCTGGCTGTCGGACAAGATGGCCATCCGCGGCACGCTGAACAGCCGCGTCACGGTCCTGTTCATCATGATGATCGGCGAAGGCATCGGCCTGCTGTGGTTCGCAAAAGCCGACAGCGTCGCCTTCGCCGTCATCGCGATGCTGGTGTTCGGCCTGTTCACCCACATGGCCTGCGGCGCGACCTACGCACTGGTGCCGTTCATCGACAGCAAGGCGCTGGGCGGCGTGGCCGGCATCATCGGCGCCGGCGGCAATGTCGGCGCGGTGGCGGCGGGCTTCCTGATGAAGGGCACCGGCGACATCCAGCAAACCCTGGCCATCCTGGGCGTGCTGGTCATCGTGTCGGCAGCCTGCGCCATCGGCGTACGTTTCACTATCGTCAACGACCAGCGTTCGCTGGCCGGTACTGCAGCTTAAGGAGTTTGTCATGAAGATCATCGTCATCGGCCACGGTATGGTGGGCCATAAGTTCCTGGAGAGCCTGGCGGCCAGCGGCGCCCCGCATCTCGAAGTGACGGTGCTGTGCGAAGAGCCGCGCGCGGCCTACGACCGGGTGCACCTGTCCGAATTCTTCTCGGGGAAAACGGCGGATGACCTGTCGCTGGTGGCGCCGGGCTTCTTCGAGCGTGACAACCTGCTGCTGATGCTCAACGCCCGCGCCGTCGCGGTCGACCGCAAGGCAAAGAAGGTCACCGTGGCCAGCGGCGAGGTCCTCGACTATGACAAACTGGTGTTCGCCACCGGTTCCTACCCCTTCGTGCCGCCGGTGCCGGGCAACGCGCGCAAGGACTGCTTCGTCTACCGCACCATCGAAGACCTGGAAGCGATGCTCGAATGCGGCAAGCGCTCGAAGACCGGCGTGGTCATCGGCGGCGGCCTGCTGGGCCTGGAATGCGCCAAGGCCCTGCGCGACATGAACCTGGAGACCCATGTGGTCGAATTCGCGCCGCGCCTGATGGCGGTGCAGGTCGATGACGGCGGCGCGCGCGTGCTGCGCACCCGCATCGAGGACCTGGGCGTGACGGTCCACACCCAGAAGAACACGCTGGAAATCATCGACGGCGAAGACGGCACCCACCGCATGCGCTTCGCCGACGGCAGCCACCTCGACACCGACATGATCGTGTTCTCGGCCGGCATTCGCCCGCGCGACGAACTGGCGCGCCAGTGCGGCCTGGCGGTCGGCCCGCGCGGCGGCATCTCGATCGACAACAACTGCACGACCTCGGACCCGGACGTGTACGCGATCGGCGAATGCGCTATGTGGAACGGCATGGTGTACGGCCTGGTCGCGCCCGGCTACGACATGGCGCGCGTGGCGGCCCGCAACCTGCTGGGCGAGGCGAGCGAGTTCACCGGCGCCGACATGAGCACCAAGCTCAAGCTGATGGGCGTGGACGTGGCCTCGATCGGCGACCCGCACGCGGCCACCGCCGGCAGCCGCAGCTACCAGTTCACCGACGAGCGCAAGCAGGTATACAAGAAGATCGTCGTGTCCGACTGCGGCAAGTTCCTGCACGGCGCGGTGCTGATCGGCGACGCCGCCGAATACGGCAACCTGCTGCAGATGATGCTCAACAAGATGGAACTGCCGGAATCGCCGGAATTCCTGATCTTGCCGCAGTCCGACGGCGCCGCCCGTCCCGCGCTGGGCGTGGACGCCTTGCCCGATGCGGCCCAGATCTGCTCCTGCAACGACGTGTCCAAGGGCACGCTGTGCATGGCGGTGCAGAACGGCGCCACCTCGATCGGCGCGCTGAAAAGCTGCACCAGCGCCGGCACCAGCTGCGGCGGCTGCGTCGCCCTGGTGACCCAGGTGATGAAGGCCGAGATGAAGAAGCAGGGCATGGATGTCAACAACCATATCTGCGAACACTTCCCGTACTCGCGCCAGGAGATCTTCCACCTGGTCAAAGTGGGCAAGATCCGCAGCTTCGCCGAGCTGCTGTCCGCACACGGCAAGGGCCTGGGCTGCGACATCTGCAAGCCGGTCGCCGCCAGCGTGCTGGCCTCGACCTACAACGACTTCGTGCTCAAGCCGGAACTGGCGAGCCTGCAGGATTCGAACGATTACTTCCTCGGCAACATCCAGAAGGACGGCACCTATTCGGTGGTGCCGCGCATGCCGGGCGGCGAAGTGACGGCCGACGGCCTGATCGCGGTCGGCCAGGTGGCCAAGAAGTACGGCCTGTACACCAAGATCACCGGCGGCCAGCGGGTCGACCTGTTCGGCGCGCGCGTCGAGCAGCTGCCATCGATCTGGGAAGAGCTGATCGAAGCGGGCTTCGAGTCCGGCCATGCCTACGGCAAGTCGCTGCGCACGGTGAAGTCCTGCGTCGGTTCGACCTGGTGCCGCTATGGCGTGGACGACAGCGTCGGCTTCGCGATCGAACTGGAAAACCGCTACAAGGGCCTGCGCACGCCGCACAAGATCAAGTTCGGCGTGTCCGGCTGCACGCGCGAATGCGCCGAGGCGCAGGGCAAGGACGTGGGCCTGATCGCCACCGAAAAGGGCTGGAACCTGTACGTTTGCGGCAACGGCGGGATGAAGCCGCGCCACGCCGAACTGATCGCCTCCGACCTCGATAAAGCGACCGCGGTGCGCTACATCGACCGTTTCCTGATGTTCTACGTGCGCACCGCGGACCGCCTGCAGCGCACCAGCGTATGGCGCGAGAACCTGGAAGGCGGCCTCGATTACCTGAAGGGCGTGATCATCGGCGACAAGCTGGGCCTGGGCGCGGAACTGGAAGCGGACATGCAGCACGTGGTCGACACCTACGAATGCGAATGGAAGAACGCGGTCACCGATCCGAAGACGCGCGCGCGCTTCCGCCACTTCGTCAACAGCGACCAGCCGGACAACAACGTCGTGTTCATGAACGAACGCGGCCAGATCCGTCCGGCCACCTTCGAAGAACGCAAGTACCCGGTCATTCCACTCAAAACAGCCTGAGGACACCATCATGCATCGCGACATTCAACTCGATAACTGGATCTCGGTCTGCTCGCTGGACGAAATCGTCCCCGACACCGGCGTGTGCGCCCTGGTCAACGGCGAACAGGTGGCTGTGTTCCGCGTTGGCGGCGAGCAGGTCTACGCAATCGGCAACTACGACCCGAACAGCGACGCCGCCGTGCTCTCGCGCGGCCTGGTGGGCAGCCTGGGCGAGCGCATCGTGGTCGCCTCGCCGATCTACAAGCAACACTTCGACCTGGCCACCGGCGAATGCCTGGAAGCGCCCGAGAATTCGGTGCCGGCCTACCGCGCGCGCATCGACGCCGGGAAGGTCTGGGTAGGCGCATGACAGGCCTGCCGGCAAAGCAGTCGCTGGTCGTGATCGGCAACGGCATGGCCGGCATGCGCACGGTCGAGGAGCTGCTCAAGCTCGAGCCGGACCATTACGACATCACCGTGTTCGGCGCCGAGCCGCATGGCAACTACAACCGCATCCTCCTGTCGCCGGTCCTGGCCGGCGACAAGAAGATGGAAGACATCATGCTGCACACCCGCCAGTGGTATGTGGACAACAACATCACCCTGTTCGCGGGCGACCCGGTGGTCCATATCGACCGCCGCCGGCGCCTGGTGCGCGCCAGGTCGGGCCGCGAAGTGTGGTACGACCGCCTGCTGCTGGCCACCGGTTCGACGCCGTTCATCGTGCCGGTGCCGGGCTGCACGCTGCCGGGCGTGATCGGCTTCCGCGACATCAACGACGTCGACACCATGCTCGCTGCTGCCAAGAGCGGCCGGCACGCGGTCGTCATCGGCGGCGGCCTGCTGGGACTGGAAGCGGCGAATGGCCTGATGCGGCGCGGGATGGATGTCACCGTGGTCCACGTCACCGATAGCCTGATGAACCAGCAGCTCGACAAGCCGGCGGCCAACCTGCTCAAGATCGCGCTCGAGCACAAGGGCCTGCGCTTCATGCTCGACACCCACACCAGCGAAATCGTCGGCGGCAAGAGCGTGACCGCCGTGCGTTTCAAGGACGGCAGCGAGATCCCGGCCGACCTGGTGGTGATGGCGGCCGGCGTGCGCCCGAACATCGAACTGGCCAAGGCCAGCGGCATCCACTGCGAGCGGGCGATCGTCGTCGACGACACCCTGCAGACCTACGATCCGCGCATCTACGCCGTCGGCGAGTGCGTGCAGCACCGCAGCGCCACCTTCGGCCTGGTGGCCCCGATCTGGGACCAGGCCAGGGTGTGCGGCGCCCACCTGGCCGGCGCCGGGCACCGCCGCTACGTTCAGCAGGCGACACCAACCAAACTGAAGGTAACCGGCGTAGACTTGTACTCGGTGGGCGATTTCATCGGCGGCGAGGGCAGCGAAGACCTGGTCCTCAAGGACCCGCGCCGCGGCATCTACAAACGCCTGGTCCTGCACGGCAACCGGATTGCCGGCGCGGTCCTGTACGGCGACGTGCAGGACGGCCCCTGGTACTTCGGCCTGATCCAGGACCGGACCGACATTTCAGCAATGCGCAGCCGCCTGCTCTTTGGCGAAGCCTTGTGCGCGGCTGCATGAACGGAGACATAAAGTGAACCTGGCACCCATCCCCCTCGCGGTGAACACCACCTGTCCCTATTGCGGCGTCGGCTGCGGGGTGCAGGCCACGCCGCTGCCGGATGGCAGCATCAAGATCGCCGGCGACAGCGGCCACGCCGCCAACCGCGGCAAGCTGTGCGTCAAGGGCACCGCCCTCGGCGAAACCGTGGGCATGGACGGGCGCCTGCTGCACCCGGCCATCCGCGAAGGCGGCGTTCTGCGCGAAGCGTCGTGGGACGAGGCGCTCGAGCGCGTGGCCAGCGGCTTCCAGAGCATCGTCGCCGAACATGGTCCTGACGCGGTGGCGCTGTACGTGTCCGGCCAGCTGCTGACCGAAGACTACTACGTGGCCAACAAGCTGATGAAGGGCTATATCGGCAGCGCCAACATCGACACCAACTCGCGCCTGTGCATGTCGTCCTCGGTGGCGGGACACAAGCGCGCCTTCGGCGCCGACATCGTGCCCGGCAACTACGAGGACTTCGAACTGGCCGACATGGTGGTGCTGGTGGGCTCCAACGCCGCCTGGTGCCACCCGATCCTGTTCCAGCGCATCGTGCGCATCAAGGAGCAGCGCCCGGGCCTGAAAGTGATCGTCATCGACCCACGCCGCACCGCCAGCTGCGACATCGCCGACATCCACCTGACCGTCAAGCCGGGCACCGACGTATGGCTGTTCAACGGCTTGCTCAGCTACCTGTCGCGCAACGGCCATACCGATGCCGCCTTCGTCGCCGCCCATACCCTGGGGCTCGACGGCGCGCTGGCCGCCGGCGGCCTGGAATGCGACGACCCGATCGAAGTGGCCCGCATCTGCCGCGTCGACGCCAAGGACCTGCTCGACTTCTACCAGCTGTTCGCCGCCACCGCCAAGGTGGTGACCGCCTACTCGCAGGGCGTGAACCAGTCGTCGGCCGGCACCGACAAGGTCAACAGCATCATCAACTGCCACCTGCTGACCGGCCGCATCGGCCAGCCGGGCATGGGCCCGTTCTCGTTGACCGGCCAGCCGAACGCGATGGGCGGACGCGAAGTGGGCGGCCTGGCCAATATGCTGGCCGCGCACATGGACCTGGACAACCCGGCCCACCGCGGCGTGGTGCAGGACTTCTGGCAGTCGCCGAAGATCGCCAGCAAGCCTGGCCTGAAGGCAGTCGACCTGTTCCGCGCGATCGAGGAGGGCAAGGTCAAGGCGGTGTGGATCATCGCGACCAACCCCGTGGTCAGCCTGCCGGACGCGAACCAGGTCAAGCTGGCGCTGGCCAAGTGCGAACTGGTGGTCGTGAGCGACATCAGCACCGGCACCGACACCAATGCCTTCGCCCACGTGCTGCTGCCGGCGCTGGGCTGGGGCGAGAAGGATGGCACGGTCACCAACTCCGAGCGCCGGATCTCGCGCCAGCGCTCCTTCCTGCCGGTGCCCGGCTCGGCCCGGGCCGACTGGAAGATCCTGGCGCAGGTGGCGCAGCGCATGGGCTTCGACGGCTTCGACTTCGACAGCGCGCATGCGGTGTTCGACGAACATGCCCGCCTGTCCGCCCACCGCAACGGCAGTGGCGAGGGCGAATCGCCGCGGGTATTCAACATCGGCGGCCTGGCCGGCATGCGCCGCCAGTCGTTCGACAGCATGGAACCGGTCCAGTGGCCGGTGAAGCACGATGCCGACGGCTGGCCGCAGGGCACCGAGCGCCTGTTCGGCGAGCGCCGTTTCGCCTTCGCCGACGGCAAGGCGCGCTTCGTGGCGACCGCGCCGCGCGCGCCGGTGCATGCCCCCGATTCGGAATACCCGCTGATCCTCAACACCGGCCGCGTACGCGACCAGTGGCACACGATGACGCGCACCGGCAAGGCGCCGCGCCTGGCCGACCACGTGCCCGAATCGTTCATCGACATGCACCCGCAGGATGCGCTGAAGTTCGGCGTGCGCGAAGGCGAGCTGGCGCGCGTTTCCTCGGCCTGGGGTTCGATGGTGGCGCGGGTCCAGCACGGCGGCGGCATCGCGCGCGGCGGCCTGTTCATCCCGATCCACTGGAACGGGCAGACGGCGTCGGACGCGCGCGTGGGCGCGGTGGTCAACCCGGCGGTCGATCCGGTGTCGGGCGAGCCGGAATTCAAGCATACGCCGGTGTCGATCGAGCGCTTCGGCGTCAACTGGCACGGCTTCATCCTGAGCCGGCGCGAGCTGAACCTGGATAACCTGGCGCACTGGACGCGCATGCAGGGCAAGGGCTTCGCGCGCTACGAAGTGGCGGGACGCAGGCGCATCGCCGAGCATGGCGAATGGGCGCGCGCGCTGCTGGGCGTGACCGATCCCGATGCCGACTGGCTCGAATACGAGGACAAGAGCGGCGGCGAATACCGCGCCGTGCATGTGGTGGACGACCGCATCGACCAGGTGGTGTTCGTCTCGCCGCGCCAGGACCTGCCGGCGCGCGCCTGGCTGGCCGGGCTGTTCGCGCAGGACGTGCTGGCCCCGGCGGACCGCATTGGCCTGCTGGCTGGCCAGCCGCCAGGCAAGCGGGTCGACGCCGGTCCGACCGTGTGCTCCTGCTTTGGCGTGGGGCGCAACACGATCTGCAGCGCGATCCGCGAAAAGGGACTGACCCAGGTGGCCGAAGTGAGCGCCTGCGTGAAGGCCGGCGGCAACTGCGGCTCCTGCGTTCCCGAGATCAAGCAGTTGCTGTTGGAAACCCGTATCCTGGTCCGTGATGAAAATGATACTATTTCCCAATAAGAATCACTGATCGGGAATATGCACGCGCATTTCCCGTCGTTTCCAGGGAAATTGCATGAACGTAGATCTCGATGCCGGCGGTGCGCTCGTCACCGCCGGGCTGCTTGCCGGCGAAATCGACGGCGCCAGCGCCGACGCCAAACAACAGGAACACAGTCCCGCCATCTGCGCCAACTGCGCCACCCCGCTGACCGGGGCGTTTTGCCATGGCTGCGGGCAGAAAGCGCATATGCACCGCTCGGTGCTGCACCTGGGCGAGGAATTCCTGCACGGGATCCTGCATTTCGACACCAAGGCCTGGCGCACCTTGCCGCTGCTGGTCTTCAAGCCGGGCGAGCTGACCCGCCGCTACCTCGACGGCCAGCGCACCCGCTTCGTGTCGCCGCTGGCACTGTTCCTGTTCATGATGTTCCTGATGTTCTTCGTCGGCTCGCTGACGAATGGCCGCGGCGCCATCGATAATCCGGACCAGATCAGGGCCGGGGTCGCCGAACTGCAGGCCGAAGCGGCCAGCGCACGCGGCGCGGTGGCCGCCGCCGAGGAAGCCATGCGCAAAGGGGCGGCTGCCAGCGGACGCGACCCGGCCATGCTGAAGGGCGATCTTGACGAGGCCAGGGCCGCCCTGGCCGAGGCGGAGCGGGCCTTGCAGCTGTTCGACAAGACGGCCAAGGTGGCCGCCGCCACCGATGGCAGCACCTTCGGCCCGACCCAGATGATCAACCTGAAGACGGACATCGCCGCGCTCGACGAGGCCTTCGAGAAAGCCAACGCCAATCCCCAGCTGACCAGGTACAAGATGAAGAGTGCGGCGACCAAGTACACCTTCCTGCTGGTGCCGCTGTCGATGCCCTTCCTGTGGCTGATGTTCTTCTGGAAGCGCGGCGTGACGATGTACGACCACGCCGTGTTCGTGCTGTACTCGCTGTCCTTCATGGCGTTGCTGTTCGTGGTCATGTTCCTCGTGAAATTCGCCGGCCTGAAGTGGTCGGCGGCGGGTTTCCTCATGATGACGCCGCCGCTGCACATGTTTTTCCAGCTCAAGGCCACGTACTCGCTCGGCATTGGCGGCGCGCTGTGGCGCACGTTCGGCCTGCTGTTTTCCGCGTTGATGGTCTTCATCTTGTACCTGAGCGTGGTGCTGGTGATGACGGTTCAATAGCACCCGCCATGGAGAATCATGCGACGGTCTGCGTGCACGAGGACGGCTTCCGGGTCCTCGGGTGCGAGCTGCGGACGGCGGACGAGCTGCGCCGTCTGTTGCGCGATCGCCACATCACCTCCCTCGAGATCCTGATCGAGGCAGGCGCGCCGTATGAACTGATCGGAAGGGCGATCTACACGGCCCATCGTTGCGTTCCCCCGGACGCAATCCGGGTGTCGGGGGCAGGGCGCGCGGGCTGAAAGTTGCCGTCATGCACGACTCTTTCCGCCGGATGTGGCATCATGTGTTCATCGGGCACTTGGTGAGCGGTATGGCGCAAAAATATTCCCAGCACGGCAGCTTCGCCACTCGGGTCGAAGGGCGGCTGATCATTTCCGACGTCAACGGTCCCTGGAACGTCGAGCTGGTGCGCAGTTGGGGCAGGGAAGCCCATGCGCTGGCGGTGGGCTTGTCTGGCCCCCATGTCGGCATCGCCGTGCTGCATGGATCGGTGATGTGTCCGCCGGATGCGTTCGCCCTGATGCGCGAGATGATCGCCTACGCGATCGCCCACCTGGACCTGATCGGCAACTGCGTGGCGGCCGACGCCACGGTGGAAGGGGCCAGCCTGCTGGAGCCGCTGTACGCCAATTTCTACGACCCCGGCACGCCGCACCGTTTCTTCAGCGATCTCGACGAATGCAAGTCCTGGGCCGCGCAGTTGCTCGCTGCAAAAGGATATTGATTCCGGTTTGCAAGCGCGCTCCCCACTTGGGGCAGATCCGCTACACTCTCCAGCGAGAAACCGGAAGGATGCAGGCCCGCCCCATGAAGACCCAGCTGTTACAGGACATTGACGAGAGCAATACGGACTCGTCCAATCAGCCGACGAGGAGCGATCCGCCCCCTTTCGATGCGCCGCCGATCAAGACCCGGTCGTTCGCGGAGCAATGGCGCCAGGCCGGGCTGAGCCGGCCGCGCAGCGAACCCGGCTATGGCTACGGCCAGGTGCACGAACCCGAAGCCAAGTCCGAAGCGCCGCGGCCCGCGGAGGCCGCCGCGCAGCCCGAAGCGACGGGACGGCCGCACGCCGCGGCGCGGCCTGAGCCTGTTTTCCCATCCGCAGCGCTGGAAGAGCCGGCCGGCTTCGCCTTTGACGGCATCGAATCGTTTGCAGCGCAAATGGAACGAGGCCCGGGATGGTACGAGCGCTGGGGCCGCAAGGCGGCCAACTGCAGCCTCGGCCTGGCCGCGGCCGCGCTGCTGGCCGGCGCCGGCGTCTGGGTCTACAACGAGAGCAAGCTCGAACGAACGCTGGCGGCGGTGGCGAAGAGTTCGCCGCAGCTTGCGGCGCCCGTTTCCGCGCCCGCCGCCGCTGCCGCGCCTGCTGTCGCGGCACAGGCGCCGCAAGCGGACCCGCCACCTGCGGCGCAGGGACCGCAACTTGTCATGCTGAACGAAGTTCCGGCAGAGCCGGTCAAGGATGCGGCAACGCCGCCCGAAGGCGTGGCTGTGGTCAACGCCAAGGCGGACGCCCCGCGCGACGTGGCCGAAGTCAATTTGAAGAAAACGGCGACGAAGAAGCAGGCAGTCCGTCCAGCCGCAGAGGCCGTGGCCAGCCGCCGCGCACCGGTGCCGGCGGCGACGCCGCCGCGCAGGTCAAGGAACGAGAAGGCCGTGGCCAGGCTCGGCGCCGCGCCCGCGCCACAGCTGTCCGAGCGCAGCAGTCAACTGGCCGAAACGCTCAGGCAATGCCGCGCCGAAGGCTATCACGCGCAGCAATGCATGAAGCGCGGCTGCGTGCTGACCAAATACGGCCTCGCCTGCAAGGGCTGAGCCGCGCGCAAGGCGCGTGTTAGTATCAGGAAAACAATTTCCTGAAAGTCACTCCATGTCCTTCGCACGCCGTGCCGCGCTAGCCTCCGCCTTGCTCCTGCTTGCCCAGGGCGCCACCGCCGTCACGCTGGTGCAGGCAGGTTCCCTGCTTGATCGTCCGGGACAAGCTCCGCGCGGCGCCTCGACCATCGTCGTCGACGCCGGCAAGATCGTCGCCGTGCTCGACGGTTTTGTCGGGGCGGAAAAGTATCCGGACGCCACAGTGATCGATTTGCGGCAGAAGTTCGTGCTTCCCGGCCTGATCGACAGCCATGTGCACCTCACCACCGACCGTGCCGGTATGGAAATTGCCGCTGCCCTGATCGGCACGAACCCGGCCGACTGGGCCTACGAAGCGGCCATGAACGCGGGCAAAACGTTGCAAGCCGGCTTTACCACGGTGCGCAATCTTGGCGACGGCAATGACGGCTTCACCCTGGCCCTGCGCGAAGCGATCGCCAAGGGCTGGATCCAGGGCCCGCGCATCCTCGACGCCGGCACCTCGATTTCGGCGACCGGCGGGCATATGGACGGGCGCAACGGTGTGGCGGACTGGGCACGCAAGGAAGTCGGGACCGAGAATTTGTGCGACAGTGCCGAGAGCTGCCGGCGCGCCGTGCGCCTGCAGGTCGGGCGCGGCGTGGATGTGATCAAGATCGCGACCACGGGCGGGGTCAACAGCAAGATCGGCGTCGGGCTCGGCAAGCAGATGTTCGACGACGAGATCAAGGCGCTGATCGACACGGCCCATATGTACGGCAAGAAGGTCGCCGTGCATGCGCACGGCAACGAAGGCGTGGACGCGGCGCTGGCGGCCGGGGCCGACTCGATCGAGCACGGCACCATGCTCGACGAGGCCAGCGTCAAGCTGTTCCTCAAGTCCGGCGCCTATTACGTGCCGACGCTGTCGACCGTGCTCGGCTACCGCGAGCGCCTGGCCAAGGACCCCAAGGCCTACACGCCGGCGGTGCTCAAGAAGATCCAGTGGCGCCTGAGTGTGACGGGCAAGTCGCTCAAGCTGGCGCATGCGCGCGGCGTCAAGATCGCGTTCGGCACCGACGCCGGCGTGTCCAAGCACGGCGACAATGCCAAGGAATTTCCGATGATGGTGGAATTCGGCATGACGCCGGACGAGGCGATCAAGGCCGCGACCGTCAACGCGGCCGACCTGCTGGGCATTACGGCGATCGCCGGTTCGATCGAGGCGGGCAAGAGCGCCGACATCATCGCGGTTGCAAGCAGCCCGCTGCAGGATATCAATCAACTGGGCAAGGTCGGGTTTGTGATGACCCAAGGCAAGGTCGTGAAGCAGTGAGCGGCTGGCGATGGCGTGTCCCCGTTGTTCTGGACCGCGGTTTAGTGGATAATCCTGCCCCATGAACGATACCTCCACACTCCCGCCATTGCCGGACCGCCTGTCGGTCGATCCGCGCAGCCCGCATCACGTCCCCGCCATTTTCGAACACGAAATCGGGATCAAACTGAATGACAAGGAACGCAACGATGTTTCCGAGTATTGCATCAGCGAAGGCTGGGTCAAGGTCCCGGCCGGCAAGACGCTCGATCGCAAGGGGATGCCCATGCTGATCAAGCTGAAGGGCACTGTCGAAGCCTTCTATAAGTAAGTTCCTCCGGGCCGCATTGAATGCGGCTTTTTAATGTCCGCGACTTAACGATATCCGCGAGTGCCTCGCCCTGTGCGCCTCCCCGAAGATGTACACAAATATATCCATACTGCATCGTCTCTAGAGTGAAAGCACATTCGTTGGCCTGATCAACTAAACAATTACCTGCGACACACTATATTTCCTGTCTGACAAACTAAGGGGGAAAAGGGGCTTTCATCGGCGCTTCGAAAAAACGGCTGAGCTTGATAATTATCAGTAAGCAATTTCCCAACTGAGTGATTTGAAGGAGCAAGGCAATGGAAAACTTTCAGGCGCGCTTGACGCCCCGTGTGACTCCGGGCATGAGTCCTGAAACCTGGCATGGCATGCCGGTCGAGCGCCTTCCGTTCACGATCAAGCGGGTGCAGACCGACGAGGAGTTGTGGAAAGCGGTCAAGATTCGCCATGCGGCCTACGCCCGCCACGTGCCGGAATTCGCCAAGACGCTGGCGCAGCCGGAGGCGAGCGACTTCGATGCCGACGGCCTGGTGCTGCTGGCCGAATCCAAGCTCGACGGTTCGCCGCTGGGCACCGCCCGCATCCAGACCAATTTCAGCTGCCCGCTGCATGTCGAGGAATCGATCGAGCTGCCGATGTGGCTCGCCAGCAAGCGCCTGGCCGAAGTGACCCGCCTCGGCGTGGAAGAGGGCCGCATCGGCCGCCTGGTCAAGGTGGCCCTGATCAAGGCCTGCTTCGAATTCTGCGAAAAGAACGGCATCGACTTCGCCGTCGTCACCGGCCGCACGCCGATCGACCGCCAGTACGAGCAACTGCTGTTCAACGACGTGTTCTCCAGCAAGGCGATGGTGCCGCTGCGCCATGTCGGCGGGATCCCGCACCGCGTGATGCAGTTCGAGATCGGCAGCGGCGAAGAACGCTGGAAGGCGGCCAACCACCCGATGCTGAAGTTTTTCAAGGGCATCCGCCATCCGGACATCGACCTCGGCGACCGCAAGGCCCAGCGCTCCCGTTTGCTGGCCGAACAGCGCCTGCCACGCTTCCCGGGCACCTTAATTCCGGAAATTGTGCAGATTTAGTAAGATATTGCATGACGGCATCACTTCTTCGATGTATGCTTGAAGGGTTATTGCCGTCAAATGCGATTACAGTGGTTAAAATGGCGGCGTTACCCGTGCAGTTTTTGGATACGTGCCAATGTCAAACCCGCTTCATCCAACACGTCCGGACCTTCTGGCGCGCGCTCAGCGTGCGCTTGAATTCGTCCTGCGTGTTTTTTCGCTGTATATGGTGCCGATCGGCATCGCACTGATATCCATTACCGCGCTGTTCCTTTGGGATAACCACTACGTCGCCAGCGGCGACCGCCCGCTCGAATTGCGGGTCATGTCGGAGAAGGGCGCCGCGCTGAGCCCGCAGCAGGCCCTGGCCGAGCTGGAAAACCAGCACCCGGTGGCCCACCACGATACCCGCCTGTCGGAAGCGCCGGTCTGGTTCCGCTTCACCACGCGCGGCCCGGCCAGCGAAGCGGCAATGGTCGAATTCCCGTCCCGCCACGCGGTCGACACCACTTGCTGGGATGCCTCCACCCTGCAGCTGCTGGGCAGCTATGCCCGTCCGGCGGCGAGCGGCGCGATGGCCCCGGTCAAGTCCGGGGTCGCGCTGTCGATCGCCC
Source organism: Massilia sp. (assembly GCA_036676245.1). Classification (GTDB taxonomy): domain Bacteria; phylum Pseudomonadota; class Gammaproteobacteria; order Burkholderiales; family Burkholderiaceae_D; genus Telluria_A. The sequence continues at coordinate 163,636 of JAKFDH010000187.1, read as the reverse complement.
AGACCCCGTCCCAGGTGCTGTGCCGGGCGCGCTTCTTCGGTCCGGCGCGGCTGTCGGCGGTGCAATGGCCGGCCGACCAGCTGACCCTGTCGATCGAACAATATCACCGCAAGTCCGGCCTGCTCGACGGCGGCATGATCGTGCTGACCCTGTTCGTTCTGACGACCGCGCTGATCAACCGCCAGGGCCTGTACGTGCTGTTCGCCGGCTGGCTGGTGCTGAACCTGCGCATGGGCGCCTTGTCCGCCGGCTGGGACATCCAGTGGCTGGGCCAGGTCGTGCCGATCGAATGGCTGGCGCAAAGCCGCTCGGTCACGCTGGCCCTGTACGGCGTGCTGTCGCTGACGCTGTACCAGACCCTGTTCCGCGCCGACCTGGCCAAGACCCGCTATGTGGCGCCGCTGCGCGTCATCGAGTGGCTGTGCCTGCCGCTGCTGGCGAGCGCCTTCCTGCTGCCGTACGCCGTGTTCCTGCCGATCATGTGGGCCGTCACGGGCCTGAGCCTGCTGGTGATGATGCTGGCCCTGGTCAGCATCATTTTCCAGTCGCATACCCGGGTCGCCTTCTGGTTCGCGGCCTCGTTCGGCGTGACCTTCCTGGCCAGCCTGACCGAGGTGGTGTCGGCCGCGCTCGGCGTGCGCGAGCTGGTCGGTATCGTCAACAGCGTCACCGGGGCGCTGGCCTCGAGCCTGCTGGCGGCGCTGGCAGTGGCCGAACAGATGCGCATCGAAACGGAAAAGCGCATCGATGCCCAGGCTGAACTGAAGCATGCCTACGAGGCGATGCCGGTCGGCCTGTTCACGCTCGACGTGTATGGCCAGTTCCTGAGCGCCAATCCGGCCGCCCAGAAAATGCTCGGCACCGCCGACATCATGCCCGGCCGCACCCGCTGGAAACAATTTTTCGCCGAAGACGTCTGGCGCCAGTTGCACGACATGGTGCATACCCAGCCCGACGCCGAACTCGAGATCGCCAACCGCGAAGGTTCGCGCCGCTTCCTGGTGCGCGCGGCCCTGGCGCGCGGCAAGATCGAGGGCGTGCTGCAAGACATCACCGAACAGTACAAGGCGACCGAGCAGCTGCGCTTCATGGCCAATAACGACCCGCTGACCAAGGTGTTCAACCGGCGCGGCATCGAGCGCGTGTTCGACAGCGCGACGGTGCAGCTGGGCGCCGGCAAGCCGCTGGCGCTGGCCTACCTGGACCTGGACCGTTTCAAGCTGATCAACGACCTGTTCGGCCACAGCGCCGGCGACGAAGTGCTCAAGCAAGTGTGCGAACGGATCGGCGCGATGCTGGCCGGCGGCCAGCAGGTCGGCCGGGTCGGCGGCGACGAGTTCGTCGTCGTCATGCCCGACACCGCCATCCCGCTGGCCTCGCTGATCTGCCGCGGCATCGTCGACCGCATCGGCAATACGCCGTACCGGGTCGGCGACAAGGCTTTCCATGTGCGCGGCTCGATCGGCCTGATCGAGGTGTCGGTCGGCATGCAGATGAAAGACGCGATCTCGACCGCCGACCGCGCCTGCCGCGAAGCGAAGGGCGGCCACAGCGACAGCCTGGTCATCTACGAACGCAACGCCGCCGCCTTCCATGAGCGCGAAGCGGAACTGAACCTGGTGGCGCGCCTGAACGCGCCCGACGCGACCGCCGGCATGTTCCTCGAGATGCAGCCGATCATGTCGCTCAAGGCGCCGCAGGATTCGCTGAACTTCGAAGTGCTGCTGCGCATGCGCAACGCCGACGGCAGCGTGATGGCGGCCGGTCCGATCATCTCGGCCGCCGAGAAGAGCGGCCGCGCCGGCATCATCGACCGCTGGGTGCTGGCGTCGACGCTGGCCTGGATCGACAAGAACGCCGGCAAGCTGCAGAACACCCAATTCGTCTGCATGAACCTGTCCGGCGCCTCGCTCAACGACGAACGCTTCGTGCAGGACACCATCGACATCCTGCGCCGCCACGTGCACGTGGCCAGCCGCCTGTGCATGGAGATCACCGAAAGCGTGGCCCTGCACGACCTGGACAACACGCGCCGCTTCATCGACCAGGTGCGCAATTTCGGCGTCAAGGTGGCGCTGGACGACTTCGGCGCCGGCTACACCTCGTTCTCCTACCTGAAGGAATTGCCGGCCGATGTGCTCAAGATCGACGGCAACTTCATCGTCAACATCAACGAACACCCGGCCAACGTGGCCATCGTCGAGGCGATCGTCAACCTGGCCGTGAACCTGGGCATGAAAACGATCGCCGAATGGGCCGAGGACACCGCCACCGTGCGCACCCTGGCCGAAATCGGCGTCGATTACGTGCAAGGCTATGCGGTGGCGCGCTCGATGGCGCCGGAGCGGCTGCTGACGGCCAAGTCGGCAGCCGGCTTCATCGAGGACGAACAGCTGCAGCAATTGGTGCGCATGCTGGGCGCGCCCGCCAACACGCCGCAAGCGCCCGCGCTGCCGGGCGCCGCGACGGTGCACGACCTGCACTGACGCAGCATGGGCGCGCCCGTACCGCGAATCGCTTCGGGCTGGATTCCCTCGACATTGAAGGCGCGCATGGCCAGCGTGGTGGCGCTGCTGGTGCTGGCGGCGACCCTGGCGGTGATGCTGGTGGTGCTGGCGCTGGCCGAGCGCGACATGAAGGGCGTGATCGGCAACCAGCAATATGCCTTGCTGTCGTCCGCCGCCGCTTTCATCGACGACCGCCTGGCCGCCAAGCAGCAGCAGATGGCGGCGCTGGCGGCCGAAATGCCGGCCGCGGTCCGGCTTGACCCCGCCCGCTTGCAAGCCTACCTCGATTCGCGCACGGCGACCGGCGCCGAATTCCTCAACCTGGTGGCCTTCGATGCCGGCGGCAAGCTGGTCGCCAGCGGCCTGGCGCCGGGCAGGCAGGGGCTGAACGCGCTGGGCAAGCCGTATTTCGACGATACTGTCGCGCGCAAGGCCGGCATCATTTCACCGCCGTTCAAGAGCGCGTTGTCGGGCAAGCCGGTGGTGCTGGTGACCTCGGCGGTGCTGGACGACAGGGGCGACGTCGCCTATGTGCTGGCCGGCGGCATCGACCTGACCAAGGCCAATTACCTGCAACAGATTGGCAGCCTCAATCCCGGCAAGACCGGCTTCCTGTATGTGATGACCGCCGACGGCATCCTGGTCGAGCATCCCGACCAGTCGCGCCTGCTGCAGCACATTAACGCGACCCCGGGCACCAACAAGGCGACGATGATGGCGCTGTCGGGCTTCGAAGGCTGGACCGAAGCCCTGAACAAGGAAGGGGTGAACGGCATCTATGCGTACAAGCGCCTGGCCAGCACCGGGTGGATCGTGGGCGCCCGCTACCCGACCGAGGAGGCGTTCGCGCCCATCATCGCGCTGCGCCACGAAGGCATGCTGGCCGCGGCCCTGCTGTCGCTGCTGGCCGGCGCGCTGGCCTGGGCCGTGACCGGCAGGATGATGGGGCCGCTCGAAACGCTGCGCAGCAACATCGCCGCGATCCGCAACCGGCGCGCCGGCATCGGCTCGCTGCGCATCAGCGGCGACGACGAGATCGGCGAACTGGGACGCGCCTTCCACGAGATGATGGCCGAGCGCGAAGCGGCGCAGGAGCGCACCGCGGCCACCGCCAAGCGCGCGCGCATCATTGCCGACGGCATCCCGGCGCTGGTTTCCTACGTCAACAGCGAACAACGCTACGAATTTACCAACGCGCACTACCAGTCGATGCTGGGGCTGGACCCGAAGGCGATGATCGGACGCACCATCCGCGAGGTGTTCGGCGAGCAGGTGTACGCACGGCTGCGTCCGTACGTGGAAGCGGCGCTGCGGGGCGAACGCGTGCATTTCGAATACGATGCGGCGAACGGCCCCGAACACTACCTGATCGACTACATTCCCGACGTCGGCGACGATGGCAAGGTGCTGGGTTTCAATATCCTGGTCATGGACATCAGCGCCCGCAAGCGCGCCGAGCTGACCCAGGCACGCAGCGAGAAGCGCTTGCAGCTGATCACCGACAATTTGCCGGTGCTGATCTCGTATATCGACCGCGAGCACAAGTTCCGCTTTGCCAACGCGACCTTCCAGACATGGTTCGGCCGCGGCGCCGAGGCGCTGGTGTCGCAGCCGCTGCATGCCGTCATCGGCCAGCACGCCTACCGCCAGGCCAAGCCTCATCTGGAACGCGCCTTCGAGGGCGAGGGCGTGATGTTCGAAATGCTGGCCGACATCAGGGGCCAGCAGCGCGTGCTCGAAACGAGCTATGTGCCCGACATCCAGGCCGATGGCAACGTGGCTGGCATCTACGCGCTGGCGCATGACATGACCCGGGTGAAGGAAGCCGAGCGCAAGCTGATGCAGCTGGCACGGTCCGACACGCTGACCGGCATCGCCAACCGCCGCATGTTCGGCGAAACGCTGGCGCTGGCGCTGGAGCGGGCACGCCGCAACGGCAATGCGCTGGCCCTGGCTTACCTCGACATCGACCATTTCAAGAAGATCAATGATACCCACGGGCATGGAGTGGGGGATGAAGTGCTGCGTGAATTCGCGCGCCGCCTGGTCGAGCAGGTGCGCCAGGTGGACACGGTGGCCCGCCTGTCGGGCGACGAGTTCGTCATCATCTTCGAGGATGCGGGGGCCGCGCCCGGGCTCGAGCACCTGGCCGCCAAGCTGTTGCTGGCGGTGCGCATGCCGTTCGCGACCTCGGCCGGCCCGCTGGCGGTGAGCGCCAGCATCGGCATGGCCCGGTTCGGCGGCGCCGGGCAAGCACAGGAGGCGCTGCTGGCCAACGCCGACCAGGCCCTGTATGAAGCCAAGCGCAAGGGGCGCGATGGCTATGCGGTGCATGGCGGCTGAGCTCGTGGCGCTCAAACCCCCTCCGGGAACGTCTCCGGCAGATCGCCCGCCGCGAGACTTGTCGCCAGCTCCAGCGGCTCGACCGCCGTCGTATTGTCGAAGTGCAAAATCGCATCGAATTGCCGCGCGGCGATGCTGCCGAAGTAGTGGCTCTGTCGTTCCGTATGGGGCCGGTAAATGACGCCGATCGCGCGCGTGGGCCGGTATTCCGCCAGCGCGGCGGCGACCGGCCCCTGGGTCGCCAGCAGGAAGCGCTCGATGCCGGTGTCGTGCAGTGCCGCCTCGATGCTGCCCGGCAGGCCCTGGCGCACCCGCTTGCGCTCGGCCGGACCGCCCCAGTTCGATGCCGCCGTGACCCAGCCCTCGTAGGTCGAAAACCCGATCAGGCGCACCGCGCTCCCATGCCGCTCGCGCGCCAGCTGGCCCAGGTTCCATTCGCCATGCGCCGACACTTCGGTGGCGCGGGCGTCGCCAATGTGCGAATTGTGGGCCCAGACCACCACCTTGGCAGGCTGGCCCTGGCGCGCCGTGAGGAAATCGGCGAGCGCATCGAGGGTGTCGGCCATGTGCAGGTCGCGCAGGTTCCAGGACGACACGCGGCCATGGAACATGGTGCGGTAGTAGGCTTCGGCATCGACCACCAGCCTGGCGTTCTGGCGCGCATGGAAGAAGGCGGCGACGGCATCGTCGGTATCGGCGGCGGCGCCGCGCCGCAGGTACTCGCCTGCGCGGTCCTGCAAGGCCATCAGCTGGGCCAGCACCCCGGATTCGCAACTGGGCGACAGGCCGAAGCCGGCGGCCTCGGCATAACGTTCGCAGTCATCCCCGTACTGGTCGAAGCAATCGTAGCGCTTGCGCGCCTGTGCGGCAGCGGCCGGATCGACCTGGTCGAGATAGCGCAGCACCTCGTCGATCGAGGTGAACAGGCTGTACAGGTCGAGCCCGTAGAAGCCGGCCCTGCGCGCCGGCGCCGCATCGGCATTGTGGGCGCGCAGCCATTCGACGAAGCGCAGGACATCGCTGTTGCGCCACATCCAGGCCGGAAAGCGCCGGAAGCCGGACAGGGCGGCGTGCGCGTCCCGGTCCGCGCCGCGGCCGCGCACATAGCGGTTGACGCGCCAGGAATCGGGCCAGTCAGCCTCGACCGCGACGGCGGTGAAGCCTTTCTCGCGCACCAGGCGCTGCGTGATGCGCGCGCGTTCCTCGTAGAATTCGTGGGTGCCATGGCTGGCTTCCCCAAGCAGTACGAAGCGGGCGTCGCCGACCAGGCCGAGCAACTCGTCGTAGTCGGCCGGCCCGCCGTCGAGACGGTGTGCGCCCCGGGCAAGGGCGGCGCCAATGGAAGACAGGGGCTGGGCCATCGCGCTCTCCTCGGATTCAGCCGCCGGTGCGCGCATCGAGCGGCGCGGCCAGGGCATCGTTCCACGCGAGCGCCAGCAACTCCTTGACCTCGTCATCGGTGGTTTGCTCGAACTCGCGGTACCACTGGCTCACGGCGCGGAAATGCGGGGGCTGGCGCGGGCACACGAGTTCGTCGACCTCGGCGGCCAGCGCCTCGCAACTGTCCGGCGCGCCGACCGGCACCGCGACGACGATGCGGGCCGGATGGTGCCGGCGCGCGATCTCGACCGCGGCGCGCATGCTCGACCCGGTGGCGAGGCCGTCATCGACAAGGATGGCAACCTGGCCCTCCAGCTGCGGCGGCGGCCGGTCGCCGCGATAGCTGCGTTCGCGGCGCTCGAGCTCGGCAAGCTCGCGCTTGGTGGCCGCCTCGACCACGCCGGGCGCCAGCTTGAAAAATTCGACCACCTCCGGTTGCAGCACGCGCACGCCGCCGCTGCCGACGGCGCCCATTGCGTACTCCTCGTGCCCCGGCATGCCGAGCTTGCGCACCAGCAATACATCGAGCGGCAGGTGCAAGGCGCGCGCCACGGCGTAGGCGACCGGCACCCCGCCGCGCGGCAGAGCCAGTACGCAGGCGCTGCCATGATCGGCATAGTGCGCCAGTGCCTGCGACAGCAGCTTGCCGGCCTGGCTCCGGTTCTTGTAGCGGTGTAGCTCAGCCATGTTGTAAGCCCTGGTCCCAATACCTGTTTGACCGGGGACCAGGGCATTCGGTTGCATGCAATATTGCCTGCCTTGCCGCTTTACTGGATGGTCAGCTTGGTCGGCGCCGTGCCGTGCTTCTTGGGCAGCGACAGGTTCAGCACGCCGTTCTCGAGGCGGGCCTGGGCGGCCGACTCGTCTACATCGCTGGGCAAGGTGAACGAGCGCACGAATTTGCGCACGGCACGTTCGGAATAGATGACGTTCTCGCCCTGGCGCTGTTCGTCCTCGCGCTTGCTCTCGCCCTCGATCGTGACGCGCTGGTGGTCGATTGCAACCTTGACGTCTTCCTTCTTGACGCCTGGCATTTCGGCCTGGATTTCAAAGGCGCTGTCGGTCTCGCTGACGTTCAGGCACGGGCTGGCCACGCCTTCGCCTTGCCAGTTGGAAAGCCCGGCACTGCCGGCAAACGGCGCCAGCATGTCCTCGAACATGGACTCGACCAGCCTGCCGAACTGGTCGTCGATCGAACGGGGGCGGTAAGCCGACAGCTGCGACGGATTGCGGCGAATCAAATTCATGATAGTCCTCCTTGCAATGGGTTGATGGGATGGGACCGAATTGGTCCTTCAGCTCCCTTTATAGGTCGGGTCCGCGTCAATTTCAAGCGTGCGCGAGCGCGGTACCGGCGCCCGTCGGTGAACCGCTTGACCGGGAACAGCGAACCGAAGATCAAGGGGAGCAAACAGGCCCCGGCGCAGTCAAAGAAGGGAAGGGGGCAACGATGAACGATAAATTGATGCGGTCCTGGTGGCTGCTGGCGCTGCGCGGCGCGCTGCTGGTCGCGTTCGGCCTGCTGGCCGCCGCCTGGCCCGAGATCACGCTGATCGTGCTGGTGGCGCTGTTTGCCGCCTATGCATTTTTCGGCGGCGTGGTGTGGATCGCGGCTGGCGTCAGCAGGCGCTGGCCACGCTGGCCGCGCTGGCTGCTGCTGTCGGTCGGCGCGCTGAGCTGCGCGGCGGGCGCGGTCGCGGTGGCGTATCCGGCCATCACGCTGCTGGTGCTGGTCACGCTGATGGCCGCGCATGCGATTGTCAGCGGCGCGTTCGACATCGCCGCCGCCATCCGCCTGCGCAAGCTGATCCATAACGAATGGCTGCTGGTGCTCACCGGCATCGTGTCGCTGGCGTTCGGCGCGCTGGTGCTGCTGTTCCCGATTGCGGCCGGCCTGGCGGCGCTGGTGCTGCTGGTCAGCGTGTACGCCATCATCGCCGGCGTGCTGCTGCTGGCGGCCGCGTGGCGGGTGCGCAGCTGGTCGCGCCTGCATGCCGGGCGCAGCAGCCCTGCGACGGGCGCCGTGTAGCCTTCAGGCGGCGCGGCCCTTGAACAAGGCGGCGCCCGGTCCCAGAACCGATTTCGCCATGTTCAGTGCGGAATCGGACTTTCGCGCTGCGCTTCAGGCCAGCTTGGCGGCGTGGAAACGCAGGTGGTCTTCGATGAAGGTCGAGATGAAGTAGTAGCCGTGGTCGTAGCGGGCGTGGCGGCGAAGCTCCAGCCGCTGGCCACCTTCGCGGCAGGCTGCTTCGAACACGTCCGGATTGAGCTGGGTGGCAAGGAACTGGTCGGCCAGGCCCTGGTCGACGAGGATGCCGCCGGCAAAGCGCGGCGGCTGTGCTGCGACCAGCGCACTGGCGTCGTACTGGGCCCAGTGCGCCTGGTCCGGCCCGAGGTAGGCGCCGAAGGCCTTCTGGCCCCAGGGGCAGCGCATCGGCGCGGCGATCGGGGCGAAGGCGGAAACAGAACGGAACAGCCCGGGGTTGCGCAGCGCCAATACCAGCGCGCCGTGGCCGCCCATCGAATGCCCGAAAATGCCGATCCGGCCGGCGTCGACGGGCAGCTCGGCGGCCACGAGTTCGCGCAGTTCCAGGATGTAACTGTACATGCGGTAATGCTCGCGCCACGGCGCTTCGGTGGCGTCGACATAGAAGCCGGCGCCGGCGCCCAGGTCCCAGCTTTCGGTTTCATAGGGCACGCCGGTGTTGCGCGGGCTGGTATCGGGCGCGATCAGGATCATGCCTTCGCGCGCGGCGACGCGCTGGGCGCCGGCCTTGATCATGAAGGTTTCTTCGGTGCAGGTCAGGCCGGCGAGGTAAAACATTGCCGGCAGGCGCGTGCCGGCCGGGGCGGCGGGGATGAACACCGAGAACCGCATCGGCAAGCCGGTGGCATGCGAGGGGTGGCGATAAAAACGTTGGGTGCCGCCGAAGCAGGCATGTTCACTCAGCAGTTCGAGCATACTTTCCTCAATAAGATCGCGGTCACGTACTGTTTACGCGTTCCAGGCCTACACAAGCTGAAACCACCCCAGCACCGCGCCCCCGGCCAGCATCCACAGCAAATGTACTTTGGTCCGCCAAATGATGACGCCACTGACGAAAGTCAGCAGCCACAGCCGCCAGTCGGTCGCGGCGTCCTGGCTGGCGCTGCCCAGGATCCAGCTGGTCGACAGCAGCAGTGCAATGACCACCGGCGCCATCCCCAGCTTGAACGCGCGCACGGCGCGCAGCTCGCGGTTGCGGTGCCCCCAGCTTGCCGCCGCGTAGGTCAGCACGGTCGACGGCAGCATGATCCCGATCATCGTCACCGCCACGCCCAGCAGCGCCGCCGTGGTGCTGCCGGCATTCATGCCGACATGCCAGCCCATCAGCGCGACGAACAGCACGTTCGGCCCCGGCGCCGCCTGCGCCAGGGCGATCGATTCGTTGAACTGCGCCTGGCTCAGCCATTGATTTTCCTCCACCAGGTAGCGGTGCATGTCGGGCGTGGTCGAGATCGCGCCGCCGATCGACAGCAGCGACAGCATCAGGTAATGCGCGAACAGGCTGGCCCAGTCGCTCCAGCTGAGGATTAGCACGGGCGCGCTCACCAAGCCAGCCTGCGGTAAGCCAGTACGCAGCCGAGCCCGCCAAGCCCAAGCAATACCCACAGCAGCGGCAGGCGCAGCAGCGCGACCGCGCCGAACGCCAGCACCGCGATCGCCACGCCCCACGGCAGCGGAATCGGATTGCGCGCCAGCGCGCCGGACATCTTGAGCCCGGCCGCCCCGATCATGCCGGCCGACACGGCGGCCATGCCGCGCAGGGCGCCCGCGACCCCCGGGTTCCCGGCAAAGTTCGCATGCAGCGCGGCAAGCAGCAGCACCAGCACCAGCGGCACCGCCAGCATGCCGGCCAGTGCCGCCATGGCGCCGGCCAGGCCGAAATAGCGGCCGCCGATCATCATCGACAGGTTGACCACGTTCGGTCCCGGCATCACTTGCGCCACCGCCCAGTCTTCGATGAACTCGTCCTGCGTCAGCCACTGCTTGCGCTCGACCAGTTCGCGCTGGACAACGGCCAGCACGCCGCCAAAGCCCTGCAGGGCCAGCAAGGTGAACGAAACGAACAGGTCGGTGAGGGATTGCGGGCGCGGCCGCTCGGCGGGAGGCGTTGGGGACATGCCGCATTATATCGCGCCATGGCCCGGCCCATGCCTGGCTCAGCCGCCGCCGATGCCGTGCATCACACTGCCACCGCTGTTGGGGCACGTGCCGTTTCGGGAAAGATCGACTGTTTTGTAAGGAATGACGTGCAACTTAATTTAGTGCCGATCGATGGGAAGCTGACATTGACTTTGGGATTTATTAGCGGATACTCCACTAGCAGCAAAATTGTTCTGCCACTTTGATTCAAAGCAAGGACGTGCAATGAATTTACACACCCAAGCAAGCAACCTGGCGCTCGCGGAGCCTGGCTATGAACGGCTCGATGTGAAGCGCCGCGATATCGTGAACCACGGTATCTCGGTCCAGGAATCGAGTAACACCATGGCCGCCATCGAGTACTTGAAGGCCCATGATATCGACGCCGGCGTCATCGAGCGGGTATTGCTCGAACCACAACACCGCCGCCGCTTCGCCCATCACTGAATCGTCCCGCCTGGTGCGACCGCGGCCACGCCGCGGCTTCGTCGCGCCCGTCGTCCTGAGCATGTGAAAATGATATCGATTTTAGCCGGTTCGGGCCGTGCCATGCCCTGTGGTTATGCACAAAAAAATCCATTAGGAAATTTCCGAAATTTTTTTCCGGCCTCGCCCATTGACTTTGCAGGCCATTGATTTTAAAAGGAATTTTTTCTGCCTGCGGAATGGGCATTCTGTTGAAACCCGCGTCGCTACGGGCTTCCGGGGTGTCAAGAGGCCCTTATCCACAATGTTATGCACAGCGATTGTGGATATCTGAAAAAGTGCTTTAGATACGGCCACTTAGCGCGCACAACTTGGCGAAGCGCCAAGTTTTCCAGGGCCCTTGCTGCACTGCGGCGACGAATTATCCGTCCTTCGCAAGGGAATTTACTTGCGCCATTATACTGGATAAATGTACAGTTGCGCTTCTTTCCTGAATCAAAGATCAGCCATGCCCGCCATCGCCGCTCCCGTCGTCCCCGAAGACCCCTTCGCCAGCCTGAATCCGGAGCAGCGCGCCGCTGTCGAACACGACATCGGTGCGGCGCCGGGGGCGGTGCGGCCGCTGCTCGTGATCGCCGGGGCCGGCTCGGGCAAGACCAACACGCTGGCGCACCGCGTGGCGCGGCTGATTGCCAGCGGCGCCGATCCGCAGCGCATCCTGCTGCTGACCTTCTCGCGCCGCGCCGCCACCGAGATGACGCACCGCGCCGGCAACGTGCTGCACCGGGTGCTGGGCATGCGCAGCAGCCAGGCGCCCACCAGCCTGCCGTGGGCCGGCACCTTCCACAGCATCGGCGCGCGCCTGCTGCGCGAGTACGCGGGCCGCATCGGCCTGGACGAATCGTTCACCATCCACGACCGTGGCGATTCCGAAGACCTGATGGGCCTCGTGCGCCATGAGATCGGCCTGACCCAGACCGAGAAGCGCTTCCCGCTGAAGGGCACCTGCCTGTCGATCTACTCGCGCGTCGTCAACAGCCGCGAAGCGCTGCCGCTGGTCCTGCAAAGCACCTTCCCCTGGTGCGCCGAATGGGAGGCGGAACTCAAGACGCTGTTCGGCGCCTATGTCGACGCCAAGCAGGAGCAGAACGTGCTCGATTACGACGACCTGCTGCTGTTCTGGGCCGAGATGGCCGCCGACCCCGAGCTGGGGCCGGAGCTGGGCGCCATGTTTGACCACGTGCTGGTCGACGAGTACCAGGACACCAACCGCCTGCAGGCGGCGATCATCACCGGCATGAAGCCGGGCGGGGAAGGGGTGATGGTGGTCGGCGACGATGCCCAGTCGATCTATGCCTTCCGCGGCGCCACGGTGCGCAACATCCTCGACTTCCCGAAGCAGTTTTCGCAGCCGGCCAGCGTGGTCACGCTGGAGCGCAACTACCGCTCGACCCAGCCGATCCTGGATGCGTCGAACGCGGTCATCGGCGCGGCGCTGGAACGCCACGCGAAAACGCTGTGGACCGACAAGGTGTCGACCGCGCTGCCGCAGCTGGTGCTGATCCCGGACGAAGCGGAGCAGGCGCGCTGGGTGTGCAACCGCATCCTCGAACAGCGCGAGGCCGGCACGCCGCTGATCGCGCAGGCGGTGCTGTTCCGCGCGGCCAGCCACAGCGCGGCGCTGGAGCTCGAGCTGATGCGCCGGAATATCCCCTTCGTCAAATTCGGCGGCCTCAAGTTCCTCGAAGCCTCGCATATCAAGGACGTGCTGGCGGTGCTGCGCTTCGCGCAGAATCCGAGCGGGCGCATGGCGGGCTTCCGGGTGGCCCAGCTGATACCCGGCATCGGCCCGGCCACCGCCGCGCGCCTGCTCGACGCCATGGGCGAAGCGGCCGAGCCGTGCGAGGCGATGGCGGCGTTCGCGGCCCCGCCCAAGGCGGGCGGCGAATGGCAAACCTTCGTGGCGCTGTACCGCGCCCTGCGCGCGCCCGGCCTGGCCTGGCCGGGCGATATCAACCTGGTGCGCAACTGGTACCTGCCGCAGCTCGAACGCATGCACGACGACGCCCAGGTGCGCGCCGCCGACGTCGAACAGCTGGCGCAGCTGGCCGGCGGCTACGGCTCGCGCGAGACCTTCCTGGCCGAGATCACGCTCGACCCGCCGGAAGCGACCAGCGACCGCGCCGGCCCGCCCAACCTGGACGAGGACTATGTGATCCTGTCGACTATCCATTCGTCGAAAGGGCAGGAGTGGAAATCGGTGCATGTGCTGAACGTGGTCGACGGCTGCATCCCGTCCGACATGGCGACCGGGAACAGCGACGACATCGAGGAAGAGCGCCGCCTGCTGTACGTGGCGATGACGCGCGCGAAGGAGAACCTGCACCTGGTGGTGCCGAACCGTTTCTTCATCAAGCAGCAGGCGCAGATGGGCGACCGGCATGTGTACGCGGCGCGCAGCCGCTTCATCAGCCCGGCCATGCTCAAGCATTTCGAGGAAGCCGTGTGGCTCAGCGCCGACAAGATCCAGAACCGCACGCCGATGCCCGACAGCGTGCGCATGCTGGTGCGCGACCGCGCGCGCAATGCGTGGAAGTAGATAAGCTCGGAAACCAAAATGCGGGTAGATTGGACGGCGCGCCGGCCGGTGCGTGACTACCCCTGCTGGTCGCGCGGCGTGGCCACCGCCACGTACTGGTAGATCTCGCCGCCGTCGCGCTTGAAGGCCAGCGCGGCGCAGCGCAGGTCGAGCGTGGCGACCGAGGTATCGAGGTCGCGGATCTCGCCCGCCCAGCCGCCATCGCGCGCCAGCGCACTGACGATTTCGTGGCGCAGCTGCTCCGGCACCTGGCCCTGCACCAGCGACGCCAGCGCGCTTCCCAGCACTTGCCGGCGCGGCTTGCCGGCGATCGCGCAAAAGCGTTCATTCGCGTCGACGACGGTGCCGTCCGGCGCGAGCGTGACGACCAGCGCGTGCTTGTCGACCGCCGCCTGCAGGTTGCGCGCCTGCGCCAGCTGCGCATCGAGCGCATCGCGCGCCAGCATGGCCGCCTTCAGGGTGGTGTACGCGCGCAGGGAAGCGATCACGGTGGTGAACAGCTTGCGCGTGGTGAGATCGGCCTTGCACCAGAAATCGTTGATGTCGTAGTCGACGATGATGCTGTGTTCGAGCGCCTGGCCCGGCTGGCCGGTGCGCAGCACGATGCGCACCAGTTCGTTGTGAAGTTCGGTCCGGATCTTGCGCGCCACGCGCAGGCCGGCATCGTCGGTTTCCATGATCACGTCGAGCAGCACCAGCGCGATATCCGGCGTGCGTTCGAGGATGTCGAGCGCTTCCTTGCCGCTGTAGGCGTGCAGGAAGCTCAGGCGGCGGCCCTGGAAGCTCGATGTGCTCAGGGCGAATTTGGTGACCACGTGGACGTCGACATCGTCGTCGACGATCAGGATGCGCCACTGCTCGCCTTCGCGCAGCAGCGCGTCGGCAGGATCGAAAGGATCGTCGTCAGCGAGGATCAGCTCGTTGTCCTGCGGGGCGGCGGTGTCTGAAATCGGCATGGATGCACACTATGACAGCGCCGTGTGTTTGTCAAAGAATTTCATCGGTGCCGGGGTCTTGCGCGCGCCACTTATCCCCTGAAACGGGACGTTGTAGGACTTTGCCTAACTCCCCCTGGAGGTCATCCTACAACCCGTTCGCAAGTGATTGATTATATTGAACTAATTTTTTGCCTTCGGATTGTGCATTTTGTCGAAAAGCCCACCATTGAGGGCTGTCCTGCTTGTCAAGAGGCGCTTATCCACAACCTTATCCACAGAACTTGTGGATATCGGGAAAAAGGCTGAAAAACCAGTGACTTAGCAAGCGGACTAAGCCTTGGCGGCACGGTTCCTGCGCGGCGCACGCGGGCGCGAAGCAGGCACGGCCAAATGCTTGAGCTCGTCGAAGCGCTCGAGGAACAGCGCGTATGCGCGATCGGGACCGACCGGAACGATCTTGTCCGGATGCGGCGGCGGCAAGTGTCCCCAGTCCATCCACGCGTGCGGCAGCAGGTCGCGCAGTTCGGTCGCCATGCACACCAGGTCGGCATGCTTGACGGCGGGATGCTCATCCTGGAAACCGAAGGTGCGGCGCAATGCGTCCTTGAGCGGGCGCATCCGTTCCTTGACGAAGTCGCGGCCCAGCATGACTTTCACCGGCGACGGCCAGTCGCCAAGAAACTCTTCGCAATCGTGCATCAGCGCCGCGAACGCCAACTCGGGCGCGACGATCCGCGACGCCATGACGGAGTGTTCGGCGACCGAATACCAGGGCCTTGCGGCGCCGCCCCAGCGTGGCTGCGACGCCAGGCACAGCGCGATGTCCGAGATCGGCAACCCGGTCGCATCCGGCGCCGAGAGATCGAGGACGAAGCCGGACGGCAGCAAGATTGCAGTGCGGCCATCAGGCTTGTTTAACAAGTCGAATTGCATCGATCCTACCGGTCAAGTTTAAAAAAATACCTCAGCCGCTAGTGTAACGCGGCTGGGGTGTGCACGCTTCGCCCCCCATGCGCGGGCGTGTCTTGTCCCTACCGCTTGATATTTTCGGACTCCGTCCGCCACCGTTGAAAATACACTGGACCGTGGCATTGGCGAACAGGAGCAGGCATGGCGATCGAAAAAATTGCGATACTGGGCGGCGGCATGGGCGCACTGACCGCCGCGTGGTACCTGAGCGACCAGCCCGGGTGGCGCGAACGCTACCGGATCACCGTCTACCAGCAGGGATGGCGGCTCGGCGGCAAGGGCGCCAGCGGGCGCAACGCGCTGCAGGCCGAGCGCATCGAGGAGCACGGCCTGCACATCTTCTTCGGCACCTACCAGAACACCTTCCGCATGCTGCGCGCCGTGTACGACGAAATGGGGCGCGCGCCGGGCACGCCGCTCGCCACCTGGCAGGATGCCTTCAAGCGCCAGGACTACGTGGTGCTGGCCGAACCGGTGGCCGGCGGCTGGCGGCCGTGGCACATGCTGTTCCCGGAGCGGCCCGGCACCCCGGGCGAGGGCAGCATCCCGTCGCTGTGGCAAATGACACTTACCCTGATCGACTGGATCGGCGACTGGGTCGGCCAGCTCGAGCTGCTGGCGCCGGGCGGCATGTGCGTGCCGTCCGAAGGGGCGCCCGCCACCGCCACCGGCGCGCGCGACATCCTGCGGGCGCACGACATGCTCAAGGCGCTGGCCGGCTCGCTGCCGGCCGATCCGCGCATCCATTTGGCGTCCCAGCACGCGCTTCTGGCGCGCGCGTTCGAAGGGCTGCGCATGCGCGTGCGCGCGGCCTATCCGGGCAGCGGCCGCGCCAACCTGCAGGACAGCGACCAGCTGCGCCGCCTGCGCGTGGCCGTGGAAATCGGCAGCACGGTACTGCAGGGCGTGTTCGCCGACGGCGTGCTGCGCAAGGGCTTCGACACGATCAACGAGTTCGACCTGCGCGCCTGGCTGGCGCGCCACGGCGGCGATCGCGAGCTGTGCCTCGACTCGACGCCGGTGCGTGCCGCCTACGACATGCTGTTCGCCTACGAGGATGGCGACTTTGCGAAGCCGAACATGGAAGCCGGCACCGACCTTCGCATCATGATGCGCTGCTCGCTGGGCTACAAGGGCGCGTTCATGTTCAAGATGCAGGCGGGGATGGGCGATACCGTGTTCGCGCCGCTGTACCAGGTGCTGCGCGCGCGCGGCGTCGAATTCCGCTTCTTCCACCGGGTCGAGGAGCTGGTGCCCGACGGCGCGGCCGTCGGCAGCATCCGCATGGTGCGCCAGGCCGAACTTGCGCGCTGCGATTACGACCCGCTGGTGGACGTCAAGGGCTTGCCGTGCTGGCCGGCCGCGCCCTTGTTCGAGCAGCTCGACCAGGCCCAGGCCGCGCTGCTGCGCGAGCACGGCGTCGACCTCGAATCGTACTGGAGCGACTGGGATGCGCTGCACCAGGCCCGCCTGGGCAGGCCGCTGCCGGCTATCACGCTCGAGCAGGGAAAGGATTTCGACCATGTCGTGTTCGGCATCCCGGTCGCCTCGCTGCCCTTGCTGTGCCCGCGCCTGCTCGAACGCAATCCCGCGCTGATTGCCTGCGCCAGCCAGCTGCGCACCATTGCCACTGGCGCCTACCAGCTGTGGATGACGCCCGGCGTCGAGGAGCTGGGCTGGACCACCCGTCCGCAAGGCCAGCAGCCGGTGCTGACCGCCTTCAGCTCGCCCTACGACACCTGGGCACCAATGGACCACCTGCTGCCGCGCGAAGGGTGGGAGGCGGGCAGCGTGCCGGGCAGCCTGCACTACTTCTGCAGCGCGTTGCCGGTGCCGCCGATGGCGCCGCGCAGCGACAGCGCCTATCCGGCGCGCTGCGCCGCGCTCGCCCGCCGCGCCGCCATCGACCAGCTGGAAGGGCGCATTGGCGCCCTGTGGCCGGCAATCGGCAAGCAGGGCTTCCGCTGGCAGTGGCTGGTGGCGCCGCCAAGGACCGAGGGCCAGGCGCGCTTCGAGCACCAGTTTTGGCGCGCCAATGTCAACCCGACCGACCGCTACGTGCTGTCGGTCGCCGGGAGCACGCGCTACCGCCTGGGCGCGGGCGAATCCGGCTTCGTCAACCTTTACCTGGCGGGCGACTGGCTCAAGACCGGCATCGACGCCGGCTGCATCGAGGCTGCCACCATGGGCGGCATGCAGGCCGCACGCGCCATGACCGGCCACCCGGCGCTGATCGAGGGCGAGGACGACTTTTAAGGGCGCGCGGGGCCGGCTGGATTACAATAGCCGGTTTCGCCCAACGCACGCGCCGTGACCTCCGCCCTTAACGACAAGCCGATTCCCCCGGGATTTCGCCAGGACCTGGTCCGCTGGCGCCAGCTTGTCTCGCCTGCATGGCTGGCGGCGCTGGTCGGCGGCGCCCGTCCGCCGGCCGCCCCTTCGGGCCACTGGCGCCTGTTCGAAGTAGGCTGCGACGACCTGGCGCAGTACCGCGAAGGGCACGTGCGCGATGCAGGCTATCTCGATACTCGCGACCTCGAAGTGCAGCCGCTGTGGAACAAGGTATCCGACCAGGCGCTCAAGGAAGTTTTGCTGGCCGGCGGCGTGCGCTGCGACAGCACGGTGATCCTGTACGGACGCAACCCGCTGGCCGCGGCGCGTGCCGCGCACCTGATGCTGTATGCCGGCGTGGCCGATGTGCGTCTGCTCGATGGCGGCCTGGCGGCGTGGAACCGCGCCGGCCTGCCGTTGGAAAGCGGTGAGCCGGCGCCTGCGGTGCCCGCCGCCGAATTCGGCTGCGCATTCCCGGCCAATCCCTCCTACCTGATTGATACGCGCGAGGCCAAGCGCCTGCTGGCGCAACCGGATGGCGCGCTGGTCAGCATCCGCACCTGGAACGAATATGCTGGCCGCACCTCCGGTTACAGCTACATCGACGCGCGCGGCGACATTCCCGGTGCGCGCTGGGGCAGGGCAGGCAACGACGGCGACGTCAACTGCATGGGCGAGTACCACAACGCGGACGGCAGCATGCGCGCGCCAGGCGACATCCTGCGCCAGTGGCGCGCCAGCGGCATCCATCCGGGGCAGCACGCGGCCTTCTACTGCGGCACCGGCTGGAGGGCTTCGCTGGCGTTCTTCTATGCCTGGTTGATGGACTGGGAGCGGATCAGCGTGTATGACGGGGGCTGGTTCGAATGGAGCAGGGATCCGGAAAATCCGATCGTTTGTCGTGCAGGATAGGGTGACCTTCGATCCCACGGGAATGCGACGTTTTCAACCACACGGTGCCCAACCACACGGTGCCTGTTCTGACATTCGTGCCCCCGCACGGTGCCCCGCACGGTGCCCGCACGGTGCCTGTTCTGACATTCGGACACGGTCTGAACAGGGTGCCCGCACGGTGCCTGTTCTGACATTCGGACACGGTCTGAACAGTGTCCGCACGGTGTCAGTGTCCGCACGCACGGTGCCTGTTCTGACATTCGGACACGGTCTGAACAGCGGCACCAGTTATCCGCACGGTGCCCCGCACGGTGCCTGCCCCGCACGGTGCCTGTTCTGACATTCGGACACGCACGGTGCCCGCACGGTGCCTGTTCTGACATTCGGACACGGTCTGAACAGCGGCACCGTAGAGCACAACTTAATAGCGATCCGCCAAGCATATCGAGGCTGAGTTCGTGTCCGAATGTCAGAACAGGCACGGGGCGCGGGGCGGCTGGCACGGGGCGGCTTCCCCGGGTTTTACCAGCGCGATTGTTTCACGCGGCGATTTAAAAAAAGTGTACTTATTTGTTGCGGCTATTTCATCCGCATTTTCCAAGGACCAACTGGGCATCATGTCTCCTTTCGTTTCTCTATCAATGTCCACTAGTCAGAGGAGGACAGTCCGTCTAGTGATAGTTCGCCTGGTCCGGCGGTTGCAGGTCGCGCAGCGCCCGTTGCAGCGCCTGCTCCAGCTCCGGCAGCAGCGCGCTCGCCTGATCCAGGTGGCCGGCGTTCGCGAATTCCTCGATCCGGTGCGCCAGGCGGTGCAGTTCGTTCGAACTGAGGTAGCCGGCGCTGCCTTTCAGCCCATGGAAGGCCAGGCTGGCGCCGGCGGCGTCGCCGTCGGCCAGCGCCGCGCGGCCCTGTTCGAGCTTGCGTGGCGCTTCCGCCAGGAAGGCGAGCGTGATGCGGTCCATGTGCTGGCGCGACAGGCCCGTCAATGGAACCACGTGGATCGGCTCGTACGCCTGGCCACTCGCGGCAGCGGCGTGCTGTGCACGTGCGTGCGCCGGCTCCGCTGCCGGCTGCGCGGCCACGCCGCCGAGCGGGCGCAAGGGCCTGCCTTCCGCCAGCAGGCGCGCGATGATCGTTTCGATATGGTCGTACAGCTTCGCCTCGTCGACCGGTTTGCTGAGGAAGCCGTCCATGCCGGCAGCCAGGTAGCGTGCGCAATCGGGCTCGCTCGCATTCGCCGTCAGCGCCAGGATCGGCACTTTCGGGTCGTGCACGCGCGCGCTGGCGCTGCCGCCGTTGCGGATCAGCCGCGTCGCTTCCTCGCCGTCCATCAGCGGCATGCGTCCGTCCATTAGCACCATGTCGACGTCCAGAGTGCTGAGCGCATGCAGCGCCTCGACGCCGTTTTCGACAATGTGCACCTGGTGCCCCATGTTTTCGAGCAGGGTGCCGATGATGATCTGGTTGGTGCGCACGTCCTCGGCGCACAGCACGCGCAGCTGGTGGCTGTGGCGTCCGCGTACCTTGGGCATGGTTTCCGGCGCCGGCGCGGCGCCCTCCTCGAGCGGCAGCGTGAACCAGAAGCGCGCACCGGCGCCGGGACGGCTGTCGGCGTCGATGCTGCCGCCCATCAGGTTGACCAGGTCCTTGCAGATCGCCAGTCCCAGGCCGGTGCCGCCGTAGCGGCGCGTGGTCGAATGGTCGGCCTGTTCGAATTTCTGGAACAGGCGTTCGCGCACTTCGGCGGTCATGCCTGGCCCGGTGTCGGTGACCGTGAAAACCATCTGCGCCGGGATGGCGGTGCTGTCCGCCGCGACCCGTAGAATGACTTCACCGCGGTCGGTGAACTTGATGGCGTTGCCGAGCAGGTTGATCAGGATCTGGCGGATGCGGGTCGGGTCGCCCTTGACGTATTGCGGCAGGTCAGGCCCCAGCTCGCAGCGCAGCAGCAGGCTCTTGGCATCCGCATTCCCTTGCAGGATGGCGGCGGCGTCGCCGACCAGGTCGGCCAGCCGGAAGTCCACGTGTTCCAGGGCCAGCTTGCCGGCGTCGATCTTCGAAAAGTCGAGGATGTCGTTCAGTATCGCCAGCATCGACTCGCCGTTGTGCAGGCCGATGCGCAGGTATTCCTGGGTGCGGCCCTGCACCGACTTGTCCTGCAGGGAGAATTTGAGCATGCCGATCACGCCGGCCAGCGGCGTGCGGATGTCGTGGCTCATCGCCGACAGGAAGTCGATGCGGTTGCGGCTGACCGACTCGGCCTGGTTCTTGGCCACCAATAGCGCGTCGTTGGCGCGCGTCAGGTCGGCGGTGCGCTCCTGCACCCGCTGCTCGAGCGAATTGCCCATCAGGCGGATGCGGTCGGCCAGCGCGAACGCCAGCAGCAGGCCATCGAGGGTGCCGCCCAGCAGTGTCCATAACTGGACGTTGCCGACCAGCGCCGGCACCAGGCCGACGTTGGCGGGCAGGATCAACAGGCCCGGCACCATCAGCGCGATGAAGCCGAGGACGAAATAGCGCGCCGGGTGGTAGCCCTTGCGCCAGGCGACGATGCCCGAGGCCAGCGCCAGCGCCATCCAGACGGTGATCACGATCGTGGCCAGCGTGTGGGCCCAGGAGAGCGCGACAAAGCAGCTGGGCAGCAGCAGCAGCGGCAGCACCAGGTTGACGCGGCTTGCCTTTGCCAGCCGCGGCGCGATCTGCGCCAGGCGCAGGAAGCGCGTGTAGAACAGGGTCGAGAACACCGGCAGCAGGAAGAAGGGCACATAGTGCAGTTCCAGCAGGCGGAACCCGAACAGGTCGGTTGGCAAATGGAAGGTCATGGCCCACGCCACCGCGTACGACAGGATATACAGCGCGTAGTACAGCGTGGAGCGGTCGCGCGTGAACGACACGATGAAGAAATTGAAAATCGCGAGCGCCAGCAACGCGCCCAGCGAGGCGATGATCATTGCGTTCTCGCGCCACACCTGGAGACGGTAATTTTCCTGCGTGGCCACCGAGATCACCGGCATGCGGGCATAGTAGGGACTGGAGAAGCGCAGGGCGAGCTGGTAGTCGACTCCGGGGACAAGATTGACATCCTTGCCATAGTGGAGCAGGTAGTCGTGCTGCGCGCGGTAGCCGGTGCGCACGTCTTGCACGCTGCCGTCGGCGCCGTACAGGCGGGCCTCGACCTGGTCGATCAGGGTGTCGTTGGGGTCGATGACCCAGTGCGCGCCGGTGGTGCCATTGCGCAGCGGGACCACGATCACGTAGCTGCCGCCCATCAGGTCGACTTTGGGCGCGCGCCGGAGGGGGGCGCGCCAGGCAGGGATTTCGGCAGCGGCGGCCGGGAACGGGCGCCCATCGCCGGCATACAGGGCGGCGCCGTCGAGCAGGTCGCCGTTGCCCGTTTGCTGCAGCACGACCGGCCGTTCCTGCGCATTCGCGCACTGCCACGCCATTAGCATGGCCAGGGCCAGCATCCAGGGCAGGGGTGATGGCCAGGAAGGTGCGTTCTGTCGGGGGCGCATGAATGCATTCTAATCTACAAACCAAGCCGGTTTGCGCCAGCGCGCCCCGGACCAAGAAAAATTTGAAGAAAGCGATGGTTATGAGTGACAATCGAAGCGCGTCGTTTTGACGGGCAGCGGAGCAGCGGATGGGCGGAAGCAGGGATTGCATGGACACGGACGTGCTGGTCGTGGGTGGTGGCATCAATGGTGCCGGCATCGCGCGCGACGCCGCCGGCCGCGGGTTATGCGTGGTCCTGTGCGAGAAGGACGACCTGGCCGCGCACACATCGTCGGCCTCGAGCAAGCTGATTCATGGCGGCTTGCGCTATCTTGAACATTTTGAGTTCGGCCTCGTGCGCAAGGCCCTCGTCGAGCGCGAAGTCCTGCTGCGCGGCGCGCCCCACATCATGTGGCCGCTGCGCTTCGTCATGCCGCACGACGCCGGCCAGCGCCCGGTCTGGATGATCCGTGCCGGCCTGTACTTATACGACAGCCTGGCGCGACGCGAATTCCTGCCCGGTTCCGAGGCGGTTTCCCTGCGCAGCCACCGTGCCGGCACGCCCCTCAAGGACCAGTTCACGCGCGGCTTCGTGTATTCCGACGCCTGGGTCGACGATGCGCGCCTGGTGGTGCTCAACGCGATCGATGCGCGCGAACGCGGCGCCCGCGTGCTGACCCGCACCAGCTGCGGCAACGTGCGGCGCGGCGCCGACCGCTGGCAGGCCACGCTGACCCATGCCGACGGCCAGCAGAGCGAGATCAGCGCGCGCTGCCTGGTCAACGCCGCCGGTCCGTGGGCCGCCCAGTTCCAGCACCAGGCCACCAGCGCACCGGAGCAGCACACGCTGCGCCTGACCAAGGGCAGCCACATCGTGGTCCCGCGCCTGTTCGACCACCCGTATGCCTACATTTTCCAGCATCCGGACGGGCGCATCGTGTTCGCCATCCCGTACGAACAAAAATTCACGCTGATCGGCACCACCGACCTCGATTACAAGGGCGACCTGGACCAGGTGCCGATCACCGCCGGCGAGATCGACTACCTGTGCCAGCTGGCCAACCGCTATTTCGAGAAGCAGGTCAGTCCCGGCGACGTGGTGTGGTCGTATTCGGGCGTGCGACCGCTGGTCGAGGATGCGGCGGGCAGCGCTTCGGCCGTCACGCGCGATTTCCGGCTCGAGCATGATACCGCCGGCGCGCCGCTGTTGAGCGTGTTCGGCGGGAAGATCACGACCTTCCGCAAGCTGGCGGAAGAAGCGGTCGGCTGGATTGCGCCGGTCCTCGGCAACAAGGCGCCCGCATGGACCGCGGGGTCCTGCCTGCCGGGCGGCGACCTGTTCGGCGAACGGCCGTCCAAGCGCGGCGTGCTGGAGTTCGACGCCTGGGTGCAGTCGATGCAGCGCCGCTTTAGCTGGCTGCCTGCGGCGCTGACGGTGCGCTACGCGCGCGCCTACGGCACCCGCATCACCACGGTGCTGGCCCATTGCACCCGCATGGCCGACATGGGGCCCGAGATCGTGCCCGGCCTGTATGCGGCCGAGGCGGACTATCTGATGACGCACGAATGGGCGCACACGGCGGCCGATATCCTGTGGCGCCGGTCCAAACTGGGCCTGCATGTACCGGAGGGCAGCGAGCAGGTGCTGGCCGCGTGGATGGCGGCGCACCACGCGGCCTAGGCCGCGGTGCGCTCAACGCAGGTGGTCGAGCGCGTATTCGGCTGAACGCAGGTCGTCGCGGGCGCGCCGCAGCGCGCGGTCCAGGTCGCCCAGCTCATTGCGGAGTTGGCGGCGGCGCTCGTCGAATTCCTTGTGGATGCGCTTGCGGTCATCGTCCTTGTCGGCGGCCTTGAGCTGCTTGTCTTCGTCGCGGTCGGCCTCGCGCAGCTTGCGCTGCAGCCGGTCGGATCGTCCATCGAAGTCGCTGACCCGGCCGCGCAAGTCGTGCACCACGTAGCCGGCCTGGTGCAGTCGCCGGAATTCATGGTCGATCCGCGCCGGACACACACCTGCATAGCCTTTGCCGCTCAGGCCCAGCGGCACCGCGTTCTCGAGGCGGCAGAAGTTCTGCAAGCCCCGGTCCCGGCCGGCGAGGTAGGCATTGGTGTCGACGCGGCTGCCGGCCTTGCTGCAGTCCTTGACCCGGTCGTCGAGCAGCGACAGGGTTTTTCCTTCCAGGCCGTCACGCATGCCGATGTCGTTCCAGCTGGCGAACTTGCATTCGTCCGGCGACATGGTCTCGCAACCCGACATGAAGGCGCACAGGAACAGCACGGACAGGCAAGCCAGGAAGCGTTTTGTCATGATGGCCCTCGTTATGGCGGTTGCTGCGGTTACGGTGAGTTTAGCAGACGGCCGGCGCCTAGCGGTTGGTCCATTGCGCCATGTTGATCAGCACACCGGTGGGGTCCCATACATAGGTCACCAGCGCGCCGTAGGGTTCCTGCTTGGGTTGCGATACGCGTGCGCCGGGAGGGCGAAGTCTTTCGACGGCAGGAATGATCGAACATCGCTGATTTTCAAGTCGATTGCATACTCCTTGTTATTCAGGCGGCGCCCGGCCGGCGCGCCACAATACGGAAACTGAGCTCCATCGGGTCCTGCACCACCATCGCGCCGCCCAGCACCGTCATCGGCGTGATGCCGAACTCCGTCTGTTTCAGTACCAGCTTGCCGCTGGCGGTCATTTGATTCGTCTTGCCCTCGACGATGGTCGGGACCATGAAACTGCGCGTCACGCCGTGCAGCGTCACCGTCAGCAGCATCGATCCTTCGCCTTCGTTGCGCCGTGCCTTGAGCTGGACCACCGGATAGCGCTCGGCGTCGAGCACCCGCGTGAGCATATTCATGCGCGTGCCGTCGATCGCGTCCTGGTTCGGCTGGGTATCGAGCCCCGCTTCGCGCCGCAGGCCGGTTTCGTCGACGCTCATCTGGTCCAGCCGGAACCCGAACTCGGCGATGCCCGCCTTCGGATCGACATAGCCGCTGATCGTGCGGCTGGCGATGACATGGTCGTGCCCGAGGCGCGCCAGCGGTCCGCCGCGCCGCACGGTGACGACGATCAGCGAACTGGCCGTGTCGATCGCGTACTGGTGCTTCGCCAGCGGCGCGGCCGGCGGCGCGGCCACGGGCGCGCCCGGCGGCGGCGCGACCGGCGGCGCGCCGCAAGCGGCCAGCGCCAGCAATAAGGGCAGGCAGCGCAGGCGTTTATTTCGCATGGCGATCGAGCCAGGCGTCGATCGCCGGCAGCCGTTGGGCGCGCACCTTGATGCGGTAGTTGATGCCGGCGATGGCGGTCTCCACGTCGCGCCGCGAGCCGGCTGCCAGGTGTTTTTCGGCGTAGGCGCGCAGCTTGTCGATCATCGCGGGATTGGCCGAACCGTCGCCCAGGCCGGGGAAGTAGCGCGCGCGCGAGGTGCTGTCGACGCGTTCGTTGACCTTGTCGATATTGGCGAGCGCGAAGTCGAAGCTCAGGTCGGGAAAGTTGCCCGCCACCTGGTTTATCATCGCCGCGCTGTTCGTCATGCCCGGTTCGTCGGTCAGCGCCATGTCCAGCGCGCGCTGGGCCAGGGCCTGGTCGCGCGGGACCGCCAGCATCGAATACAGCTGGTCCTTGATCATCGGCGTCTTCTCGATGGCCGCGGCGGCGCGCATGCCTTCCCAGGTCCTGGCGTCCGCATGCTCGGCGACGATATACATGATCGTGCGGCGCAGCGGGGCCGGCAGGGCCTGCGGATCGGTGTCGCGCGCCGCATAGCGGCGGCGCGCTTCGGCAATCACGGCCTCGTCGCCCAGGTTCGACAGGGTGGAAAGCAGCTGCGTGCGCAGGTTGGATACGGTGTCGAGTTCCCCGGCCCGCGCGTTCCAGCCCACCTGCGCCATCACCGGCGCCAGCCGTGCGATGGCGAAGCCGGCAAAGCGCTTGCGCGCCTTCTCGTTGTCGGCATACATGCCGTTGATCGCGTTGAAGACGCCGGCGACGCGCCCCAGGATCTGCGGATCGGCCGTCGCCGGTACCTTGCTGGCCAGGTCGAGGATGTCCGACGCCGGCTGCAGGCCGGCCATGCCGAGCGACCAGGTATCGGCCAGCATGCCCATCTGGTCGATCGGCGCGAGCTGCGCAAACGAGCCGGCCAGCGTTTCGAAGGCCATGGGCGCGTACAGCGTGCGGTAGTAGCCGCTCTGGCCGGCGTTGACGACGACCGGGCCGCAGCCGGGTACCAGCATCGATGCCTTGCCGCCGGCGACCAGGGTCTTCGCCTGCTTGCCGGCCGCGCCCACCTGGGCGATCACGGGCACGCGCCAGGCCAGCGGCTTCTTGTCTTCGCGGTCGCGCGTGAACTCGCCCTGGCTCAATGTCACGCTGGAGTTGCCGGCCTTGCAGCTGACATCCTCGACGCGGATCATCGGCACGCCCGGCTGCAGCGTGAAGTCGTGGGCGATGGCGGTGACGGGTTTCCTGGCCGCCTTTTCGATCTGGCGCCACAGGTCGTCCGAGGCGGTATTGCCGTAGGCGTGGGCCTTCATGTAGGCGCGCACGCCGCTGCGCCAGGCATCGGCGCCGACGTAGGTCTCGAGCATGCTGATGACCGAGGCGCCCTTCTGGTAGGTGATGCTGTCGAAGGCCTGGCTGGCCTGTTCCACCGTTTCCACGTGCTGGACCACCGGATGGGTGGTGGCGACCGAGTCGCGGTGCATCGCGTCTTCGCGCACGTTGACTGCGTTGAGCGCCGTATTCCATTCGGGGTGGATGCGCGCGGTCATGCGGCTTTCCATCCAGGTGGCGAAGCCTTCATTGAGCCACAGGTCGTCCCACCACTGCATGGTGACCAGGTTGCCGAACCACTGATGGGCGATTTCGTGCGCCGCGATCGAGAAGATACCCTGCTTGTCGGCCGCCGTCGAGATGGCCGGGTCGACCAGCATCGCGTACTCGAACGTCAGGATCGCACCCCAGTTTTCCATCGCGCCGAAGAACTGGCTGCGCCCCGGCGCGGCGATGTTGTCCAGCTTGGGCAGCGGATAGCGTACGCCAAAGTACTTGTTGTACTCGCCGACGACCAGCTTCGACGCTTCCAGCGCATACGCCGCCTGCGCCACGCCGCCCTTGCGCGTGACCACACCCACCTCGGTGCCGTCGGCCATGGCCGTGGCGCGGTCGAATTCTCCGAGTCCGAAGAACAGCAGGTAGGTCGACATCTTCGGCGTCTGGCCGAACTTTACGTGCACGCGGCCATCGGGCAGCGTGCTCTTGCTCGTCACCGGCATGTTACTGACGGCCATCTCATTCGCAGGCACGATCGCGTCGAGCGAGAAGGTGGCCTTGTGCGCCGGTTCATCCCACGACGGGATCATGCGGCGCGCATCCGAGTTTTCAAACTGGGTATACAGGGCGCGCTTCTTGCCTTCGGTGGTGTCGTAGTCGAGCGAGAACAGGCCGACCGCCTGCTTGCCGATGATGCCCGTGTAGTCCAGCGCGAGCGTGTAGCTGCCCGGCGCGAGCGGCTTGCCAAAGCCAAAACTTGCGGTCTGCGCCGTGGCATCGACCGTCACCGTGGCTGCCTGCGGCTCGCCTTTGGCGCCTGCCGCCGCCAGCGTCGCCTTCGAGAAGGCCAGGTCGGTCGCGTGCAGCGTGATCGTCGACGTCGGCGCCAGCACCTTGACCGTGATCGCAGCTTGGCCGGCGAAAGTCGAATTCTTCGCGTCCGGCGTGATGGTCAATGCATAGTGGGTAGGGCTGACATCGCGCGGCAGCTGGGTGGTGGGCAGGGCGCGTTTGGCGGCGGGGGCGGCAGGTGCGGCGACGACGGGGAATGCGGTGATGCCGATCAGTGCGAGGACGGCTGCGGAAATCAGACTGCGCTTCATGTGAACCTTGGTGAAAGAAAATATGCGAGGGAGCCGGCCGCGCCATGCGAAGCCTGCCCCGGCAATCTAAGCTGAAAGCCTGTGACTGTCAACGACGCCGCGTACAGCGCCGGCGGCCGGGGCTGCGCGGCGCCGCGAATGGCGCTATGATTTGACACTGTCCTTGAAAGGAGCGCCATGATCGATCTGTATTCCGCACCCACGCCGAACGGCCACAAAGTGTCGATCGCGCTGGAAGAGATGGCTTTGCCATACACGCTGCACGCACTCGACCTGCGCCAGAACACGCAAAAGGAGCCGTGGTTCCTGGCGATCAATCCGAACGGCCGCATTCCCGCCATCGTCGACCGCGGCGAGGACAACTTCGCCGTGTTCGAGTCGGGCGCTATCCTGGTCTACCTGGCCGAAAAGACCGGGCTGTTCATGCCCGCCGATGCCAGGGGCCGTTCGCTCGTCATGCAGTGGCTGATGTTCCAGATGGGCGGGATCGGCCCGATGATGGGGCAGGCGAACGTCTTCTACCGCTACCTCCCCGAAAAGATTCAGATTGCGATCGACCGCTACCAGGGCGAGAGCAAGCGCCTGTTCCGCGTGCTCGACGCTCGCCTGGCCGGACATGAGTATCTGGCCGGCGATTATTCGATCGCCGACATGGCCAACTATGCCTGGGTGCGCACCCACAAATGGTCGGGCGTGCCGGTGGACGACCTGCCGCACCTGAAACGCTGGCTCGATACGATCCGCGCGCGTCCAGCGGTGGTGAAAGGTTTGCAGATGCCGCCTTCCGAGCGCGACCTCGACAAGGATATCGACGCGTTCGCCGATAAATTCGCCGCCGACGTGCGCGGCATGCTCGAAACAGGACAATCTAAAAAATGAAACTCTATACCAGCAGTTTTGCCCCGAACCCGCGCCGCGTCGGCATGTTCATCGAAGAGAAGGGCATCCAGGGCGTCGAGAGCGTGCTGATCGACCTGAATGCGCTCGAGCACAAGGGCGATGCCTTCCTCGCCAAGAATCCGCTGGGCCGCGTGCCGGCGCTGGAACTGGACGATGGCCGCGTGCTGTGCGAAACGCGCGCGATCTGCACTTACCTTGAGGGCCTCGCGCCCGAGCCGAACCTGATGGGGGAGGGGGCCGAGGAGCGGGCCTTCATCGAGATGGCGGACCGCCGCGCCGAGATGCACTTGCTGCTGCCGATCGCCAATTGCGTGCGCCATACCCATCCGGGGCTGGCGGTGATCGAGCAGCCGCAGTTCGCCGATTTCGGCAGGTCGCAGGTCGTCAAGCTGCATGAGGGCCTGCGCTGGCTGGACGGCGTGCTGGCAGTGCAGCCGTATGTGGCGGGCGAGCGCTTGACGATCGCCGACATCACGGCGTTCTGCGCGCTGGAGTTCGCGCGCGGGCTGATGAAGTTCAGGCCGGGGGCGGAGGGGTATCCGAACGTGCAGGCCTGGCGGGACCGGATCGCCGAACGGCCGTCGGCGGTGCGGAAGTAAGGACCGCGCATCCGAAGCCGCTCAGGAGAGGCGCAAGGCACAATATCCAACGTCATTCCTGCGCAGGCAGGAATCCATAGCGCCGCTGGTCAGAGTTACGCCGCATCTGAGCCACTTCAGTGTGGATTCCTGCCTGCGCAGGAATGACGCTGGTTATGGTGTCATCAGCTCGTACGTTTGTAGAATCCTGCGTGACCAGCTAATGACTGGTAGTGCTCCCCGATCCCGTCCGCCTCCCCCAGCGCACCGTCGATCCCCAGCACGCCAAAGCGCGCCAGGCTGTCGTGGAACAGGCGCAGCACGCGCTGGCGCAGCTGCGGGCCGAAGTCGGGCAGGGCGCGCCGGCATAGTATCAACTGGAACTCGTTGAACGAGGCATCCGTCACCAGGTTGTACTGCGCCCACGTGATCCTGCCGCGCAGCTGCGGCAGCAGTAGCGCGCGCTTGCCCTGTACCTCGAAGTAGTCGAGCAGGCTGCCCTGGCCCCCGCTTTTCAGGAAGTTCTCCTGGTAGCCGGCCATGCTTTCCATCGGCACGCCGGCCTGTTCGGCCTCGGCCAGCAGTTCGCCGTTGGCCATCGTCGCGTAGATCTCGGTGCGCTGGTGCAGCTGTTCCTGCGCCAGCAGGATCGCCAGCGACCATGCTTCTTCCGCCCCCGCGCATTCGACCAGCCACACCTTCGGCATGGCCGACGCCCGCAGGCAGCCGCGCACGACCTCGCGCAGGCTGCCCGCCTGCTGCGGATCGTCGAACAGCAGCGCCGGCGCCACGCTCAGGGCGCGCAGCAGCGCCGCGCCTGCGCCGGCATGGTGCAGCACGCGCTCCTGCAGCGCGGACACCGTGACCAGTGCCTGCGCCTCCATCAGCGCATGCAGCCTGGCCCGCAGGACCGTGCGGTCGTGGCCGCGGAAATCGTAGCCGGCGCGCTGGAACAATGCCTCCAGCAGCAGCTCGATCTCCAGCTCCTCGATCGTTGCCGCGGTTTCGGCCATGACCATGCTGGTCAATGCAGCCACACCCGCATCAGCGACAGCAGCTGCGCCACATCGACCGGCTTGGTGATGTAGTCGGAAGCGCCGGCCGCAATACACTTGTCGCGGTCGCCCTTCATCGCCTTCGCCGTCAGGGTGATGATCGGCAGCGACTTGAACTTCGGAATGCGGCGGATCGCGCGCATCGTGTCGTAGCCGTCCATCTCCGGCATCATGATGTCCATCAGGACGATCTCGATGGTCGGGTCCTTCTCCAGCACCTCGATGCCGTCGCGGCCGTTCTCGGCGAACGATACCTGCATCTGCTGGCGTTCCAGCAGCGAGGACAGGGCGAAGATGTTGCGCAGGTCATCGTCGACGATCAGCACCTTGCGTCCCGCCAGGCCGCCGTCGGCCGCGTGGATCTCCTCGAGCATGCGGCGCTGCAGTTCCGGCAGCGAGGCGTGCGAACGGTGCAGGAACAGCGCCGTTTCGTCGAGCAGGCGTTCGGGCGAACGCGCATCCTTGATGACGATCGTCTTCGCATAGCGCTTGAGCTTCGTCACTTCCTTGCGGTTCAGCTCCTTGGCGGTGTAGATCACGATCGGCAAGTCGCGCAGGCCGTTGTCCTTGCCGATCACGTCGAGCAGGTCGAAGCCGCTGATGTCGGGCAGGGTCAGGTCCAGCACCATGCAGTCGAAGTGGGAGCTGTGCAGCGCGTCGAGCGCCTGGGCGCCCGTTTCCACCGCCACGATGCGCAGGTCGGCGTCGCCGATCAGCGCCACGATCGAGTCGCGCTGCATCTTCTCGTCGTCGACCACCAGCAGGCTGCGCTTGCCGCCCATCAGGAACTTCTGGATGCGGGTGAATTCCTCGGTCAGGGCCTCTTTGCCGACCGGCTTGTTGATGTACGAGATCGCGCCCTGGCGCAGCGCGCGTTCGCGCTCGCGCAGGCTGGACATCACATGCACCGGGATGTGGCGCGTGCTCGGGTCGCGCTTGAGGCGGTCGAGCACCGTGAAGCCGTCGATGTCGGGCAGGTCGATGTCGAGCATGATCGCCGACGGCAGGTAGTCGCGCGCCAGCGACAACGCCGAGTCGCCCTGGTGGGTGACGATGGCCTTGAAGTTCTTCTCGCGCGCGAACTCCATCACCACTTTGGCGAAGCGTTCGTCATCCTCGATGATCAGCACCGACGGGTCGCCCGGGGCGATCAGGCTGCGGTCGTCGAGCATCGAGCCGTATTCCACCAGCTGCGGGGAGGCGTCGCCGGCGGCGCTGTCGGTCTCGGCCTGCGAGGTGGCCGCATACACCACGTGCGTCGGCGCCGCCATGCGCGCAGGCTGGGGCTGGCGCGCCTGGTCGAAGTTGATGAAGCCGGCCCGGTTATACGGCAGGAACAGGGTGAAGGTGGAGCCGACGTTGACCACCGATTCGACCCGGATCTCGCCGCCCAGCAGGCGCGCCAGTTCGCGCGAGATCGACAGGCCCAGGCCGGTGCCGCCGTACTTGCGGGCGGTCGAGCCGTCGGCCTGCTGGAACGCCTCGAAGATCAGCTGCAGCTTGTCGGAGGCGATGCCGACGCCGGTGTCCTGCACCGAGAACGCCAGCACCGCATCGGCGTGCACCAGGTTCGGGTGGTCGCTGGTCCAGCCGCTGGTGACCAGCGAAATGTTCAGCGCCACCTGGCCGTGGCTGGTGAACTTGAACGCATTCGACAGCAGGTTCTTCAGCACCTGCTGCAGGCGCGTGGTGTCGGTCATCACGGCGGTCGGCAGGGCGTCCGCCAGTTCGACCGTGAAGCCGAGGTGCTTGGCCTCGGCCATGTGGCGGAAGGTGCGGTCCACATAGTTGCGCAGGTTGGCGAAGCGGTACTCGGACACGTCCAGCGTGACCGTGCCGGACTCGATCTTCGACAGGTCGAGGATGTCGTTAATCAGCGTCAGCAAGTCGGAGCCGGAGCCGTGGATGGTCTTCGCGAACTCGACCTGCTTGCCCGACAGGTTGCCCTCGGGGTTGTCGGACAGCTGCTGCGCCAGGATCAGCAGGCTGTTGAGGGGTGTCCGCAGCTCGTGCGACATATTCGCCAGGAACTCGGACTTGTACTTGGACGACAGCGCCAGCTGGGTCGCTTTTTCCTCCAGCGCCAGCTTGGCCTGCTCCACCTCGCGGTTCTTGCGCTCCACCTCGATGTTCTGCTCGGACAGCAGGCGCGCCTTCTCGGCCAGTTCCTGGTTGGTCTGCTGCAGTTCCTGCGCCAGCGACTGCGACTGGGTCAGCAGCGATTCGGTACGGCTGTTCGCCTCGATCGTGTTGAGCACCACGCCGATCGATTCCATCAGCTGGTCGAGGAAGGACAGGTGGGTCTCGGTGAAGCGGTCGAGCGAGGCGATCTCGATCACTGCCTTGACCTGCTGCTCGAACAGGATCGGCAGCACGACGATGTTGGTCGGCGGCGCGGCCCCAAGCCCGCTCGACACCACGATGTAGTCGCGCGGCACGTCGGTCAGCCAGATGCGCACCTTCTCCAGCGCGCACTGGCCGACCAGCCCTTCGCCCGGCAGGAAGGAGGTGGCCAGCTTGCGGCTGGAGCGGTAGCCGTAGCTGGCGATCATGCGCAGGCGGGCGTCCATCTCCTGCGAATCCATCATGTAGAACACGCCGTGGTGGGCCGACACCAGCGGCGCCAGCTCGGACAGGATCAGCTTCGTCACTGCCTGCAAGTCGCGCTGGCCCTGCAGCAGGCGCGTGAAGCGCGCCAGGTTGGTTTTCAGCCAGTCCTGCTGCGCGTTCTTCTGGGTCGTCTCCTTCAGGTTGCGGATCATCTCGTTGATGTTGTCCTTCAGGTAGGACACCTCGCCGCGCGCCTCCACCTGGATCGAACGGGACAAGTCGCCGCGCGTCACGGCGGTCGCCACCTCGGCGATCGCGCGCACCTGGTTGGTCAGGTTCGCCGCCAGCTGGTTGACGTTCTCGGTCAAGTCCTTCCAGGTGCCGGCCACGCCGGACACGTTGGCCTGGCCGCCCAGCTTGCCCTCGGTACCCACCTCGCGCGCGACCCGGGTCACTTCGGATGCGAACGAGGACAGCTGGTCCACCATCACGTTGATGGTGTCTTTCAGCTCCAGGATCTCGCCCTTCACGTCCACCGTGATTTTCTTGGACAAGTCGCCGCGCGCCACGGCGGTGGTCACCGCCGCGATGTTACGCACCTGGCCGGTCAGGTTCGAGGCCATGAAGTTCACGTTGTCGGTCAAGTCCTTCCAGGTGCCGCCCACGCCCGGCACGTAAGCCTGGCCGCCCAGCTTGCCCTCGGTGCCGACCTCGCGCGCCACCCGGGTCACTTCCGATGCGAACGAGGACAATTGGTCCACCATCACGTTGATGGTGTTCTTCAGCTCGAGAATTTCGCCTTTCACGTCCACCGTGATCTTCTTCGACAGGTCGCCGTTCGCCACCGCGGTCGTCACGTCGGCGATGTTGCGCACCTGGCCGGTCAGGTTGCCCGCCATCGAGTTCACGCCGTCGGTCAAATCCTTCCAGGTGCCGGCCACGCCGGGCACGTTCGCCTGGCCGCCCAGCTTGCCCTCGGTGCCGACCTCGCGCGCCACCCGCGTCACCTCGGAAGCGAAGGAGTTCAGCTGGTCGACCATCACGTTGATGGTGTTCTTCAGTTCCAGGATCTCGCCCTTGACGTCCACCGTGATCTTCTTGGACAAGTCGCCGTTCGCCACCGCGGTCGTCACGTCCGCGATGTTGCGCACCTGGCCGGTCAGGTTACCCGCCATCGAGTTGACCGAGTCGGTCAAGTCCTTCCAGGTGCCGGCCACGCCCTTCACCTGCGCCTGGCCGCCCAGCTTGCCCTCGGTGCCCACCTCGCGCGCGACCCGCGTTACCTCGGAAGCGAACGAGGACAGCTGGTCCACCATCACGTTGATGGTGTTTTTCAGTTCCAGGATCTCGCCCTTGACGTCCACCGTGATCTTCTTGGACAAGTCGCCGTTCGCCACCGCGGTCGTCACCGCCGCGATGTTACGCACCTGGCCCGTCAGGTTGGAGGCCATGAAGTTCACATTGTCGGTCAAGTCCTTCCAGGTGCCGCCCACGCCCGGCACATAGGCCTGGCCGCCCAGCTTGCCCTCGGTGCCGACCTCGCGCGCCACCCGGGTCACTTCGGATGCGAAGGAGCGCAGCTGGTCCACCATCACGTTGATGGTGTCCTTCAGCTGCAGGATCTCGCCGCGCACGTCGACCGTGATCTTCTTGGACAAGTCGCCGTTTGCCACCGCGGTGGTCACTTCGGCGATGTTACGCACCTGGGACGTCAGGTTGCCCGCCATCGAGTTGACCGAGTCGGTCAAGTCCTTCCAGGTGCCGGCCACGCCTTTCACCTGCGCCTGGCCGCCCAGCTTGCCCTCGGTGCCGACTTCGCGCGCCACGCGCGTCACTTCGGACGAGAACGAGGACAGCTGTTCGACCATCGTGTTGGCGGTGGTCGCCGCGCGCAGGTACTGGCCCTTGAGCGGATGGCCGTCCACTTCCAGCGCCATGGTTTGCGACAGGTCGCCTTTCGCCACGGCGCCGATCACGCGCGCCATTTCGGTGGTCGGGCGCACCAGGTCGTCGATCAGGGTGTTGACCGAACTGATGATGGTGGCCCAGCCGCCGACCACGTTGGGCACCGAGGCGCGCTGCGTCAGCCGGCCTTCGCGGCCCACCACGCGCGACACGTCGGTCACCGCATGGACCATTTTTTCCTTGGTCTCGATGATTTCGTTGAGCGTGTCGGCGATCTTGCCCGACACGCCGGTCCAGTCGGACGGCATGCGTGCGGTGAAGTCGCCCTTCTTGAGGGCCATCAGCGTCGCCAGCAACAGTTTGACGTCAAGCTCTTCGGCCATTTCGGTCATATTATTCATCGGGTCTGTCCTCGTTGTCTTGAAGTGGTGGTGTCGGGGGCGCTGGGAAGCCCTGGTGGCAGGAGCGGCAGCATGGCTGCCGCGTCGCGGCGGGCGCTGCACAGCTCGCCCTGGAATGTTTCGCAGCCCAGCGCGGCCAGCACGGCCAGCTGGGCCTCGTCGTCGACGTCCTGGGCCAGCGCCTCCATGCCGAGCGCGTGCGCCAGGTGGATGACGGCGGCCAGCATGTCGTTGCCGCCCTTGCTGCCGATGCCCTGTACGAAGGCGCTGTCGATCTTCAGCACGTCGAGCGGGAGCTCGCGCAAGGTGGCCAGCGAGGCGCCGGCGCGGCCGAAGTCGTCGACCGCCAGCCGCACGCCGGCCGCGCGCAGCTGGCGCAGCACCGGCAGCACGCCGTCGGTGGCGACCAGCAGCTGTTCGCCGATCTCCAGTTCCAGCCAGCCGTGCGGCAGGGCGCACTTGCGCAAATGCGCGCGCACGCGCTCGGCCAGGTCGGGCTCGATGCGCAGCACCGCCAGGTTGACCGACACCACCAGCCCCGGCGCCAGGCCGGCGGCGTGCCATTGCGCGGCCTGGTGGCAGGCGGCCGAGATGGTCCACTCGTTGAGCTGGCCGAGCAGGACGCGGTCGCCGATATCGGGCAGGAACTGGGCCGGCGAGAGCAGGCCGAGGCGCGGATGGCGCCAGGCCAGCAGCGCTTCCACGCCGCACACGGCGCGGCTTTGCACGCGCGCCTTGGGCAGGAACTGCAATTCGAGTTCGTCGTTGTCGAGCGCGGCGCGCAGTTCGCCGACCCAGCGCGTCCGTTCGATTTCGCGCGCATTGAGTTCGGCGCGGAAGAACTCGATGCTGCCGCGCTTGTTCTGCTTGGCGTGGTACATCGCGGTGTCGGCGTTCTTCATCAGGGCCGCCGCGTTGTCCGCGTCCTGCGGATACAGGCCGATGCCGATCGAGGTCGAGGTGGCGATGCGCTGGCCGCGGATGTCGAACGGCTTGCTGTGCGCCAGCTCGATCTTGCGCGCCACCCTGGCCGCGTTCTCGGCCGCGCCCTTGCCCTCGAGCAGGACCACGAATTCGTCGCCGCCCAGGCGCGCCACCACGTCCGACACACGCACCGCCGCCAGCAGGCGCGCAGCCACCTGGCGCAGCAGTTCGTCGCCCACTTCGTGGCCGAGGCTGTCGTTGACCGCCTTGAACTGGTCGAGGTCGAGGAACAGCAGCGCGAACTCGCCCTGGTGGCGGTCGGCCGAGGCCACCGCGTGCTCGAGCTGCTGGATCAGCGAACGGCGGTTGACCAGGCCGGTCAGCGGATCGCGGATCGACAGCTCGTGGGCGCGCTGTTCGGCCAGCTTGCGCACCGCCACTTCCTGTTCCAGTTCGGCGTTGATGCGCTCGAGGTCCTGCAGGCGCTGCACGCGCAAGTCCTGGTACAGGCGGCTCAGTTCATCGGTCTTGGCCTGCAGTTCGAGGTTCTTGCGGGTCAGTTCGGTGAACACCGCGACCTTGGTCTGCAGCACCTGCGGGATCACCGGGGTGAACAGGTAATCGGCCGCGCCGCTCTGGTAAGCCTTGATGCGGTGCATCTCGTCGGCGTAGTGGGCGGTGATGAAGATGATCGGCACCGCGCTCGAGCGGGGATGCGAATGGATGGCTTCGGCCGTTTCGTAGCCGTCCATGCCGGGCATGTTCACGTCGAGCAGGATCACGGCGAACTCGTGGCTGAGGACCTGGCGCAGCGCCTCATGCCCGGAGGCGGCCGTGATGAGCTCGAACTCATTGGCGCGCGCAGTACCCAGCAGCAAGCTCTCGAGTGCAAACAGGCTCGCCGCGTCGTCGTTGACAAGTAATACTTTCGGGATTCGCACGGCTGGAAGCGACCTGGTTGTTCCACGGTTGTAAGAGGAAACGATACTCCTGCGCGAGTGCGAGTCAAGAGAAAAAGCTTCAATCCAGGCAAGATGCTCATTTGCATCAGTTTAGCAATTTCACAAACCAAGTACAGCAATCTGTTGCACAGATTACGCGAAGAATAATTTCCTTGGCGCACAATTGCGCGCTGCTTCCGCAGCGCCTGTC
The DNA here is from genome assembly GCA_036676245.1 of Massilia sp. Classification (GTDB taxonomy): domain Bacteria; phylum Pseudomonadota; class Gammaproteobacteria; order Burkholderiales; family Burkholderiaceae_D; genus Telluria_A. Next base: position 126,234 of record JAKFDH010000187.1, on the reverse strand, counting down.
TTGCTGATAATAGGCATGACAAATGTCTAATTTGTTCAACATCTGTACGTACGAATGTCTTAAAATTGTATCTTGCAGTGTTGAAATGTTGAATTAGTGATAGCGTTGTCCCGCGCCCGTTTATCCAATCCGGGTAAATGCGGGTCAGGCATGGCGGAGGCGGGACAAGATGGTGGAAATGACGCAGCTGATGGCGCTGCTGGCGAGCGAGGATGAGGCGAGCTGGAGCGAGAACCTGTTCGCCATTGCGCGCCAGCAGGGCTTCGGCCAGGTCCTGTACGGCGTGGTCGGCTCGCGCCAGGCCAGGCTGGAGTCGGCCTTCGTGCGCAGTAATTATTCGGCCGCGTGGCGCGAACGCTACGACGCCGAAAAACTGGCGTATGTCGATCCGACCGTCAGCCACTGCCTGGTCAGTTCGCTGCCCATCGTGTGGGAGCCGGACACCTTCAACGGCGACGCCTCGCAGCGTGCATTCTACGAGGAAGCCTGCGGCTACGGCATCCGTTCCGGCATCACCTTCCCGATCCACGGGCCGGGCGGCGAGTTCGGCGTGCTCAGCTTCGCTTCCGACAGCCTGCCCGACGCCGATTTCGACGAGCAGGTGGGCCGCTACATGGCCGACCTGTCGCTGATCCGCGACTATGCCTTCGAATCGTCGCTCAAGTTCGTCAAGCCGGCGGCGCCGCCGGCGCCGGCCGAGCCCGCGCCGCGGCTGACGCCGCGCGAGCTCGAAGTGCTCAAATGGGTGATGGCAGGCAAATCATCGTGGGAAATCTCGAAGATCACCAGCTGCTCGGAGGCGACGGTGAATTTTCACATCGGAAATGTCCGGCAAAAATTCAAGGTCAATACCCGCCAGCAGGCGCTGGTCAAGGCGATCGCCCTCGGCATTCTCACCCCAGCAGGTCCGCATCGCTGACTTTGCCCTGGATGTAGAGCTTGACCAGCAGGGCCACCGGCGGCGGAATGCCGAGCCCGGTCTCGAAGCGGCTGCCGCTCGACTGGGTGACGCCGAAGCGCGCCCAGAATTTTTCCTGGCTTTCGCGGCGGCTCGTGCGCAAGCGTTTCAGTTCGCCGCTGCGCGGGAACGGCGCGGGCGCGGCCCCGATCCTGCCATCGGACTGCGGGGTGGCCTGATCCGCTGCCTGGTAGTCGTCATACTGTGCCATTGATCCTCCATGCATCAAAAGCCCAGTATTTCTGTTTCCTGGACTAATAGCCACCTAGCAACTCTACTAGTGTCGCAGCTACCCGTTCCGCATGCTTATTCCATGCCCGCTGCATAGGGGGCGGCAGGCGGGGGGGCGTCAGGGCGCGGCCGGGACCAGGGTCTCCCAGGCGGCCAGCGCCGCCTGCAGGTGCTCCCTGGCGGCCAGGCCGGCGTCCGGCGCGTGGCCGATCGCCTGGCGCAGCTCGGCCAGCCGGCAGCTCAGCCCCTGCACCCCGACCAGCGCCGCCAGCATGCCGCCGCGCAGGCGCTCGGCGCTGCCCAGCAGTCCGGCCAGCGGCGGCAGCAAGCCTTGCAGGCAGGCCGCGTCGTCCAGGGTCAGGGCCTGGGCGCTGCGCAAGGCGTGCAGCTCGGCGCGGTTCGCCTTCAGGCGTTCTTCGAGCTCGTCGATTTCGAGGGTCATCAGGGCCGACAGCGGCCCCAGGCGCCACAGCCAGCGCTGGCGCGCGTGCGCGCCGTCGAGGCGGCGCCGCAGTGCAGCGCCGGCCGCCTGGATCGTCCCGGCCTGCTGCTGGGCCACCCGCAGGCGTCCGTTCACGAGCGCGGCATCGGCCTCGATCTGGCGCGCCACCAGGCCGACCTGGGCCAGGTAGCGCCCGAGGTCGGCGCAGGCCGCCTCCATCAGGCTGGCCAGGCTCGACAGCCGGGCCGACAGCGCGGCGGCCTGGCGCGCGGCCCGCACCCGCGCTTCCGGATGGCCGTCGGCCATGTGGCCCAGGCTGGCGTGGAGCTCGGCGCTGTCGTCGGCGCGCAGGCTGGCGCCGAACGCGCCGAAGGCGCGCAGCGCGGTCATCTGGGCCGGACGGGCGCCCAGCGGCCAGCCGTGCGCCAGCTGCCGCAGCGCGGCGATATGGCGCAGCGCGGCCGGCACCCCGGGACCCTGCGGCGCCGGCAGCGCGCCGATGCGGCCCGCCCAGCGGTCCAGCTCGGCCACCACGGCGGCCGCGCCTTGCTCGCCGAAACTGGCGGCCGCGGCGGCCGCGGTCGGCGCCGGCCCGGCCGTTTCGCGCAGCGCCGGCGGCAGCCGCGGGATCTCGACCATGGTGCACCACTGGGCGCGCGCCGCGTTCAGGCGCGCCACCATCAGCGCGCTGTTGATGGCCGCGCCGGTGCACTGGCCGGCCAGCTGGCCGAAGCCTTCGCCCAGTTCGCGCCACGCGCTTTCCAGCGCGCCGAAGGCATCGATGACCCCGGTCACCATCGCCATCGCGTCGCCCATCGCCCGCTGGCGCGCGTCGACCGCCAGCTCGAAGGCGGCGCGCAGCGCCTGCCCGGCAGGCAGGGCGCGGCGCAGGGTGTCCGCCTCGACCACGAAGGACACGAAGTCGCGCGCGCAGGCGCTGCGCAGGGTGTCGGCCGCCGCCGCCGCCTGGCGCGCGATCTCGTGTTCCGCGCCGGCCCCGCTGCGCAGCGCGGCCAGGCCGCCGGCCAGTTTGCCGCGCGCGGCCGGGTCCACCTCGGCGTCGGCGGCGGCCAGCAGCAGCGGCGCCAGGCTGTCGTTGTGGCGGCGCGCGAAGGCGGCAACCCCGTCCAGGCAGGCATCGAGGGCCGGCCCAAGGGCATCGCGCCAGGCCAGCGCGTGGCGCCGCGCGGCGGCGTCGTGCACGGCCATGCCCGGCCATTCCGGCAGTGCCTGCGCCAGCAGGCCGGCGAAGCATTCGCCCGCCAGCGCGCAGGCCGAGGCGGCGCGCGCGCGGCCGCTGCGCAGGCGGTCGGCCGGCAGCGGGTTGCGCACCAGCAGTGGGTGGATAAACGCGAGTTCCGCCATCGCAGCTCCCGTCAAGCGGCCGCGCGCGGCGGCCGGCGTCCTTACTTCAGTCGATCCAGCAGGAAGGTGTAGGTCAAGGCCCACATCAGCGCCTGCTGGTCGTTATTCGCGGCCCCGGCGTGGCCGCCCTCGGTGTTTTCCCAATACAGCACATCGTGCCCCTGTTCCTGCATCAGCGCCACCATCTTGCGCGCATGGCCGGGGTGGACCCGGTCGTCGCGGGTCGACGTGGTAAACAGCACCCGCGGGTAGCGCTTGTCCTTGAACACGTTGTGGTAGGGCGAATACTTGCCGATGAACGCCCAGTCCGCCGCCAGGTCCGGATCGCCGTATTCGCCCATCCACGAGGCGCCGGCCAGCAAGCGGCTGTAGCGGCGCATGTCGAGCAGCGGCACCTGGCATACGACGGCGTTGAACAGGTCGGGGCGCTGGGTCATGACGGCGCCGACCAGCAGGCCGCCGTTGCTGCCGCCCGAGATGCCGAGATGGCGCGGGCTGGTGATCTTGCGCTTGATCAGGTCCTGGGCGACGGCGATGAAATCGTCGAAGGCGCGCTGCCGGTTCTCCTTCAGCGCCGCCTGGTGCCAGCGCGGGCCGAACTCGCCGCCACCGCGGATGTTGGCCAGCACGTAGGTGCCGCCGTTCTGCAGCCAGGAGGCGCCGACCCCGCCGCTGTAGTAGGGGGTGCTCGACACTTCGAAGCCGCCGTAGCCGTTGAGCAGGGTCGGGTTCTTGCCGTTCATTTTGGCGCGCCTGGGCATCACGACGAAGTAGGGGACGGCGGTGCCGTCCTTCGATCTGGCGAAGAACTGGTCCACCTTGTACGGCGCGGCGTCGAAGAAGGCCGGCAGCGACTTGAGGGTCTTGCGCGCGTCGCTGCCCACTTCGCCCAGGGTCAGCGTGGTCGGCGTCAGGAAGTCGGTGATGGTCAGGAAGTACTGGTCCGACTCGATCGCGTCGAGCGCGCTGACGCTGAAGGCGCCGAAGGCGGGGGCGGCGACCGCGCGGCGCCGCCATTTGCCGTCCGCCAGCGTCAGTTCGACCAGGCGCGCGCGCACGTTGTCGAGGGTATTGAGCAGGATCGCCGAGCGCGTCACGTCCACGCTCGAGAGCGAGGTGGTGGCGCTCGGCGCGAACAGCACCTCGAAGCCGCGCTCGCCCTGCAGGAAGCGCTTCAGGCCGATCGCCAGCAGCGCGCCGCGCGGGTAGGTGGCGCCGCCCGCGGTCCAGTCGGAGCGCAGCTGGATCACCAGCTGGTCGCGTACGGTGTAGGCGTCGGCGTCGTCCGGCTTGGCCACCTTGAGCAGCTTGCCGTCGTTGCGCAGGTAAAGCTCGTTGCTGTAGAAGGTCATCACGCGCTGCACGAACTGCTGCTCGTAGCCGGGCGTGTGGTCGGTGTAGGCCGATACCATCATGTCGCCGGCCGGCGCCTCGTACACCGGGGCGGCGCTCGCGAGCGGAGTGCCGCGCTTCCATTCCTTGACCACGCGCGGGTAGCCCGAGCTGCTCATCGAGCCGGGGCCGAAGTCGGTGGCGACGAACAGGGTGTCGCGGTCGATCCATTCGGCCGCGCCCTTCGCCTCGGGCAGGCTGAAGCCGTCCTTGACGAAGCCCTTCGCGGCCAGGTCGTATTCGCGGATCACCTTGGCGTCGCTGCCGCCGCGCGACAGCGACACCAGGCAGCGTTCGCCCTTCGGTTTCAGGCAGGAGACGCCGCCCCAGACCCAGTTTTCCTTCTCGTCGCGCGCCAGCTGGTCGAGGTCGATCACGGTTTCCCAAGCGGTGGCCGGGCCCTGGAAGGCGGCCAGCGTGGTGCGGCGCCACAGGCCGCGCACATGGTCGGCGTCGCGCCAGAAGTTGTACAGGTAGTCGCCGTGCTTGCTGGCGTAGGGGATCCGTTCCTTCGAATTGAGGATGGTCTTCAGGCGCGCATTCAGGGGCGCGAACTGGGGCCGGCCTTCGAGCTCCTTGCGCGCGGCGGCATTGCGCTCGTTGACCCAGGCCAGCGGCTTGTCGCCGGCCACGTCCTCCAGCCAGCGGTAATTGTCTTGTGGTTCCATGCTCGTGGGCGCCTGCGCGCCAGCCATCGTTGCCAGGCCGGCCAGCAGGGCGCCGGCCAGTGTCTGCTGCAGTCCCATACCCTGATTCCCCATGATTCGCCTGCTTCATGCAAGCCATGACGGATAGTAGCAATATTTTCACTATAATAATAATTGCTCATATACATGATTGGGCAAACAAGCCCGGCGTTGCGAGGGGCCGACGCTCGCGCTCTTGACCACGAATTAAATGCTTGCCACTGGGCTATACGCTGGGGTCTGTGGTATCGTTTTGACGAGTACCTTTTATAGGGCGGGACATGACGCAAGCGATCACGCGTACTTTGCGCGGACCTGGACCTGGACCGGGGACGGTATGGTCGCGCGTATTGCTGTGGGGCGCGGGGGTGTCGCTGTCGCTGCTGGTGGCCTGGGCCTTCCATATCGGCGCCTCGGCCACCGCCAACCAGAATGCCCGGCTGCGCTTCGACAGCGTGACGCGCAGCGCCCAGTACAGCCTGGCGGCCCGCATCAAGTCGTATACCGACGTCGTGCGCGGCATGGTGGCGATGTTCCAGACCAAGGAAGCGCCGGTCACCCGGCTCGAGTTCCACCGCTATGTGGAGGCGCTCGAGATCCCGCGCTTTTTCCCCGCCATCGAGGGCGTGACCTGGGCCGAGCATGTGCCGCACGAGCGGCGCGACGCCTTCATCGCCGCCGTGCGCGCCGACCGCAGCATGGTCGCCGGCGGCTACCCGGACTTCACCATCAAGCCGCCCGGCGTGCGCCCCGGCTACACCGTGCTGACCTACCTCGAGCCGCACGAGCGCCTGGCCGACAAGTTCGGGGCCGACATCGGCGCCTCGCCGCAGAACAGCAAGGCGCTCGACATGGCGCGCGATACCGGCAGGATGAGCGCGACGGGGCGCCCGATCATCGTCGCCAAGCCGACCCCGCACGTCGGCCTGGGCATGCGCCTGCCGGTGTACCGCTCCGGCGCCAGCCTGGCCGGCGTGGCCGAGCGGCGCGCCGCCTACATCGGCTCGGTCGGCATCGGCTTCGGGGTGCCGGCCCTGGTGACCGGCACCTTCGACGAGCTGGGCGTGCGCGGCGTGAAGATGTCGCTGTACTCGGAAGGCGCGACCGACCCCGAGAAGGGCAGCCTGGCCATCGACAAGGACGACAAGCTGCTCTACAACGACGACGGCGGCATCGAGCGCGAAAAGGTGGTGGCCGGCTTCGATCCCGAGCTGTACTTCGAGACGGTGCTGCCGGTCGACTTCAACGGCAGCCTGTGGAAGGCGCGGTTCCGCGCCAGCAAGAGCGTGCTGTACACCGATTTCGACCGCTACTTCCCGCCGATCGCGCTGGTCACCGGCTTCCTCGGCACGATGCTGATCTATGTCTACTTCTTCACCCTGTACTGGTCGCGCCGCGGCGCCATCGAGCAGCGCGTGCTGCTCGATTCGGTGCTCAACAGCGTCGACGCCCACGTCTACATGAAGGACCGCGAGCGGCGCTACATCTATGTGAACGCCAGGTCGGCCGAGGCGATGGGGCGGCCGGCCGAGCAGATCATCGGCCGCATCGACCGCGAGGTCCTGGAGCCGAAGATCGCCGACGAATACTGGGAGCAGGACCGCGCGATCTTCCTCGACGGCGCGCGCCAGGCCGGCCAGGTCGAGTTCCGCCAGGCCGACGGCAGCGTGCGCCAGCTGTGGACCGTCAAGGTGCCGGTGCGGCTCGATGGCGAGGTGACCGCCGTGATCGGCCTGTCGACCGACGTGACCGAGCTGCACAACCTGAAGGCCCAGGCCGACGCCGCCAACCAGGCCAAGAGCAACTTCCTGTCGAACATGAGCCACGAGATCCGCACGCCGATGAACAGCATCATCGGCATGTCGCACCTGGCCCTGAAGTCGGTCACCAACCCGAAGCAGCGCGACTACCTCGAGAAGATCTTCCATTCGAGCCAGCACCTGCTGGGCATCATCAACGACATCCTCGACTTCTCGAAGATCGAGGCCGGCAAGATGGAGCTCGAGATCCTCGATTTCGGCCTCGATGCGCTGATGCAGAACATCGCCAACCAGCTTGGCGAGGCGGCCGCCGCCAAGAGTCTGGCGCTGAAGTTCGACATCGCGCCCGGCCTGACGCACCAGCTGCGCGGCGACCCGCTGCGGCTCGAGCAGGTGCTGCTCAATTTCACCGGCAACGCCATCAAGTTCTCCGAGAACGGCGTGGTCGAAGTGCGCGCGCGCGCGCTCGAGGATTCCGAGACCGACACCCTGGTGCGCTTCGAGGTGCAGGACAAGGGCATCGGCCTGACGGCGGCCGAGATCGCGGACCTGTTCAAGTCCTTCCACCAGGCCGACCCGTCGACCACGCGCCGCTACGGCGGCACCGGGCTGGGGCTGGTGATCAGCAAGCAGCTGGCCGAACTGATGGGCGGCAGCGTCGGCGTCGACAGCGTGCCGGGGCAGGGCAGCACCTTCTGGTTCAGCGCGCGCCTGGCCAAGGGCGTGCACTTCCTGCCGGCCACCGAAGACCTGGAGCAGGGGCTGCTCGAAGAGCTCGGTGGCGCCTGCATCCTGCTGGTCGAGGACAATATCTTCAGCCAGCAGGTCGGCCAGGAACTGCTGGAAGACGCGGGCGCCACGGTCGTCATCGCCAACAACGGGCGCGAGGCGATCGACCTGATGCTCAAGCAGCGCTTCGACTGCGTGCTGATGGACGTGCAGATGCCGGTGATGGACGGCTTCGAGGCGACCCGCATGATCCGCTCCGATCCGCGCCTGCGCGACGCGCTGGTGATCGCGATGACCGCCAACGCCGGGCGCGACGACCAGAAACGCTGCCTCGACGCCGGCATGAACGAATTCGTGACCAAGCCGATCTCGCCCACGCTGCTGTTCCAGGTGATCGCGCGCTGGCTGCGCGAACGCCCGGAACGCAACGGGCGGCGCCGGCTGCCGGTCAAGGCGGCGGAGGAGGCGACGCGCATGACGGCGGCCCCGTTCAGTTCGAGCGACCCGCACCTGCTGGACATGGCGACCCTGTCGAACACTTTCGGCGGCAACCCGGTCAAGATGCGCAAGTATGCGTTCATGTTCCTCGATTCGGCGCGCGACGGGCTGGTCGAACTGCACGAAGCGCTCGACCGCGGCGACCTGCCGCGGGTGGCCGACCTGGGGCACCGGATCAAGTCGTCCGCGCGCGCGGTCGGCGCCATGGGCTTCGCCCAGATGTGCCAGGAGCTCGAACGGATGCGCGACAACGGCACCGTGGAAGGCGCGCGCGCCCTGCTCACGCGCATGGACGCGCTGCTCGACGTGCTGAGCGATCACGTGGCCCAGGAGCTGACCGTCTCCCAGGGGTAGCAGATCCAATTAGTGTGCCCGGCGGCGCGCCCGGATGATATCCTTGCGGGCGCGCGCATTGCGCTACAACGCGGAACCCCATGCCTTCACCCGTAACACCCGGTCTTCTCATCCTTCACGGCAACCAGATGGAGCAGTTGCGCGCCGCCGTATTCGCCTGGCTGCGCAGCCATCCGCTCGGCGCGCTGGAAGCCGAGACGATCCTGGTGCAGTCGAACGGGGTGGCCGAGTGGCTCAAGATCGCGCTGGCCGAGGAACTCGGCGTGTGCGCCGCAACCCGCGTCGCGCTGCCGGCGCGCTTCCTGTGGGAGGCCTACCGCGGCCTGCTGGGGCGCGAGCGGGTGCCGAGCCGTTCCCCGTACGACAAGGGGCCGCTGACCTGGCGCCTGATGCGCCTGTTGCCGGCCCTGCTGGCCGATCCCGCCTTCGAGCCGCTGCGCCACTTCCTCGGCGACGGCGACCCGGAGCGGCGCCTGCAGCTGGCCGAGCGCCTGGCCGACCTGTTCGACCAGTACCAGGTTTACCGCGCCGACTGGCTGGCCGACTGGAGCGCCGGGCGCGACGTGCTGCGCGGCGCGCGCGGCGAGGCGCTGGCGCTGCCGCCCGACCAGCGCTGGCAGGCGCAGCTCCTGCGCGCCGTCAACGACAGCCTGGCGCCCAACCTGCGCGAAACCGGGCGCGCCACCATCCACGAGCAGTTCGTGCGCGCCAGCGAAGAGGGCGCGGCGCCCGCCGGGCGGCTGCCGCGCCGGGTGGTGCTGTTCGGGATGTCGGCGCTGCCGTACCAGACCTTGCAGGCGGTGGCGGCGCTGGCGCGCCACACCCAGGTGCTGCTGGCGGTGCCCAATCCCTGCCAGTTCTACTGGGGCGACATCATCGAGGGACGCGACCTGCTGGGGGCGGCGCGCAAGCGCCAGCAGGCGCGCGGCGGCGTCGACCTGGGCGCGATCCCGCTCGAGGAGCTGCACGCCCACAGCCACCCGCTGCTGGCCAGCTGGGGGCGCCAGGGGCGCGATTTCGTGCGCATGCTCGACGAATTCGACAGCGACCAGGCCGGGCGCTTCGACAACCTGCGCATCGACCTGTTCAGCGAAGGCGAGGGCGACACCCTGCTGGCCCAGGTCCAGGGCGCCGTGCGCGACCTGCTGCCGCTGCGCGAGCACCGCTTCGCGGCGCCAAAGGCGCACGACCGCTCGCTCGAATTCCATGTCGCCCACAGCGTGCAGCGCGAGGTCGAGGTGCTGCACGACCAGCTGCTGTCGTGGTTCGGCGCCGATCCCGGACTGCGCCCGCGCGACGTGGTGGTCATGGTGCCCGACATCGACACCTTTTCGGCCGCGATCCACGCCGTGTTCGACCAGCACAAGCGCAGCGACCCGCGCACCATCCCGTTCGAGATCGGCGACGTCAAGGACCGCAGCGTCAATCCGCTGCTGGTGGCGGTCGAGTGGCTGCTGCGCCTGCCGCAACAGCGCTGCCGCCAGAGCGAAGTGCGCGACCTGCTCGACGTCGGCGCCGTCGCGCGCCGCTTCGGCCTGGTCGACGAGGACCTGCCGACGCTGGGCGCGTGGATCGAAGGGGCCGGCGTGCGCTGGGGCCTGGACCAGGCGCACCGCGCCGGCCTCGGACTGGGCGCGGCGGGCGAGCAGAATGCGTGGATCTTCGGCGTGCGGCGCATGCTGCTCGGCTATGCCAGCGGCGCCGGCGCCACCTTCCGCGACATCGAGCCGTATCCGGAAGTGGGCGGGCTCGATGCGGCGCTGGCCGGCTCGCTGGCGCAGCTGATCGAAACGCTGCTGGCCTGGCGCGCCATCCTCGACCAGGCGCGCAGCCCGGCCGAGTGGGGCGTGCAGGCGCGCGCCCTGCTGGCCGCGTTCTTCGATCCGGCCGATGAAAGCGAGCGGCTGACCATGGGGCAGCTGGACGAGGCGCTGCAAACCTGGCTCGAGACCTGCGCCAGCGCCGAATTCGACGAGGCGGTGCCGCTGGCCGTGCTGCGCGAAGCCTGGCTCGGCGCGCTCGACGAACCGACGCTGAACCATCAGTTCGTGTCCGGCGGCGTCACCTTCTGCACCCTGATGCCGATGCGCGCGGTGCCGTTCCGCGTGGTCTGCCTGCTCGGCATGAATGACGGCGACTTCCCGCGCCGCGCGCGCCAGGCAGACTTCGACCTGCTGGCGCTGGCCGGCATGGCGCGCCCGGGCGACCGCTCGCGCCGCGACGACGACCGCTACCTGATGCTCGAGGCGCTGCTGGCCGCGCGCGACAAGCTGTACGTCAGCTGGGTCGGGCGCAATGTGCGCGACAACAGCGAGCAGCCCGCCTCGGTGCTGGTGTCGCAGCTGCGCGACTACATCAAGGCCGGCTGGCAGCTCGGCTCGCTGGACGCGATGACGACCGAACATGCGCTGCAGCCGTTCAGCCGCAGCTATTTCGAGGAAGGCGGCCTGCCCACCTACGCCGCCGAATGGCGCGAGGCCCATGGCGCCGGCGGCGGCGGCGGCGAAGACCCGCTCCCGCCGTTCGAGCTGGAGCCGGACTACCGCCTCAAGCTCGGCGAGCTGGCCAGCTTCCTGAAGCAGCCGGCGCGCTACTTCTTCCGGCGCCGCCTCGGCGTAGCCTTCGGCGACCCCGACCTGGTCGGCGACGACGAAGAGCCGTTTGCCCTCGATGCGCTGGAGCGCTACTTCCTCGAGGACAGCCTGCTCGACGACGGCGCCCCGCCCGAGGCGCCGGACGAGGTGCGCGCCGCGCTTGGCGTGCGTGCGGAACGGCTGGCGCGCGAAGGCGTGCTGCCGATCGGCCTGGTGGGCAAGCTGTGGCAGCGCGACCTGGTCGAAGGCCTGGTGCCGGTGCGTTCGGCCTGGCTGGCGCTGCGCGCGCGGCTGGCCGACGCCGCGCCCAAGCTGGCGGTCAGCCTTGACCTGGGCGGCGTGCACCTGGACGACTGGATCGACCAGCTGCGCGCGGGCGAGGAGGGCGCCGCCTGGCTGCTGCAGATATCGTCGAAGGTCCTGCACAAGAACGGCGCCGTCCGCGGCGACAAGCTGATCGCCTACTGGCTGCGCCAGCTGGGCGCAGCGGCGATGGAGCAGCCGGTGGCCGGCTACCTGGTGGCGCGCGACGCGATCGTCCACATGGCGCCGCTCGACTGCGGACAGGCGCGGCGCGAGCTCGGGCAGCTGGTGCGCCTGTGGCGCGCGAACATGGACGCACCCTTGCCGGTGGCCTGCAAGACCGCGCTCGCGCAGCTGGCGCAAGGCGAGCCGCGCGCCGTCTACGAAGGGGGCTTCGAATTGTCGGGCGAGGTGGATGACCTGTGCCTGGCGCGCCTGTGGCCCGATTTCGCCAGCCTGGCCGCCGGCGGCCGCTTCCTGGAGGTGGCGCAGGAGCTGTACGGCCCGCTGGTCGAGTGGCTCGCCGCATCGGTGACGGCGGTCCCGATCGACAGGAGCGCGCCATGAGCCAGCTGCTCGACGCCGCCACCTTCCCGCTGCACGGCTCGCGCCTGATCGAGGCCAGCGCCGGCACCGGCAAGACCTGGACCATCGCCGCGCTGTACCTGCGCCTGGTGCTGGGGCACGGCGGCGAGGCCGCCTTCGGCCGGCCGCTGCTGCCGGCCGAAATCCTGGTGATGACCTTTACCCGCGCCGCCACGCGCGAACTGTCGAACCGGGTGCGCGAGCGCCTGGTCGAGGCGGCGGCCTGGTTCCGCGGCGAGCTGGAACTGGAGGACCCCTACCTGGAGGCGCTGGCCGCCGGCTGCGCCGATCATGGCGAGCGCCAGCGCGCGGCGCACCGCCTGGTGCTGGCCGCCGAAACCATGGACGAAGCGGCGATCTTCACCATCGACGCCTGGTGCCAGCGCATGCTGCGCGAGCACGCCTTCGACAGCGGCAGCCTGTTCGACGAAGAACTGGTCAGCGACGAGAGCGCGCTGTTCGAGGACGCCGCGCACGACTACTGGCGCCAGAACGTGTACCCGCTGAATGCGGCCGCGCTGGGAATGCTGCTGGCCTGCTGGAGCGACGTCGGCGCGCTCAAGCAGTCGGTGCGCGAGCTGGTGCGCCGGGTCGGGGTGCTGGGCGAGGTGCCGGACGAGTCGCTGGCGGCGCTGATCGCGCGCGAGGAAAAGCGCCAGCGCGCCGAACTGGCGCGCCTGAAGGACGGCTGGCCGGCGCGCATCGACGCGATGGAACAGTGGATCGCCGCCACCCGCGAAGCCGCGCCCAGGAGCCTGAACGGCAACAAGCTGCGCCCCGATTCGCTGGTGCGCTGGTTCGAGGCGCTGCGCGCCTGGGCGCTCGACCCGATGCAGGCGATGCCGGAGCTGGCCGACACCGCCTGGCACCGGCTCACGCCGGACGGCATCATGGATGCCTTCAGCAAGGGCTTCTCGGCCGAGATCCCGGACTGCTTCGATTGCACCACCGAGCTGTGGGACGCGCTCAAGGCGATGGCGCCGATGCAGCATGCGCTGCTGCGCCATGCCGCCGCCAGCATCGCGCGGCGCATGGCCGAGCTGAAGCGGCGCAGCCGCCAGTTCGGCTTCGCCGACATGCTCGAACGCCTGAAGGCCGCGCTCGAGGGGCCGAATGGCGAAGCGCTGCGGCGCCGCATCACGGCGCAGTTCCCGGTGGCGATGGTCGACGAATTCCAGGATACCTCGCCCGACCAGTACGCGATCTTCGACCTGCTGTACCAGGTGGCGGCCAACGAGCGCGCCCAGGGCCTGTTCCTGATCGGCGATCCGAAGCAGTCGATCTACGGCTTCCGCGGCGCCGACATCCACAGCTACCTGGCCGCGCGCGCCGCCACCGAAGGGCGCCACTACCAGCTCGGCACCAACTTCCGATCCACCGCGGCGCTGGTGGAGGCGGTCAACCTGCTGTTCCGCCATGCCGAGGGCGACGGCGAGAAGCCCGGCTATGCGGCCGGCGCCTTCCGCTTTCGCAAGGGCGAGGTCAACCCGCTGCCGTTCGAGCCGGTCGGCGCGCGCGGCCGCCCCGAGCAGCTGGTCGGCGTGGCCGGGCCGTACCAGGCGCTGGCCGTATGCAGCAGCGCGCGCGACGACATGCGCGCCGACGACTACCGCGAATACTTCGCCCACCACTGCGCCGAGCATATCGTCGGCCTGCTGAACGACCCACAGGCCGGCTTCAGCAAGGGCGACGCGTTCAAGCGCCTGGTGCCGGCCGATATCGCGATCCTGGTGCGCGACCGGCGCGAGGCGCAGGCGATCCGGCGCGCGCTGGAGCAGCGCAGGGTGGCCAGCGTCTACCTGTCGGACAAGGATTCGGTGGTCGATAGCGTCGAGGCGGCCGACGTGCTGCGCTGGCTGCACGCCGTGGCCAATCCGCTCGACGGCGCGCTGGCGCGGGCGGCGTTTGCCACCCGCACTGCCGGCCTGGGGCTGGCCGAACTGGCGCGCCTGTCGTCGGACGAACTGGCATGGGAGGCGCGGGTCGAGCAGCTCAAGGTCCTGCACGTCGTGTGGCAGCGCCAGGGCGTGCTGGCCATGCTGCGCCGCTTCATCCACGAACTGCGGCTGCCGGCGGCGCTGCTGGGCGAAGCGGGCGGCGAGCGGCGCCTGACCAACCTGCTGCACCTGGCCGAGCTGCTGCAATCGGCCAGCGGCCAGCTGGAAGGCGAGCAGGCGCTGATCCGCTGGTTCGCCGAGCAGGTGGCCGGTGTCGGCGAAGGCGGAGACGAGCGCGTGCTGCGGCTCGAATCGGACGCCGACCTGGTCAAGGTCGTCACCGTGCACAAGTCGAAGGGCCTCGAATACCCGCTGGTGTACCTGCCGTTCGCCGTCACGGCGCGCAAGGCGGAAAAGCGCAACCGCAGCTTCTTCGACTATGTCGACGGCGGCGTGCGGCGCATCGACCTGGCGCTGTCGGATGCCGCGCTGGCGGCGGTCGAGCGGGCCCGGATCGAGGAAGACCTGCGCCTGCTGTACGTGGCGCTGACGCGCGCGCGCCACTTCCTGTGGCTGGGCGTGGCCGCAGTGGCCGGGCGCAAGGCCGGCGAAAACAAGCTGCATGAATCGGCGCTCGGCTACCTGCTGACCGGCGGCACGCCGATCGGCGCGGCCGACCTGCGCGGCTACTGGGAGCGCCTGCGTGGCGGCAGCGGCGCGATCGAGCTGCAGGAACTGGAGGCGCCGCGGGGCCTGACCATGCTGGCGCGCGACGAACAGCGCAAGCCGCTGGTCGAGGCGCGCGCCTTCACCGGCAGCTTCGAGCGCAACTGGTCGGTCGGATCGTTCACCTCGCTCACGCGCCAGACCGGGGCGGCCCCGATGCGCGCGCAGCAGGAGACCTTGCTCGAGGAAGAACAGGAAGATGACAAGCGTATCCTGCCCGCGCAGCGCGGCGAAGACGCGCCATGGCACCGTTTCCCGCGCGGTTCGGTGCCGGGCAACTTCCTGCACGAACAGCTCGAGTGGATGGGGCAGGAAGGCTTCGCCGTCGTCGACGACGACAATTTCGGCGAGCGCCTGGGCCAGCGCTGCGAGCGCGCCGGCTGGGGCCACCGGCGGGAAGACGCCGTCGCCTGGCTGCGCACCGTGGCCAATACCCGCCTGCCGCAGCTGGGCGCGCCGCTGTCGGCGCTGGTCGGCGTGATGCCGGAGATGGAATTCTGGTTCCCGAGCCGGCAGCTGCAGTCCGGGGAGCTCGATCGCCTGTGCCGCGCCCACGTGCTGGGCGACACCGCGCGCCCGGCGCTGCCGGAACGCCAGCTGCACGGCATGCTGAAGGGCTTCGCCGACCTCGTATTCGAACATGAAGGGCGCTACTGGGTGCTGGACTACAAATCGAACTACCTCGGCGCCAGCGATGCCGCCTACGGCAAGGCGGCCATGGCGCAAGGGATGGCCGCGCACCGCTACGACATCCAGGGCGCGATCTACCTGCTGGCGCTGCACCGGCTGCTCAAGAGCCGCCTGGGCGAAGCCTACGACCCGGCGCGGCAGCTGGGCGGTGCGATCTTCCTGTTCCTGCGCGGGATCGCCAATCCCGCCACGCGCGGCTGCTACCTGATCGAACCGGAAGGGGCGCTGCTCGATGGCCTCGACCTGCTGCTCGGCGGAGGGGACGCATGAACGGCGCGCTGTGGGACCAGGTCGGGCTGCTGACCGAGAGCGGCGGGATGCGGCGCCTGTCGGGCACCTTCGCCCGCTTCATCGCCTCGCTCGGCAGCGAAACGCCGGCGTTGATGATCGGCTGCCTGGTGCTGACGGAGCTCGAAGGGCGCGGCCACAGCTGCCTGGTGCTGGACGACCTGGCGGCGGCGCCGGCCCGGCTGATGGGGTGGCAGGACGAGCAGTGGCAGGCCTTGGCGGGCGCCGCCGGCGGCGCGCTGCCGAAGACCGCCAGGCAGTGGGCCGCGCAGCTGGGCGCGTGCGACCAGGTGTGGCAGGTCGGCGAGCTCGATTTCGAGCAGCCGCTGGTGCTCGACGGCGCGCGCCTGTACCTGCGCCGCTACTGGCGCGACGAGATGCTGGTGGCGCAATCGATCCGCGCGCGGGCGCAGTCGGTGCGCGAGGTCGACCTTGCGCAGGTGCGGTCCTGGCTGGACATCCTGTTCGCCTCCGGCCGGCGCGCCGAGTCGCCGGACTGGCAGAAGCTGGCCTGCGCCATCGCCGTGCGCGGCGGCGGCGCCATCATCACCGGCGGTCCCGGCACCGGCAAGACCTACACCGTGGCGCGCCTGCTGGCGCTGCTGTTCGCCAGCGCGCCCGACGCCGGCCGGCTGCGCATCGCCCTGGCGGCGCCCACCGGCAAGGCGGCCGCGCGCCTGAAGCAGTCGATCGACAAGGCGCTGACCGAGCTGGCGGACAAGGTCGGCGGCGCGCTGCCGCTGCGCGAGCTGACCGCGCGCATGGGCGCGGCGCGCACCCTGCATAGCCTGCTCGGGGCGCGGCCCGGCACCCGCGCCTTCGTGCACAACAAGGGCAACCCGCTCGACGTCGACGTGCTGATCGTCGACGAAGCGTCGATGGTGCACCTGGAGATGATGGCATCGCTGCTGGACGCGCTGCCGCCGGCGGCGACCCTGGTCCTGCTGGGCGACAAGGACCAGCTGGCGTCGGTCGAAGCGGGCGCCGTGCTGGGCGACCTGTGCCACGACGCGCAGGCCGGCGCGTACAGTGCGGCGACGCTGGCGTATGCCGAAGCGGCCAGCGGCGAGCGGATCCCGGACGAATACCAGGGCGACGGCGGGGCGCTGGCGCAGCAGACCGTGATGCTGCGCCACAGCCGGCGCTTCGGCGGCCCGATCGGACAGCTGGCGCTGGCCGTCAACGGCGGCGACAGCGTGCGCGCCGAAGCGGTGCTGCGTGAAGGCGCGGGCGGGGGCGAGGTCGAGTGGATCGAGCACGCCCACCAGCACCACGTGGTGCAGCTGGCGGCGGACGGCTACCTGGGCTGCCTGGCGCAGGTCGGCGCCGGGCACGGGGTGGACGGGCACGAAGCCTGGGCGCGCGGCGTGCTGCAAAGTTTCGAAGCCTTCCGCATCCTGTGCGCGGTGCGCGAGGGCGAGTGGGGCGTAACGGGGCTCAACGAAGCGATCGAACAGCGGCTCGAGCACGCCGGCCTGGTGCGGCGGCGCGGCGAATGGTACGTGGGGCGGCCAGTGATGGTGACGCGCAACGACTACGGCACCGGCGTGTTCAACGGCGACATCGGCCTGACCCTGGACGACCCGGCGCGGCCGGGGTCCTTGCGGGTGTACTTCCTGGAAGGCGACAAGGTGCGCAGCGTCCTGGCGACGCGCTTGCGCCACGTGGAGACCGCGTTCGCGATGACGGTGCACAAGTCGCAAGGATCCGAATTCCGGCATACGGTGCTGGTACTGCCGAAGGAGCGGGGCGCCGTGCTGGCGCGCGAGCTGATCTACACGGGCATCACCCGGGCCAGCGGGCGCTTCACGCTGGTGACGCCGGTCAGCGCGGTCCTGGCCGAATCGATCGCCCGCCGCACCGAACGCGCCAGCGGCCTGCGCGAGCTCGTCAGCCGCTAACTTCGTTCTGTTCGATCCCCAACCCCGGGGTCAGACGTGCATTGATGCGCCGTGATGCGTATTCACCCCGGGGTCAGAGGTGCGTTGTTAAATTCTTGGTCAAATACCAATTATCAATCTAAATTCCTCCTCGGAGGAAGGGGAATCTTGTGCGGGTGCGCCATCAATCGCAGAGATATCTCCGGATTTTGCAGCCCTATGGAATAAACGGCGGATGAAAATTTCGTCTTAGAAATGCGCACGTCTGACCCCGGGGTAAATACGCATCACGACGCATCAACGCACGTCTGACCCCGGGGGGAGGAGGGGAGAAGTTGCAATCAGGCGCGGCGGCGGCGCGGCTGGTTCTTGGCCTTGATGCGGGTGCGCAGCGAGGCCTTGCGCACGACCGGTTCGTCCGGGCCGGCAATGAAACGGCGGATGTTGAGCGCGTCGAGGATGCGCGTCGAGCTGGCCTTGGCGTTGAGCAGCACCAGGGTCGCGTTCTTGCCCGCCGCCGTGATGCGCATGATCAGGCAACGGCCCGCTTCTTCCGTGTACCCGGTCTTCGACAGGCCGATGTCCCAGCCCTTGGCGCCCACCAGGCGGTTGGTGTTGTTGTACTTGACGTTGCGCCCGTTGATGGTGATCAGGTCGCTGGCGTCGGTCGTCATGCGCGCGATCTCAGGATAGCTCGCTGCCGCATGCGCCATCTTGACCAGGTCCGCCGCCGTCGATTTGTTGTTCGGCGACAGGCCGGTCGGCTCTTCGATGACGGTCTGCGTCATTCCCAGCGCCACGATCTTGGCCCGCACCGCGGCATTGAATGCCACCGGCCCGCCAACGAAGGTGCGCGACAGCGAATGGGCGGCGCGGTTGTCGGACGACATCAGGGCCAGCTGCAGCACGTCGCCGCGGCTGATCTTCGCTCCCACCGGCACCCGCGAGGTGCTGTGCTTGAAGGTGTCGACGTCGCGCTGGTCGATCGCGATCAGCTCGTTCATGTCCTGCTTCGCGTCGAGCACGACCATCGCCGTCATCAGCTTGGTCAGCGAGGCGATCGATACCACGCGGTCGGAATTCTTTTCCAGCAGTACCTTGCCGGTGCCGTCTTCGATCACCAGCACCGATTGCGAGCCGAACGACGCCGCCGCGGCGGACGCGCCCACGGCAGCCAGGACCACGGTTGCAAGTAGTTTCTTGATCATTCTGTATTTGCCTAGAAGATACTGCGGTGCTATAGAGCAACTACGCATAGGCGCAAGATAGCATCAAGGGTTGAGCCTGTCTATGGTGCACAGTACAAAATCGACCTCATGCATAAAAAAAGGATGCTTTCTTTCTCTTTGGAAGCATAAATCGGGATAGTTTTGCCACTCAGCCATACCATTCGCGGAAAAATCGCGGGTGGCCGAATCGGCAAGCCGGCGTCGGCACGGCCGCCGGATCGCATTGCCTTGATGGCAATGATGGCGCGGATCGGCTGTTGGGTAATTGATCATGTGCGCCGCTTGCGCGGGCGCGGCGATGCGGGCTTACTTGAACTGGTAGATCTTGTCGAACTCGCCGCCGTCGTCGAAGTGCTTCTTCTGCGCCGCCTTCCAGCCGCCGAACACTTCATCGACCGTAAACAGGGCGATCGGCTTGTAGTTGGCCGCGTACTTCTTGTTGATCGCTTCGTTGCGGGTACGCAGGTAGTGCCTGGCGCCGATTTCCTGGCCGGCGTCCGAGTACAGGAAGTTGAGGTAGGCGGTGGCCTGCTTGCGCACGCCCAGGCGGTCGACTACCTTGTCGACCACGGCGACCGGCGATTCGGCCAGGATCGACAGCGGCGGGTACACGACTTCAAAGTTCTCGCCGAACTCGCTGCGCACCATCGACACTTCGTTCTCGAAGGTGACGAGGGCGTCGCCGATCTCGCGCTGGGTGAACGTGGTGGTCGCGGCGCGCCCGCCGGCGTCGAGGATCGGGACGTTCTTGAAAATGCGGCCGACCAGGTCGCGCGCCTGCGCTTCGGTGCCGCCTTTTTTCAGCACCGAGCCCCAGGCCGCCAGGTAGGTGTAGCGCCCGTTGCCGGCCGTCTTGGGGTTCGGGATCACGACCTTGACGCCGGGCTTGGCCAGGTCGTCCCAGTTCTTGATCTGTTTCGGGTTGCCCTTGCGGACCAGGAACACCATGGTCGAATAGTAGGGCGCGGCGCCGTGCGGGAATTTCTTGGCCCAGTCGGCGACGACCAGGCCCCGTTCGGCCAGCATGTCGATGTCGTTGGCCTGGTTCATCGTCACCACCGAGGCCGCCAGCCCGTCCGCCACCGAACGCGCCTGCTTGCTCGAGCCGCCGTGCGACTGCTTGACGACGACGGTTTCGCCGGTCTTCGCTTTCCAGTCGGCGACGAAGGCCGGGTTGATGTCCTTGTACAATTCGCGCGCCACGTCGTACGAGACGTTCAACAGCTCGCGATCGGCCGCCCGCACTTGCACGGGCAGCGCCAGCGCTGGCAGGAGCAGCGCGGCGGCCGCCGCGCGCAGCCAGCGCGGGAGGGTGGGGGCGAAGGAAGTGTGCATGCTGGGCCTCTATTGTGGAAACAGATACGCATAGTCTAAAATCCGCTGCCAAAACGGAAGTACTGTTTTGTCATATGCTTAGAGCAGCTGCGTGATTTACGCAACAGCGGCCCCCGGCGTTTCGTTGTATAGTTCGGCCTTGGGTGCTAGCAACAGAATTTTCTAAAAAACATTGTTAATTAAGACAGAAAATGGGTATTACGATCCGTCCTGCAGCACCGGAAGACGCCTTCGCCGCCTGCGAAGTGCTGCGCCGTTCGATCTCCGAATGCTGCGTCCAGGACCATCGCAACGATCCCCAGCTGCTGGCCCAGTGGCTGGGCAACAAGACCCCGGACAATGTGGCCAGCTGGTTCGCCGTCCCCAGTAATTACACGATCGTCGCCGAACTGGCAGGCAAGGTCGTCGGCGTGGCGCTGTTGACCCAGGCCGGCAAGCTGTCGCTGTGCTATGTGTTGCCGGAAGCCCATGGCTGCGGCGTCGGCAAGGCGATGCTGGCTGCCGTCGAAGCCCAGGCCCGCGACTGGGGCGTGGCCGTGCTGAAAATGAACAGCACCACCACCGCGCGCGAGTTCTACGCCCATCACGGCTATATCTGGGCCGGCAAGGAGAAGTCCTGCTATGGCCTCGAGTGCGATTTCATGTGGAAAAAACTCGACGCCGAACCCCTCGCAACGCCTTCGAAGTCCGCCCGTTTCTGCGCCTGTACCGGCCAGTAGCATTGGGTCTTGGCTTAAAAATATTCACTTTTCCATGATTCTTCTGCGCCATTCGGCGCTGCTTCCGCTACAATCGCGTTTAACGTTTTCCATGAGATCAAGCGGGTAAGTCGATGGTTTCACGAAGAAATTTCCTACAGCAAGGCCTGAGCCTGTCGGCAGCCGGCATGGTGTCGGTGCCGCTGATCGGCTGCGCGGGCGCGGTGGCGGCGCCGCCAGCCCGGGCGGCCAAGGCGTCGCGCCCGCAATCCGTGGCCCAGGACACGGCGCTGGCCAGGGCGGAACAGACCGAGCTGGCCCCGCCGCCCGACATTTTCGACGCCCAGGCGCTCGATCTCGATTTCTGGCTCAAGCCGCGTGTCATCAGCGTGACGCGGCCGCAAAGCGGCGAGAAGGCGAAGGTGCTGTACTGGAAGGATGGCGAAGTCATCGAGTCGGCCTACCAGCAGCTGTGCCACCTGATGCGCGACGTCAACGGCAAGGAGGCGGCGCCGATCGATCCCAAGCTGTTCGAGACGCTGTGGGGCACCCAGGCCTTCGTGGCCCGCTATGGCATCGTGTCGCCGCTGGAAATCCTGTCCGGCTACCGCACCGCCAGGTCGAATACCAGGCTGATCGAGGCCGGCATCCCGGCCGCGCGCCAGTCGCTGCATTTGCTGGGGCGCGCCGCCGATGTGCGCATCGCCAACCTGAACGCCGAAGTGCTGGGCGGCCTGGTGCGCAGTTTCCGCCAGGGCGGCGTGGGCTTCTATTACCGCCCGAGCGCGGGCGGCGGCTGGATCCACGCCGATACCGGCCTGCAGCGCACCTGGAAGGGGTAAGCGCGGCGCGCGAAACCTTGTATGCCCGTTTGCTGTCGTAGTGTGGGGCATGCCACCGCGGGGTGGCGCCACAATACGGAGGCAACAATGGCAACCATGAATCCACCTGCGAACGAACGCCGCCACATCCCCGAGCGGCGCATGTCGGTCAACATCACGCGCGGCGCCAGCCTGACGGCCATGGACTGGGCGGCGATGGTCCTGATGATCGTCGGCGCGGTCAACTGGGGCTTGCTGGGCGCGATCGACGTCAACTTCCTTACCACCCTGTTCGGCGAGCAAACCGCGCTGACGCGCATCGTGTACGTGGTGGTCGGCCTGGCCGGCCTGTACGGGATCTACCAGCTGGCCAAGTTCTCGCGCCGCTAGTGGGCCATCGGCAAGAAACCGCCATCGGCGCAAGGCGGATGGCGGTTTTTGCCTGTCTGGTGCGGGGCCTCGGAATCGAACCGAGTTATCAGTCTTGGGTATGGAACCGTTCTTGACTGGGCTTTACCAATAAGCGAGCCTCGCAGGATTTATAATAGGCCTTCTTTGCTGAAACGCAATAACTATTTGCATCTGACAAGATAATTTTTTCAATAGAATCTATTCCTCGCGATAGGTTTTGACCGGCACCGTGTCTGCACGCTGCCGGTCCAGTTCGTCCAGGTCGATCCTGTGGTCCCACCAGATATCCCAGCCGCGCCGCTGGTCGCGTTCGACCTCGGGGTGGCGCGCCAGGTAACTGGCCAGGAATTGATCGAATTCTGATACGTATCCCCCGTGGAAGGGGCGATATTGCTCAGCTTTTGCCTTCATGGCGGCTCCTTTCGATGCGCTTCTGCGCTGCCTTTAAGCTGCGCTTAGATCTGGCCGCGCGCAAGGAAATCCCGTACCATGTGCGCCGTCCCAGTTACATTACAGGAAGCAATGAATCCCGATCCAGACGACGCCGCATCCAGCCTCGCGGCCAAGCCGCGTTTCCGTCCCGTTCCCTGGACCGGCCTCGAAACGCCGCAGGACGCCGAGCTGTGGATCGAGGAGCACAACCGCAGCCTGCAGGAGCACATCGGCCCGCAGGAAACCGGCTACGGCGTCTGCTTCACCCTGGCCGAGGGCGGCAACATCTACCTGCAGTCGAGCGGCGACGCGATCATCCTCGACGTCGAAGCGGACGCCGCCTGGGTGGCGCCGCTGATCAGCGCCGCCACCGGGGCCGAGGCGCCGCGCGCCCAGGTCTGGGTGCTGCCCGAAGACAAGCTGGTGCAGCTGATCATTGGGTTGTCGAGCCTGGTTGCCAGTACGACCCTGGTCAGTGGCCACAAGTTCGGCAAAGGGAGCAGGCATACCTTGCGGTAATGGCCGGTCCCGGCTTTGTTAATGCTGCCTCAGTTGCTCCTGTGTTATAAATTGAGTTTTTACCGATGTAAGGATGTCATGCCACCTACCCGCCGCCAGCTCGTCCTCCTCGCCGCCGCCGCCTTCGCCGCCGGTGTGGCCTTGCCGGCCGCCGGCGCCGACATCCTGGCCGCGGCCAAGGCGCGCGGCAGCCTGCGCATCGCGATGGAAGGCACTTACCCGCCGTTCAATTTCAAGGACCAGAAGACGGGCGAGCTGGCCGGCTACGATGTCGACGTGGCGCGCCTGGTCGCCGCCAAGCTGGGCCTGAAGCCCGAATTCGTCAGCACCGAATGGAGCGCGATCCTGGCCGGCCTGGGCGCCGGCAAGTACGACGCCATCATCAGCCAGGTCGGCATCACGCCCAAGCGCCTGGAAGCCTTCGATTTCTCGACGCCGTACACGTACTCGAGCCCGCAGCTGATCGTGCGCAAGAACGACAAGGCCGTCTACAAGGCGCTGGCCGACCTGAAGGGCAAGAAGCTCGGCGTGGGGCAGGGCAGCGTGTTCGAGCAGCAGGCGCGCGCGGTGCCCGGCATCGAGGTCAAGAGCTACCCGGCGGCGCCGGAAAACCTGCAGGACCTGGCCGTCGGCCGCATCGACGCGGCCCTCAACGACAGCCTGATGGTCGCTTACCTGCTGAGCAATTCGAAGCTGCCGATCCAGGCCGGCGCGCGCGTCGGCGCGGTCGAGAAGATGGGCATCCCGATCCAGAAGGGCCAGCCGCAGCTGAAGGCGGCGCTCGACAAGGCGCTGGCCGAGCTGGCCGCCGACGGCAGCCTGAAGAAGGCCTCGGTCAAGTGGTTCGGCAGCGACGTCAGCCGTCCGGCCCCTTAAGATTACCCTATGGAATTATTCGACCTGCTGCGCGAAGCCGCGCCGGTGATGCTGCGCGGCGCCGGCTACACCTTGCTGTTCGCGCTCGCCTCGATGGTGGGCGGGCTGGTGCTGGGTTTCCCGACCGCCGTCATGCGCATGTCCTCCTGGGCCATCGTGCGCTGGCCGGCCGCGCTGTACGTGAGCATGATGCGCGGCACGCCGCTGCTGGTGCAGATCTTCGTCATCTACTACGGCTTGCCCAGCGTGGGCATCGAATTCGACCCGGTCACGGCGGGCGTGCTGGCGCTGTCGCTCAATGCCGGCGCCTACCTGTCGGAAACCCTGCGCGGGGCCATCGTCAGCATCAGCCAGGGCCAGTGGCGCGCCAGCTTCAGCCTCGGGCTGGGGCATTGGCAAACCCTGGTCCACGTGGTGCTGCCGCAGGCGCTGCGGGTCGCGGTGCCGTCGATGAGCAACACCCTGATCAGCCTGATCAAGGATACCTCGCTGGTGTCGGTGATCACCATGACCGAGCTGATGCTGGCGACCAAGGAGGTCATCGCGACCACCTTCCGCCCCTTGCCGCTGTACCTGGCGGCGGCCGCGATCTACTGGGCCCTGAGCCTGGCTTTCGAGGCCTTGCAGCGGCGCGCGGAGCGGCGCCTGAACCGCGCCCACCAGTGAGGCCCTTGAATAGCGCCTTCGAATAGGCCGGATCAACACTCGCCGCTCGACACGGCAAGCTCGCGCGTGCTAGTCTAGCCCTTGCAGCCGTCAGTCAGTCGTTCCGTGCGCGAGGGTAGATTGAGCAACGATCACGAACCGGCACCCCGGGTGCCCGACAGAACGCGTTTTGCCAGCGACACGGCCGCGATGCCGCGCCGCCCGGCCGGCTTGGCCAGCCATGCCGCGCTGTTCGCCGACGCCGGCCAGCTGTCGCCGCTGGCGCCCGAGCCGGCGGTCGATGCCTGCGGCGTCACGGTCGAGCGCCTGCGCTACGAGGAAGAACAGTCCTACTACAACGACCTGTACCTGCTGGCGCCGGTCGGCTTTTTCGTCGTCGGTTTCGACAGTTCCATCCTGCAAGTGAACCTGGTCGGCGCCGAGATGCTCGGCATCACCCGCGCCAATCCGCACGGCCACCGCTTCCGCTCCTTCATCAGCACCGTGTTCCTGCCCGATTACGACCGCTTCATCAGCCGCGCCCTGAACAGCGCCACCCAGCTCTCGTGCCGCGTGCAAATGATGCGCGCCACCTCCGGCGAACCGCTGGCGGTGACGCTGCTGGCCAGCGCCGACGGCAGCGGCCAGGCCTGCCGCGTGGTGGTCGAGCGGGCCGAGGGCAAGATGGCGGCGCTCGAACGCAGCGAGGAGCGCTTCCGCCGCATCGTCCACAGCGCCGGCGAGGGCATCTGGGAGCTCGATGCGCTGTCCGTCACCACCTTCGTCAATCCGCGCATGGCCGACATGCTCGGCTACGCGATCGAGGACATGCTGGGCCGTCCGCTGGCGTCGTTCATGGACGAGGAAGGGCGCGGCATTCTCGAGCACAACATCGGGCGCCGGCAGCAAGGCATCGTCGAGCGCCACGAGTTCAAGTTCGTCCGGCGCGATGGCGCCGAGGTCTGGACCACGATGTCGACCAACCCGATCTTCGATTCGGCCGCCAATTACCTGGGGGCGCTGGCGCTGGTGACCGACATCACCGACCGCAAGGCGTCGGCCGAGCTGATCTGGCAGCAAGCCAATTTCGACCACCTGACCGGACTGCCGAACCGCCACATGTTCATGGACCGGCTGCGCCAGGAAACCAGGAAGGCCGACCGCAGCGCGACCTTCCTGGCGCTGCTGTTCATCGACCTCGACGACTTCAAGCAGGTCAACGACCGCCTCGGCCACGCCGCCGGCGATGCGCTGCTGGTCGAGGCGGCGCACCGCATCGCCGCCTGCGTGCGCGCCTCGGACACGCTGGCGCGCCTGGGCGGCGACGAATTCACGGTGCTGCTGGCGGGCCTGGACCACGTCGGCAGCGTCGAGCGCATCGCGCAGGCCCTCGTTTCCACGCTGGCGCAGCCGTTCGATGCCGGCGGCGAGCAAGTGCAGGTGTCGGCCAGCGTCGGCATCGCGCTGTACCCGCCCGACGCCAAGGACCTCGACGAATTGCTGGCGCGCGCCGACCAGGCCATGTACGCCTCCAAGAACGGCGGGCGCAACCGCTTCAGCTATTTCACGCCCGACCTGCAGGAAGCGGCCGAGGCGCGCCGGAACATCGCCGGCGAGCTGCGCCAGGCAATCGAGGCCAAGGACCAGTTCGAGATCCTGTACCAGCCGATCGTGTCGCTGCAGACCGGCGCCGTGTACAAGGCCGAGGCGCTGCTGCGCTGGCGGCACCCGACCCGCGGCCTGCTCGGCCCGGCCGACTTCATTCCCTTCGCCGAATCGAATGGCCTGATCGTCGAGATCGGCGACTGGGTGTTCCGCGAGGCGGCCAGGCAGGTGCAGCGCTGGCAGCAGTCCATCCATCCGGAGTTCCAGGTCAGCGTCAACAAGTCGCCGCTGCAGTTCCGGCGCGACGCCAGCCTGTACCAGACCTGGCTCGACTACCTCAACGACATGGGCCTGCCGCGCCAGAGCATCGTCATCGAGGTCAACGAGAGCGTGCTGCTCGAGGGCGCGGAGCAGGTCATCGAGCGCCTGCAGCAGTACCGCACGATGGGCCTGCAGGTCGCGCTCGACGACTTCGGCACCGGCTACTCCTCGCTGTCGCACCTGAAGCGCTTCGATATCGACTACGTCAAGATCGACCAGTCCTTCGTGCAAACGCTCGAGACCGACGTCGGCGACCTCGCCCTGTGCGAAGCGATCATCGTGATGGCCCACAAGCTGGGCCTGAAGGTGGTGGCGGAAGGGGTGGAGACCAAGGTGCAGCGCGCGCTGCTGGTCGATGCCGGCTGCGACTACGCGCAGGGCTATATCTTCGCGCGGCCGATGCCGGCCGCGGAATTCGAAACCATGGCGCGCACCATCCGGCCGCGCCTTCCCGCCTCACTGCCCCGGTACGATGCCTAGGCCGCGCAGGTAGCTGCGCATGGCCTCGTAGGCTTCCAGCTTCTGCTCGCCCGTGAAGTCGCCGTGGCCGCCGCCCTTGATGGTGTGCAGCCGGTTCTTCACGCCGGCCTTGTCCAGCGCCGCGTGCAGGCGCGTCGCATGCGCGTAGGGCACCAGCGGGTCGCTGGTGCCGTGGATGGTGAAGATTGCCGGGCCGTCCGCGCGCACCTGGTTGATCGGGGAGACCTCGCGCGCCAGCGCCATCCGGTTCGGCATGCTGCCGAACCAGCTCACCGCGTAGGAGCGGGCGGTGGGGCCGGCCAGCATCTCGGCGACATCGGTGATGCCGAACCAGTTGACCACCGCCGCCACCTTCGGCGCCGCGTTGGCGTACGGGCCGCTCCAGGTGGGTTCGTTCGAGGCGCACTGGTTGGCGAACTGCGAATCGCCGGGCAGCATGCCGGTGGCAAGCGCGAGGTGGCCGCCGGCCGAATCGCCGGCCACCACGACCTTGCTGACGTCGAAGGGGAAGCGCTTGGTGTTGCGGCCGATCCACTGCAGCGCGCACAGCGTGTCTTCCAGCGCCGCCGGGGCCAGCGCCGTTTTCGCCAGCCGGTATTCGACGTTGACGACGGCGAAGCCCATCTGCAGGTAGGGCAGCAGGCCAAGCTGGCGGCCTTCGCGCGCGGCCGCGACCCAGCCGCCGCCGTGGATGTGCAGCAGCACCGGCAGCGGCGTCTTCACGCCCTGCGGCAGGTAGACGTCGAGCTTCAGGTCGCGGTTGCTGGCGGTCAGGTAGGTCTGGTTCGCCACCACGTAGAACTTGTGGTCGAACATGACCGCGGCCTTGAACGCTTCGTCGGCCGCCTGTGCGAACACGGGCGGGGCGCTGATGCAAGCCAGCGCTAGCAGGAGGCGAGCGGCGCGCATCACATGTTCGGGTAGTTGGGGCCGCCGCCGCCTTCCGGCGTCACCCACACGATGTTCTGTGTCGGGTCCTTGATGTCGCAGGTCTTGCAGTGCACGCAGTTCTGGGCATTGATCTGCAGCTTGTCCTGGCCGGTGTCGGTCTTGATGAACTCGTACACGCCGGCCGGGCAGTAGCGCGCCTCGGGGCCCGCGTACTGGGCCAGGTTGACGCCCACCGGGATCGCGTCGTTCTTCAGCGTCAGGTGGATCGGCTGGTCTTCGGCATGGTTGGTGTTCGAGATGAACACCGAGGACAGGCGGTCGAAGGTCAGCTTGCCGTCCGGCTTGGGGTAGGCGATCGGCGCGTAGTTGGCGGCCGGCTTCAGGCATTCGTGGTCGCCGTAGTCGCGGTGCAAGGTCCACGGCGCCTTGCCGCGGAAGACGATCTGGTCGATGCCGGTCATGATCGAGCCGAGGTACAGGCCTTTCGAGAGCCATGGCTTGACGTTGCGCGCCACGTGCAGCTCTTCGTGCAGCCACGATTGCTCGAACGCGGCCGGGTAGCTCGCCAGCTCGTCGTGCTGGCGCTGCTCGCCGAGCGCGCCGAAGGCCGCGTCGGCGGCCAGCATGCCGGACTTGATCGCGGCGTGGCTGCCCTTGATGCGGCTCATGTTCAGGAAGCCGGCGTCGCAGCCGATCAGCGCGCCGCCCGGGAACACCAGCTTCGGCAAGGCTTGCAGGCCGCCGGCGGTGATCGCGCGCGCGCCGTAGGAGATGCGCTTGCCGCCTTCGAAGTGGGTGCGGATCGCCGGGTGCGTCTTATAGCGCTGGAATTCCTCGTACGGCGACAGGTAGGGGTTCTCGTACGACAGGCCGATCACGTAGCCGACCACGACCTGGTTGTTCTCGAGGTGGTACAGGAAGGAACCGCCGTAGGTGTCGCTCTTGAGCGGCCAGCCGGTGGTGTGGATCACGAGGCCCGGCTTGTGCTTGGCCGGATCGATCTCCCACAGTTCCTTGATGCCGATGCTGTACGACTGCGGGTCCTTGCCCTTGTTCAGGTCGTACTTGGCCATCAGCTGCTTGCCGAGGTGGCCGCGCGAGCCTTCGGCGAACAGGGTGTACTTCGCGTGCAGTTCCATGCCGAGCTGGAAGGCATCGGTCGGCACGCCTTCGCGGTTGACGCCCATGTTGCCGGTGGCGACGCCCTTGACCGAGCCGTCGTCGTTGTACAGGATTTCAGCGGCGGGGAAGCCGGGGAAGATCTCGACGCCGAGCGCTTCGGCCTGCTGGCCCAGCCAGCGCACCACGTTGCCGAGCGAGATCACGTAGTTGCCGTGGTTTTCGAAGCAGGCGGGGACCATGAAGCCAGGCGTCTGGTAAGCCTTGGTCTCGGTCAGGAACAGCACGCGGTCCTCGGTCACTTCGGTATTGAGCGGCGCGCCCAGTTCCTTCCAGTTCGGAATGAGCTCGGTCAGCGCGCGCGGATCCATCACCGCGCCGGACAGGATGTGGGCGCCGAGTTCGCCGCCTTTTTCCAGCACGACGACGGACACTTCCTGGCCTTTTTCAGCGGCCAGCTGTTTCAGGCGGATCGCCGCGGACAAGCCTGCCGGGCCGCCGCCGACGATCACGACATCGTATTCCATCGCGTCGCGCGGGCCGTATTGTTCCAGGATATTGATAGGCTCAGTCATGGTCTCTTAGGGGTAGAAAAAATTTAAGCACGAGTGTGCGGCTTTTTTCGGCGGATTGCAATGTTGGCGACATTTTACGGGCAATATTAGACGCCGCAATCTAAACCTGACGTTTTGTGACATCATTATGCTTTGCCAGTTCCCCCCCAGCACAGGAGCCGACCGTGGGTATCGAAGTCAATTTTGAAGGAAAGATCGCGCTCATCACCGGCGCGTCGAGCGGGCTTGGCGCACGGTTCGCCAAGGCGCTGGCCGGCGCCGGGGCCCAGGTGGTGCTGGCTTCGCGCCGCACCGACCGTCTCAAGGAGCTGCGCGCCGAGATCGAGGCCGACGGCGGCGCGGCCCACGTGGTGTCGCTCGACGTGACCGACCTGGCCAGCATCAAGTCCGCCATTGCGCACGCCGAAACCGAGGCCGGCCCGATCGACATCCTGGTCAACAACTCCGGCGTGTCCACCACCCAGCGCTTGATCGACGTGACGCCGGAAGACTATGCCTATGTGATGGACACCAACCTGCGCGGCGCCTTTTTCGTCGCGCAGCAGGCCGCCAAGCGGATGATCGCGCGCGCCAAAGGCGATCCCAAGAAGCAGCACCGCATCATCAACATCGCGTCGG
The DNA here is from genome assembly GCA_036676245.1 of Massilia sp. Lineage (GTDB taxonomy): Bacteria > Pseudomonadota > Gammaproteobacteria > Burkholderiales > Burkholderiaceae_D > Telluria_A. The sequence continues at coordinate 96,241 of JAKFDH010000187.1, read as the reverse complement.
TGGCGGGCCTGCGCGTGCTGCCGCAGATCGGCGTCTATTGCATGAGCAAGGCCGGCGTGGTGCAGATGACGAAGGCGATGGCGGTCGAGTGGGGCAAGTACGGCATCAACGTCAACGCGATCTGCCCGGGCTACATCTCGACCGAGATCAACGAGGAATACTTCGCCACCGAGCACGGCAAGAAGCTGATCGACATGCTGCCGCGCAAGCGCCCGGGCAGGCCGGAGGACCTGGACGGCTTGCTGTTGCTATTGGCCGCCGAGGAGACCCATTTCATTAACGGCGCCATCATCACGGCCGACGATGGGATGACCGCGCAGTGACGAACACACTGGAATCACGACAAGCAGGATCACCAAACATGTAACCAATGTCACCCCTGCCTTCGCAGGGGTGACGTTGAGAATGCAAGCTAAGGGCCGGCTTCGCGGTTGCTGTGGCTCTCCCATCCCGGCTGTTGTTTTTTGAGTATTATTTCTTTGCTGGAAGAAAACATCTATTTGTTCAGCTGACCAACAGTTTATAATCCGGGACTTGGAATTTTCGTCGAGTTTTTGGGGAATTGTTGATCATGCAGGCGAGCGGAGTCAGTTTTTCAGTAGCCGCGCACGCCGCCTGGGCCCCTGGCGCAACCACCACGGCGGCCTGGAAGGCCTGGGCCGCTGACCCGCACCCCTTGTCCGAAGGCGAAGAGCCTGGCGCGCGCCAGGTGCCGGCCATGCTGCGCCGGCGCGCCGGCTTCCTCGGCAAGATGGCGCTCGAGGCGGCCTTCCAGTGCCTGGGCGAACAGCGCGACGTGCCTTGCGTGTTCGTGTCGCGCCACGGCGAGGTCGCGCGCGCCGTCGAGCTGCTGGGCGAACTGGCCCAGGATATCCCCTTGTCGCCCACCGGATTCGGCCTGGCCGTGCACAACGCCAGCGCCGGCCTGTTCTCGATCGCGCGGGCCGACCGCGCCAACCATATCGCGCTGGCCGCAGGCGAGGCCGGCGCCGAGCACGCCGTCATCGAAGCCTGCGGCCTGCTGGCCGACGGCGCGCCGTTGGTGCTGCTGGTGGTCTACGACTGCCCCTTGCCGCAGCTGTTCGCCGGCTTCGCCGACGGCGCAGAGGAGCCGCATGCCTGGGCGTGGCTGATGACCCCTGCGCAGGACGGCGCGCTGCGGCTCGAATGGTCGGCAGCAAAGGACGCCGCGCCGGCGGCCGGGCAGGGCGCCTTGCCGGCCGGGCTGGACGTGTTGCGCTTTTTCCTCGGCGGCGAGGATGAACTGGTGCGCGTCGCCGGCCTGCAGCGCTGGCGCTGGTCGCGCGATGCTTGACCTCGCGTGGCGCCTGTGGCGCGTCTTCGCCACCGGGCTCAGTTTCTCCGCCTTCGGGATCGGCGGCCTGCTGCTGCGGGTGCTGGTGTTCCCTTTGCTGAACCTGGCCGTGCGCGATCCGCGGCAAAGGGTGGCGCTGGCGCGCACCGTGGTCCGCCTGACCTTCCGCTGCTTCGTCGGCATGATGCGCGGGCTCGGCGTGCTGCGCTATGAACTGCATGGCCTCGAGCGGCTCGAGCGCGGCGGCCTGCTGATCCTGGCCAACCACCCGACCCTGATCGACACCGTGTTCCTGATGGCCTTCGTGCGCCATGCCGACTGCATCGTCAAGGGCGCGCTGTGGAACAACCCCTTCATGCGCGGTCCGATCCGCGCGGCCGGCTACATCAACAATGACCAGGGGCCGGAACTGGTCGCGGCTTGCATCGCATCGCTGCGGGCCGGGAACAACCTGATCGTGTTCCCGGAAGGGACGCGCACCCCGGCCTGCGGCGCGATCGTGCTCAAGCGCGGCGCCGCGAACATCGCGGTGCGCGCCGGCCATCCGGTGACGCCGGTCGTCATCGGCTGCCAGCCTTCGACGCTGGGCAAGGGCGATCCGTGGTGGCGCGTGCCGGACCGCACGGTGCAGCTGCGCATCGAGGTCAAGGAAGATATCGCCGTCCTGCCATTTACCGGGGAGGGCGCGTCCGAGGTGATTGCGGCGCGCCGCCTGACCGAACACCTGCAAGACTTTTTTATTGGAGAAACCAGAGGCCATGCTAACACTTGAAGTGAAAGAATTGATTATCGAGGTGCTGCAGCTGGAAGATGTCACGGTTGACGACATCGACACCGAAGCGCCCCTGTTCGTGGAAGGGCTGGGACTCGATTCGATCGATGCGCTCGAGCTGGGCGTGGCGCTGCAGAAGCGCTACGGCATATCGCTGTCCGCGGATTCCGAAGAAACCCGCCGCCATTTTGCGTCGGTGCGCGCCCTGGCGTCGCTGATTGAAACTCACCGGAAAAAGTAAGGAGGCCTCGTCATGGTAGTGGTAAGTGAATTGAGCAGGGACGAGCTGTACACCTGGGTGGTGGACCTGTTGTCCGAGATGTTCGAGCTGGACAAGGCGAGCCTGACGCCGGCGTCGAACCTGTATGCGGACCTGGATATCGACAGCATCGACGCGGTCGACCTGGCGGTCAAGCTCAAGCAGCTGACCGGCAAGCGCCTTGCGCCCGAGGTGTTCAAGACGATCCGTACGATCGACGACGTCGTCGACGCGCTGGCCGGCCTGGCCGAGGAGCAGCCGTCATAGCACGCCGTTTGCTGGCCGTGCTGACGGTCGTGCTGACTGCGCTCTACCCCCTGGCCATCTGGCTGGGAAACGGACAGGTGGAGCCGCGCTGGCTGGCAGGCTTGCTGCTGCTGGCGGTCGCGACACGCCTGCCCGCCTTGAACATCAGCCGCAGCGCGCGCTGGCTGGCAGCGGCCGGCCTGCTGCTGGCCGGCTGCGCCATCTGGGCCAATGCCCTGCTGCCGCTCAAACTGTACCCGGTGCTGGTCAACGCCGGCTTCCTCGCCGCCTTCGGCTACAGCCTGTTGTCGCCGCCGTCGATGGTGGAGCGCTTCGCGCGCCTGCGCGAGCCGGACTTGCCGCCGCAGGCGGTGGCCTACACGCGCCGCGTGACGCAGGTGTGGTGCGCCTTCTTCGTCGTCAACGGGCTGATCGCGTTCGGCACCGCGCTGTGGGCGTCGGAAGCCGTGTGGTCGCTGTACACCGGCGTCATCGCCTACGTGCTGATGGGGGTGCTGTTCGGCGTCGAGTACCTGGTGCGGCTGCGTTTCAAGCGGATGCAGCATGCTTGATTTCTACCGCGCCCTGACGGCGCGCCCTGTCGACGCCATCGTCGGCCGGCGCGGCGCCGAGGCCGTGCGCACGGATGAGTTCCTCGCGCGCGTGCAGGCCTGGCGCGCGCTGGCGCTGCGCACGCCAGGCCCGTCGCTGGCCCTGTACCACGGCGACAGCATCGAATTCGGCGCCGCCCTGTTCGGCGCCTGGCAAGCCGGCAAGACGGTGTGGCTGGCGGCCGACATTCTTCCCGCGACCTGCACCGCGCTGGCCGGCGAGGTAGGCGCCTTCTTCGGCGAATTCCCGGATCACGTTGCGCCGCTGGCGCCGCAGCCCGGGGACAGCTGCGGCTTGCCGTTCGCGGCGCCGGCGCCCGATTTCGCGGCGCTGGTGGTGTACACCTCGGGCAGCACCGGCGCCGCCCAGGCCATTCCCAAGCAGCTGCGGCAGATGGCGAACGAAGTGGCGACCCTGGAGGCCGAATTCGGCGCGTCCCTCGGGGCGGCGGCCGTCGTCGCGACGGTGTCGCATCAGCATATCTACGGGTTGCTGTTCAAGGTCCTGTGGCCGCTGGCCGCCGGGCGCGCGATCCATGCTCACAGCCAGGCCTATCCGGAGCAGCTGGCCGCGCTGCTGGCGCAGGGGCCGTGCCTGCTGGTCGCCAGTCCCGCCCACCTCAAGCGCCTGCCCGAGCATATCGACTGGCAGGCCAGCCGCGCGGCGCTGCGCGCGGTGTTCTCGTCGGGCGGACCGCTGGCCCTGGATGCCGCGCTGTCGGCGCGGGCCCTGCTGGGGCAGGCTCCCACCGAGATCTACGGCAGTTCGGAAACCGGCGGCATCGCCTGGCGCCGCCAGCACGCGGGCATGCCCGGCGCCTGGCGCCCGCTGGCCGGTGTCGCCTGGCGCATCGCCGGCGGCGGCCATCTCGAGATCCGCTCGCCGTTCCTGGCCGATGCGCAGCCGCTGGTGCTGGCCGACCGCGCGCAGGCGCTCGATGCCGGGGCCTTCCTGCTGCTCGGCCGCAGCGACCGCATCGTCAAGATCGAGGAAAAGCGCATATCGCTCGACGCGATCGAGGCGGCGCTGCTGGCAAGCGGCCTGGTGCGCGAAGCGCGCGTCATCGCCAGCGCCGATGCGGGGCGCACGGTGGTGGCGGCGTTTGCCGTCCTCGCGCCTGAAGGCCAGGCGCTGCTCGGCGCCGAAGGCAAGCATGCGATGAATACCCGCCTGCGCGCGGTGCTGGCGCAGTCGGTCGAAACGGTGGCGCTGCCGCGCCGCTGGCGCTATCTCGACCAGCTGCCGGCCGATGCCCAGGGCAAGACCACGCACGCGCTGCTGGCGGCGCTGCTCGGTGGCGGGGTGGATACGCGTCCGCGCCTGCCGCACGCGGTGCTGCTCGAACAGGGTGCGCAGCGCGTCCTCTACGAACTGACCGTGCCCGCCGACCTGTTCTACTTCGACGGCCACTTCGCCGAAGCGCCGGTGCTGCCGGGCGTGGTGCAGGTCGACTGGGCCATCCGCTACGGGCGCGCCCACTTCGCGCTGGGCGCCTCGTTCCGCGCGATCCACGCACTCAAGTTCCAGCAGATGATCCGGGCCGGCGTGCCGGTGCGGCTCGAGCTGGTGCACGACATCGCCAAGGGCAGCCTTGGCTTCCGCTTTTTCTCCGGCGCGGGCAGCCATGCCGGCGGCCGCATCCTGTTTGAATCTTGAGTAAAGAGCGCATGCTAGACAAAAAATTCTCTCCCGAGCGCCAGAGCGCGTTCGCAGCCCGCTTCGAGGCGCAGAAGATCGCCTTCGGCCCGGTCGTGTTCCAGTGCGTCCGCTACGCGTGGAAGCGCGGCATGCTGCAGGCGCTGGCGGACGCCGGCCAGCAGGGCTTGTCGGTGCCGGAACTGACGGCCACCGGCCGCTGGACCGACTACGCGCTCAAGGTGGTGCTCGAGACCTGCCTGTCGGCCGGCGTGGTGCAGATCACCGCCGGGCGCTATGCGCTCGACAAGACCGGCTTCTGCGTGCTGACCGACAGCATCACCCAGGTCAACCTCGATTTCATCCACGACGTCTGCTACGAAGGCCTGTTCCAGCTGGAAGCCTCGCTCGACAGCGAAACGCCGAAAGGCCTCGAAGTGTTCGGCGCCTGGCCGACGCTGTACCAGGGCCTGTCCGAGCTGCCGGCCAAGGTCAAGGAAAGCTGGTTCGCGTTCGACCACCATTACTCGGACACTTCGTTCCCGACCATCCTGCCGGACGTGTTCGCGACCGCGCCGAAGCGCCTGATGGACATCGGCGCCAACACCGGCAAATTCAGCCGCGAAGCGCTGGCCTACAACCCGAACGTCGAACTGCACCTGGTCGACCTCGCTCGCCAGCTGGCCGTGGCCGAACAGACCCTGAGCGACGCGGGCATGCACCAGCGCGCGCGCTTCCACCCGACCGACCTGCTGGACCCGGCCCGCAAGCTGGAAGCGGGCATGGATGTGATCTGGATGAGCCAGTTCCTGAGCTGCTTCTCGGAGCCGGCCATCGCCAGCATCCTCGAACGCGCGGCCGAGGCGCTGGCGCCGCAGGGCCAGTTGCTGATCATGGACACGTTCTGGGACCGCCAGCGCTACGACATCGCCGCCTACTGCCTGATCAACACCTCGCCGTACTTCACGGCCATGGCCAGCGGTAACAGCAAGATCTACCAGAGCGAGGACTACATCCGCCTGGCGCGCGAAGCCGGCCTGGAACTGCTGACGGTGCGCGACGACATCGGCTATTGCCACTCGTTGCTGCGCTTCGCGAAAAAGGCGGGGTGATTCGTGTTCAAGGCCTGCGTCCTGATTCCCGTCTACGACCACGAACACGCCATCGGCGCGGTCGTGGCGGCCGTGCTGGCGCACGGGCTGCCCTGCATCCTGGTCGACGACGGCAGTTCGGCTTCCTGCGCGCGGGTGCTGGACCAGCTGGCGCAGGATGCGCCGGGGCGGGTCTGGCTGGTGCGCCATGCGGTCAACCAGGGCAAGGGCGGGGCGGTGCTGACCGGCTGCCGCCGCGCGCAGGAACTGGGTTTCAGCCACGCGCTGCAGATCGATGCCGACGGCCAGCACTGCGTGGCCGATATTCCCGCTTTCATGGCGCAGGCGCGCAGCCGCCCGGAAGCGGCGGTGGTCGGCTGTCCCGTGTATGACGAGTCGGTGCCGAAAGTCCGGCTCTACGCGCGCTACCTGACCCACGTGTGGGTATGGATCAATACGCTGTCGTTCGCGATCAAGGATTCGATGTGCGGTTTCCGCGTCTATCCGCTGGCGCCCGTGCTGGCCCTCGATGCGCGCCGCAGGCTCGGCCTGCGCATGAACTTCGATACCGAGGTGATCGTGCGCCTGTACTGGGACGGCATGCCGGTCGTGAATGTGCCGACCCGGGTCAGCTACCCGGCCGACGGCGTATCGCACTTCCAGGCCTGGCGCGACAATGTGCTGATCTCGAAGATGCACGCGACGCTGTTCTTCGGCATGCTGCTGCGCCTGCCGATCCTGCTGGGGCGGAAATGGCGAACGGGATGAGCCACGGCGAAGGGCGCCACTGGGCCGCGATCAACGAAGTGAGCTTCGTGGCCGGCATGCGCCTGCTGTTCTGGGTCTGGCGCCTGCTCGGGCGCTGGCCGTTCCGGCTGGTGCTGTACCCGGTGCTGGCCTGGTACGTGCTGACCAAGCCGCGCGCGCGCCGCGTATCGAGCGACTACCTGCGCCGCGCGGGCGCCTATGTACCGGTGCCCCAGGGGCTATGGGGCGTCCTGCGCCACTTCGGCGCCTTCGCCGAAAACATCCTCGACAAGATGCTGCTGTGGGGCGGCCTGTTCGACACGCGCCGCGTGCGCTTTTTCGGCCGCGAACCGATGCTCGACCTGATCGCGCGGCGCAAGGGCGCCTTGCTGCTGTGTTCCCACCTCGGCAACGTGGAGCTGTGCCGCCTGATGGCGCACGAGTGCCCTGGCCTGCGCCTGACGGTGCTGGTGCACACGCGCCACGCCCAGGCCTTCAACCGCATGCTGGCGCGGCTCGACCCGCGCAGCGAGCTGAATCTGCTGCAGGTGACCGAGATGAATCCGGCCACGGCGATCATGCTGGCCGAGCGCGTGGCCGATGGCGAGTTCGTCGTCATCGCGGGCGACCGCATCCCGGTGTCGCCCGATCCGCGCGTCGCCCTTGCCGATTTCCTCGGCAGCCCGGCCGCCTTCCCGGTCGGGCCCTATGTGATGGCCAGCCTGCTGCAATGCCCGCTGTACGGCATGTTCTCGCAGCGCGCTTCGGACGGCGAATGCGAGATCCATTTCGAGCTGCTGCGCGAATCGGTGCGGCTGCCGCGCAAGGGCCGCGACGCGGCGCTTTCCGAACTGGCCGGCGCCTACGCGGCGCGCCTGCAATACCACTGCCTGCGGGCGCCGCTGCAGTGGTTCAACTTCTACGAATTCTGGCACTTACCCCATCTGGACAAGAACGATGCATCCTGCTGACCTGACCACTTTCCTCCGCACCGTCGAATTCGACCGCGGCCGCCTCTGCATCGAGGACATCGTCGACATCGCCGAAGGCCGCGCCAGCGCCGCCTTGTCGAGCGACCCGGCATTCCGCGCAGCGATCGCGCGCGGCGCCGACTTCCTCGACCGCCTGCTGCGCGAGGACGGCACCATCTACGGCGTGACGACCGGCTACGGCGATTCGTGCACCGTGACGGTGCCGCCCGAACTGGTGGCCGAGCTGCCGCACCACCTGTACACCTACCACGGCGTGGGCCTGGGCGCTTACCTGAGCGAAGCGCAAACGCGCGCCGTGGTCGCCACCCGCCTGGCCTCGCTGTCGAAGGGCTATTCGGGCGTCAGCGTGGAGCTGCTGGAACAGATCACGCGCCTGCTCGGCGCCGGCCTGCTGCCGCTGATCCCGAGCGAAGGCTCGGTCGGCGCCAGCGGCGACCTGACGCCGCTGTCCTACCTGGCGGCGGTGCTGTGCGGCGAGCGCGAAGTGTGGCGCGATGGCGCCATCGTGCCGGCCGCGCAGGCGCTGGCTGACGCCGGCATCACGCCGCTGCGCCTGCGTCCGAAGGAGGGCCTGGCGATCATGAACGGCACCGCCGTCATGACCGCGCTGGCCTGCATGGCCTACGACCGCGCCGACTACCTGGTGCGCCTGTCGACCAGGATCACGGCGATGGCCTCGTTCGCGCTGGACGGCAATGCCCACCATTTCGACGAAACGCTGTTCTCGGTCAAGCCGCACGCAGGCATGCAGGGCGTGGCCGCCTGGCTGCGCGCCGACCTCGCCGCAGGCAAGGCCGAACGCAATGGCAGCCGCCTGCAGGACCGCTACTCGATCCGCTGCGCCCCGCATGTGATCGGGGTGCTGGCCGACGCGATGCCGTTCTTCCGCCAGTCGATCGAGAACGAGCTCAATAGCGCCAACGACAACCCGATCATCGACGCCGATGGCGAACGCGTGCTGCATGGCGGCCATTTCTACGGCGGGCACATCGCCTTCGCCATGGACGGCATGAAGAACGCAGTGGCCAACCTGGCCGACCTGCTGGACCGCCAGATGGCGCTGATGGTCGACGCGCGCTACAACCACGGCTTGCCGGGCAACCTGTCGGGCGCCCAGGGACCGCGCGCGGCCATCAACCATGGCCTCAAGGCGCTCCAGATCAGCGCCTCCGCGTGGACCGCCGAAGCGCTCAAGCTGACCATGCCGGCCTCGGTGTTTTCGCGCTCGACCGAATGCCACAACCAGGACAAGGTCAGCATGGGCACGATCGCCGCGCGCGACTGCCTGCGCGTGCTGGAACTGACCGAACAGGTGGTCGCCGCGCTGCTGGTGACGGTGCGCCAGGGCGTGTGGCTGCGCTGCCGCACCAGTCCGGAGCATGTGGTGCCGGGCGCAGTGGCGCAGATGGCCGAGCAGCTCGGCCTGGACGTGGCCCCGGTCGACGAAGACCGCCGCCTGGAACCGGAGCTGCGGATACTGCTCGAGCGCATCCGTTCCAAGGCCTGGAGCCTGTATGCGTAAGGTCCGTCCCGCCAGCCGCTGGTCGGCCGAGGTCGAGATGGAGGTGCAGTTCTTCGACCTCGACCCGATGCAGATCGTCTGGCATGGCAACTACGTCAAGTACTTCGAAGTGGTGCGCTGCGCGCTGCTCGACCAGATCGGCTACAACTATGTGCAGATGAAGGAGTCTGGCTACGCCTGGCCGGTGATCGACGTGAACCTGCGCTACATCGCCTCGGCCACCTTCGGCCAGCGCCTGCTGCTGCGCGCCGAGATCGTCGAGTGGGAGAACCGCCTGAAGGTCGAGTACCTGATCACCGACGCCGCCACCGGCAAGCGCCTGACCAAGGGCTTCACGACCCAGGTCGCCGTCGATATCGCCAATGGCGAAATGTGCTTTGTTTCGCCGCCCATCCTGTTCGAGAAATTGGGAGTGCCACGTCCATGAAACGATTGATGCCGATGCTGGTCCTGGCGCTGGCCGCGGGCGCCGCGCCAGCCGCCGCGCCGGTCGCGAAAATCCAGGCCATGCTGGCCAAGCCGGACGTGCTGTGCGGCCGCTTCGACCAGACCAAGAACCTGGCCGGCATGAAGAAGCCGCTGGCCTCGCACGGGCGTTTCTGCGTGGTGGCCGGCAAGGGCGTGCTGTGGCGCACCCTCAAGCCATTCCCGAACACGCTGCGCCTGACGCGCGACGAGATCGTCCACTTCCAGGGCGAGCGCGTGGCCATGCGCCTTGACGCGAAAAGCGAACCGACAGTCCGCATGATCAATAGCGTGCTGTTCTCGCTGCTGTCGGGCGACCTGGCCCAGCTCGACACCCTGTTCGACGTCGACGGCAGCGTCGATGCCGCCAGCTGGAAGGTGGCGCTCAAGGCGCGCCAGCCGGCCCTGGCCAAGGCGATCGGCGCGATCAGCCTCGATGGCGCGGCGTATGTGAAGAACATCCAGATCAATGAGGACAGCGGCGACCGTACCACGATCGTGTTCTCCGAGATCAGGACCGGCGCCAGCGCGATCAGCGCCGAAGAGGCGGCGCTGTTTTGAGAATGAACCGCACGCTGGCCCTGGCATGGGCACTGGTGGTGTGCCTGCTGGCCGGGCACAACGCCTGGCTATGGCTGGGCAAACGCATCGTGCCCGATACCGACATCCTGGCCTTGCTGCCGGTGCAGGAGCAGGATCGCGTGCTGCGCCAGTCGTTCACGCAGATGGTCGATGCTGCCCAGCAGCGCGTGGTGGTGCTGGTCGGCGCGTCCGACTGGGCCGCCGCGCGCCGCGCCGCCGACGCCTATGGCGAAGTGCTGGCCGCCCGCCCCGAACTGATCAGGACCGCCGCCATCGACGACAGCACCCAGGCCAACTGGCTGGCGCCGTTCGAGCCGCACCGGCTGGCGCTGCTGACGAACGAGCAGGAAGCGCAGCTGCGCAGGGAGCCGCCGCAGTTCTGGACCGACGCCGCGCTGGCCAAGCTGTACGCGGCATTCTCGGGCCCGCGCCTGGGCGCGTTCCGTGACGACCCGTTCGGCCTGTTCGCCGGCTGGGTCCAGCAGCGCGCGCAGGAAACCCCGGTGCGTCCGCGCGACGGCCACCTGTACGTGGCCGACCAGGAGCGCCAGTACGCCTTGCTGGCGCTGACGCTGGCGCCATCCGCCTATTCGCTGGGCGCCCAGGCCGACGTGCTGCCGCTGCTCGAACGCGCGGCCGCAGCGGCGCGCAAGGCGGTGCCCGAGGTGCGCATCATCAGCGCCGGCGTCATCCTGCACGCGGCCGCCGCGGCCAGCCAGGCCAATGCCGAGGTACACACCATCGGCGCCGGTTCGCTGCTCGGCATCGTGCTGCTGACCTGGCTGGTGTTCCGTTCGGTGCGGCCGATCGCGCTGGTGCTGCTGTCGATCGGGATCGGCTTCCTCGGCTCGCTGTCGGTATGCTGGCTGCTGTTCGGCAGCGTCCATTTGCTGACCCTGGTGTTCGGCGCCAGCCTGATCGGCGTGGCCCAGGACTACGGCATCTATTTCCTGTGCCAGCGCCTCGGCGCCGACCCCGCGCTCGATTCGCGCAGCCTGATGCGGCGCCTGCTGCCGGCGCTGGCATTGAGCCTGCTGGCCGCCGTCATCGGCTACCTTGGCCTGGGCATGACGCCGTTCCCCGGCCTGCGCCACATGGCCGTGTTCTCCGCGGTGGGACTGGTGTTCGCCTGGCTGACCGTGGTGTGCTGGTTCCCGCAGCTGATCGGTGCGGCCACGCTCAGGCGCGGCAAGCTGGCCGACTGGTACGGCGCGGCGCTGGCGCACTGGCCGCGCGTGCGCGCCACGCCGGCCTGGCTGGGCATCGGCGTGGCGGTGGCCGCCGTGTCGCTGTTCGGCTGGTCGCGCCTGGGCACGAACGACGACATCCGCAACCTGCAAACCCCGCCCAAGGCACTGGTGGCCGACCAGATCGCGCTGGGCAAGCTGCTCGACGCGCCGACGCCGGTCCAGTACTTCCTGGTGCGCGGCGCCTCGGCCGAGATCGTGCTGCAGCGCGAGGAAGCGCTCAAGAAGGCGCTCGATCCGCTGATCGCGCAAGGCCGCATCAGCGGCTACCAGGCGCTGTCGAACTGGGTGCCGTCGCTGCAGGCGCAGGCCGGGCGGCGCGCACTGGTCGAGGAAAAACTGCTGGGCGAGGGCGGCCCACTGGCGCTGGTGGCCAAGGCGATCGATGAAGACAAGGCCTGGATCGCCGCCACCCGCGCCCACCTGCTGGCCAATCCCGGGCCGCTGACGGTCGACGCCTTCCTCCAGACGCCGCCGAGCGAGCCATGGCGCCACCTGTGGCTGGGCGAGACCGCCGGCGTGCACGCCAGCGTGGTGGCGCTGCGCGGGCTGGCGTTCAGCAGCGCCGCTGAAGTCAGCAAGGCTGCCGCGGGAATCGAGGGCGTGCAGTGGGTCGACAAGGTCGGCGAGATCTCGAGCGTACTGGGACGCTACCGGCAGTACATGGGCTGGGTCGTGCTGTGCGCTTATGTGCTGGTATTCGCCTTGCTGTACCCGCGCTACCGGGGCAGCGCCTGGCGCGTGCTGGCGCCGACCGCCTTCGCCAGCGCCGCCACGATTGCGGTGCTTGGCCTGGCCGGCCTGCCGCTGCAGCTGTTCCACGTGCTGGCCCTGATGCTGCTGCTTGGCGTCGGCGTCGACTACGGCATTTTCATGCAGGAGCACGGAGGCAAGCGCGATGCGACGCCATGGCTGGCGGTGGGCCTGTCGGCCGCCAACACCATCCTCGGATTCGGCCTGCTGGCCCTGTCGCGCACGCCCGCGCTGCAAGCCTTCGGCCTGACGATGTTGATCGGCACCACGCTGGTCTGGCTTGCCGTGCCCTGTTTCACCCAACCGGAGGAAGGCCGCCATGGCGCCCATTAAGACGACACTGCGGCGCGCCGCCGTGCTGGCAATCGCGCTGGCCCTGGCCGGCTGCGCCACGACCAGGCCCGCGCCGCCGGCGCGCCTCGGGCTGAAGCTGGCCCCCGCCGCGCTGGGCGAGGCGATCAGCGTACAGCAGCACCTGACGGTGGAGCGCAATGGCCGCACCGATGAACTCGACGCCGCGCTCGAAGTGGACGCCGGCCGCGTGGAACTGGTCGGCCTGGCCTTCGGGCAGCGCGTGCTGACCCTGAGCTATGACGGCAAGGCCCTTACATCCTGGCGCCATGTGATGCTGCCATCCCAGGTCAAGCCGGAAGATGTGCTCGAAGACGTGCAGCTGGCCCTGTGGCCGGCCGAGGCGATCGCCGCCGCGCTTCCAGCCGGCTGGGAAGTGCGCGACAATGGCCTGCTGCGCAGCGTGACGCTGGACGGCGCGCCCATCGCGACGGTCAGCTACAGCGCCATGCCGCGCTGGAGCGGCACCATCGTCCTCGACAACCTGCGTTACCAGTATCGCCTGACGATCCAGTCGGCGCCTTGAGGCACGGAGCCATGAACCTGTACTTGAATGAATGCGGCATCCTGTGTGCGCTCGGCGAAGGCCGCGCCCGGGTGAGCGCGCGCCTGTTCGCCGCCGACGGCGGTGTGCGTCCGACCGCGGCCTGGTCGAATGGGCGCGAGCTGCCGCTCGGCTGCGTCGATGCCGCGCTGCCGCCTGTCGATTCGCTGCCGCTGCCGATGCGCAGCCGGAACAACCAGCTGGCGCTGGCGGCGCTGGCCCAGATCCGCGGCGCGGTCGATGCCGCCATTGCGCGCCATGGGGCGCACCGGATCGGCATCGTGATCGGCACCAGCACCTCCGGCATTGCCGAAACCGAAGCGGCGCTGCGCGGCGTGCACGAGAATGGCGAACTGCCCGAGGCCTTCCACTACGGCCAGCAGGAAATGGGATCGCCTGCCGCGATGCTGGCCCGCGAGCTGGGCATCTCCGGACCGGCCTATGTGCATTCCTCGGCCTGCGCCTCGAGCGCCAAGGCGCTGGCCAGCGCCGCGCGCCTGATCCGCATGGGCCTGTGCGACGCGGTGCTGACGGGCGGGGTCGATACCCTGTGCGGCTTCACCGTGGCAGGCTTCTCGGCGCTCGAATCGGTCAGCGCGCGGCGCTGCAATCCGCTCAGTGCGAACCGCGACGGCATCAACATCGGCGAGGGCGCGGCCCTGTTCCTGATGACGGCCGAACCGGCGGCAGTGGCGCTGTGCGGCTGGGGCGAAGCGTCCGACGGCCACCATATCTCGGCCCCGGACCCCGCCGGCGGCGGCGCGCGGCTGGCGATTGCCCAGGCGCTGGCGCGCGCCGGCATCGACGCGGGCCAGGTCGACTACATCAACCTGCACGGCACCGCCACGGTACAGAATGACGCGATGGAGTCGCGCGTGGTGCACGACCTGTTCGGCGCGGCGGTGCCGGTCAGCTCCACCAAGCCGCTGACCGGCCACACGCTGGGTGCGGCCGCCGCCATCGAAGCGGCCCTGTGCTGGCTGGCGATGCAGGACGAAAATGCCGACGGCATGCTGCCGCCGCAGCTGTGGGACGGCGCCGCCGACGCCGCGCTGCCGGCGCTGAACGTGGCCGGGCCGGGCGCGCGCCTGGGCCGGCCTTTGCGCTACGCCTTGAGCAATTCCTTCGCGTTCGGCGGCTCGAACGCGACGCTGGTGCTGGGGAGGCTGCAATGAGTCAAACGCCCATGAGCTATCCGGACATCCGCTCGCTGGTGCCGCACAGCGGCCCGATGGTGCTGCTGGACCGCGTGCTCGCGGCCGGCCCCGACAGCCTCTCGGCCGAAGTGGGCATCACGGCGCAATCGGTGTTTTGCGACGGCGCAGGCGTGGGCAGCTGGGTCGGCATCGAGTACATGGCGCAGGCCGTGGCGGCGCAGGCGGGCTACGTGGCGCGACTGGCCGGCGAGCCGGTCAAGGTCGGCTTCCTGCTGGGCGCGCGGCGCTACCAGGCCAGCGTGCCGCTGTTCGCGGTCGGCAGCGTGCTGCAGGTGCATGTCCAGCGCGCGCTGCTCGGCGAGAACGGCCTGGGCGCCTTTGAATGCCGCATCGTCGATGTCGCCAGCGGAGAAACCGCCGCCACCGCGACGGTCACGGTGTTCCAACCGAATGATGTTAACGAATTTCTGCAACGGAGTGATGAATGAGTATGGCTAAGAGTGTGCTGGTGACCGGATCGTCGCGCGGTATCGGCAAGGCGATCGCGCTGCGCCTGGCGCGCGACGGCTATGACGTGGTGCTGCATTGCCGCAGCCGGCGCGCCGAGGCCGACGCCGTGGCCGCCGAAGTGGCGGCAATGGGCCGCAGTGCGCGCGTGCTGCAGTTCGATATCGCCGCGCGCGAGGCCACGGCCGCCGCGCTCGAGGCTGACATCGCCGAACATGGCTGCTACTACGGCGTGGTGTGCAATGCCGGCGTGGCGCGCGACAATGCCTTCCCCGCGATGTCGGGCGAGGACTGGGACATCGTCCTGTCGACCAACCTCGATGGCTTCTACAACGTGCTCAATCCGCTGGTGATGCCGATGGTCCAGCGCCGCAAGCCGGGCCGCATCGTGACGCTGGCCTCGGTATCGGGCCTGGTCGGCAACCGCGGCCAGGTCAACTACAGCGCGGCCAAGGCCGGCATCATCGGCGCCACCAAGGCGCTGGCGCTGGAACTGGCCAAGCGCGCGATCACCGTCAACTGCGTCGCGCCCGGCCTGATCGAGACCGACATGATCAGCGAGGTGCCGATGGAGGAAGCGCTGAAGATGATTCCGGCGCGCCGCGTCGGCAAGCCGGAGGAGGTGGCGGCCGCGGTCAGCTACCTGCTCAGCGAGGACGCGGGCTACGTCACGCGCCAGGTCATTTCGGTCAATGGAGGCCTGGCATGAGCCGCCGTGTCGTGGTTACCGGCATGGCCGGCATCAGCCCGCTGGGCAATGACTGGGCGGCGATCCGCGCGCGCCTGGGCGAATACCGGAATGCGATCGTCCGGATGGATGAATGGTCGGACTATGAAGGCCTGAACACGCAGCTGGGCGCGCCGGCCGCGCCGTTCGAGCTGGGACCGCGCTACCACCGCAAGGCGATCCGCAGCATGGGGCGGGTCGCGCTGATGGCCACCCGCGCCAGCGAAATGGCGCTGGAACACGCCGGCCTGCTCGATTCGGACCTGGTCACCAGCGGCAGGATGGGGATCTCCTTTGGTTCCTCGGCCGGCACCACCAGCGCGATCGGCGACTTCGGGCGCATGATCGAGGAGCGCACCACGCGCGGCATCAACGCCACCACCTACATCAAGATGATGGCGCATACCGCGCCGGTCAACATCGGCGTGTTCTTCGGCGTGACCGGGCGCGTGATCACCACGTCCTCGGCCTGCACCTCGGGCAGCCAGGGCATCGGCTACGCCTACGAGGCGATCAAGAGCGGCAAGCAGGTCGCGATGATCGCCGGCGGCGCCGAGGAACTGTGCGCCACCGAGGCGGCGGTGTTCGACACCCTGTTCGCCACCAGCACCTGCAACGACGCGCCGGGCACGACGCCGCGGCCCTTCGACGGCGGGCGCGACGGCCTGGTGATCGGGGAGGGCGCCGGCGCCCTGATCCTCGAAGAATACGAGCACGCGGTGGCGCGCGGCGCCGTGATCCACGCCGAGCTGGTAGGCTTCGGCACCAACAGCGACGGCTGCCACGTCACGCAGCCGAATGCGGCCACCATGCGGGTGGCGATGGAACTGGCGCTGGCCGACGCCGGCCTCGCGCCCGCGCAGATCGGCTACGTCAACGCGCACGGCACCGCCACCGCGCAGGGCGACGTCGCCGAATCGACGGCCACGGCGCAGGTGTTCGGCCCCGCCATGCCGATCAGCTCCCTGAAGAGCTATATGGGCCACACGCTGGGTGCCTGCGGGGCGCTGGAAGCGTGGATCAGTATCGAAATGATGCGCGAAGGCTGGTTCGCACCGACGCTCAACCTGGAACAGGTGGATCCGGCGTGCGCCCAGCTCGATTACATCGTCGGCGAAGGCCGGCGCCTGGAGTGCGAACACGTGATGTCGAATAATTTTGCGTTTGGCGGCATCAATACCTCGCTGATTTTTAAGAAGTTCAACTGACCTAGGAAAAAACATGAAAAAAGTCGTCAAGATGTTTGCAGTCGCAACGCTGATGCTGGCAGGTATTTCCGCCCAGGCCGCCGACAGGAAGGTGATGCTGCCGCTGGCCGATGCGATGGCGATCCCGGAAGCGAAGAGCCAGCTCGACGGTTCGGTCAAGTTCTACTTCGGCAAGCAGCCGACGCCGCCAGTGCTCAAGGTGCTCGGCGCCGAGAAGACCAGCCAGAAGACGAATGCCTTCAACAAGAGCGACGCGGTGGCGTGCAACTGGGTATTCCTGTCGGCCATGCTGCGGCTTCAGAAGGCAGCCAGGGACGCCGGCGCGAATGCCGTCATCAACATCGTCAGCAATTACAAGAACGTCGAATTTTCGAGCGAAACCGAGTTCGAATGCCACGCGGGCACCATGATGGCCGGCGTCGCGCTCAAGGGCGAGTTCGTCAAGATCGGCGACAACTAAGCATGGCGGCGGCCGTCGACGTCTGGCTGCTCGACAGCCGCGGCATCGACGACGCTGCCGTGGCGACACTGCATGACATGCTCGGTGAGGCCGAGCGCGAGCGCTGCCGGCGCTTCGTGCGGCCGCAGCGGCGCCGCCAGTTCGTGCTCGGGCGGGCATTGCTGCGCCAGTCGCTGGGCGCGATGCTGGGCGTGGACCCTGCCACCGTCGTGCTGGGCGAAAGGGCGTCGATGGCGCCGCGGCTGGACGCGCCGGCACTGCCGTTCGCGAGCTTGAGCATTTCCCACAGCGCACACTGGGTGGCGTGCGCGGCCAGCACCGAACTGGCCATCGGCGTCGACATCGAAGTGCTGGATCCCGCGCGCGACATTGCGGCACTGGCCGAGCACAGTTTTACTGCGGAGCAAGCCGCATGGCTGGCAAGCCGGCCCGAGGCGTCCCGGCTGCGCGATTTTTATGCGTTGTGGTGTACGCAGGAAGCACGCATCAAGATGGGGCAGCAGGGCGGGCACGACCATGTCCTGGCCCATTCCGAAGTGGCGCTGGCCTTGTGCTGTGCTGCTGCGCTCCGATACCCACCCCGCATCGTGCCGTCAGTATTGCAATATAGATAACTGGCAAGCAGGGTAGAAGAGTGCGCAGCACGACATCCGCCAAACGCATGCGTCAACGCGGCGCCCGGCGGATATCGTGCTGCGCACTCGTCCGCCCTACGGACCGCCGTCGATTGCTAGCGGCTGACCCCGACCAGCTTGTGCACCAGCTCGGACGAGGTGGCCGCGGCAAACTTCTTCATCAGCTTGGCGCGGTGCATTTCCACCGTGCGCGGCGACAGGTCGGTCTCGCGCGCGATGACCTTGCTGGTCTTGCCCTCGACCAGCAGGGCGGCGATCTCGCGCTCGCGCGGCGTCAGTTCCGCCGTCACCGGCCGTTTCTCGCTGACATCCTCGAACGTCCACACGCCCGCACCGAGCGGCTCCTTCGGGTCCAGCGCGCGGCCACTGACGTGGCACCAGAACAATTCCCCGTTGGCCCGGCGCATGATGCGCTCGTCCGAATAACGTCCTTTGGTGTTCATGATGGGGATGATGCGGTCGCCCGTACGGATGAACTCGTCCATCGTGGGGTACAGCACCTGGAACGATTTGCCGTCCAGCTCGCCGTGACCGTAGCCGAACATCGATGACAAGGCATCATTGCAGGACTGGATGATCCGGTTGATGGAAATGCACATGCCCACCGGTGCGTGCTTGAAAATTGTTTCGTAATCAATGGCGTATGATGCGGTCATCGGGTGTTTGCGGTATCTCTGGTTGCCGGTATTTCTACGGTATTGTGCTTTTGGCTGCCGTATTTTATGCTGATTTACTCTGTAGATAACGATAAAAGGGACACAGGCATGAATAAAGTTTATCCTGACGCGGCCTCGGCACTGGCCGGCATCGTCAAAGACGGGCAAACCATCGCTGTCGGCGGTTTTGGCCTGTGCGGCATTCCCGAAGCCCTGATCCTGGCCCTGCGCGACTCCGGCGTGACCGGATTGACCGCCATCTCGAACAACGCCGGCGTCGACGATTTCGGCCTCGGCCAGCTGCTGACCACGCGCCAGATCAAGAAGATGATCTCGTCCTACGTCGGCGAAAACAAGGAATTCGCACGCCAGTACCTGGCTGGCGAACTGGAACTCGAGTTCACGCCGCAGGGCACGCTGGCTGAAAAACTGCGTGCGGGCGGCGCCGGCATCCCGGCCTTCTTCACCAAGACCGGCGTGGGCACCATCGTCGCCGACGGTAAGGAAGTGCGCGAGTTCGACGGCGAGCAGTACGTGATGGAGCGCAGCCTGGTGGCCGATGTATCGCTGGTCAAGGCCTACATGGCCGACAAGGCGGGCAACCTGGTGTTCCGCAAGACCGCCCGCAACTTCAACCCGAACGTGGCCCAGGCCGGCAAGATCACCGTGGTCGAGGTCGAGAAGCTGGTCGAGATCGGCGAGATCGATCCGGACCAGGTCCACTTGCCGAGCATTTTCGTGCACCGCATTGTCGTCAATGCCGCGCCGGAAAAGCGCATCGAACAACGCACCGTGCGTGCCAACTAAGCTAATCGGAGAACGACATGGCATGGACTCGTGATGAAATGGCCGCACGCGCGGCGAAAGAACTGCAGGACGGTTTCTACGTCAACCTCGGCATCGGCTTGCCGACCCTGGTGGCGAACTACGTACCGAACGACATGGAAGTGTTCCTGCAGTCGGAAAACGGCTTGCTGGGCATCGGCCCGTTCCCGACCGATGGCGAAGTGGACGCCGACCTGATCAACGCCGGCAAGCAGACCGTCACGGCGCTGCCGGGCGCCGCCTACTTCAGCTCGGCCGATTCCTTTGGCATGATCCGCGGCGGCAAGATCAACCTGGCGATCCTGGGCGCGATGCAGGTGTCCGAAAAGGGCGACCTGGCCAACTGGATGATCCCCGGCAAGATGGTCAAGGGCATGGGCGGTGCGATGGACCTGGTCGCCGGCGTCAAGCGCGTGGTCGTCGTGATGGAGCATGTGGCGACCGCCAAGGATGGCAGCACCTCGCACAAGATCCTCCCGAAATGCGACTTGCCGCTGACCGGCGTGGGCGTGGTGGACTTGATCATCACCGACCTGGGCGTGCTGGAAGTGACGCCAAACGGCCTCAAGCTGACCGAACTGGCGCCGGGCGTGAGCAAGGCCCAGGTTGTGGAGTCGACTGGCGTGGAAGTGGACGTCAGCGCGATCTGAGGCGAATGACACACGATGATGGGGCCAGGGCGATGAGCTCTGGCCCTTTCTATTTGTGATATTGGCCGTCATGATCATGTGGCATTGGACAACTACCCTATGTGTAAGTAAAGTCGCGGTAAAGTTATTCCACTCACTAAACTTTCACCGATAGGCTCCCATGACTTGTCCCGTCTGCAATGCACAAAATTCAGCGATGAGTGCGCGTTGCCTCGAATGCGGAACCATACTTATTCAAGAGGCGATTCCCCGTTCTGAGACCGCGCAGCGAGCCGTGAACGAATGGGACAGGCGCATGTACATGGGCTATGGTGGGCTGGCGGGCTTCGTTTTTGGCTTTGGAAGCTGGTTTGCTTTTTCCAGGGATGAAGCCGAAGTCAAGGTCTGGCTTTTTCTGTGTGTGATGGCGGGCACTGCACTTGGCCGTCTTATTGCATGGCGGCGACACAACAAACTTTAGTGCCCGGGCGGTGCCCCCGGGCGGTGCCAGTTCTGACTTTCCCGGGCGGTGCCAGTTCTGACTTTCGGACACGGCCCCAACCGAAATCGCGCAACGCGTAACTACATCACTGTTCAGGCCGTGTCCGAATGTCAGAACTGGCACCGGGAAGGGCACCGGGAAGGCACCGGGAAGGCAGCACCTGGTACTACGTCAGGGTCCACACATACTGCATCTTCATCCATTGCTCGACCGGCACGCCATCGGCGGTCGCCGGTCTGAAGCTGCACTTGTTGATGCCCACGCGCGCCGCTTCGTCGAGCAGCGGATAGCCGCTCGATTTGAACACTTCCGAAGCCTTGGACCTGCCGTCTTCGCCCACCAGGAAACGCAAGGTGACGGTGCCGGTATGCTCGGCGCGCAGCGACGCCCTTGGCCACT
The DNA here is from genome assembly GCA_036676245.1 of Massilia sp. GTDB lineage: Bacteria > Pseudomonadota > Gammaproteobacteria > Burkholderiales > Burkholderiaceae_D > Telluria_A. The sequence continues at coordinate 75,403 of JAKFDH010000187.1, read as the reverse complement.
CCGGCTTCTGGCAGCTGCTGAAATCTGCGCGGGCGGCCACGTAGACGACCGGTTTCGGCGGCGGCGGGGTGTTCGCGCAGCCGGCCAGGAAGGCCGCTGCCAGTCCCAGCACCGGCAACGCGGCTTTCCAGTTCAGCGCCTGGGTGTCGGGGCGCAGCAATCGTTTGATGCGCAATATCAGGTCGCCGCCATTGGCCGCCAGGGCCAGGTGGTGCGTTGAGAACTGGATCTTCTCCAGCTCGGACAATGCAAGCGCCAGGCGCCGCGGTTCGCCAAGTGTTCTGGCCGCCAGATCATCTGCAATCTGTTCGCGCTCGCTGCGGATGCGTCGCGAAATCCACCAGACTGCCGGGTGGTAGAACAGCAGCGTCTCGATCACGTTCTGGCCGATGTTGACGAGGTAATCGAAGCGTTTGATATGGCCCATCTCGTGCGCCAGCAGCGCTTCGAGCAGGTCGGCGGGCATGCCGGAAAGTAGCGACGCCGGCACCAGCACGACTGGCCGCCACCATCCTGCGGTGATCGGGCTGGCGAGGTTGTCGACCACGCGCAGTCGTACGGTGCGGGCCACGCCCATGCTGGCGGCCAGGCGCTCGAGCGTGGCTTGCCACTTCGCGTCGACCGCCGTCACGCGCGCCATGCGGCCCACCCACATCAGGCCCAGCGCCATGCGCATTGTCAGCATCAGCGCGCACAGGCCCCAAGCGCCGACGATGACCAGCAGGTTCGATTGCAGGAAGGCGAGCATGCCGCCGTCGGCCACATTCACGGCCGCACCGAAGCGCGACTCGCTGAACATGCCCGCGAAGCTGGCAATGGATTCGGTCGATTGCAGGCGGCCGGCCAGCTCCACGGCCGGCCACGCAAGGCACAGCAGCAGGGCAGTGCAGGCCACGGCATAGCGGTGTTCGGCCTTCGCGTTGCGCATGACCGTCAGCGCGACGGCGGCCGCGCAGCCGACCAGGGCACCTTGCCACAGAAAATGCAGCAGCGTCCAGCCGATGCTGTTGACCAGGTAGGCAAGGCTCATTTGTCATCCTCCTTCAGCATTTTCTCGATCTCCTCGCGCTCTTTCCTGGAGATGCCGCTGCGCAGCGCCGCCAGCACCAGGGCCTTGGCCGAGCCGGAGAAGGCTTTCTGGATCATGTCCTTGATCAGGTTCGTCTGCAGCGAGTCCTGGGCCACGGCGGGCGCATAGACGTGCGATCGTTCGCGCTCGTCGCGGATCAGCAAGCCCTTGGTGTGCATGATCTGCATCAGGCGCAGCACGGTGGCGTAGGTGACTTCGGGCCGCTCCTTCTGGATGGCTTCATGCACCTGGCGGGCAGTGGCCGAGCCGAGCGGCCAGAGTGTATTGAGCAGATCGAGTTCGGCCGCGGTGGGCTTGGTCTTCGTCGTTGAATTTTGCATGCGGCATCCTTGGTTCTGCTCATAGACTAGACTATCTAGACAGTGATGTCTACACATTTATTTCGTTGGACAGTGAATAAATTTCTTGTAGGGGGACTCGCTTGTTTCTATCATAGACAACATTGTCTACAATGAGGGGCAGGGATGCGGTTCAGTGACTTCAAGGTAGGGTGGCGCTTGCTCCTGAAGGAGCCCGCCTATTCGTTGGCGGTGATTGGCGGGCTGGCCGTGGGCCTTGCCGCCTGCTTCCTGCTGCTTGGCTTTGTGCGCTACTCGTTCACGTATAACACCACCATCGAGGGCAGCGAGGGCATTTTCCTGGTCAAGGAGCGCCGCAACATGCTGCCGCGGCCGGAGTGGCGCGCCACCGCGCCTGCGGCCCTGCACGAGATGCTGCTTGCAAGCGGTATCCCGCTGGCGTCGACCCGCTCGAAGACATCGAACCTGGCCGTGCGTGTCGAGGATCGCGTGGTACCGCTCGACGTGCAAGTGGTCCAGGCCAATTACCTCGAGTTCTTCGGCATCAAGGCGGTCGTCGGTGACGCCGGCGCGGCATTGGCCCGCCCGGATGCGCTGGTGCTCGACCAGCCGACTGCGGAAAAGCTCTTCGGCCACGCGAAGGCGGTCGGCAAGGTAGTGCATATCGACGGCGTGCCGTTCGCCGTGAAAGCGGTGCTGGCCGAGCTGCCAGGTAATACCACGCTCGGATTCGGCGCCCTGGTGGGCGCCGGCATCCACAGCTGGGACAAGCCGCAAGCGAACGAGACGCCGGAGCAGGCCTGGTGGAAGACCGCCAATGTGTACGTCAAGCCCGGCCCGGGCGTCGACCCGTCGGCGCTGGCGGCGCTGATGCAGGAAGCCGTCACCAGCAGGCGCGATGCACGCATGGGGCCGGCCTTTCTCAAGCGCGCCAATGGCATGCGCCTGACCGACATCGGCATGGTGCGCCTCTCAGACCAGTACTTCGACCCCGAGCTGCTGCGCAGCCGCGCCGGTCGGCGCTATGGCAACCGCAATGCGGTCCTGGGGCTGGCCGCCCTGGCGATCCTCATCCTCGCGCTGGCCGCCACCAATTACATCAACCTGGCTGCGGTGCGCACCGTGCACCGCCAACGCGAGATCGGCATGCGCAAGGTGCTGGGCGCCGGCGCGGCGCGGCTGGTGTCGCAGTTCATCGCCGAATCGCTGGTGGTGGCCTTGCTGGCCAGCGGCGTGGCCTTGCTGTTGGCGTGGCTGGCGATGCCGCTGTTTGCCGAACTGGTCGGGCGCAACCTGGCCGGCATGTTCTCGCCTGGTGCTGTCCTCGGCCTGCTGCTGACGGGCGCGCTGGTGGGGATTTTGTCGGCCCTGTACCCGGCCTGGCTGGCGCTGCGCCTGCCCGCAAGCGCCACCACGCAGGGCCGCGCGGGTAGCGAGAGCAGGCAGGCGCTGGGCCTGCGGCGCGCCCTGAGCGTGTTCCAGTTCGCGGCGGCCATCGGCCTGGTAGGCGTGACGCTGGTCGTGGCATGGCAGGCGCGGTATGCCAGCAGCGCCGCGCCGGGGTTCGATGCCGCCTCCATGCTGGTGCTCGAAATGCCAGAGGACGACAAGAGCGCCATGCTTGCCTTCCAGTCCGAGCTGGCCAGGCTGCCGGGCGTGACCGGCATCGCGGCGTCGTCCGAAGCGGTGGGCCGCGACGGCACCACCCTCATCGGCTCGATCACGCGCGCCGACGGGATCGACGCGATGATCGAGATCAAGAGCGTCAATGCTGCGTTCTTCGAGGTGATGGACGTGCGCCCGCTGATTGGCCGCGTGTTCAACCCCACCCAGGACCGTCCGGGCAACGGCAATGTGGTCATCAATGCGCTGGCCGCGACAGCCCTCGGCTATCCATCGCCGCAAGCGGCCGTCGGCCAGATGGTGGATGGGAACCTGCGCATCGTCGGCATCGCGCCGGACCTGCGCTATCGCACCTTGCGCCAGACGGCGGAACCCATGCTGTACCGGATCGACGAGGCGCCGGCGGTGCTGACCATCCGCATCGACGGCGATACCGCCCCGGCGCGCACCGGCATCGAGGCGCTGTGGCGGCGCCACTTCCCGCACAAGGTGTTCGAGATCGTGGGCGCCGGCTCGCTGTTCTCCGAGAACTACCGCGAAGACGTTCGGCTGGCCAAGATGCTGGCCTCGGCCAGCGTGGTGGCGATGGCGCTGGCGGCCTTCGGCATCTATGTATTGTCGGCCTATACGGTGCGGCGCCGGATGCGCGAGATCGTCATGCGCAAGCTGCACGGCGCCACCGGGCGCGACATCGGCAGCCTGGTCGCGCGCGAGTTTGCGGTGCTGGTGCTGGCCGGAAGCGCGATCGGCATGCCGCTGGCGTGGCTGGCCGGCGAGCGTTACCTGGCCAGCTTCATCGAACGCGCGCCGATGGGCGCATGGCCGCTGCTGTTTGCGCTGTTGTGCGTGGCGCTGGTGGCCCTGGCAGCCACGTCGCGCCATACCGTTGCCGCCATGCGGCTGCCGCCGGCCGCCGCGCTGCGTGAATGATGCCCTTAACTTTTTTACCTCAACCCCGGAGCTCAAGTGTTAAAGAAAATCGCCTGCCTAGTCGTGCTTGCCGCCGCCCCCATGTTTGCCGGCGCATCCGCCTTGCCTGACTACCCCTTCATCCATACAAGCGGTGTCGGTTTCTCCTACGTGATGCCGGACATCGGCGAGATCGATTTCGAGATCCTTGCCGTCGACGCCGACCCGGAAGCGGCGCGCCAGCTGGTCGAGTCGCGCATCGCGCAGCTGCGGGCCGTGGCGGACAGCATCGGCCTGGCGCCCGACGCGCTTGAGATTCGCGATGTGCGCAGGGATATCCGCAAGGGCGAGACCCGGGCGGACGGGGCGCCGCTGTACAGCCTGCGCTGCGGCGTCCACATCAAGGTGAAAGACCTGACGAAATGGCCGGCGCTGATGCAGCCCTTGATCGACATGCCGAACGTGGATGGCTTCACGACCGAATTCACGGTGGCCGACCGCGAAAAGGTCGAAATGGAATTGCTCAACGAGGCCATCAAGGTAGCCCGCAAGCGCGGCGAAGGCATGGCGGCGGGGTTCGGCAAGAAGCTGGGGCCGGCGATGGCGGTGACCTCGGGCCAGCTCGCCAACCTGACGAGGGCGATGGGCTTGTCGCCGGCCGACCGGTTCGCTACCCGCAGTTCGGGTGCGGCCCAGTCGACCAGCAGAAGCGACCTGCTGCTTGTGACCGTATTGAAGTGGTCGCAGTCGGTCGATGTGATCTTCAAGGTCGGCAAATAGAATGAAAAACGGCGCACACTGTGCGCCGTTCTTGTTTAAGCCGCTTCCTTGATGGCTTGTTTTCGAACCGGGAACATTTCCCGGTCTTCTTCGAGGTGGCTCGGGTGGTGCAGTTCATTCTGCAGCCGCTTGTGGTCCAGCTCACCTTCCCAGGCCGACACCACGACCGTCGCCACGCCGTTGCCGACGAAGTTGGTCAGCGCGCGGCATTCGCTCATGAAGCGGTCGATGCCGAGGATCAGCGCCATGCCCGCCACCGGGATCGTCGGCACCACGGCCAGGGTCGCCGCCAGGGTGATGAAGCCGGCGCCGGTGATGCCCGATGCGCCCTTGGAGGTCAGCATCGCCACGCCCAGGATCGTCAGCTGCTGGCCGAGCGTCAGGTCGGTATTGGTGGCCTGCGCCACGAACAGTGCCGCCATCGTCATGTAGATGTTGGTGCCGTCCAGGTTGAACGAGTAGCCGGTTGGCACCACCAGGCCGACGACTGGCTTCGAGCAACCCAGCTTTTCCAGCTTGCGCATCAGGGCGGGCAGGGCGCTTTCCGACGAACTGGTGCCGAGCACGATCAGCAGTTCTTCCTTGATATAGGAAATGAAGCGGAAGATCGAGAAGCCGGTGAACTTGGCGATCAGGCCCAGCACGACCACGACGAACAGGAAGCAGGTCAGGTAGAACGAACCCATCAGCTTCATCAGCGGCAGCAGCGAAGCCAGGCCGAACTTGCCGATGGTGAAGGCCATCGCGCCGAACGCGCCGATCGGAGCGACCTTCATGATGATGCCGACCACGCCGAAGATCACGTGCGACACTTCATCGATCAGTTTGGTTACCGGACGGCCACGCTCGCCGAGGATCGACAGGGCGAAGCCGAACAGGATCGCGATCAGCAGCACTTGCAGGATGTCGCCCTTGGCGAAGGCGTCGACGAAGGTGTTCGGGATGATGTTCATCACGAAGTCGGTGGTGGACTGGGTCTTGGCCTTGTCCGTGAACTGGGCGATGCTCGAGGTGTCGAGCTTGGTCGGGTCGGCGTTGAAGCCTTCGCCCGGACGGATCACGTTGGCGACCAGCAGGCCGATGGCCAGCGCGATGGTGGACACGACTTCGAAGTACAGCAGGGCCTTGCCGCCGACACGGCCGATCTTCTTCATGTCCTGCATGCCGGCGATGCCCGCGACCACGGTGCAGAAGATGACGGGAGCGATGATCATCTTGATCAGCTTGATAAAGCCATCGCCGAGCGGCTTCATGTCCACGCCGAGTTTCGGATAGAACACGCCGAGCAGGATGCCGAGCGCAATGGCGAACAGCACCTGAATGTAGAGGACTTTATAGAAGGGCTTTTTCATGATGGCTTCCCGATGCGATTGTCAATGCGTGCATCATTATCCAAACGGTGAATGTCAGCTATTGTGGATATCCGCAGTGCCTGCCGGCACTATGCCGAATCCTGCCGACTTGCCGCTTGGCCTGCGCTAGAAGGCGCGCCAAAATGGTGCATAATTGCGCATCCGTTTTTACCTAAGGAAATGCCCACGATGAAAACCAAACTTGCCGCCGCCGCGCTGATGCTCGCCGGTTCCGCTTTCGCCGCGCCGGTGCAGGACGTGGCCGACCGCTACATGAAGCTGGTGCTGGCCATCGGCGTGCACGATGCGTCCTACGTGGACGCCTACTATGGACCGCCCAAGCTGCAGGAAGACGCGGTCAAGACCAAGCAGAGCCTGGCGTCGATCCGCAGCGGTATCGAGAAGGCGATCAAGGACCTGCCATCGAAGCGCGGCGCCAAGGCCGACGACGCGCTGCGCATCGAGTTCCTCGACAAGCAGCTGCATGCGATGCTGACCCGGGTCGACATGTTGAGCGGCAAGAAATTCAGCTTCGACGAAGAAACCAAGCGCCTCTACGATGCCGTGTCGCCCCACCACGACCGCGCCTACTACATGCAGCTGGTCGGCGAGATCGACAAGCTGCTGCCGGGCGAAGGGACGGTGTCGGAGCGCCTGAAGAACTTCCGCGCGCAGTTCGCGATTCCGAAGGACAAGCTCAAGCCCGTCTTCGACGAGGCGATCAAGGCCTGCAAGGAGCGTTCCGCCAAGTACATCGACTTGCCGAAGAACGAGAACTTCGTACTTGAATTCGTGCAGGACAAGCCCTGGAGCGGCTATAACTGGTACAAGGGCAATGCCCAGAGCCTCATCCAGATCAACACCTCGTTCCCGATCTACATCGACCGCGCCGTCGATCTCGGCTGCCACGAAGGCTATCCGGGCCACCACGCCTACAATGCGCTGCTCGAGAAAACGCTGGTGCAGGGCAAGAAGTGGACCGAGTTCAGCGTGTATCCGCTGTTCTCGCCGATGTCGCTGATCGCCGAGGGCAGCGCGAACTACGGCATCGAGATGGCGTTTACCGAGCAGGAACGGCTGGCGTTCGAGCGCGACGTGCTGTATCCGATGGCGGGGATCGATCCCGCGCTGGCCGGCAAGTACCTGCAGCTGCGCAAGCTGACAAGCAAACTGAGCTACTCGGACAACGATGCGGCGATGCACTACCTGGAAGGGAAGTGGACGCGCGAGCAGACCATCGAGTGGCTGGTGAACGTGTCCTTGACCCCGCCGGAGCGGGCCGGGCAGCGCATTTCGTTTTATGACGCCAACCGGGGGTATGTGATCAACTACAACCTGGGCGCCGACCTGGTGAAGGCCTACGTGCAGAAGCACGCGACGGCTAAGGATCCGGAAGAGGCGCGCCAGCAGCGCTGGGCGGCGTTCAAGCAGTTGCTGTCGTCGCCGCGGCTGGCGAGCGGGTTGCGGTAATGACGCAGGCGGAACTTGGTGGGTAGCGCGTTGCTCACCCACCCTGCGCCACTCTTTGCGGCGGCGTCAAAAGCGGGTAGGGTGGGTGAGCGCAGCGCTACCCACCGGTATCGCCTGCGGCTCAAAAATATTACTGCGCCGCCCACCCTCCATCCATATTCCACGCCACGCCGCGCACCTGGTTCGCCGCCGGGCTGCAGAAGAACACCGCCAGCGCCCCCAGCTCCTCGGGCGTGACAAACTCCCCGGACGGCTGCTTTTCGGCCAGCAGCGCCTTCTTGGCCGCTTCGTTGGCGATCCCTTCGCGCGCGGCGCGGTCGTCGACCTGCTTTTGCACCAGCGGCGTCAATACCCAGCCCGGGCAGATCGCGTTGCAGGTCACGCCGGTGTTCGCCGTCTCGAGCGCGGTCACCTTGGTGAGCCCGACCAGCCCGTGCTTGGCCGCGACATAGGCAGACTTCTGCGCCGATCCCACCAGGCCGTGGACCGACGCCAGGTTGATGATGCGCCCCCAGTTCTTCGCCTTCATGCCCGGCAGCGCCAGGCGCGAGGTGTGGAAGGCCGAGGTCAGGTTGATCGCCAGGATCGCATCCCATTTCTCGACCGGGAAATTCTCGATATTGGCCACGTGCTGGATGCCCGCGTTGTTGACGAGGATGTCGACGCCGCCGAACTTGTCGCCGGCAAACTTCATCATCGCCTCGATTTCGGCCGGCTTCGACATGTCGGCGTTGTGGTAGGCGGTCTGGACGCCGAACTCGGCGCCGACGTCGGCATACAGCTTCTCGATCTGCTGGGCGTCGCCGAAGCCGTTGAATACGATGTTGGCCCCCTGCTGCGCCAGCGAACGGGCCATGCCGAGGCCAATGCCGGAGGTGGAACCGGTGACGAGTGCCGTTTTGCCGCTTAGCATGCTGGTATTCATTGTGTCCTCAGTAAATAGTTAGCAGGTTGATGATGTAGAATTCTAAACGCAATGCCCGTTAAAATGTCGGCTGCGCTCAAGTTACACCGAATATCCCAGGAGCTGGCATGATCGAAGCAAGAATTAAGACTGTCCAATGCATCTCCCCAACCGGCTTGCACGATATCTCGTACAAGGAGTGGGGCGACGAGGACAACCCCGAAGTGCTCATTTGCGTCCACGGCGTGACGCGGGTCGGCGACGACTTCGACAACCTGGCGCGCGCGCTGGCAGGCAACTTCCGGGTCGTGTGCCCGGACGTGGTCGGCCGCGGCCGCTCCGGCCGCCTGCTGAACCCCGAGCTGTACCGCGTGCCCCAGTATGTCAGCGACATGGTCACCCTGATCGCGCGCGTGACGCCGGACAGCAAGAACGCCCACGTCAGCTGGTTCGGCACCTCGATGGGCGGCCTGATCGGCATGGCACTGGCTTCGCTGCCGGGCAACCCGATCAGGAAGCTGGTGCTCAACGACATTGGTCCAACCCTGGACGCGACCGCGCTGGTGCGCATCGCCGACTATATCGGCCAGGACCTGCGCTGGCCTAGCTTCGATAGCGCGGCCCAGTTCGTGCGCGAGGTGTCGCTGTCGTTCGGCGAGCACGATGACGAGGAATGGCGCAAGCTGGCCACCGATGTCTTGCGCCAGGACGACAAGGGCCAGTGGGTACGGCATTACGATATGGGCCTGGCGCAGCCGTTCCGCGGCTCCACGCCCGAGACCGCGGCGGCCGACCAGGCGGCGCTGTGGGCCGCCTACGATGCGATCCGCTGCCCGACGCTGCTGGTGCGCGGCGAGAACTCGGACCTGCTGTCGCGCGAAACGGCACAACTGATGACGCAACGCGGGCCCAGGGCCACGCTGGTCGAAATTCCGAACGTCGGCCATGCGCCAACGTTCCTGCACGAAGACCAGATTGCAATTGCAAAGAAGTTTTTCCTCGGCGAAGCCGGGAATGCTGAATAAACGCTCGGTTGAACCGGGGAACATGGAAAGACTATGGAAATTACACGACTGCACGTAGGAAAACGCCTCTCCGAGGTCGCCATTCATAATGGCACGGTCTACCTGGCCGGCCAGATCGCCGACGACACCGCGGCCGACATCGGCGGCCAGACGCGCGAGGTGCTGGGCCACATCGACCGCCTGCTGATGGAAGCGGGCAGCGACAAGACCTGCATCCTGTCGTGCCAGATCTTCATCCGCGACATGGCCGATTTTCCGGGCATGAACGCCGTGTGGGACGAGTGGGTGGCGCCGGGCCACACGCCGCCGCGCGCGACCGTGGAGGCGAAGCTGGCCAATCCGGCCGTGCTGGTCGAGATCTGCATCACCGCAGCGGTGCGTTAAGCGACATGGTTGCCATCGCGGCGCTGGGCGGCGCAACGACCCAACTCGTCCAGGGGCTCGGCCCCGAGGACGCCGCGCGCGTCCAGGCCGCCTACGACTACGCCTGCGACTCCTACCAGGGCAAGAAATGCAGCTCGGGCCAGGACGCGCTCGAATTCGCGCTGGGCGTGGCCAACACGCTGGCCTACCTGCGCAGCGACGCCGAAACCCGCATCGCCGGCCTGCTGTTCGAACTGACCGTGCTCGAGCCGAAAGCGGCGGCCGGCCTGGAGACGCGCGTCGGCAAGGAGGCGACCGACCTGGTGTCGGGCGTGCGCCAGCTGATGCGCCTGCGCGACATGACGGTCGGCACCCAGACCCTGGGCCGTGGGCGCGGCGCGGCGCAGGCCGCGGTGGCCCAGGTCGAGACGCTGCGCAAGATGCTGCTGGCGATGGCCTCCGACATGCGCGTGGTGCTGGTGCGGCTGGCGTCCTGCGTGACGACCCTGCGCTACTTCGCCGACATCAAGCTGTTCAACGCCATGACCCACGATTACGGGCGCGAGACGCTGGACCTGTATGCGCCGCTGGCCAACCGGCTGGGGATCTGGCAGCTCAAGTGGGAGCTGGAAGACCTGTCGTTCCGTTTCCTCGAGCCGGACACCTACAAGCGCATCGCCAAGATGCTCGAAGAGAAGCGCATGATGCGCGAGGGCTTCGTGCAGGCGTCCATCACGCGCCTGCGCAACGAACTGGCCGCGGCAGGCATCAAGGCCGAGGTGTTCGGTCGGCCCAAGCACATTTACAGCATCTGGAGCAAGATGCGCGGCAAGGAGCTCGATTTCAGCGAGCTGTACGACGTGCGCGCCTTCCGCGTCATCGTCGAGGACGACAAGACTTGCTATTCGGTGCTGGGCCTGGTGCACAATATCTGGACCCCGATCCCGAAGGAGTTCGACGACTACATCTCGCGCCCCAAGCCGAACGGCTACCAGTCGCTGCACACGGTGGTCACGGCGGACGACGGCCGGCCGCTGGAAGTGCAGATCCGCACCCAGGAGATGCACAACTTCGCCGAGTACGGCATCGCCGCGCACTGGCGCTACAAGGAAGAGGGCGGGTCCGACTTCAAGGGCCAGAAGTACGACGAGAAGATCGCCTGGCTGCGCCAGCTGCTGGCCTGGAAGACCGACGTGGCCGACGCCGTCGTCGGACAGGAAGACATCCAGCGCGAATGGGTCGAGAAGCTCAAGTCGACCACCCTCGACGACCGCATCTTCGTGCTCACGCCGCAGGCGCGCGTGCTCGAACTGCCGGTCGGCGCGACCCCGATCGATTTCGCCTACCACCTGCACAGCGAGGTGGGGCATCGTTGCCGCGGCGCGCGCGTCGACGGCGTCATGGTGCCGCTCAACACGGCGCTGAAGAACGGCCAGACCTGCGAGATCATCACCGCCAAGGGCGCACCCGGCACCGCCGGCCCGTCGCGCGACTGGCTCAATCCGGAATACACGGTCAGCACCCGCACCCGCTCCAAGGTGCGCGCCTGGTTCCACGCGATCGACCTGCAGGAGACGCTGGCGCACGGGCGGGCGCTGGTCGAAAAATCGCTGCAGCGCGAGGGCAAGACCGCGGTCAACCTCGAATCGCTGGCGCACAAGCTGGGCTTCGCCAAGGTCGACGACCTGTTCGTCTCGGTCGGCAAGGAAGAATTCAGCCTGCGCCATGTGGAGCAGGCGCTGCACGATACCGGCGAGACGGCGGAGCCGGAAGACGCGGTGGTCCTCAACAAGAGCCGCGCGTCGAGCGTGGAGCAGGGCGCCAAGTCGGGCGTGCTGGTGGTCGGCACCGACGGCCTGATGACCCAGCTGGCCAAGTGCTGCAAGCCGGCGCCGCCGGACGGCATCGTCGGCTTCGTCACGCGCGGCAAGGGCGTGTCGATCCACCGCGCCACCTGCAAGAACTTCGCCGAGATGCGCGCCAAGGCGCCGGAGCGCGTGATCCACACCGACTGGGGCCGCGCCGGGCAGGACACGGTGTACCCGGTCGACCTGTTCATCCTGGCCAGCGACCGCCAGGGACTGCTGCGCGATATCTCCGAGGTGTTCTCGCGCGAGAAGATCAACGTCATCGGGGTCAACACCCAAAGCGCCAAGGGCCAGGCGCGCATGACCTTTACCGCGGAAATCGGCTCCACCGCCCAGCTGCAAAAGGCGCTGCTGGCCATTGCCGAGGTCTCCGGCGTGCAGGAAGCGCGGCGCCAATAGGCCATGGCGCCCGTCTCCTTCCTCCATCTCAAACCGGGCCAGTGGGGAAGGCTGCTGCTGCGCTACCTTGGCAGCTGGTGGCGCGCGCTGCACCTGGGCGCTATCGCCCTGGTGATGGCGTTCTCGCCGTCGACCTACAACCGCGGCAACCGCATCGTCACTTCGCGCTATATCTACACCAGCACCTGGCAGGTGCTGCCGTGGTTCACGGTGCTGGCGGCGCTGGTGAGCCTGGTGCTGATCCGCATCGTCGTCGTCACGGCGCTCAGCTATGGCCTGTCCGGCTACGCGCTCGAGATGGTGGTGCGGGTGCTGGTGCTCGAACTCATTCCCCTGACCGCCGCCATGTTCGTCGCCCTGCGCGCGGGCCTGGCCTTCAATGCCGGCGACCTGCAGGCGCTGGCCGCCGTCGATGCCGCTTCGCCGGAACGGGCTGCCGCGGCGCAGAACAAGCTGCGGCGCGACCTGGTGCCGCAGGTGATCGCGAACGCGTTCGCGGTGCTCAGCCTGGCGATGGTCAGCAGCGTCATCGTGCTGGTGCTCGCCTACATCAGCGTGTACGGCCTGTCGCCATGGGGGCTGGCCGACTACACGCGCACGGTGGGCCGCATCTTCGATCCGGCGGTGACGATCGGCTTTGCGATGAAGACCGTGTTCTTCGGGCTGGCGGTTGCGGTGATCCCGAGCGCGGCGCTGCTCGAAACCCAGCGCTACGGCTGGGACACCTCGTCGACGGTGCAGCCGGGCGCGGTGCGCCTGCTGTTCGTGCTATTGGTGATCGAGGCCATTTCGCTGGCCGCCAAATACATTTGACAGGAAACGAGCATGAACCAGACTCCGGACGAAGCGCCCGCGGAAGCGGTGCCGCATGTGGAAACCAAGGCCGTCATCCTGCTGGTGCTGATGACGGCGCTGGTCGCCGCCTTCCTGCTGTACGTGATGTATGCGCGCGGCGTGTTCGAGGCGACCCAGCGCCTGGTGCTGGTCTCCGAGGACTCGGAAGGCGTCATTCCCGGCATGGACATGACGTTCTCGGGCTTTCCGATCGGGCGCGTGCAGCGGGTCGAGCTGGCCGATGACGGCAAGGTCCGCATCCTGGTCGACGTGCCGCGCAAGGACGCCAGGTGGCTGCGAGAATCGAGCGTGTTCACGATGGAGCGCGGCATGGTCGGCGACACCCGCATCAAGGCCTTCAGCGGCATCCTGACCGATCCGCCGCTGCCGGACGGCGCGGTGCGCAATGTGCTGCGCGGCGATACCGCCGCCGAGATCCCGCGCCTGGTCGCCAGCGCGCGCGCCTTGCTCGACAACCTGGACAACATGACGCGCAGCGATTCGGCGCTCAACACCAGCTTCGCCAACCTGCAGGCGGCAACCGGCCGCCTGACCGGCAAGTACGGCCTGCTGGGCGGGGCGCTGGGCAGCGACGAGGAAGCGCGCAAGCTGATGCACACCTTGCAGCGCGTCGATGTCATCCTGGCCAAGGCCGACCAGCGCGTGTTCGGCAAGAAGGGCCTGATGGACGACACCCAGGCCGCGGTGCGCCAGCTCGATGTGGTGCTGAAAGACGCCAGTGCCAGCCTGAAGAAGGTCGATGCGGTGCTGGCCGAGGCGCAGGCGGTGGCCGGCAACGCCAAGACCGCCACGCAGGACCTGGGCAAGCTGCGCGCGGAAGTCGACGCCAGCCTGCGCAAGGTGACCCGCCTGATCGACGAGATCAACCGCAAATGGCCTTTCGCACGCGAATCGGAGATGAAGCTGCCATGATCAAGACCGCCGCCCTCGTGATCGCCGCCGCGCTGCTCGCGGCCTGTGCCGGCAAGCCGCTGCCGCCTGCCTGGAAAACCAATGCCGAAAGCTCGCTGAGCGCGTTCAGCGACGCCTGGCTCAAGGGCGACAGCGCCGTCGCCGATGTCGAATTCGCGCGCGCGCGCGGCGAGATGGCCAGCACCGGCAGGCCGGATCTGGTCGCCCACGCGGAGCTGTACCGCTGCGCGGCGCGCACCGCCAGCCTCGATTTCGACGACTGCCCGGGCTTCGCCGCGGTGGCGCAGGACGCCACGCCGGCCGAACGGGCATATGCCGCCTACCTGGCCGGGACTTGGCAGGGGCAGGACGTGAACCTGCTGCCGGAAGCGCAGCGCGCAATCGCGGCAGGCAAGGGCGGGGTGGCGACGATTGCCGATCCGCTGTCGCGGCTGGTCGCTGCGGGCGTGCTGATGCGCTCAGGGCGCATCACCCCGGCCGACATCGTAGCCGCCACCGATGCCGCTTCGGCCCAGGGCTGGCGCCGTCCGCTGCTGGTGTGGCTGGGCGTGTCCCTCAAGCGGGCACAGGCCGCGGGCGACGCCGCCGAAGCGGCCCGCATCCAGCGCCGCATCGACCTCGCATCGGCGCCATGAACCCGGCGTGCATCCGAACATGATCGCTTCGATGGCAACCCTTGTTGACGTGCGCGCCGCGCGGAGCTGCGCGGCTCGGTTATACTTTGGCCATGAATTTGAAGCTATTAATTTGCATGCTGTCCCTGGCCGGCCTGGCGCCGGCGCCTCCGGTGCTTGCTGCTGGCAAGGAGTCCGTCCAGCTGAGCAAGCCGGTCGCCCTGGTGGCGGATAACTGGTGCCCGCAGCATTGCGAGGGACATGGCAAGCGCAAAGGCTATGTGGTCGAGATTGTCGAGCAGGCGCTGGCCGCCGAAGGCGTGGCCGTGACCATCGCCTACCGTCCGTGGATCCGGGCCTTGCGCCAGACCGAACAGGGCGCATTCGATGGCTTGCTGACGCCGACGGTGGACGGCTATCGCCAGTTCATATTCCACCAGGAGGCGGTGGGCTACCAGCAGTACTGCTTCTATGTGAAAGCGAATTCGGACTGGCGCTACAGGCAGCCGCAGGACCTGCTCGGCATGCGGGTCGCCCACCTGAGGGAGTCCGGATTCGGCGAGCTTGAGCGATACATGGCGCAGAACAGGGACGCGATCGTGGTCGAGCCCTTCGCCGGCAGCCAGGACGTTGTCGCGCGCATCTTCCGGTTCCTGGGGGCGGGGCGGGCCGATACGGCGATCATGACGTCCGACGTTTATGACTGGGGTGTGCGCAACGGCGAAACGGCGCTCGCGTTCAGGAGCGCGGGTTGCCTGGCCAATGAAAAAATGGCGGTCGGCCTGACCCGGGTGCGCCCGGAACGCTCGCGGCTGATCGCCGCAAAGCTCGACAGCGGCATCCGCAAGCTGCGCCAGTCGGGCAAGCTCAAACAGATCCTCGATCAGTACGGCATCGCGCTGTGGCCCGCCGGGCGGCGCTGATCCGGCGGTTCGCGGTGCAGCTTATATGGGCGCGCGCGGCGGCGCCTCCGGCTGCAAGGTCACGTGGTCGATGCCGTGGTGCTGTAGCAGCATCGCCTTGACCGCGTGCAGGACCTCCGGCCATTCGGCCAGGTTGCGAATTTCGAGGTGGCCGATCAGTGCGGGCTGGCCTGGCGACATGTCCCATACATGCAGGTCGTGCACGGAGAGCACGCCGTCGATCTGCTCGAGGTCCGCGCCGACTTTCAGGTAGTCGATCTGGTGCGGCACGCCTTCCATCAGCGCGTGGTAGGACTGGCGCAGGACATCGGTGGTCGAATGCAGGATCAGCAGCGACACCAGCACCGACAGGATCGGATCGGCCTGCATCCAGCCGGTCAGGTGGATGACGGCGCCGGCGACCAGCGCCGCGATCGAGCCGAGCAAGTCGCCCATGACATGCACCAGCGCGGCGCGCGTGTTCATGTTCTGCTGTTCGCGCGACAGCACCCATGCCACCACCAGGTTGATCGCCAGGCCGATGCCGGCGACGATGATAACGGTGGCGCCTTGCACCGGCTGGGGATTGGCGAAGCGCTGCGCCGCTTCGAGCAGGATCCAGGCGACGACAGCCAGCATCGCCAGGCCGTTGACGAATGCGGCCAGCGCCTCGGCGCGGCCGAAGCCGAACGAGTGGCGCGCCGAAGGAGGGCGCTTGGCGATCAGCTGCGCCAGCAGCGCCAGGCCGAGGGCGGCGGCGTCGGTGACCATGTGGCCGGCGTCGGAAATGAGCGCGAGCGAATTGGAAATAAAGCCGAACACCAATTCGACGACTGCGAAGCAGAGCGTCAGGCCCAGCGCGAGCGTCAGCGCGGACTGGCTGCGCGCTTCGGCGACGTGGGCATTGCGGGCATCGCCGGCGTGATGCGCGTGCAGGTGGGCGCTGGAGGATTCAGGTTGTTGTGCGGGCATGGCAAGAGTGTAAATGAAATCGGCCAAGCCGGATTCGGCGCCATCCGAAAAGCCCGTCCCCATCCAACGTCGTCCCTGCGAAGGCAGGGCGGTACGGCGACCCGGCCCATGCTGAGCAAAATCAGTATGGATCCCTGCCTTCGCAGGGACGACGTTGAATAGTGGATCTGGAATTCTGACTGCATCGATTTCTGTGAAGCTTTACGATTAATAAACATGCCGTTTAAAAACCCCTTGTTTTTCTCCGGGCGGCTCTCTATAATGCTGGTCTTCGGGCGGTTAGTTCAGCTGGTTAGAATACTTGGTCGACATCCAAGGGGTCGGGGATTCGAATTCCTCACCGCCCACCAGAACATGCAGTAAAAAGAGTAAGAGCGAGAAAGGCATCATGGTTATGACACCGCGAACTACGTCGGAGTTGTTCCAGCGACACTAGTCGAGGTGCTTCCTTTTGCTCTGCCAAAAAGAAAACGCGGCTAGTCCGCGTTTTTTTTCGTCCGCGTTTTTTATCGTAATTGAAAGTTCAGGAGAACAGCATGGTTTCAGTCCGCCTCCCAGATGGTTCCGAGCGCCAGTTCGACGGCCCAGTCACCGTAGCGCAAGTCGCGGCCAGCATCGGCACCGGCCTGGCCAAGGCTGCACTGGCCGGCAAGGTGGACGGCAAAGTGGTCGACACCTCCTTCCTGATCGAGCAGAACGCCGACTTGGCGATCATCACCGACAAGGACCCGGAAGGCCTGGACGTGATCCGCCACTCGACGGCCCACCTGCTCGCCTACGCCGTCAAGGAGCTGTTCCCCGACGCCCAGGTGACGATCGGCCCGGTCATCGACAACGGCTTCTACTACGATTTCTCGTACAAGCGCCCGTTCACCCCGGACGACCTGATCGCCATCGAAAAGAAGATGGGCGAGCTGGTCAAGAAGGATGAGAAGGTCACGCGCAGCGTGATGCCGCGCGACGAGGCGGTTGCCTACTTCAAGTCGATCGGCGAACACTACAAGGCGGAGATCATCGGTTCGATTCCCGCCGGCGAAGACGTGTCGTTGTACGCCGAAGGCGCGTTCACCGACCTGTGCCGCGGCCCGCACGTGCCGTCGACCGGCAAGCTGAAAGTGTTCAAGCTGATGAAGCTGGCCGGCGCCTACTGGCGCGGCGACTCCAAGAACGAGATGCTGCAGCGTATCTATGGCACCGCCTGGGCCAAGAAGGAAGACCAGGAGCAGTACCTGTTCCAGCTGGAAGAGGCGGAAAAGCGCGACCACCGCAAGCTGGGCAAGCAGCTCGACTTCTTCCACTTCCAGGACGAGGCGCCGGGCCTGGTGTTCTGGCACCCGAAGGGCTGGACCATCTGGCAGCAGGTCGAGCAATACATGCGCAACAAATACCAGGTCAATGGCTACCAGGAAGTGAAGGCGCCGCAGATCCTCGATTCCAGTCTGTGGGGCAAGACCGGTCACTGGGAAAACTACCGCGACAATATGTTCGTGACCGAGTCCGAGAACCGCTCGTACGCGCTGAAGCCGATGAACTGCCCGGGCCACGTGCAGATCTTCAACAGCAATATGCGCAGCTACCGCGACTTGCCGCTGCGCTACGGCGAATTCGGCCAGTGCCATCGCAACGAGCCGTCCGGCGCGCTGCACGGGATCATGCGCGTGCGCGGCTTCACCCAGGACGATGGCCATATCTTCTGCACCGACGAGCAGATCCAGCCGGAAGTGGTGGCTTTCCACCAGCAGGCGATGGAAGTGTATAAGGACTTCCACTTCGACAATATCGACGTCAAGCTGGCGCTGCGTCCGGACAACCGGATCGGCACCGACGCCGTGTGGGACGAGGCCGAGGAAGCGCTGCGCGCCGGCCTGCGCGCCTGCGGCGTGAGCTGGACCGAGCTGCCGGGCGAGGGCGCGTTCTACGGCCCGAAGATCGAATACCACCTGAAGGATAGCCTCGGCCGTCCATGGCAGGTCGGCACGATGCAGGTCGACTTCTTCATGCCGGAGCGCCTGGGCGCCGAGTA
Organism: Massilia sp.; assembly: GCA_036676245.1. Classification (GTDB taxonomy): domain Bacteria; phylum Pseudomonadota; class Gammaproteobacteria; order Burkholderiales; family Burkholderiaceae_D; genus Telluria_A. The sequence goes on along the minus strand of JAKFDH010000187.1, from coordinate 57,043 downwards.
TGTGGCGATGGACAATTCGCGCAAGGTGCCGGTCATGCTGCACCGGGCGATCGTCGGTTCGCTCGAACGTTTTATCGGCATCCTGATCGAAAACTATGCGGGCGCCTTGCCGCTCTGGCTGGCGCCGCTGCAAGTGTCGGTCCTCAACATTTCCGACGCCCAGGCCGACTACGTCCAGGAAGTGTGCGCATCTTTGCGCAAATCGGGGTTCCGTGTTCAAGCGGATTTGCGCAACGAGAAGATTACCTATAAAATACGCGAACATTCCGTCCAAAAACTGCCATATATCCTCGTGATCGGCGATAAAGAGCGGGATGCCAACACTGTGGCCGTGCGAGCACGTGGCAATGTCGACCTGGGTACCATGTCGATCGATGCCCTGGTGGAACGCCTCAAGAACGAGGTCGAGTCCAAGGCTTGACGAGATTAATCTCGCACACGGCTAATTCATCAGATTTTAAAAGGAAACAACATAGCTACTGACAAGTCGCATCGCATCAATGGCGAAATCACTGCCCCCGAAATGCGTTTATCCGGGGTGGACAACGAGCCGCTTGGCATTGTGAGCCTGGCTGAGGCGTTTCGTCTGGCTGAAGAAGCGAACGTGGACCTGGTGGAAATTGCGCCGACTGCGCAGCCGCCGGTTTGCCGTCTGATGGACTACGGCAAGTTCAAGTATTCGGAGCAGAAGAAGGCCCACGAAGCCAAATTGAAGCAGAAGATCATCCTGGTCAAGGAAGTCAAGTTCCGTCCGGGCACTGATGATGGCGATTACAATATCAAGCTGCGTAACCTGATCAAGTTCCTCGAAGACGGTGACAAAACCAAGATCACGCTGCGTTTCCGCGGCCGTGAAATGGCCCACCAGGACATCGGTTTCCGCATGCTGGAACGCCTGAAGGCCGACCTCGAGCCGTATGGCCAGGTCGAGCAGTTTCCGAAGATGGAAGGCCGCCAGATGATCATGATCCTGTCGCCGAAGAAGAAAAAATAATATAAAAGCAATAGAAACGCAATAGCAAGCAAGGGCGGACGGGAGAAATCCCCTCCGCCCCTGTTTTTTCCTCCCACAATCGGGGTCAGACCTCCTAGTGGTCGTCCCTCGGTCGACCACTAGGAGGTCTGACCCCGATTGTGGGGGTAGGAATTTGCCCGGGCATGTCCCTTTTTCGTGGAATTATGTTAAAATCTGCGGCTTCGCTCCGAAAGGGGTGGAATAAATGTGAAAGCAGGCATCTAAGCGTAGCGAGTTGCTGCCACCTGCAATCCTAATCATGGAGCTGCCTGAAGAGGCAGAACACTCATGCCAAAAATGAAGACCAAGAGCAGCGCGAAGAAGCGTTTCCGCGTTCGCCCAGGTGGTACCGTCAAATCGGGTATGGCTTTCAAGCGCCACATCCTGACCAAGAAGACCACCAAAAACAAGCGTCAACTGCGTGGTACCCGTAACATCAATGCGTCCGACGTCACGTCCGTCATGCGCATGATGCCGACCGCTTAATCTCACAACTAAGGAGTTACTATGCCTAGAGTAAAACGTGGGGTTACAGCTCGTGCCCGTCATAAAAAGATTCTTGTACAAGCTAAAGGCTACCGTGGTCGCCGCAGCAAGGTATACCGTATTGCCAAGCAAGCAGTCATGCGCGCTGGCCAGTACGCTTACCGCGATCGCCGCAACAAGAAGCGCGTCTTCCGCCGCCTGTGGATCGCCCGTATCAACGCCGCTTCCCGTGAGCATGGCGTGACGTACAGCGTATTCATGAACGGTCTGAAGAAGGCCGCTATCGAACTGGACCGTAAAGTCCTGGCCGATATGGCTGTGATGGACAAGCCAGCGTTCGCTGCGATTGTCAATGCAGTCAAAGCAAAGATCGCTGCTTAAGCAACGACGATGCAAATAGCGCTGCCTCCGGGCAGCGCGAAAAGAGCGGGGCAGAGGTTCAAACCTGTGCCCCGTTTTTGATTGTGCCCCCAAAGGAACCCGACACGCATGAACTCCCTGGACGCCCTCGTCGTCTCCGCGCAGGCTGATTTTGTCGCCGCCGAAGATGCTGCCGCACTGGAAAACGCCAAAGCCAAATACCTCGGCAAAACCGGCCAGATCACCGAATTGATGAAGGGGCTGGGCAAGCTCGACCCCGACCAGAAAAAAGCCCAGGGCGCGCTGATCAACGCCGCCAAGGTGCAAGTCGAATCCGCGCTCACGGCGCGCCGCGACGCCCTCGCCAACGCCATACTCGAGGCGCGCCTGAACCTTGAGGCGATCGACGTCACCATGCCCGGCCGCGGCCGCGCGATGGGCGGCATCCATCCGGTCATGCGCAGCTGGGAGCGGGTCGAGGAAATCTTCCGCTCGATCGGCTTCGACGTGGCCGACGGCCCCGAGATCGAAACCGACTGGACCAACTTCACCGCCCTGAACAGCCCCGAGAACCATCCGGCGCGTTCGATGCAGGACACCTTCTACGTCGAAGGCAATGACAGCAGCGGCAAGCCGCTGCTGCTGCGCACCCACACCAGCCCGATGCAGGTGCGCTATGCGCGCACCCACACGCCGCCGATCAAGGTCATCGCGCCCGGCCGCACCTACCGCGTCGACAGCGACGCGACCCACTCGCCGATGTTCCACCAGGTCGAAGGCCTGTGGATCGCCGAGGACATCTCGTTCGCCGACCTGAAGGGCGTGTACCTGAACTTCGTCAAGGCCTTCTTCGAGACCGACGACCTGCAAGTGCGCTTCCGTCCGTCCTACTTCCCGTTCACCGAACCGTCGGCCGAGATCGACATCGCCTTCGGCTCCGGGCCGCTCAAGGGCCGCTGGCTCGAAGTGTCGGGCGCCGGCCAGGTGCACCCGACGGTGGTGCGCAACTTCGGCCTCGACCCTGAAAGATTCATCGGCTTCGCGTTCGGCTCCGGCCTCGAGCGCCTGACCATGCTGCGCTACGGGATCAACGACCTGCGCCTGTTCTACGAAGGCGACCTGCGTTTCCTGAAGCAATTCAACTGATAAAACGATCTTAGGCGAACATTTATGCAATTCTCCGAAAACTGGCTCCGTACCATGGTCGATCCGAAGATGACTTCGGATGAACTGGCCCATATGCTGACCATGTCCGGCCTCGAAGTCGAAGAAGTCGAAGCGGTCGCGCCGCCATTCTCGAACGTGGTCGTGGCCGAAGTGCTGGAAGTGGCCAAGCACCCGAACGCCGACCGCCTGAACGTGTGCAAGGTCAACGTCGGCACCGGCACCCTGCTCAACATCGTGTGCGGCGCGCCCAATGTGCGTCCCGGCATGAAGGCGATCTGCGCGATGGCCGGCGCGGTGCTGCCGCCCGGCGCCGACGGCAAGCCCTTCGTCATCAAGGTGGGCGAGCTGCGCGGCGTCGAATCGCAGGGCATGATGTGCTCGGCCAGGGAACTGAAGATTTCGGAAGAGGGCAGCGGCCTGATGGAGCTGCCGTCGGATGCGCCGGTCGGCCAGAACATCCGCGACTACCTCGCGCTCAATGACCTGAAGTTCACCATCAAGCTGACCCCGAACAAGGCGGACTGCCTGTCGGTGCTGGGCGTGGCGCGCGAAGTGGCGGCCCTGACCGGCGCGCCATTGACCTTGCCGCAGACGCGCGCGGTGCCGGTCAATGGCAGCGAGATCCTGCCCGTTAAAATCAGCGCGCCCGACCTGTGCGGCCGCTTCTCGGGCCGCGTCATCCGCGGCCTGAACGCGAAGGCCGAAACCCCGGCCTGGATCAAGCAGCGCCTCGAGCGCAGCGGCCAGCGTCCGCTGTCGGCGCTGGTCGATATTTCCAACTACGTCATGCTGGAACTGGGCCGTCCCTCGCACGTGTTCGACATGGACAAGATCCACGGCGGCCTCGATATCCGCTGGGGCAAGCCGGGCGAAACGCTCAAGCTCCTGAACGGCAACACCGTCGAAGTCGATGGCTGGGTCGGCGTGATCGCCGACGACAAGGAAATCGAATCGCTGGCCGGCATCATGGGCGGCGACTCGACCGCGGTCTCGCTCGACACCGAGAACATCTACCTGGAAGCGGCGTTCTGGTGGCCGAACGCGATCCAGGGGCGCGCGCGCCGCTTCAACTTCTCGACCGATGCGGCGCACCGCTTCGAGCGCGGCGTCGATTTCGCGACCACGGTCGAACACATCGAGCGCATCACCGCGCTGATCGTCGAGATCTGCGGCACCCCGCACACCCTGATCGGACCGATCGACGACCAGATCGTCAACATCCCGCTGCGCCAGCCGGTCGTGCTGCGCACCGCGCGCGCGCAAAAGGTCATCGGCGTGACCATCACCGACGACATGGTGGCGGACATCTTCACCCGCCTCGGCCTGCAATTCAGCCGCAAGCCTGGCGAATTCGCCGTGACCCCGCCGACCTGGCGCTTCGACATCGAGATCGAGGAAGACCTGATCGAGGAAGTGGCGCGCGTCTACGGCTTCGAGAATATCCCGGCCAATCCGCCGTTCGCCGCCAGCCAGATGCTGGCCCAGCCGGAAAATACCCGTTCGCTGTGGTCGGTGCGCCACCAGCTGGCCCACCTGGGTTACCAGGAAGTGGTCAACATGAGCTTTGTCGAATCCCAGTGGGAAACCGACTTCTCGGGCAACGACGACCAGATCCGCCTGCAGAACCCGATCGCCAGCCAGATGGGCGTGATGCGCTCCTCGCTGATCGGTTCGCTCGTGGCGAACGTGCGCTATAACCTGAACCGCAAGGCGGGCCGGGTGCGCGTGTTCGAAGCGGGCGCCATCTTCAAGCGCAATCCGCAGGCCCAGGACGGCCCGCTGGCGGTGGCCGGCTTCGACCAGCCCAAGCGCCTGGCGGCGATCGCCTATGGCCCGGCGGCGGACGAGCAGTGGGGCATCGCCAGCCGCGCGGTCGACTACTTCGACGTCAAGGCCGACCTCGAGGCCCTGTTCGCGCCGCTGGTCCCCCGTTTCGTCAAGACCGATCACCCGGCGCTGCATCCGGGGCGCTCGGCCCGTATCGAACTGGACGGCGTCGACATCGGCTTCATCGGCGAACTGCATCCGCGCTGGCTGCAGAAATACGAACTGCCGCAGGCCCCGGTCCTGTTCGAGGTCGATGCGGTTGCGGTTCAGCAACGGTCAGTGCCAAAGTATGAAGAGATTTCGAAGTTCCCGGGCGTCACCCGCGACCGTGCGCTGATCGTCAAGCACAGCGTCGCGGCACAGGATCTGATCGATACTTTTAGAGCGGAAATCGCGGTAAATCCTGCAGGAAAGATTGTGCAAGCCATTGTTTTGTTTGATGAATATCGGGGGGCTGGACTGGAATCGGACGAAAAAAGTCTTGCTTTCCGCTTTAGCTTGCAAGATACTCAAACCACCTTGCAGGATGATGTGGTCGAGGCCTTGATGGAGGCGCTGACCGCCGCCGCCAGGCAAAAACATGACGCGGTTCCGCGTTGATAAAACATATCCAAGACGTAGCTTGATTTCGAAGGCAGGGCTGGAAAATTAATAACAACGACGTTGATTCCGCCGTTCTCCAATCGGCACTGGCGGCCGACCTGCATCGCGCGATGCAGGTGGCCAAGGTGCGCCAGGAGGCGGAAAAGGATATGCCGACCTTGACCAAGGCCGAGCTGGCGGAGCTGCTGTTCGAGCAAGTGGGCTTGAACAAGCGCGAAGCCAAGGACATGGTCGAGACATTCTTTGACGAGATCCGCAATGCGCTCGAGCGCGGCGAGGCGGTCAAGTTGTCCGGGTTCGGCAACTTCCAGCTGCGCGACAAGCCGCAGCGGCCGGGCCGCAACCCGAAGACCGGCGAAGAGATCCCGATCACGGCGCGGCGCGTCGTGACCTTCCACGCCAGCCAGAAGCTCAAGGTCATGGTCGAAGAGACCAGTCCCGTCGCAGCACGCGCTGCCGTATAAAGTGAACTATGAACGATAGGCTGAGCAAGACTGACCTGATCGTGCTGCCGTCGATTCCGGCCAAGCGCTATTTCACGATTGGCGAAGTCAGCGAATTGTGCGGCGTCAAACCGCACGTACTTCGCTACTGGGAGCAGGAATTTACCCAGCTCAAGCCGGTCAAACGTCGTGGTAACCGTCGTTACTACCAGCACCACGAGGTGCTCCTGATTCGCCGTATCCGCGAACTGCTGTACGAACAGGGCTTCACGATCAGTGGCGCCCGCAACAAGCTCGATAGCCGCGCCAGCGAGGCCGCCATGCCGCCCGATGACGACGCAGGCAGCGCCCACAACGGCCACGCCGCGGTGGACGATGTGCTCGACCGCGCGGCAATCCGGCATGAACTGATGGCCATCCTGGCGCTGCTTCGGCAGGGCACCTGAACGGCCACCGCCGCCACGAACACGGGGTAGGGGCATGTCCCGCACCGGGACCCGGCCACCCCTTTTTGATTTCAAGGACTGCGCCGTCTCCAGCGCGCTGCACGCGCCACGCAAAGTGCTACTATATTAATATTGTGGTTTGCCGCCCAAAACGCCGCGCAGTACTTAAGGGAAGACAATGATACGCGTTGCCATTTGTGACGATCACCAGATAGTAAGAGCCGGATTCAAACAGATATTTTCCTCGTCGACCGACTTCGATGTGGTCGCCGAGGGCGCCACCGGGCGCGAAGCCCTCGATATTGCCCGCCGCGAGATCTGCGACGTGCTGTTGCTTGACATTGCCATGCCCGACCAGAGCGGCATCGATATCCTGCGCACGATCCGCCAGGGCCAGCCCAACCTGCCGGTGCTGATCCTGTCCGGCTACCCGGCGCAGCAGTATGCGCTGAACCTGTTCAAGATGGGCGCCAACGGTTACCTGAACAAGGAGTGCGAGGCGGATGAACTGAAGACCGCCGTACGCACCGTCTACCAGGGCCGGCGCTACGTCAGTTCGACCGTCGGCGAGTTGCTGGCGCAAAGTTTCGACCGCGATCCGAACACGGCGCTGCACACCGAGTTGTCGGACCGTGAATTCCAGGTCTTCCTGCGCCTGGCCAAGGGGGCGACCGTGTCCGATATCGGCGTGGCACTGTCGCTGTCGATCAAGACCGTGTCGACCTACCGTACCCGCATCATGGAAAAGATGGGCTTGCAGTCGAATAGCGACCTGACTTATTACGCGATGAAAAACAACTTGCTGGATTGAACTGCATTTCCGTAACCGAAGCCGCCGATCCAGAGAACCAACAAATTTATCAACGTCGTCCTCGCGAATGCGGGGACGACCTTGAATTTTGCAACTTATAGCCTTGTTTCACGACTTCGGCTGGTCTAATAGCATTCTTTCAAGCCGCGCACGCTACGGTTGAGTTTGGCTGCGCTGCAACAATTCCCGGTCTATAATTGCCCAGAGATTGGCTCTGCAGCGCGCAAAAGGAATGCCGAGGATGTATTTCACCACCGAACCATTCGGAAAGCCGACACTGCCGTTCTACAAGACAGTGCTGTGCCTGGTCTGCGTGCTGGTGCTCGTCATCAACGCGGCGAGCATGATCCATAACCTGGACAGCCTGAAGGGCGCCAACTTCGTCCAGTCCCAGACCGCCAAGGTCAGCGACAAGGTCCAGTACTTGAACGTGCTCGTCACCGATGCCGAAAGCAGCTTGCGCGGCTATTTCCTGTCCGGTTCGGACGCCTACCTGGGACCGATGCGCACCGCGAGCAGCCAGGTCGACCAGCAATTTCGCGAACTCAATGCCCTGCTGGCGGACAACCCGACCCAGTTGAAGAACCTGGCCACCTTGCGCCAGCTCGTCAGGCGCAAGCAGGACAGCATGGAACAGACGCTGGCCGTTTACCGCGCCGGCGGCCTGCGCGACATCGTCAAGATTGCCGAGACTTCCGACAGCAAGGGCGTGATGGACGAGATCCGGCTGCAGGTGGTGATCATGGTGCAGGAGCAGAACGAGCTGCTGGCCGCGCGCAGCGCCACCTTTTACCAGGAATACCAGTACGCGGTGATGCTCGGCATCGCCATCAACGCCGTCGCGATCCTCGTCATCGCGCTGTTCTACCGCCTGATCCGGCGCAGCTATTTCGAACGCCTCAGCGTCCAGCGCGCGCTCGAGAACACCAATGAAAACCTGGAATCGATGGTGGTGGTGCGCACCGAGCAGCTGTCGGTGCTGTCGCGCCACCTGATCAGCATCAGCGAGGAAGAAAAGGCGCGCCTGGCGCGCGAGCTGCACGACGAGCTGGGCGCGAACCTGACCTCGATCAATTTCGACATGAATGCCGTCGCCGATGGCCTGCGCAGCAGCGCGCCGCAGCTGGCCGCGATGCTCGACCGGGCGCGTTCGACCCTGGTCGACACGGTCGAGCTGAAGCGGCGCATCGTCGAGAACCTGCGCCCGAGCCTGCTCGACAACCTGGGCCTGGCCGCGGCCCTGCACAGCTATTGCGAGGAATATGCGGGCGTGACCGGCCTCGACTGCGAAGCGCTGATCGAAGGCGACGTCGATGCGACCGGACCGATGCAGGCGATCGCCGTGTTCCGCATCGTGCAGGAAGCGCTGAACAACATCGCCAAGTATGCCAAGGCGCGCCACGTGATCGTGCACCTGGCGCGCGAGAACGGCGGGCTGTCGCTTGAAGTGAGCGACGACGGCATCGGCATTGCGCTGGAAACGGCCAGCAAGCCGAAATCGCATGGCTTGCTGGGCATGCGTGAACGGGCCTTGCTGCTGGGCGGTAACTTGCGCGTCAAGCGCGGCGTCAACAATGTCGGCACCTGCGTCGAAGCGTTCATTCCGCTGGCGGAAAAAGGCGCCGTGCCCGAGGTGGAGACGGCGCCTGGAGGCGTGATGCCGGTGGTGGATGTGGCGCTCGAGGCGCCGGCGCTGGCTGGCGCGCCGTCCAAGCGCGTGGCCTAGCCGCTGAGCTTAGCGGGCGACATCCATCAGCAGGCGGTCGTATTCGGTCTTGGCGACCTTGTAGCATTCGCCGGCGTAGGCTTCGAGGCCGGTACGGTCGATGACCGTGATGTTGCCGCGGCGGTATTGGATCAGGCCATCATCCTGCAGCTTGCCGGCAGCGGCAGTGATGCTTTCGCGGCGCACGCCGAGCATGATCGAAATGAGTTCCTGGGTGACTTTCAGTTCATTGCTCGGCGAGCGGTCGAGGCGGTCGAGCAGCCAGCGGCACAGCTTTTGCTCGATCGAACTGTGGCGTCCGCCGACGGCATTCTGGGCCATCTGGGCGAACAGCGCGTTTGTGTAGCGCATCAGCAACTGGGGCAGGGCGCCGCCCTGGTTGAAGGCATCGCGCAGGTACTGGGTCTTGAGGCGGTAGCCATAACCGGCGCTCTGGACGACGGCGCTGCACATCGCGCGTTCGCCCATGAACAGCGAGACGCCGACCACACCTTCGTGGCCGACCACGGCGATCTCGGTGGTGGCGCCATCTTCCATGACATACAGCAGGGAAACGATGGCGGTGGTGGGAAAATAGACGTTCTCCAGCTTACTGCCGTATTCAAACAGCTCCTTGCCAAACGGAAGCGCAACCAGTTCGAGGTGCTCGAACAGCGATTCCAGGTCCTGGCGGGGAAGGGCGGCCAGCAATTCGTTCTGCTGGGTGCCGCTGTAGCTGACAACTGGCCGGGACGCAACTTTTAATTCCTCGGTGCTGACAGGAATCTGGCTTACCGATGAAGCTTTCTGTGCGGTACCACCAAGTTGGGTGTTGTTCATTTTTTCCTCACTAATCTTTAATACACTTCAGGACGACGCCCGCCAGCCCAGCGCGGTGAATCGCAATATGTGTACATTAAAGCCATAGTCCGTTGCCGAACATAAGATTAGCAGTCGCCCCCATGTAGGCTGTATGCATGATGTTCTGTAAGCCCAGTCCTACTGGATAAATCCACGGAAAATGCCCGGAAAAAGGGGGAAGTCCCGGCAAAAAGCCAGCTTCTAGACGATCTCGGCCGTATTTTCCCCGGCCTGTTCCAGGGTAAACATGCTGACCGCGCGCGCCAGCCCGTCCGTTTCCTCGTGCAGGCGGCTCGAGCCTGCATGCGCCGCATGGACCAGCTGGCCGTTCTGGCGGGTCATCGCGTCGATCCGCGCGATCGCCTGCTCGAGCTGGCCGATCTCGCCCTGCTGGGCGCGGCCGGCGCGGTCCATCTCGCCGATCAGCTGCTCGACCTGGCGCACCGAGCGCACCAGTTCCTCGATGGTCGCGCCGGCCGCCTCCACCTTCGCGCTGCCGGCATCGACCGTGCTGACCGAATTGCCGATCAGGTTCTTGATCTCGAGCGCGGCCGCGGCCGAACGCTGCGCCAGGTTGCGCACTTCGGCGGCGACGACCGCGAAGCCGCGTCCCTGTTCGCCGGCGCGTGCCGCTTCCACCGCCGCGTTCAGCGCCAGGATATTGGTCTGGAACGCAATGCCGTTGATGACGCCGATGATGTCGGCGATCTTGTACGAGCTGGCGCGGATCGAGGCCATGGTCGCGACCACCTCGGCCACCGCGGCGCCGCCGCGCACGGCGACCGCGCTGGCGCTGCCGGCCAGCTGGCGGCCCTCGGCCGCGTGCGCCGCGCTGCGTCCCAGGTTGCTGCTGAGGGCGCGCATCGAACCGACCGTGGCCGCCAGCGCCTGGGCCTGGGTCTCGGTGTGGCGCGCCAGTTCGGTGTTGCCGTCGGCGATCGCATGGGTCGCCTCGCCGATGGTGGCGGCGCCGGCCCGGATATCGCCCACCAGCGCCACCAGGCCGCCGGCCATGGCGCCGAAGGCGTTGACCAGGTCGCCGATTTCATCGTGCGAGCGGGACGCGATGCCGACCGTCAGGTCGCCCTGGGCGGCGCGGCCCACCGCGTGGTTGAGGGCGCCGATATCGCGCGAGAACGACACGTAGAAGCCGACGAACAGCCAGGCCGCCAGCAGCAGCGCCAGCGCGGTCGCGCCCAGCGCCAGGCGGCGGTGCAGGATGTCGCGCGCGGCCCGTTCGTCGAGCATGCGCCCGACTTCGGCGGCGGCCAGCTCGCCCAGCGCCGCCAGTTGCCCGGCGCTGTGGTAGCCGGCGGCCAGGAATTCCCGGCCCGAGCTCTGGTTGACCGAATTGCTGACCTCGTCCTTGCTGCGCTCGAGGAAGGCCAGTGCGCCCGCCACCACCTTCGGGGCGCCGGCCAGCGCCGCCTGCAGCGCCGGTTCGCCCTGCAGCGCGGCCTCGAAGCGGGCCGGGGTGCGTTCCAGTTCGTGGCGCGCGACCATGATGCCGGCCGCAACCAGCTGCTCGTCATTGCCTTCGAACAGGCCGGTGTCGATGACGGGCGCGCCGCGCGCGGCGATCGCCGACAGCTGCTCGACCATCTCGGGCAGGCGCTGCACGGCCAGGTCGATCAGGGCATTGCTGGCCACGCCCGGGTCGAGCGCCAGCTGCGAGCGCGCCGCCAGCGCGCCGCGCAGGCGGCCCAGCTGGGCGAGCAGGGCGCTGTGGCGTTCGAAGGACTGGCGCGCGCTGGCGCCTGGCTGGGCGGCGGCGAGCGCGCTCCAGGCTTCGCGCGCGGCCTTCCACTGGGGCAGGGGGCGCAGCAGCGTGTCGGCGCCGGCGGCCCCGTCCAGGCTGGCGAAACCCTGCTCGATCGCCGCGCGCAGCGGCAGCGGCGTGCCGGCCGCGCGCGTGCCCAGGCGCAGCTGTTCCAGGCCGCGCTGCTGCTGCACCAGCGCGCTCAGGGCCTGCAGGCGCCCGATCACGGCCAGGCCGCTGCGCTCCTGCGCGCTGGCGGCGATCGACTTGTGCAATTCGGCCACCAGCATGACGCTGACCAGCAGCAGCGGCAGCAGGAAGACGACGCTGACGAGGATGAATTTGGGCAGCAGGCGCAGGCGCTGCATCAGGGCCACGGCGGGCTGGATGAGGGCATTCATGGTAGTTTCCTAAAGCAATTTAGTTTCTTTCATGGAATAATGCCCAACGATTGTGACAAGGTAATGAATTGCCGCATAATGCGTGCTATCGCCCCTGACCGAGAGTCCCGCATGCATGTTTTACTGGTGGAAGACGATGCCGTCCTGGCCGATGGCCTGACCCGCGTGCTGCAGGGGCATGGCATGCAGGTCGAAGTGCTCGGCAACGGCACCCAGGCCGACGCGCTGCTGCAGCATGCCGAGGTGGCGGTGGCCGTGCTCGACATCGGCGTGCCGGGGATCGACGGCTTCGAAGTGGTGCGCCGCCTGCGCGCGCGCGGCAGCGCCATCCCGGTGCTGCTGCTGACCGCGCGCGACGCGATCGAGGACCGGGTGCGCGGCCTCGAGCTGGGCGCCGACGATTACCTGGTCAAGCCCTTCGCCACCGCCGAACTGGTGGCGCGCATCAAGGCGCTGGCGCGCCGCAACACGCCCAAGCCGGCGGTGCTGGCGCTGGGCCGGCTCACGCTCGACACCGACGCCAAGCGCGCCCGCATCGGCGAGCGCGTGATCGACCTGTCGGTGCGCGAGTGGGCGGTGCTCGAATACCTGCTCCAGCATGGTGCGCGGGTGGTCTCGAAGCAGCAGATCATCGACGCCATCCTGCCCTGGGGCGACGACCTGACCTTGAATGCGGTCGAGGTCTACGTATCGCGGCTGCGCCTGAAGATCGCCGACGCCGGCGTCAATATCCGCACCATCCGCGGCTTCGGCTACATGCTCGAACAAAGCGGCGAATGAACAGCATCCGGCTGCGCCTGCTCAAATGGCTGATCGGGCCGATCCTGCTGATCAACCTGGCGGTGGCGGCGCTGACCTATGCGCTGGCCTGGACCCCGGCCCAGCTGGCCTTCGACCAGAGCCTGGCCGACGCCGCCGGCGCGCTGGCGGCCCGGCTGCGGGTGGCCGACGGCAAGGTGGTGCTGGACTTGCCGCCGCAGGCCGAGCAAGTGCTGCGCGCCGACGAGACCGACCATGTGTATTTCGCCGTGCGCGGCGCGGCCGGCAAGCTGGTGGCGGGCGATTCCGATTTTCCGGCGCTGGCGCCGGCGGCGCCGACCGCGCCCGCCTTCGAGACCGCGATGCGCGGCGAGCCGGTGCGGGTGGCGGCGCTGGCGGTGCGCGTGGCCGGGGTGCCGCTGCAGGTCGGCGTGGCCAAGACCCTGCGCAAGCGCCACCAGATCCGTTCGGCCACGATCCGCTCGCTGCTGCTGATGGAATTGCTGTTCTCGCTGACCCTGGTCGGCCTGATCTGGTTTTCGGTGACCAATGGCTTGCGCCCGCTGGCGCGCATGCGGGCCCAGCTCGACGCGCGCGACGGCCACGACCCGGCCGGCGTGTCGGCCGAGGGCGCGCCCTACGAGCTGCAGCCGGTGGTGGCGGCCTTCAACGACCTGCTGGGGCGGGTCAAGGCGGGCACGCACGCCCAGCACGACTTCCTGGCCAATGTGGCGCACCAGCTGCGCACGCCGCTGGCCGGCATGAAGCTGCAGCTCGAATGGCTGGCCGCGCGCCATGCGGCCGATCCGGAGACCGTCCATTCGGCCGGCCTGATGCTGCAATCGAACGAACGCATGATCCGCCAGGTGAACCAGTTGCTGGCGCTGGCGCGGGCCGAACCGGCCAGCTTCGAGAAAACCCGGCTCGAGCCGCTCGACCTGGCCGAGCTGGTCGGCGACTCGGTCCAGTTCTTCGTCGACGAGGCGGCCAAGAAGGGGATCGACCTCGGCTTCAACCTGCTGCCGACCCGGATCCACGGCGACCGCTTCCTGCTGCGCGACCTGATCGACAACCTGGTCGACAACGCGCTGCGCTACACCCCGGCCGACGGCACCGTGACCGTCAGCTGCTTCCCGGATGGCCAGTACGGCATGCTGCTGGTCGAGGATTCCGGCCCGGGCATCGCCCCGGCCCGGCGCGAGCAGGTGTTTTCCCGCTTCGTGCGGCTCGACGACAAGACCACCGGCAGCGGCCTCGGTCTTGCCATCGTGCGCGACATTGCCCAGGCCCACGGCGCCAGGGTCGCGATCGACAGCCGCGAGAGCGGCAGCGGCGCCATCTTCTCGGTGCGCTTCCCGGCTTGAATCGCGTTGTGCGGCGGCCATGAAAAAAGGGCCGGTTTCCCGGCCCCTTCGTCTTGCTCGCGCTTAGTCGCCCGACGTGTAGCGGTAGGCTTTCTTGCGCTTGGCGTTGATCGGCGGCGGGACCGGCACCGGATCGATCGGGGAACCAATGCCGCCGGTCTTCGGCGTGGCGCCCAGCACCACCGTCTCATACTGGTTGCCGATCCTGACGTTCAGGGCCAGCACCGGCGAAGGGGGCAGGCCGCCGCCGGCGAATGGATTGCTGCGGTCGCCACCGCAGGTGCCGTCGACGCCGATCGCGCCGGACGCGTTGAACAGGTTGACCCAGTAGCCGCGCGCCTGGCCCAGCGAGGTGGTGCAGCTGCCGGTCGCTGGCGGGAACGGACGGTTGGTGCTGAAGGCCACCATGCCGCCGACGATCAGGGCGGTCGTCACCGTCTGCTCGCCCTGGCCGTACTGGTTCAGGTTCATGAACCAGCCGCGCAGTGCCGAACGCGGCGTGACGCCGGGCGTGTTGCAGACGGTATTCGTGGTGTAGTCGGTCAGCGCATCGAGGTCGGCTGCCAGCGTCGCGCCGCCTTCCCTCAGGTCATCCTTGAACACGTAGAAGCGGTTGGTCACATTGGCGTACGGGTACTGCCCTTGCAAAGGGTGCTCGCGGTCGCCGCTGCCGAGCGCCAGGTAGACAAAGTTGCCGTTGCCGAGCAAGGCCGGGGTGAACAGGAACTTGCGGCCGCCGCCGGCGGTGTAGGCGACCTTGCGCTTGGTCCACAGGGCCGCCGCCAGCTCGGTGCGCGACTCCCCCGTCACGAAGTCGAAGCGGTACAGGTTGCCGCCGGTATCGGCCGCATAAGCGTAGTCCGCCTTGCCGTCATTGTCCATGTCGATCATGGACACGTCGGCCGCCACCGCGCGGTCGGTGGTGAAGGTCTTGATCAGGGCGCCGGTGAAGGCGTCCAGCACGTACACATAGCCGCCCTTGGTGCTGCTGCTGCAGGTCGGGGTCGCCGTGTTCTCGTCCTCGCACTTGTCGTAGCCGCCGCCGATGACGATCACCGGGTTGGTTGCCGAGTAGCCCTTGATGAAGTGCACATTCGGGCTCGACCAGGTCTGGCCGATGCCTTCCATGCCGGTGGTGCAGCCGGTGTCGTTGTCCAGGTTCGGACAGCCCTTCGACCATTTGTAGACCGGCGTTGCAGGATTGGTCACGTCGAGCGCATAGACCATGCGGCCGCCGCGCCGCATCGCCGCGTAGATCCAGGTCTTCGAGCCGACGCCGATGGTGGCGTTCTGGTACACGCCGATATTGCCGTCAAAGAAGTAATCCTTGCGCGTGGCGCCGTCGGTCGGCAGCACGCCGTTGCTGTCCGGATAGGCGACGACCGGCGCGTTGGTCATGATGCGCGACAGGCGCAGGTTGAATTCGGGCGCGATGAAGGCCCAGCGCTCGACGCCGGTGGCGGCGTTGACCGCGCGCAGCGTGCCGTCATTGGCGCCGTAGTACACGGTCACGCCCTGGTCGGCGGCATCGCCGTAATTGATCGGCAGCGGGCGCGAGTGGACCACGTCGCCGTGGATCGACGGCCGCGTCGAGGTCAGCGAGTTGGCCTTGCGCTCGTTGTTGACGTCTTCGCCGCGCAGGTACTTGACCAGGTCTTCCGACAGGCCGGTGTTGGCGGCGGTGAAGTCGGCCATCACGCCATCCTTGACGGTGTAGACGTTGCGGTTGACCGCCTTGCTGGTGGTGACGCCGCCGACGTTGCCCTGGCGCAGGACCTGCGCCACGGCGCCTTTTTCCACGAAGGAGCCGTCCGGGATGTCCGAGTAGGGGCTGAGGGTGGCGTTGGTGGTGCAATTGCTTTTCGGATCAGGGTCGATCCCCAGGCCGCGCCAGTATTCGCCGCTGTCGGTGCCCCACCAGCTTTGCGCGCACGGCGTGACGAAGCCGGTTTGCGCGTTGACCGCCTCGTTGCCGTTGAAGTCGCCCAGTTCGATGTTGGCGCCCGTGGCGACCAGCTGGTAACGCTTGAGGTTGCCGAACCAGCGCGGCTTCGACCATTTGTCGGGCCGGAACATGCCGATGAACACTTCGTTCTTGTTCTGCGAACGGTTGGTCGCGTTGACCGGCAGCGAGGTCGAGGCGAAGGTGCTGTTCACCGCCTGGATCTCGGACAGGATGGTCTTGAGCGCGTCGAGGATGGCCTGCTCGTTCTTGGCGGCGAAATAGCGGCCATTGCCGTTCTGCGCCATGCTCAGCAGCAGTTTGGTGTGCTCGGCGTTCGGCTGCTTGTTGTAGACGTCGATGGTGTAGGTCGACACCGAAGGGCGCACCGTCGAGGTACCCATCTGTACGCCGCGGCGGAACATCACCTGGGCCCATTCGTCGGCGTTGCGCGGGCCGGTATCGGGCACCGTGGTGGACGAGGGCACGGTCACGATCTCGATGTCGGTGCCGATCATCTTGTACTGGAAGGTGTTGGACGGGCAGGCCGACGCGGTGACGGGCAGCGCCGCGCCGATCGTGCAGCCCTCGGTGTAGGTGGCGCAGATCGTGGCGGTGGCCGGGATCAGCAGGGCGGCGCCGGCGGCCGTGGCGGTGGCGTAGCAACTGCCGGTCACGCCGATCTCGACATTCGTCGTGGTGCTGGTGCTGCTGTAGTTCGGCAAACCGAGCTGGGGCACCGGCACGTAGCCGCCGCTGCCGTTCGACTCGCCATTGATGGCCGCCAGCGCGGTGGTGTTGGCGGCATCGTCATTCGCCGGGCCGGACGAATTCGGGTTGCCGATGAAGATGACGTAGGTATTGCCGCACAGATTGTCGGCCGTCAGCGGCGACTTGAAGGTGGTGTAGGGGGTGGTATAGCCCGCCGCGTGGGCGGTGCTGGTCACCGCGCCCGGGTCATGCGAGGTCAGGCCGGAAAAATAGTTGTACACGTCCCACATCAGGTTGCCGTACTCGGTGTTCGAGTTGCGCTTTTCGGCCGGCGTATTGATGCCGGCGATGATCTTGTTCAGCTCGGTCTTGGCGTAGGCCTTGTTGGTGCTGTCCATCGGCAGCACGTGGGCGCGGACGAAGCCGCCGTTGTTGTTGGCGTTGCCGCCGACCACGAATTCCATCAGGCCGAAGCTGACCTTGTCGTCCATTTCGTCGAGCAGGAGCGAGATCGCCCGCGCTTCGGAGGCGCCCTGGGTGGAACCGTCCGGCCATTGCTGGCTTTGGCGCGCCCAGTTCGAGGTGTTGTCGAGCACGACGAGGATGCGCGGGTTGGCCTTGGTGCCGGCCGAGGCGCCGGTGAAGATGTCGATGTCGTCGGCGCGCGCGCCGAGCGGCAGGCCAAGCAGGCCGCCGCACAGCATCAGCGCGGCCAGTCGGGTCAGTTTGTTGCGGTTCATGGCATTCCCCTTCGGTTAAGGGCAGTTCTCGGAAATATCGGAATCGCGCACGCGCACGGCGACGCCCTGTGTCACGACGACGGCAGCCTGGGTCACGTTGTCGGTGGCAACCGCGTTGACTTCCCATACGCTGTTGGCGCACAGCGAGTTGCCGGCATTGGCGCCCGCCATGCCGCCTTTGTCCGGCGACGTGCCGACGATGCAGGCCTGGTCTTCCTCGACTTCGAGGTCGAGCGCGGAAGTCTTGATGATCTGGGCCTTGATGCAGGTCGGCCGCGGCGTCAGCGTGACCGTGACGTCCTGGACGCCGTCGCCGTTGGTGTCGATGCAGCGCGAATTGGCCACGCCGTTGCAGGGATTGGCCAGGATGCTGGTGGTATCTTCGAAGAACTTCTTCGAGATGGTTTCCTCGATGACCTCGCTGGCCGCGGCAATCGCCTCGTCACGCTGCTGCATGTTGCTGACCACCTGCAGGTTCGATTTGCCCAGGTTGAAGCTGGTCAGGGCAAGCAGGGTCAGCACGACCAGCATGATCAGGGCCATGATCAGGGTCATGCCGTCCTGGTGTCGGTTCGGGTTCATGGGGTTTTCCTTCCGGCGGGATTGGGCAGGCCGATCTGCGACTGGAATACGTGGCGCTTGTAGGCGTCTTCGGTGGCGGTGGTGGTCTGCAGGGTGCCGGCGGCATTGCGGCCCAGCGTATAGGTCTTGGTGTCGCTGTGGCCGGTGGTCTTTTCCAGGTTGCGCGCGAGCAGGTGGACCTTGACCGACACCACATTGCGCCAGTTCTCGGCGGCGCACAGGACCAGCGCGCAGCCGTTGGCCGTGTCCGGCACCGCCGCGTAGATATCGGCCACGCCGTCGGCGCTGGTGTCGATGCCGTACTCGAGCTGCATGTTCTCGATGCCGTTGACCTGGGACGAGGAGGCCACGGCCAGGTCGGCGCCAGTGGCGCTGAGCTCGGCGCGCTTGAGCGTCGGCACGCCGTCGCCGGGCTTGTCGTCATTGGCGACGTAGTAGATATGGGTCAGCAGGCGCCGGTAGCTGGCCAGCGTGCCGCTGCCGGCCGTTTCGGTGCAGTCCTTCTTGTGACGGTCCAGGCCGCCGGACTGGATGCCGAGCGAATAGAAGCTGGCGGTGTTGCCCGAATTGAGTTCGGAGCCGTTGTAGCACAGCGAGGCCTGGAAATAGGGGCCTTCGTTGTCGGCGGCGTCGCAGTTGGCGGCGCCGGCCAGGCAGGTGGCGGTGTGGCGCACGACGATCACGTCGGTCCCGGGCTTGGCATCGGGCAGGCAGCTGAGCGTGGTGGCGCTGACATTGTCGTAGCCCTGCACGTGCAGCGGCAGCGCCGCGACCAGGCTGGCCAGCGTCGCCGTGCACGGATTGGGCATGGCCGCCGGCGTGGCCAGCACGGTCGGATCGAACTCGCCGAGGAAACCGGCATTGCGCAGGTCGCCGGAGAGCAGCTGGATGCCGAAGCGGCCGTTCTCGACCTGGCGGTTGGATTTTTCCACCTCGGCCTGGGTCTTGCTGTTGCTGACGAACAAGGTCGCCATGCCGGCCAGGATGACCAGGCCGATCGTCACGGCCACCATCAGTTCCGGCAGCGAGAAGCCGCGCTGGCGGCGGGGTTGGGTTGAGGTGTGCATGGTAGGGGGCATGGTTAGCAGTCCGGCGTGCCGATGGCGATGCGCACCGAGATCGCGCGCCGCATCGTGTCGTTGTCGGCGCCGCCGTAGGCGTCCTTGCCACACAGCAGGGTCGGCGCAGTGGTCTTGTGCAGGCCCTGCCAGGCCACGGTGGCGCGGTAGATGCCGGGAGTGCAAACGCCCTTGGCAGGGTTGCGCGCCTGGACCAGGTCGATGCAGCCGCGCGCGCCGATCATCGCGCCGACATTCGTGGTGCCCTGCGATTCCGAGGCGCCGCGCAGCATGGCGCTCCATTCGCACTTGTCGCGCGCACTGCCGGCCGCCGCCGCGCTGCAGTCGGTGGCGGTGGTGCCGGTGCCGAGCGCGGAAGTGGTCACGTACTCGGCCGAGCCGGCCGGGTTGCCGCTGATGCGCGCCTGCAGGTCTTCCAGCAGCACGACGGCCTGGGCGCGCTGGTAGGCTTCGATGGCGCCGACCTGGGACTTGGCCTGGAAGGCGGCGATGCCGAGCAGGCCGAAGGCCAGCAGCAGCACCGTGACCAGCACTTCGATCAGCGTGGTGCCGGCCTGGCGCCGGGCGGATGGGAGGGGGGGCATGGCGTTCATGGTGGGCAGGCGCTCGATTTCAGGTAGGGGCGGCCGGACAGGTCGACGTCGATGCAGCGTTTCTGGCCCTTGGCCGAGGTCACTTCGAATTGCAGCACGGTGGTGTTGCGCAGGCGGCCGTTCGACCGGTAGGTCACGGTGCCGGGCCCGGTGACCGTCACGTCCTTGAGCGCGCCATGTTCCTCGAGGTTGGCGCCGGCGGTGTTCGGGTTGGCGATGGTCCAGCCGGACTGCCAGCTGTTGGCGGTGACCGGGCGCAGGGTCACGTCCATATTGCGCTTGACCGCTTCGCTGCGCGCCCGCATCAGCGCCGTGTGCAGCTCGGCGCTGCTGCTTTTCAGGCGCTGCGACATGATCAAGTCGCTCAGCGAGGGCGCCGCCACGGCGGCCAGGATCGCCATGATCGCCACCACCGCCAGCAGTTCCGGCATGGTGAAGCCGGCGGCGCGTTGCGCGGCGCGGCGGGCGGGCAGGATTACCATTTGCCTGCCGGCGACTTGGCGCCGGTATGGGTGATGGTCAGCGTGCCGTCGTCCTTGTTGCGCTTGGTCGTGCGCGGCACTGCCGACATGCTGAAGGTCGGCGGGCTGGCCGTGATGACCGGATCGGCGACCGTATAGATGTCGCTGACGTTGGACGGCTGCGGCACGTTCAGCTTGGCGAGGGTGTCGGCATAGGTGCGGTTGTCGGCCAGGTACTGCTGCTGGGCCAGCGACAGGTCCAGCAGGTAGGACTGGGCGGCGGCGCGGCTGCCCTTGATCAGGTAATTGACATACGAGGGGTAGGCGATCGCGGCGATGATGCCGACGATCGCGACCACCACCAGCAGCTCGATCAGGGTGAAGCCGCGGGCCAGGGCGGAATGCGGCGAAGTGCGGTTGAGCGTCATGCCTGTCTCTCCAGTAGGTGGGGATACTTGATTATGTTGCCCAGTATAAACACTCTATCTTGCATTACCCTGAGAAATTGCTGACAAAAAGCTGACAAAGCAACATTTTATGAATGTGCAAGGGCGGTCGCGCAGGCCGCCGGGCGCGATCGCTTCACACAGAAGGGGCAGGAACCGGTAAAATCGAAGGTTTTTCGCGAGGGCCATGCAATGGCTGACAATATGGCCGACGACACCGCAGCATCCACCCCCGACAGCGCCGACAGCGGCGCGCGCAGCGCCAAGGCGCCGGCCGCGATCGCCCGCGAAGTGGCGCGCCGCCGCACCTTCGGCATCATTTCCCACCCGGACGCCGGCAAGACCACGCTGACCGAGAAGCTGCTGCTGTTCTCGGGCGCGATCCAGATGGCCGGCACCGTCAAGGCGCGCAAGAGCGGGCGCCATGCGACGTCCGACTGGATGGAGATCGAGAAGCAGCGCGGCATTTCGGTGGCGTCCTCGGTGATGCAGTTCGAGCACCGCGACCATGTGATCAACCTGCTCGACACGCCGGGCCACCAGGACTTCTCGGAAGACACCTACCGCGTGCTGACCGCGGTCGACTCGGCGCTGATGGTGATCGACGCGGCCAAGGGCGTGGAAGCGCAGACGATCAAGCTGCTGGCGGTGTGCCGCATGCGCAATACGCCGATCGTCACCTTCATGAACAAGCTTGACCGCGAGTGCCGCGATCCGCTCGAACTGCTCGACGAACTCGAATCGGTGCTGAAGATCGAATGCGCGCCGGTGACCTGGCCGATCGGCATGGGCAAGAACTTCCGCGGCGTGTACCACCTGATCAACGACGAGATCATGCTGTTCAAGGCCGGCGACGAAAAGGCCGACGGCGCCTTCGAGGTGATCAAGGGGATCGCCAATCCGCGCCTGCAGGAGATGTTCCCGCTCGAAATGGACCAGCTGCGCATGGAAGTGGAGCTGGTGCACGGCGCCTCGCATCCGTTCGACCTGGAGCGCTTCCTGTCGGGGGTGCAGACGCCGGTGTTCTTCGGCTCGGCCATCAACAACTTCGGCGTGCGCGAGATCCTGTCGGCGCTGGTCGACTGGGCCCCGGCGCCGCGCGAACGCGACGCCACCGTGCGCACCGTGAAACCGGACGAGCAGCCGTTTTCCGGCTTCGTCTTCAAGATCCAGGCGAACATGGACCCGGCCCACCGCGACCGCATCGCCTTCCTGCGCGTGTGTTCGGGGCGCTTCGAGCGCGGCATGAAGGTCAAGCACCTGCGCCTGGGGCGCGAGATCAAGGTATCGTCGGTGGTGACCTTCATGGCCTCTTCGCGCGAGCAGGTCGAGGAAGCCTACGCGGGCGACATCATCGGCCTGCCGAACCACGGCAACATGCAGATCGGCGACAGCTTCTCCGAAGGCGAAGTGCTGGCCTTCACCGGCATTCCGTATTTTGCGCCGGACTTCTTCCGCTCGGTGCGGATCCGCAATCCGCTCAAGATCAAGCAGCTGCACAAGGGCTTGCAGCAGCTGGGCGAGGAGGGCGCGGTGCAGGTGTTCAAGCCGGTCCAGGGCGGCGAGCTGGTGCTCGGCGCGGTCGGGGTGCTGCAGTTCGAAGTGGTGGCCAGCCGGCTGCTCAACGAATACGGCGTCGACGCCGTGTTCGAAGGCACCAGCATCAGCAGCGCGCGCTGGGTGTCGGGCGAGGACAAGCGGGTGCTGGCCGATTTCGAGGCGGCGCTTGGGCACAACGTCGCCTACGACGCGGCCGGCAACATGGCCTACCTGGCCACCTCGAACGTGAACCTGCGCCTGACCGAGGAGCGCTGGCCGAAGCTGACCTTCCACGCCACGCGCGAGCACGCGGCGAAGCTGGGGTAGGGTGGATGGCGGCCTCCGGCCTTATCCACCCTACGCCTGTTTACACGCCTTCGACCGCCGGCTCGCGCTCGCTGCGCAGCAGCGCCGTTATTTCCTCAGCCGGCATCGGCCGCGCGAAGTAGAAGCCCTGCATGATGTCGCAGCCGGCGCGCCGCAGGAACTCGAGCTGGCCCGCCGTCTCCACCCCTTCCGCCACCACCGTCAGCCCCAGGCTGTGCGCCATCGCGATGATCGCGGTGGCGATCGCCTCGCCGTCGCCCGGCACGTCATGCACGAAGCTGCGGTCGATCTTGAGCTGGTCGATCGGGAAGCGCTTCAGATAGGACATCGACGAGTAGCCGGTGCCGAAGTCGTCGATCGACAGGTGGATCCCGGCCGCCTGCAGCCGCTGCAGCAGGTCGAGGTTGGCATGCACGTTTTCCATCAGCACGCCCTCGGTGATCTCCAGCTCCAGCAGGCGCGGCGGCAGCCGGGTCTCGGCCAGGATGTCGCTGATGTCGTCCATCAGGCCGGCGTCGCGCGTCTGGCGCGCCGACAGGTTGACCGCGACGTGCTCGATCGAGTCGAGCAGGCCCTGCTCGCGCCAGGCCGCCGCCTGGCGGCAGGCGGTCTGCAGCACCCAGCGCCCCAGTTCGACGATCACGCCGGTTTCCTCCGCCACCGGGATGAACTCGGCCGGGCTGACCTGGCCCAGCTCCTTGCAGTGCCAGCGCAGCAGCGCCTCGACTCCGACCACGCGGCCGCTGCGCAGGTCGACCTGCGGCTGGTAGTGCAGCTGCAGCTGGTCCTTGGCCAGCGCGCGGCGCAGGTTGGCTTCGATCTTCAGGCGCTTCTGGGCGCGCAGCGCCATCTCGGGCTGGAATACCTCGAACGCGTTCTTGCCGCGGCTCTTCGCATGGTACATCGCGGTGTCGGCGCTGCGCGTGAGCGTGCGCGCATCGAGCGCGTCGCGCGGGTACAGGCTCACGCCGATGCTGGCGCTCATGTGCAAGTGGTGGCCCTCGACCTCGAACGGGGCGGCCAGCGCGGCCAGGATCTTGCGCGCCACCTCGTCCGCCTCGGCCGTGTCGTCGGCCGGCTCGACGATGACGACGAATTCGTCGCCGCCGATGCGGCAGATCACGTCGCTGCTGCGCAGGGTCGCCACCAGCCGCTCGGCCACCAGCTTGAGCAGCACGTCGCCGCTGTCGTGGCCGAGCGTGTCGTTGACCACCTTGAAGTTGTCCAGGTCGAGCAGCAGCAGGCCGACCGCGGTCTCGTGGCGCGCGGCGCGCAGCAGTGCGAATTCGAGCCGCTCGTTGAATTCGTGGCGGTTGGGCAGGGTCGTGACCGAATCGACATGGGCCAGGAAGTGCAGGTGGGCTTCGGCGCGCCGCACCGCGCGCCGCATCGACGACATCAGGCCATAGGCCAGCGCCAGCGAGCCGAGCGCCACCAGCAGGGTCAGGCCGGCATAGGTCAGCAGGCGCGAATAGAGCTGCTCGAACGAGCTGCGGATCAGCACCAGGCCGGCCTGCTGGTTGTTGACGCGGACCGGCTCGGCGATGTCGACATGGCCGAGGTGGTATTCGTGGCCGGCCTGCACCAGCGCCGGCGCCGGCGGCGCCAGGCGCGCCGCGCCGCCGCGCCGGTAGTGGGCCAGCGCGACGCCCCTGGCGTCGAACACGGCGGCCGCCTCGACCGTCGGCGACACCGCCAGCCCGCCCAGGGTTTCCTCGCTGGCGCTGGCGTCGCCGAACATCAGGGCGGCGCTGCTGTTGTTGCCGATGATGCGGGCCTGGACCCGCAGGTCGTCGACCATTTCGCCGCGCAGGGCCAGGAACTGGAACGCGATCAGCGCGATGCTGGCCACGCACAGGGCCGATCCCGCCATCAGGATGTTGGTCAGCGCCATCTTCTTGCCCAGCATGCGCACCGGGCGGACGGGTTCGTTCGGCTTCACTGGACGCTCCTGGCAAGGCGCAGCAGCTTGGAGCTGAGGGTCAGCCGTGCGCCGCGCGCCGCCCCCATGTCGACGTCGAAGCCGATCCGCTGGTTCTCGACCGACATGCCGATCACGGCGCCGTCGGCGCTGATCACGCTGTCGTCGGACACGGTCAGCACGTGGGCGCCGGCCAGCTCGCGCCGCAGCTGGCTCCAGCGCTCGCGGTCGGCGCTGCCGAGCACCAGCACGTGGCAGCTGCGCAGGCTGGCGCCGGCCAGGCCGGGGCCGGCCTGGCGCAGCGCCAGCCTGTGGCCGTTGACGACCTTGTCGGCCAGGCGCGCGAGCGAGGCGAACAGCGGCGCGCCGGGGCTGGCGCACACGCGGATCGGCTCGCCCGCCGCCAGCACTTCCTGCGGCCATTCGGTGAACACGGTGAAGTTGAACACGAAGGCGGCCTTCAGGTCCGGTTCCGGCACCGGCTCGCCGGCCGCGCGCGCCTGGCCCGCGCAGCACAGCAGCGCCGCGGCCAGGGCCAGCCGTGCGCGGCGCCGGGCGCGGTCAGAATGCATACGCCAGCCTCACGCGCACGCTGCGCCCGTCCTGCGCCAGACTGGCCTGGCGGTGCTCGGGCGCGGCCGGGTCGGCATAGGCGCGGTCGAACAGGTTGTACAGGCCGAGCGACAGTTCGCCGGCGCCCGCCAGGCGGCCGGACACCAGGTTCAGGTTGGCCAGCCAGTAGCCGCCGACCGCGCCGGCCATGCCGTGGCGCGCGCCCACATGCTGGGCTTCGGCGCCGGCGCGCCAGCCATGGCCCAGCGGCAGCGCCAGGTTCAGCTTGGCCAGGCGCGCCGGCGCGCTGGACTGGCCCGCGGCGCCGCCGCCGTGCAGGCTGGCCTGGCTGTAGCTGGCGCGCAGCATGGCGCCGGAGCGCCAGCGCTGCTCCAGTTCGAGCTCGGCGCCGCGCAAATGCAGCGCGGGCGCGTTCTCGAAGCGGGTGGTGCCGGTGGCCGGGTCCTCGAGCAGGGTCACCAGGCTGCTGGCGCTGTTGTGGAAGGCGGTCGCCGTCAGGCGCGCGTCCACGCCCAGCTGGCGCTCCAGCACCAGTTCGGTCGAGGCCACGCGTTCCTTGCGCAGCTGCGGGTTGGCCAGCTGGCCGCCGGGACCGGGGTAGGCATAGTGCTTTTCGTAGCTGTTCGGGGCGCGGAACGCGGCCCCGTGCACCAGCTTGGCGATGGTGTCCGGACCGCACTGCAGGATCAGCGCGGCGCGCGGGCTGGTCACGCCGTCGAGCCCGGTCACGCGGTCGTGGCGCAGGCCCAGGTTGGCGCGCAGCGCGCCGCTCAGCGCGATCTCGTCCTGCACGTACAGCCCGAGCCGGCGCGCGCTGCGGCGGTCGTCGAGGATGCTGGCATGCGGCGCGCGGTCGTACGTGAACTGCAGCAGGCGGTAATCATGTTCATGATCGAGCCCGGCCACCAGCTTGTGTCCGCGCCAGCGCGTGCTGACGAGCTTTAGCTCGGTGCTCCACCATGCCGCCTTGCTGCCGTCGTGGTTGACGCTGGCGTCGGGGTAGAGGTAGTCGCCGACCGATTCGTAGCGCCCGGCCAG
Organism: Massilia sp.; assembly: GCA_036676245.1. GTDB lineage: Bacteria > Pseudomonadota > Gammaproteobacteria > Burkholderiales > Burkholderiaceae_D > Telluria_A. The sequence continues at coordinate 31,084 of JAKFDH010000187.1, read as the reverse complement.
CACCCGCGCAAGCACCTCTTCGTGGGCGCCGAGGCTGCCGCTCCAGGCCAGCGAGGCATAGCTTTGCTGGTCGATGGTGTAGCTGCCCGGCGTGTTGAAAGGCTGGTTGAAGGACGCGGTCGGGATCCCCTTGGTGCGCCGCGCGTGGATCAGCGACACGCTCCATGGGCCGGCGCTGGCGCTGGCGTAGACGCGGCTGCGCTGTTCCCAGTCGAGGCCGACGGCCACGCCGTGGTTGTCGGCCGGGGTATCGAATTCGCGGAAGTACAGGTCCTGGCCGTCGCTCAGGTAGCGGCTGGCGCCGAGCACGATGTCGACCCCGCCGCCGCTGCGCAAGGCGGTGCGCGCGCTGGCCTGGCGGGTGCCGAACGAGCCGGCCTCGAACGCGACGCGGCTGTCCGGCGCGGCGCCCGGTTTGCGGGTGATGACGTTGATCACGCCGAACAGGGCATTCGAGCCGAACACCGAGGAACCGGGGCCGGGGACGAACTCGATGCGCTCGATCAGGTCCAGCTCGAGCGGGAACTCGCCGCCCATCGGGGCCTGGTCGTAGACCGGGTCGTTGATGCGGTTGCCGTCGACCAGCAGCAGGAAGCGGGTGTTGTAGTCGCCCGGGCGCTGGAAGCCGCGCGCCCCGGCATAGCTGTAGTTGCGGTCGTCGGCAAGGTACATGCCGCGCACGCTGCGCGCGACGTCGGCCAGCGTGCGCCAGCCGAAGCTGCGGATGTCGGCCGCGGTCACCACCGTCACCGACGATGGCGCTTCGCTGGCCTTCTGCACGAAGCGCGAAGCGCTGTACACCTCCATCGACAGCAACTGTTCGAAGGGGAGCGTGGTCAGGTCTTGCGCTTGGTTGGCGGCCAGCGCGCCGGCGCAGGGCAGGACAAGCGCGAGCGCCAGCTTGCGCAGGCGCGCGGGCGGTGCAGCAGTGAGGCAATCTCGCATGGTTTGCCCAGGGGGAGCGTGGCATTGACGTACATCAACATATTGTCATTTAGTTTGCTGCTTGTATAGCGAAAATTGCTTTTTGCCATGCCTTTCTGTCGCAATTTTGCTGGCCTTGACAAGGCGCAAATTCCCCGTCCCGGCGCCGCGTACAGTGATTAATGCGCTTCGGAAAGGAAAGGGCCGCATGACAACGACACGCCGAACCATGGCCTTGCTGGGCCTGCTGCTGTGCTGCGCGGGCGCCGGCGGCGGGCCAAGCCTGCCCAGGCCGGCCGCGAAGGACGCGGTGGCGATGGCCGAACGGGGCGCGGCTTATCTGAAGAGCAATGGCCGGGAGCGCATGATCGAGCGCATCATGGCGCGCGATCCCGCCTTCCACCAGGGTTCGCTGTACCTGGCCTTGCGCGACATCAAGAGCGGCATCACGCTGGCGCACCCGACCCGCGCGCTGGTCGGCAAATACCTGCTCGACGTGCCGGACGCCGACGGCAAGGCCTTCCGCCACGAGATGCTGGCGGTGGCCAGGGGGCCGGGCAAGGGCTGGGTCGAGTACAAATTCCTCAACCCCGAATCGGGCAAGGTCGAGCCGAAATCCACCTATGTGCTGCGGGTCGGCGACGTCGCCCTCGAAGCCGGCATCTACAAGAACTGACCATGCTCGGCAGACTTCGGATCGGCCCCAAGCTGCTGCTCGCGCCCGGGGTCGTGCTGATCCTGCTGGTGGCGCTGTCGTGCGGCGCCTACTACGCGATGGTGCGCCAGAACCAGTCGCTCGAAACCATCGTCCAGCAGCGCGCCGCGAATATCCGCGCGGCCCAGGAGCTGGTGTCCGACGCCCACCATGCGCATACCCAGATTTACCAGCTGCTCACCTGGATCAACGCCAGCTTCTCGCGCACCAGGGTGGACGCGCTGGTGCGCGGCCTGCACCAGCGCCACAACGCGATCGACCGCCGCTTCGCGGCCCTGACCAAGGTCGCCGCGCCCGGCAGCGCCGAGCGGCGCTTCATCGAGCAGGCCGAGGCCGCGCAGGCGCTGTACGTGAAGGCGGTGCTGGACGTGATCGAGTTGTCGCAGGCCGACATGTCGATGAGCGCGAACGCGATGTGGAAGGCCGAGCGCGCCTTCGAGGTGGTGGCGCTGCGGCTGGGCGAGCTGACCCGGCTGGAGCAGGAACTGAGCGAGCGCGCCTCGGGCAGCGCCGCTGCCGATTTCAAGGTAGTGTCGACCGTGATGCCGGCGGTGGTGCTGCTGTCGATTGTGCTGTCGCTGCTGATCACGATGGCGGTGCGCCGGGCGCTGCTGCGGGAAGTGGGCGAGATCGGCCGCTCCGCGCTCGACCTGGCCAGCGGCGACCTGACCGTCAAGCCGCGCAGCTATGGCCGCGACGAGATCGGCGACACCGCGCGCGCGCTCGACACCAGCATCCGCGGCCTGAACGCGACCTTGCGCACGATCCTGGAGACGGCGCGCTCGATCGACAGCGCCTCGCGCGAGATCGGACTGGGCCAGGCGAGCGCCGTCGGCGCGCCGGAGGTGCCGTCGGTGCAAGGGCTGGCCAGGTCGCTAAGCAGGAGCGCCAGCAGCGCGCTGGTGGCCAACCGGCTGGCGGCGAGCGCGTCGGACCTGGCGCAGCAGGGCGGCGACGAGGTGGGGCGGCTGGTGCTGACGATGGACACGCTCAAGGGCAGTTCGCGCAAGGTGGTCGAGATCGTCGGGGTGATCGACCGGATCGCGGACCAGACCAACATCCTGGCGTTGAACGCGGCGGTGGAGGCGGCGCGGGCCGGGGACCATGGACGCGGGTTCGCGGTGGTGGCGGCCGAGGTGCGGGCGCTGGCGCAGCGTTCGGCGGCGGCGGCGCGCGAGATCAAGTCGCTGGTGGTGCAGTCGGTGGCCGAGATCGAGGGCGGCAGCGCGAGCGCCAGCGCGGCGGGCGACAGCATGGCGGGGATCGCGGCGTCGGTGCAGCAGGTGGCCGACCTGATCGAGCAGATCCGCAGCGCGAATGCGGCGCAGGCGAGCGGGCTGGACGAGGTGAACGACGCGATCCTGCAGATGGACCAGATGAGCCACCAGAATTCGGCACTGGTGACGCAGGCGGCGCAGGCGGCGGCGAGTTTGCAGGAGCAGGCGCACAGCCTGTCGCGCGCGGTATCGGCCTTCAAGCTCGACGAAAACGTCCCGCCGCTGCCGGAGCCGCCGGCGTTCGGCGGCGGCAAGCCGAAGCTGCGGCTGGCGTCGAAGCGGGGGTGAGGGGTGGCCCGGTATCGGCGCAATTATGTGGGCGGCGGGTGCTATTTTTTTACGGTGAATCTTGCGGACCGTGCGAGTTCCTTACTAGTTCATCGCATTGTTGAACTGCGTAGCTCGCTGTCCGCCGTGCGCCGGCTTCATCCGTTTCATATCGACGCGTGGGTCATACTGCCGGAACATATGCATTGTGTCTGGACCTTGCCGGAAGGGGACCTCGACTATGCGGGACGGTGGAGGGACATCAAGGGCAGATTTTCCAGGTCGATCCCGGAAGTGGGAAAGTCGACAGCATCGCTCCGCCGGCGAAACGAGCGGGGTATTTGGCAACGCCGATTCTGGGAACACACTATCTCAAGCGAGGCGGACTATATAGCGCACATCAACTACGTCCACTTGAATCCCGTAAAACATGGGTACGTCGCGAAGGTGATTGATTGGCCGTTCTCGACATTCCATCGTTACGTTAAGGAGGGCATATACGCCGCCGATGCCAGGAAACTTTCCCGCCCCATAATCAAAAAAACCGGCCCGTATAACCGGGCCGGCACATGATGCACGAGGGCTCGCCGCGGCGCTCCAGCCGCGCTGTTGCCTTTTACTCGTAATCGCCGATCGGCGCGCACCCGCAGAACAGGTTGCGGTCGCCGTACACGTTGTCGGCGCGGCCGACCGGCGGCCAGTACTTCTGCTTGCGCAGCGACGCCACCGGGAACGCCGCCGCTTCGCGGCTGTACTTGTGCTCCCATACGTCCGCCGTCACCACTTCGGCCGTGTGCGGCGCACCCTTCAATGGATTGTCCATCTTGTCGTACTCGCCGCGCTCGACCTTGACGATCTCGGCGTGGATCGCGATCATCGCGTCGATGAAGCGGTCGATCTCGACCTTCGATTCGCTCTCGGTCGGCTCGATCATCAGGGTGCCAGGCACCGGGAAGCTCATCGTCGGCGCATGGAAGCCGAAGTCCATCAGGCGCTTGGCCACGTCCTCGTTGCTGATGCCGGTCGCGTCGGTGATCGGACGCAGGTCCAGGATGCATTCGTGCGCCACCAGGCCGTCATGCCCCGAGTACAGCACCGGATAGTGCGGCGCCAGGCGGCGCGCGATGTAGTTGGCCGCCAGGATGCCGGTCTCGGTCGCCGCCGTCAGCCCTTCGCCGCCCATCATCGCGATGTACATCCACGAAATCGGCAGGATGCTGGCCGAGCCGTACGGCGCCGCGCTGACCGCGCCGATGCCGGCCGCGTCGCGCGTGTAGCCGCTCGAACGCTGGTTCGGCAGGAACTTGGCCAGGTGCGCGCCGACGCCGATCGGGCCGACGCCAGGGCCTCCGCCGCCGTGCGGAATGCAGAAGGTCTTGTGCAGGTTCAGGTGGCTGACGTCGCCGCCGAAGCTGCCCGGCGCCGCCACGCCGACCAGCGCGTTCATGTTGGCGCCGTCGATGTACACCTGGCCGCCGTGCGAGTGGACGATGTCGCACAGTTCGGTGATGCCGTCCTCGAACACGCCGTGGGTCGACGGGTAGGTCACCATCACGCAGGCCAGGTTGGCGCTGTGCTTCTCGGCCTTGGCCTTCAGGTCGGCCAGGTCGACGTTGCCCTTGGCGTCGCAGGCGGTCACCACCACCTGCATGCCGACCATGTTGGCCGATGCCGGGTTGGTGCCGTGCGCCGACGACGGGATCAGGCAAATGTTGCGGTGGCCTTCGCCGCGCGACTCGTGGTAGGCCTTGATCACCAGCAGGCCCGCGTACTCGCCCTGCGAGCCGGCGTTCGGCTGCAGCGAAATCGCGGCGTAGCCGGTCACCGCGCACAGCATCTCTTCGAGCTGGCCGATCATTTCACGGTAGCCGACGGTCTGCGCGTCCGGCGCGAACGGGTGGATGTTGGAGAACTCGGGCCAGGTCACCGGGATCATCTCGGACGTCGCGTTCAGCTTCATCGTGCACGAACCGAGCGGGATCATGGTGCGGTCCAGCGCCAGGTCCTTGTCGGCCAGCGAACGCAGGTAGCGCAGCATCTCGTGCTCGGCGTGGTAGCGGTGGAAGGTCGGGTGGGTCAGGAAGGCGCTGGTGCGCGCCAGATTTTCCGGATACGCAGCCTGCGCGCTCGCTTCGATGGCATCGAAGCCGGGCGAGGCGGGCGCGCTCGATACGCCGTGCGAGAAGATCGTCCACAGCAGCGCGATGTCGTCGCGGGTGGTGGTTTCGTCGAGCGACAGGCCGACATGGCCGGCGTCGATGCGGCGCAGGTTCACGCCCTTGTCGGCCGCGATCGCATGCAGTTCGTCCGCGCGCGGGGTGGCGATGGTCAGCGTGTCGAAGTAGGTGGCGTTGACGATCTTGTAGCCCAGCTGGCCCAGCTTGGCCGCCAGGATGTTGGTGTAGCGGTGCACGCGGTTGGCGATCTGCGCCAGGCCGGCAGGGCCGTGGTAGACGGCGTACATCGAGGCCATCACGGCCAGCAGCACCTGCGCGGTGCAGATGTTGGAGGTCGCTTTTTCGCGGCGGATGTGCTGCTCGCGCGTCTGCAGCGCCAGGCGGTAGGCCTTGTTGCCCTGGGCGTCGATGGTGACGCCGACCAGGCGGCCGGCCATGCTGCGCTTGAATTCGTCGCGGGTGGCCAGGTAGCCGGCGTGCGGGCCGCCGAAACCGAGCGGCACGCCGAAGCGCTGGCTGTTGCCGACCACGACGTCGGCGCCCCATTCGCCCGGCGGCGCGAGCACGGTCAGGGCCAGCAGGTCGGCGGCGGCGATCACCATCGCGCCGGCCGCATGCAGGTGCTCGACGGCGGCGCGGTAGTCGCGCACGTCGCCGTTGACGCCCGGGTACTGGAGCAGCACGCCGAAGCATGGCTCGTTCAGGTCGCCGATCGCGGCGGCCGGGATGACGCGCACTTCGACGCCGATCGGCAGCGCGCGGGTCTGCACCACTTCCAGGGTCTGCGGCAGCACGTCGTCGGCCACGTAGAACACATTCGAGGCCGACTTGCCGACGCGCTGGATCAGCGTCATCGCTTCGGCGGCGGCGGTGCCTTCGTCGAGCATCGACGAGTTGGCGATGCCCATGCCGGTCAGGTCGGTGATCATCTGCTGGAAGTTCAGGATCGCTTCCAGGCGGCCCTGCGAGATCTCGGGCTGGTACGGGGTGTAGGCGGTGTACCAGGCCGGGTTTTCGAAGATGTTGCGCAGGATGACGCCCGGCGTGTGGGTGTTGTAGTAGCCCTGGCCGATCATCGAACGCATGACCTTGTTCTTGCCCGCGATCGCTTTCAGCTTGCCCAGCGCCGCCTGCTCCGGCAGCGGCTCGTAGAACTCGCCCATGGCGAGCCGGCTCTTGCTGCGGATGTTAGGCGGCACGATGGCGTCGATCAGGGCGGCGCGCGAGGCGTAGCCGAGGACCGACAGCATCGCCGCCTGTTCGGATTCGGAAGGGCCGATGTGGCGCGGGATGAAGGCGTCGCGTGCTTCGAGTTGGGTCAGGCTGGTGCGGGTCATAGTCAGGGCCGGAAAGATGCTGGCGGCGCGCGCCGGATGGGCACGCGCAGCCGGTTGGAATGAAAGGCGGGGGAAGGGCGCTTATTCGGCGGTGGTCTTGCCGTAGGCGGCTGCGTCGAGCAGGCCGTTGATGGAGCCGGCGTCGGCAGGCTTGAGCTTGAACAGCCAGGCCGAATAGGCGTCGGCGTTGATCGATTCCGGGGCGGCGGCCACGGCGTCGTTGACGGCCACCACTTCGCCCGATACCGGCGCGTAGATGTCGCTGGCGGCCTTGACCGATTCGACCACTGCGGCGTCGTCGCCGGCGGTGAAGGACTTGCCCACTTTCGGCAGTTCGACGAACACGATGTCGCCCAGTGCATCCTGCGCGTACTCGGTGATGCCGACGGTGTAGGTGCCGTCGGCTTCGGCGCGGACCCACTCGTGGGATTCGGTGTATTTCAGGTCGGCAGGAATATTCATGTGTGGCTCCAGAGAGTAAAGACGCTAAAAGTGTTTTTGATTGAATTCAGGTTGAAAACCAGGTCACGCAACCAGGATTTTACCGTTACGCACGAACGGCAGCTTGACGACGCTGGCAGCGAGCTTCTTGTCGCGGATTTCGACGTGCACGGTGTCGCCGATGGCGACGTCCATCGGCACGCGCGCCAGCGCGATGGCCTGCTGCATGGTGGGGCTGAAGGTGCCGCTGGTGATCTCGCCGATGGAGCCGGAAGCGGAGACGACTTTCTGGTGGGCGCGCAGCACGCCGCCTTTTTCGCGCAGGATCAGGCCGACGAACTGGGCGTTCTGGCCCATCGCCTTGAGCGCCGCCTTGCCGGTGAAGTCGCGCTCGGACACCAGGTCGATGGTCCAGGCCAGGCCGGCGTCGAGCGGGTTGACCGTGTCGTCCATGTCCTGGCCGTACAGGTTCATGCCCGCTTCCAGGCGCAGCGTGTCGCGCGCGCCCAGGCCGGCCGGCTTGACGCCGGCCGCCGCCAGCGCGTTCCACATGGCGTCGGCCTGGGTGGCGGGGAAGGCGATCTCGAAGCCGTCTTCGCCGGTGTAGCCGGTGCGCGCGACCATCACCTCGCCGAAAGCGGTGTCCTTGACGATGACGGCGTTGAAGGGTTTCATCTCGCTGGACGCGGCCTGGGTCTCGGGCAGCACCTGCCATACCTTGGCGCGCGCATTCGGGCCCTGCACGGCGATCAGGGCGAAGGCATCGGCGCCGTCGCGGCGCCCTGTCACCTTGACGCCGCTGCCCGTGGCCGCGTTGCGCGCTTCGATCCAGGCGATGTCGCCGGTGGCGGTGCCGGCGTTGACGACCAGGCGGAACCAGGTTTCGGAGAAGTAGTAGACGATCAGGTCGTCGATGACGAAGCCCTGCTCGTTGAGCATGCACGAGTACAGCGCCTTGCCTCGGATTTGCAGCTTGTCGACGTTATTGGCCAGCAGGCCGCGCAGGAAGGTGCGCACATTGTCGCCTTCGAGGTCGACCACGCACATGTGCGACACGTCGAACATGCCGACGTCGCCGCGCACCGCATGGTGTTCTTCGATCTGCGAGCCGTAGTTGACGGGCATGTCCCAGCCGCCGAAGTCGACCATCTTGGCGCCCGAGGCGCGGTGTGCGGAATTGAGCGGGGTCGCTTTAAGCGTCATGGAAATCCTCAAGGCAAGGTATAAAGGGGAACGCCGAACAGATACGCCGGCCGCAGCCTGGTGCATGTGATCGCGCCCCTCTGTCCTTGGTACCTGAGAGATAGCGGAGATGCTCCGCCTGCCCCTTCGGTGGGCCGCCGGCTGTTGCCGCGGCCGCTCTCCAGAGTGTGGCCTGCTGCGCGCCGCGCCGCCGACCCCTGACCGGTCCTTTTGCCTGAGAGTTTTTGGGTAATGCCCCTTCGGCGGCAGCTTTGCGCTGCCCTCTCCCGATCAAGACTGTGGAGGATATGCCAATGGGCACGTAAAGTCAACCCGGCAAGGCGCGTGGCGAGGGGTGCGGGTGCGCACGAATGGGGGGCTGGCGCAAGACTTTCCGGGATCTAATTTGTTAAAATCGTTCATCCAGTTTGCGAGAGACCAGCCATGAGCGACGAATCCAACAAACACGACACCGACGCCTACTTCACGCTGTCCGGCGACGTCAACAGCGACATGGTGCACCGCGTGTTCGAAGCGGTGTCGACGATGACGGTCAACGGCATCGATACCGCCCACGTGCTGGTCCAGTCGAACGGCGGCTACGTCAGCGATGGCCTGTGCCTGTACAACTTCATGTCGAACGCGCCGGTCAAGTTCGTCATGTACAACGGCGGGGCGGTGGCCTCGATCGCGGTGATCCTGTTCCTGGCCGGCTCGCGCCGCTACGCCAGCGAAACGGCGCGCTTCATGGTGCACAAATCGCATGCGACGGCCTCGCCCGGCGCGCGTCCGGATGCGCTCAACATCATCGTCGAAGGCTTGCGGGCCGACGATGCGCGCACCGAATCGATCCTGCGCAAGCATATCGAGCTCACGCCCGAGCAGTGGGCGATCCACCAGTATTCCGATTTGCACCTGACGGCGCGCGATGCCAAGACCGCGCGCATGATTACCGATATCGCCGATTTCGCGCCGCCCAAGGGCTTCCACCTGCGAAATATCTAGGGCCTGTAACGCTGATGCAGGGTAGGGTGGGTGAGCCGAAGGCGCTACCCACCAGATACTGTGTTGGCTGCGCCCGGTGGGTAGCGCCTCCGGCTCACCCACCCTACGCCAGTGCCGGCATCGCGGGCTGCTTTTTCCGGCAGCAGCAACACCAAGGGCCAGGGTCGATTGGCTCGGAATATTTCGATGGGAAATATTGCAAACCAATGGACCCCGGCCCCCGCAGCCGGCTGGGCGCCGGCTGGCACGGCGCCAATTAGCGCTTGTCGTCGGCCTTGTCGCTGCGGCTGCCCGACCCGGACTGCTGGCGGCTGCCCTGGCCGCTACCGGATTGCTTGTTGTCTTCACGCTGTTGCTGTTGCTGGCGCCCCTGGTCGATCGACTGGTCGCGCTGTTGGTCCTGCTGCGAACCGGAGCGCGAGCCGCTCTGGTTGCCCGACTGCTTGTTGCCCTGGTTCTTCTGGTTCGAGTTCATGTTCATTCCTTTGCAGAGTTTGAAAATGTCGTGCTCGCCGGTCTTGCAGGAGTGGAAGACCACCCCTGACGTTTCCGGTGATGCAATCATGCGAGCCACACCTTTGATCTGCTATCGGATGATTGCTCGAACCATCGTAGGATAAACTCCTACAAAAGTGAAATAAAGATTGTTCATGACTGCCGGGCCGGCGGCGCGGCCTTGCGCACCGCGGCCACCGGCACCGGCGCGATTTTCGGCCGGGCGCGGCCCTCGCCGCGGGCGGCCGGCTTGCCGGGATTACTGGCAATCAACTTGATCCGGGCCGGCGCGCGCTCATGCCCGGGCCCCAGCACGAAGGCGCCGATGATGCGCCCGAGGCTGGCCGCCTGGTCGCGCATGGTGGCCGCGGCCGTCGCCGACTGCTCGACCAGCGCCGCATTGCCGTGGGTCGCCTGGTCCATCGCCGCGATGGCCCGGTTGACCTGCTCCAGGCCGCTGGTTTGCCCGGCGCTGGCGGCGGCGATCTCGGCGATGATTTCGGTGACCCGCTTGACGCTGCCGACCACCTCCTGCATGGTGCTGCCGGCCTTGTCGGCCAGCTGGGTGCCGGCGCTGACCTTGTCGACCGAGTCGTCGATCAGGACCTTGATTTCCTTGGCCGCCGCGGCCGAGCGCTGGGCCAGGTTGCGCACCTCGCTCGCCACGACGGCGAAGCCGCGCCCCTGTTCGCCGGCGCGCGCCGCTTCCACCGCGGCATTGAGCGCCAGGATGTTGGTCTGGAACGCGATGCCGTCGATCACGCCGATGATCTCGGCGATGCGCTTGGACGAGTCGTTGATCGAGGCCATCGTGCCGACCACTTCGGACACCACGGCGCCGCCCTTGACCGCCACTTCCGAGGCCGAGACCGCCAGCTTGCTGGCCTGGTGCGCGTGGCCGGCGTTCTGCTTGACGGTGGCGGTCAGCTGTTCCATCGAAGCGGCGGTTTCCTCGAGCGAGGCGGCCTGCTGCCCGGTGCGCCTGGCCAGGTCGAGGCTGCCGCTGGCGACCTGGCCGGCGCCGCTGGCGATCGATTCGGCGCCGCTGCGTACCTCGACGATCATGTCCACCAGCTTGTCGTTCATGTCCTGCATGGTGCGCATCAGGATCCCCGATTCGCCGGCGGGCAGGGCCTTGAGCCGGGTGCTCAGGTCGCCGCCGGCGACCTTGCGCGCCACCTCGGCCGCTTCGTGCACGGGGCGCGCCATTTCCCGCGCCAGCCACAGCGCCAGGGCGAGCGCCAGGCCGAGGTCGACGGCCAGCAGCAGCATGGTCCCGTTGCGGGCGGCGCCGTACTGGCTGCGCGCCAGCTCGGCCGGCCTGGTGCCGGCGGCGCTCAATTTCTGCGCCACCTGGACCGTTAACTCCTGCATCTGGCCGAGCTGGCCCAGCAGCCACACCGCCAGCAGCGCGCCGCTGCTCAAGAGGACGAGGAAACAGGCGTAGAGCTTGATATGATTGTCGAGCTTGCGGATGGCTTGCATTTTGGACTCCGGCGGAGAAGACTGGCAGTAGGACGAACCCTTCCATGGTAGGGAAACGCTGCCCGTGATCCTTGTGCGTAGTCAATGGACTAGCCGTCGTGCAAGTTTATTAATGTGCAATAATGGCAAACGCTGTAGTAAATTTGGCAAACGCAGCAATAAAACGCAAAAAAAACACAAAAATCTCAAATTATTTCCTTTGGGCTATTGCCTTGTGGAAATAATATGCCAGAATGTGGGTATTGCGGTAGGGCAACAATAACAAGGCAGACGGGTCATGCAGCCATCTCCATCCAACACAGCAGCACGGCGGCCTTCGGCCCCTGCGCAGCAGGAGCTGTTGGATAGCCTCGTCGGTATCGTCAGCAAGCATGCCAAGGAGCAGATCGTCGCCATGACCGGCCGCATCGTGGCCGCCTTCCTCGACGTCAGCGGCGCCAATCTCGATGCGCGCACCGTGTTCCAGCGTGTCAAAGCGGGCAACCTGCTCAAATCCAATTCCTACGCCTATTTCCACCTGGCCGCGACCTCGCTCGAAAAAGCGCTGAAGCGGGAAATGCTGGAACTGGCGCCGGCCGCCAAGAAGGCCGCCAGGGCCGCGCCTGATGCGCTGAGCCTGGTGCCGTTCGAGGAAATGGACAGCAAGGTGACCTTCGGCGGCATCAGCCGCGCCTTCGAAGTCGAGCATTCCGAAGCGCTGGCCACCCTGAACGTGCGCCTTGGCTTCCTGCTCGAACGCGATGTGCTGCGCATGAATCAGAATCCCTTCCGGCCCGAAGTGTTCCTGCTGGCCTTCAGTGACGCCTGGTGCGAGTTCGAACCCGATACCGAAAACCACCAGCTGATCCAGCCCCTGCTCAAGCCGGAGATCCTGTTCAACCTGGCCCCGATGTACGAGGAGCTGAACCAGTCGCTGATGCGCAAGGGCGTGCTGCCCGGTTCGGTCGACTCGCTGCGCATCAAGAAGACCGACAGCGCCGCCGCGGCCAAGGCCAGGCAGGCCACCAGCCAGGCCGCGCTGCAAAAGCAGCTGCGTGCATTCCTCAGCGGTGAAGGGCCTGCGCCGGCGCCGATGAACGAATTCGGCATCGACATTCCGATGATTCCCGACTTGCCGTCCCTGCCGCAAGGCGGCGGCTGGCGCCCGAGCGGCGCCCAGGCCTTTTCTGCGCCGGCCGCGGCGCCGGCCCCGGTGCTGGCGGCGGGCGGCTTCGCGCCGGCCCAGGGCGGCCATCCGGCGGCGGCCTATCCGGCAGCGCCGGGGGGCGGCTATCCGGCAGCGCCAGGGGGCGGCTATCCGGCAGCACCGGGCGGCGGCTATCCGGCTGCAAGCGGCGGTGGCTATCCGGCGCCAGCCCAGGGCGGCGCGCCATGGCAGGGCGCAGCCCTGGCCCCGGGCGGCGGCGCGCCCCTGGCCGCGGGATCGGGCATGATGGCCCAGCCGCTGGCCCAGTCGAATGCGGTCTTGCTCGATTTTATTACCCAGCTCCAGCAAAGCATGCCTGCCATGCAGCCTGGCGCCGCTTTCGGCGCGATGCAGGGCGGCGGCGCACCGGCCACGCACGGCGGCGGCGCACCTGCGATGCAAGGCGGAACCGGTCCGCTGGGCTTGCCATCGAATGTGTTCTACCTGCCGCGCCTGAAGGAAAGCTTGCCTGCAGGCAGCCTGTCGCGCGGCGCCGAAAGCACCATCGACCTGCTGTCGCGCATCTTCGAGACGGTCAGCCTCGATGACAATATTCCGAAGGAAACGCGCGACCTGATCCAGTTCCTGCAGATTCCGGTCCTCAAGGCCGCCCTGGTGGACAAGGATTTCTTCTTCGAGGAAGCGCACCCGGCGCGCCGCATGATCGACCTGATGTCGCGCATGGGCGTCGAGCAAAGCAAGGGCGCCGACGATCCGCTGTTCAAGGCGATGCAGCGCAGCGTCGACCGGGTTGGACGCGACGCCAGCCAGGAACTGGCCGTGTTCAGCGAGGCCGTGGCCGAGCTGGAAGCGTCGATCCAGGCCGAGGAAAGCGCCACCGCGGCTGCCATCGAGGCGCCGATCGCCCAGGCGCTGAAGCAGGAAAAACGCACCGCCGCCACCCGTTCCGCGCGCAACGCGGTCGCGATCCGGGTCGGCAAGGGGGAGGTCGTGGCCGTCGTCGAGACCTTCCTCGAGAAGAAATGGACGTCGGTGCTGACCGTGGCCTACCAGGTCGAAGAAGACAAACCCGGCGCGGTCGGCAACGCCACCAAGACGATGGATGACCTGATCTGGAGCGTCAAGCCGAAGGTCACCGCCCAGCAGCGCAAGGAACTGATCGGCAAGCTGCCCGGCCTGCTGGTGACCTTGAACCGCTGGCTCGACGTGATCAAGTGGCAGGACGCCGAGCGACTGCAGTTCTTCGCCGAACTGGCCGAATGCCACGCCTCGATCGTGCGCGCGCCGATCGAATTGTCGCCCGACCGCCAGCTCGAGATCGCGGTCGAAGTGGCGCAGCGGGATGCCATCCGCCGCATCGAGAAGGAACAGGCGCTGGCCGCGCAGGAAGCGGCCGCCGTCGACGACGCGGTGCTGGCCGTCGAGGCGCTCGAACGGGGCAGCTGGTACGAATTCACGATGGAAGACGAGAGCGTGCGCAAGGTCAAGCTTGCCTGGATCAGCCCGCTCAAGACCCTGTATATCTTCTCGACCGGGGCGCGGCAGGAGGCATTCTCGATGTCGTCCGAAAAGCTGGCCGAAACCTTCCGCAACGGCAAGGTCCGTACCCTGCAGGTAGACGGCGTGGTCAGCCGCGCGCTGACCGAGGCGATGGAGCATGTCGCCGCCGTCAACGACCCGTCGATGGACACGCGCCATCCTGCGGTTGCCTGAGGCGGCGGGTCCCGAAGCCATCGACGTGAAACGCAAGTTAAGAGTATCGACGTCGTTCCTGCGCAGGCAGGAATGACGTTGGAGACGACGTGGTTTTATCCCTACCTTGAATCCTGCCTGGCAATCCATTGCCGTCCTCGGCGGCGAACGCGTGCGCTGGGGGACGCTTTGCACGTGAAGGGGCCCCGCCGGGCTTGGTTTTGGACCAACAAATGGTATGATGATCCCCTTTCCGATTTCCGGGTAACCTAGCGCCAGCCAAGGCGGAGAACTGTCCACAAGTGCGTCTATCTTCCATTAAATTGTCGGGATTCAAGTCTTTTGTCGATCCCACCAATTTCCAGGTGCCGGGTCAACTCGTCGGTGTCGTCGGTCCCAATGGTTGCGGCAAGTCGAACATCATCGATGCCGTGCGCTGGGTGCTGGGCGAATCGAAGGCCTCCGAGCTGCGCGGCGAGTCGATGCAGGACGTTATTTTCAACGGCTCGACCCACCGCAAGCCGGCCGGGCGCGCCTCGGTCGAGCTGGTGTTCGACAACAACGACGGCAAGGCCGCCGGCCAGTGGGGCCAGTACGCCGAGATCGCCGTCAAGCGCACGCTGACGCGCGACGGCACCTCGACCTACTACATCAACGGCCAGCCGGTGCGCCGGCGCGACATCCAGGACATCTTCCTCGGCACCGGCCTCGGGCCGCGCGCCTACGCGATCATCGGCCAGGGCATGATCTCGCGCATCATCGAATCGCGCCCGGAAGAGCTGCGCGTGTTCCTCGAGGAAGCGGCCGGCGTGTCGAAGTACAAGGAGCGCCGCCGCGAGACCGAGAACCGCCTCAACGACACCCGCGAGAACCTGCTGCGGGTCGAGGACATCCTGCGCGAGCTGAACGCCAACCTCGAGAAGCTCGAGGCGCAGGCCGTGGTGGCCAACAAGTTCCATTCGCTGCAGGCCGACCAGGAAGAAAAGCAGAAGCTGCTGTGGCTGCTGCGCAAGAACGAAGCGCAGGCCGAGCAGGGCAAGTATTTCCGCGACATGGAGCAGGCCCAGACCGGCCTCGAGGAGCAGACCGCCAAGCTGCGCCACGTCGAGCTCGAGCTCGAGCACATGCGCCAGGCCCACTTCGCCGTCGGCGACCGCCTGCACCAGGCCCAGGGCCACCTGTACCAGACCAATTCCGAGATCGGCAGCCTGGAAGCGCAGATCAAGTTCGTCATCGAATCGCGGTCACGCCTGCAGAACCAGCTGGCGGCGCTGACCGCCCAGCGCGACCAGTGGCAGGCCCAGGCCGCCGACACCGAGGCCCAGCTCGAGGAAGCCGAGTTCATGCTCGAAGAACTGGGCGGGCGCGTCGAGCAGTCGCAGATGGCGGCCGAAGCCCAGAACGAACGCCTGCCCGACCTCGAGACCGTGTGGCGCGAAGCGCAGCACAAGACGAGCGAATCGCGCGCCAGGATCATGCAGGCGCAGCAGCAGATCGAGCTGTCGTCGGCGCACCAGCGCAACGCCTCGAACATCCTGCAAGGCTTGCTGACGCGGCGCGAGCGCCTGCAGCAGGAAAAGAGCGGCCTGAATTTGCCCGACAGCGCGCACCTGGCCAACCTGCGCATGCAGCTCGAGGAAAAGCAGCAGGCGCTGGAAGAACAGAGCATGCTGCTCGAGGAAGCGACCGAGCAGCAGCAGCGCATCGAGGAAGAACGCGCCGCCGCCCAGGCCCAGGTCAATGCCGAAACCACCGCCAACGCCCAGCTCGAGGCGCGCCTGTCGGCCCTCAAGCAGCTGCAGGAACGGGTGCAGACCGAAGGCAAGGTCCAGCCCTGGCTGCAAAAGCACGAGCTGGACAAGCTGCCGCGCCTGTGGCAAAAGCTGCACATCGAGCCGGGCTGGGAAAAGGCGCTCGAGGCGGTGCTGCGCGAGCGCACCGGCGCGCTGGAAATGTCGAACATCGACTGGGCCAAGGCCTTCTTCAGCGACGCGCCGCCGGCCAAGCTGGCGCTGTACGCGCCGTCGCTGGCCAACACGGCGCTGCCGGACACGCCCGGCCTCAAACCGCTGGCGGGCCTGCTCCAGCTGAACGAATCGGGCCTGCGCGGCCTGCTGCACGACTGGCTGCACAATGTGTTCGTGGCCGAGGACACGGCCAGCGCCTTCGGCGCCCGCGCCAGCCTGCCGCCGGGCGCTTCGTTCATCACGCGCGAAGGCCATATGGTCAGCGCCACCAGCGTGCGCTTCTACGCGGCCGACGCCGAGCAGGACGGCATGCTGGGCCGCCAGCAGGAAATCGAGAACATCGGCAAGCAGCTGCGCGCCCAGGCCCTGCTGGCCGACGAAGCGCGTTCGCGCGCGGTGCGCGCGGAAGCGGCCGTGTCGGACCTGACCCGGCGCCTGCAGGATGCGCGCCAGCGCAGCGCCAGCCTGACCACCTCGGTCCACGGCCTGCAGATCGACGTGGTCAAGCAGTCCGAGGTCGAAGCCCGCTTCAACCAGCGCAGCACCCAGATCCAGGCCGACCTGGCCGAAATCGCCGCGCAGGAAGCCGAGCAGCAGCAGATCCAGGCCGAATCCGAGGAAAAATTCGAGCAGCTCGACATGGAGCTGGCCGAGCTGCAAGGCGCGCACGAAGACGGCCAGACCGCCTTCCTGGCGCACGAGCAGGCGCTGTCGGAAGCGCGCGACAAGCTGCGCGAACTGGAACGGGCGGCGCAGGAAGCGCAGTTCGCCCAAAAGTCGCAGGCCAGCCGCATCGACGAATTGCGGCGTACGATCGCCACCGCCAGGATCCAGGCTGCCCAGGTCACGCAAAGCCTGGAAGCGGGGCAGGCCGAACTGGCATCGCTGGAAACGGGCGCCGCCAACGACGGCCTGCAGGAGCTGCTGGACCGCCGCACCGGCCAGGAGCGCGCGCTATCGGACGCGCGCCATGAACTGGACCAGATCACGCAGCAGCTGCGCCATGCCGAGGAAGCGCGCATGTCGGCCGAACGCAGCCTGCAGCCGCAGCGCGACAAGATCATGGAAATGCAGCTCAAGGAACAGGCCGCGCGCCTGAACCAGGAGCAGTTCGCCGAAGCGCTCAGGGCGGTCGAGGCGGACGAGGCCGCGCTGTCCGAAAAACTCCATCCGGACATGAAGCCGTCCTACCTGCAGGGCGAAGTGACGCGCCTGACCAACGCCATCGCGGCGCTGGGCGCGGTCAACCTGGCGGCGCTGGACGAACTGGCGCAGGCGTCCGAGCGCAAGAACTTCCTCGATGCCCAGAACGCCGACCTGACCGAGGCGATCACCACGCTCGAAGATGCGATCGCCAAGATCGACAAGGAAACGCGCGACCTGCTGCAGGACACCTTCGACCGCGTCAATATGCACTTCTCGGAGCTGTTCCCGATCCTGTTCGGCGGCGGCAATGCGAAGCTGGTGATGACGGGCGACGAAATCCTCGACGCCGGCGTGCAGGTCATGGCCCAGCCGCCGGGCAAGAAGAACGCCACCATCCACCTGCTGTCCGGCGGCGAAAAGGCGCTGACGGCGACCGCGCTGGTGTTCTCGATGTTCCGCCTGAACCCGGCGCCGTTCTGCCTGCTCGACGAGGTCGACGCGCCGCTCGACGACGCCAACACCGAGCGCTTCTGCCGCATGGTCAAGCGGATGTCGGAGCATACCCAGTTCCTGTTCATCTCGCACAACAAGATCGCGATGGAGATGGCCAACCAGCTGATCGGCGTGACGATGCAGGAGCAGGGCGTGTCGCGCATCGTGGCGGTGGACATGGAGGCGGCCGCCGGTTTCGCCGAGGCCCAGGCTGCCTAGCGCTACTCATAAAAAAACAACACCGCATTTGTTGATCATTTGTTATGATGTGACACCGCTCGCCGTGTGACGGCCCAACCAATCACGGTGATCTCGGATGAACTTGCTTTTGAAAGTGAACATCGGCCTGTTTGCCTGTTTCGGCCTGGGTCTCGCAGTCATTGCCTGGCACGCCAACTCGGTGTTGCAGGAAAATGCCAAGCGCGAGGTGCTCGGGAATGCGCGCCTGATGATGGACGCGGCAATGACCGCGCGGGACTACACCAGTACTGAAATCAAGCCCTTGCTCGAGAAACTGCAAAAAGACGTCTTCATGCCCCAGACCGTCCCGTCGTACGCGGCGACCCAAAGTTTTAGCAGCCTGCGCACGACCTATCCCGATTTCAGCTACAAGGAAGCCACACTCAACCCTACCAATCCGCGTGACCGGGTGGTGGAATGGGAAGCCGACCTCGTGCAAAAAATGCGGGACCATCCGGACCGCAAGGAACTGATCGGCGAGCGCACGGGCGCTACCGGCACCGCGCTCTACCTGGCCCGTCCGATTCGCATCACGAATGCGCAGTGCCTCGCCTGCCACAGCACGGCGGCGGCCGCGCCGGCCAGCATGACTGCCTTGTATGGCACGAACAATGGCTTCGGCTGGAAGCTCGACGAAACCGTCGGCAGCCAGATCGTCACCGTGCCGCTGGCAGTCGCCCTGCGCCAGGCCGATGTGACCTTGAAGTCCATCATGATGGGCCTGGTGGCCACCTTTGCCGCGACCCTGTTGCTGGTCAACGTGCTGCTCTATGTGGTCGTGCTGCGCCCCATTAAACAGATGAGTCGAATTGCCGCTGCAGTGAGCGCAGGTCAAAGCGGAGTGGAACATTTCCACCTCAAGGGCAGCGACGAGATTGCGGCGCTGAACGCGGCATTCAACCGCATGCGCCGCAGCCTGGAAAAAGCCATGGCCATGCTTGCCTGAGGCCAGGGATGAGTCACGAAGTCTTCCTCAGCCATTCGCATGTCGACAAGGTGTACGCCGACGCCATCTGCCACTGGCTCGAGGCGGCCGAGATCCGTTGCTGGGTCGCCCCGCGCGACATCCGCCCCAGCGAGGATTGGGCGGAAGCGATCATCAATGCGATGGACCGCAGCAAGGTACTGCTGCTGGTGTTTTCGTCCAGCTCGAACAGCTCGCCGCAGGTGCGGCGCGAGGTCGAGCGCGCCGTCAGCAAGGGCCTGCACGTACTGCCGTTTCGCATTGAGAATGTGCCGCTGTCGAAAAGCCTTGAGTATTTCATCAGCAGCCAGCACTGGCTGGACGCGTTCGGCCCTGATCTGGACGTCCATCTGCGCGAACTGTGCGACTGCGTGGTACCGCTGCTGAACCGCAGCCAGGGTTCTGGCGCGTCGGCGCCTGCGGTGGCGGCCAGCGCGCCGCCAGCGCCGCCAATGCCGGCGCTGGCGCCCGCGCTGCAGGAACGCCTGGCCGCGGCACTGGCGCAATTTGTCGGGCCCATCGCCGCACACCTGGTGCGCCGCGCGGCGGTGCCGGGCCGCGGCGTTCAGCAGGTGGTGGATGCCTTGGCCCTGGAACTCGAGGAAGGTCCGGAACGCAAGCTGTTCGTGGCGCGCTGCAGCGCAGTCCTAAGCGGCGCCAAGCCAGGGGGCTCCCTTGCGTGAATTCCGTCCTTCCGGCACGCCCGGATTTTCCGCCGAGCTGCTGGCCGATCCACGGGTGCTGCGGGTGCGCAAGCTGTCTTCGCGCGTAACGGCGCGCTGTGCGTCGCAGCTCGAAACGGTGATCACGCGCGAAGGTGCGGTGCCGGCCTACCCCGGAGACTTCATCGTCACCGCTGTCACAGGCGAACGGTGGCCTGTGCGGCGCGAAGCATTTGCGCATCGCTACCAGCCGGCCGGCGCGCCGGGCGAGTACGACAGCGCGCCGCATGAATCGCTCGCATTGGCCATGGACGTGCCGTTTGCCGTCGTGCTGGCCGACGGCGTCTCGCGCCTGCACGGCCAGCCTGGCGACTGGCTGCTCGATTACGGCGACGGCAGCATGGGCGTCGTCGCAGCTGATATTTTTCCAGCCACCTACCAGCGGCTTGACTGAGGTTTCATGGCTTTTCACCAGCGTATTCAATCACTCCTGCTGACCGGCATCAAGCTGCCGCCGGCAGCGCCATCTTTCCCTGTCGAAGCGCCGCCTGCCCTTGGCGCGCTGATCGCCACCGTCGCCGCCGAGCATGCCGACGCCAATGCGCGCGCCATTGCGGCGGGCGACCGCTATCGCAGTGCGTTCTGGGCGTTATACCTGCTCAGCGCACTGGCTGTGCTGTGTGCCGTCATGCCGCTGGCGCTTGGCTGGGATGGTCCCGGCCACGCGATGCATGCGTGGGCCGGGTTCTGGGCCGTCATGGAAGTACTGGTCATTGCGGTGCTGGGCCTGGTCTACCGCCGCGGGCACATCAACAACTGGCAGGGACAGTGGCTGGCCAGCCGCACCGAGGCCGAGCTGGCTTGGTACCTGCCGCTGGTGGCGCCGCTGGTGGTGCCGGGCACTGACCATGCGCCGGCCAACTGGTATGCGCGGCTGGCGGGTAACACGCTGCATGTGCCGGAAGGCGGCGCCATCGAGTCGCTATGCCGGAACCTGGAAGGCGGCACCGGCACCGCGCTGCAAGGGGCGTGGTCCGATCCCGCGTTCGTGGCGCAGTACGTGGCGTGGGCCGCGGGACAGTTCGACTCGCAGCGCAAGTACCACCAGCGCGTGGCGCTGCGCAGCGAAGCCCTCATGCACCGCGTCCATCTGATCAATGGGTACTTGTTCGGGCTGACGCTGGCCGGCGCCGTGGCGCACCTGTTGCTGCACTCGATGTGGCTGTCGTTTGTGACCATTTTCTTTCCAGCGCTAGGCGCTTCGCTACACGGCGCGCTCGCCCAGACCGAGTCGTACCGGCTGGCCGCTTCCTCGCGCAGGCTGGCGGGCGACCTGGAAAAGACCATGGCTTTGGTCGCCGACTGCCTTGCACGAGGCGACGTCGTACAAGTG
The DNA here is from genome assembly GCA_036676245.1 of Massilia sp. Lineage (GTDB taxonomy): Bacteria > Pseudomonadota > Gammaproteobacteria > Burkholderiales > Burkholderiaceae_D > Telluria_A. The sequence goes on along the minus strand of JAKFDH010000187.1, from coordinate 10,076 downwards.
CGGCGGGCGATCGAGGGCGGGCTGGTCCTGATCCTGGACGAGCATCGCGACTGGCACATGCTGGTGCGCCCACACCACCTGCCGCTCGGCTGAACAGGGCGTCCGGGATGGCCGGCGGCGATGGCCAACCATCTGATCGGCGGGACGATGCAGGAGCAGGGCGTGGCCGCCGCATCGTGGACTGCTCAGTTCACCAGGGCCGCCAGGGCCGCTCCCTGCTGCCGCAGGTCGCTGACGTAGATTTCAAAATAATTGCAGCCGAAACTGCGGCCCCTGCGGACGGCGTCCGCCACCTTGTCTCCGAGCGGACTGACCATCTGGAAGCCGCACCAGGCGCGCCCCTTGGCGGCAGTAAGGAAGGCGGCGCCGGCGGGCGAACCATCGGTGGGCGCCACGTCGGACAGAAATTCTGCGAATGGACCGATGTAAGCGTCTTTCGGAATGGCAGCCATGAGGTCGACCGGCAGGCTGGCGCCATAGCCATCGGCCGACAGGTGGACTTCGAGATTCTTGTAGGTGTTCGGGAACGCGGTTTGATAGGCCGCAATCACCTGGCTCCAGGCGCTGAGCAGGTCGGCGTAGACCACGCCGGGTGGCAACTCGGGATAGCGCGGGCCGCACAGGGTGCCGGCGGCGCCGCACATCGTCACCTGCACCACGGTGCCGTCGGCGCCATAGCGCACACCCAGTTCGCGTACGCGCGCTGCCCATAGGCTGACGAAGGTCATGTCGGTCGGGTAGATCAAGGTCTTCCCCTGGCCGCTCACCCAGGTCTTGACGCCCTCGGCCGCGACCCAGTCCGGGATCGCATCCTTGCCGGTGAAGACGCCGATCGTCAGCTTTTTGCCGAAACTCCTGGCCAGCGCGATGTCGCTGTCGATTTTGCTGAAGTTAAATTGCCCTTTGGCGGGTTCGATGTCGCGCCATGAGACATACGAGGTCATGCCGTTCACGTAGGCGAGCTTGAGCATCTCGGTCTTCTCGGCAGTCGTCGTATTAAAGCCGGTCATCGCGAAAAAGCCCGACGGCTTGGCCGCTGCGGACGGCGCCGGCGTGGAAATCACCGGTGTCGAAGTGACCGGCGCCGCAGGGGGCGCCGGCGCCGCCGCGCCGCCGCCGCCGCATCCTCCTGCCAGCACGGCACTTGCCAGGGTTAGCGAAGCGAGAATCGTTCTGCAGAAAGTCATTGGGGGCCACCCGCCTGATAGTTGCTTGTGATTTACTATAGCAAAGTTTCTCATGGGAAAGCAAACTTGATGGTGTAAGCAACTGTTTCGGGCACCGTCGGGGGCTGGCCATCTTGCCCGGAAAGACGGCGCCGCTGCGAGTCTGATACGATGACTTTGTGAGCGCATGAATAGGTATTACAATGCCGCAGCGCCAGAGAGAATATTTGAGACTTTAGAAAGGCGATTTATGATCGTAGACCAGGCTACTACCGAGGCATACGCAGCATGACAGATATCGAAATGGGCATTGCCATCGGCGCGGTCTTCGTCGCCGGTGTGTTCGTCTATAACAAATTGCAGGAGCACAAGGCCAAGAAGAGCGTGGAACGCGCGTTCTCGTCCGACCATGATGACGTGCTGATGCGCGTGCCCGACGCGCGCCAGGAGCCGAGCTTCGACCTCGGCGGCGGCGCCGCCGGCGCCACGGCCGACGACTACGAACCCGTGGCCGCGGTGCCGCCGGTGAACGCGGAAGGCCTGACCCCGGCCGCCGAATTGGCCACCAACCTGGTCGACCCGCTGATCGATTGCCTGATCCCGCTGGCGCTCGAGATCGCTGTGCGCGGCGACAAGATCCTGCCCGCGCTGCAAACGCTGCGCCATGTCGGCAACAAGCCGATCCACTACATCGGCCTGCACGTGAACGGCGACTGGGAACCGATCACCCACGGCGGCGTGTACACCAAGCTGCAGGCCGGCGTGCAGATGGCCAGCCGCAGCACCGCCCTCAACGAACTCGAATACTCGGAACTGGTCACGCGCCTGCGCGCGCTGGCCGACGAGATCGGCGCCGAGCCGGAAATCCCGGACATGATCGAGGTCATGGGCGAAGCGCGCACCTTGCACCGCTTCGTCGCCGGCCACGACGCCCAGCTGGGCGTGAACCTGATGTCGAACGGCGCCCCGTGGTCGATCGCGACCCTGATCGGCGCGCTGGAAAAGCAGGGCTTCGACGTGCGTCCCGACGGCCGCTACGTGATGCCGGACGGCGACGGCGGCATCCTGTTCACGCTGTCGACCAATGTCACCCTCGGCGCCGACACCACCTCGCGCCTGACGCTGCTGCTCGACGTGCCTTGCGTGGCCCCGGCGCGCGACGGCTTCAACGCGATGGTCGCCTGCGCCAGGGCGCTGGTGGCGCGCCTGGACGCGACCATCGTCGACGACAGCGACCAGCCTTTGGGCGACGAGGCGCTGGCCAGCATCAACGGCCAGGTGCTCGAGTTCTACCAGGAGATGGAAGCGGCCGACATCCCGGCCGGTTCGCCGCGCGCCATGCGCCTGTTCAGCTAGGAAAGCGGCGCCGTGAGCATCGACACTGGCAACGCCGACCTGGGCCGGATGAAGGCCCTGACCGAAGAACTGAACCGCCACATTTATGCCTACCACGTCAAGGATGATCCGACCATCCCGGACGCCGAGTACGACCGCCTGTTCCGCGAACTGCAGCAACTGGAGGCCGCCCACCCGGAAGCGGTGTCGGTCGATTCGCCCACCTTCCGCGTGGGCGCCGCGCCGATCCCCGAGTTCAAGCAGGTCGTGCACACGGTGCCGATGCTGTCGCTGAATAACGCGTTCTCAAGCGAGGACATTGAGAACTTCGACCGCCGCGTGCGCGAGGGCCTGGGCGCGGCGGCCGACGTCGAGTACGCGAGCGAATTGAAGTTCGACGGCCTGGCGATCAGCCTGCGCTACGAGGACGGGGTGTTCGTCACCGCCGCCACCCGCGGCGACGGCAGCACCGGCGAGGACGTGACCAGCAATATCCGCACCGTGCGCGCGGTCCCGCTGCGCCTGCACGGCAAGGACGTGCCGGCGCTGCTCGAAGTGCGCGGCGAGGTGCTGATGTACAAGGCCGACTTCGCCAAGCTGAACCAGCGCCAGCGCGATGCCGGGCAGAAGGAATTCGCCAATCCCCGCAATGCGGCGGCCGGCAGCCTGCGCCAGCTCGATTCGCGCATCACCGCCACCCGCAACCTCAAGTTCTTCGCCTACGGCGTCGGCGCCCTCGACGGCGCCCCGATGCCGTCCTCGCATTCGCAGCTGCTCGACTGGTACCAGGCGCTCGGCCTGCCGGTGTGCGCCGAGCGCGCGGTGGTGCGCGGCGCCCCGGGCATGCTCGAATTTTTCGCCGAGGTCGGCAAGCGCAGGACCGGCCTGCCGTACGAGATCGACGGTGTCGTCTACAAGGTCGACCGCGTCGAGGACCAGCAGCAGCTCGGCTTCGTGTCGCGCGCGCCGCGCTTCGCGATGGCCCACAAGTTCCCGGCCGAGGAAGCGCTGACCCAGGTGCTGGACATCGAGGTGCAGGTCGGGCGCACCGGCGCCATCACGCCGGTGGCGCGGCTGGCCAGCGTGTTCGTCGGCGGCGTCAACGTCACCAACGCCACCCTGCACAACGAGAACGAGGTGCGGCGCAAGGATATCCGCATCGGCGACACCGTCATCGTGCGCCGCGCCGGCGACGTGATTCCCGAAGTGGTGGCCTATGTGCCCGAAAAACGCCCGGCGGATGCGCGCGAATTCCTCATGCCCTCGGCTTGCCCGGTGTGCGGCTCGCCGATCGTGCGGCCCGAGGACGAGGCCGTCGCCCGCTGCTCCGGCGGCTGGACCCATTGCAGCGCCCAGAAGAAGGGCGGCCTGATGCACTTCGTGTCGCGCCGCGCGATCGACGTCGAGGGGCTGGGCGACCAGCTGATCGAGCAGCTGGTCGACAAGGGCGTGATCCATACCGCGGCCGACCTGTATGCGCTCGACAAGGACAAGCTGGCCGGCCTCGAGCGGATGGCCGCCAAGTCGGCCCAGAACGTCGTCGACGCGCTCGAAAAATCGCGCGACACGACGCTGGCGCGCTTCATCTACGCGCTCGGCATCCGCAACGTGGGCGAGTCGACGGCCAAGGCGCTGGCCCAGCATTTCGGCAACCTCGACGCGCTGCTGCATGCGGCCCGGTGGGAGGGCGGCATCCAGCTGCTCGAAGTGCCCGACGTGGGGCCGGTGGTGGCCGCATCGATCGGCGAATTCCTGCGCGACGAGGGCAACCTGGCGCTGGTCAAGGCGCTGCGCGCCGTGCTGCGCTGGAAAGAGGGCGAACATGTGATGAAGGCGAACGGGGCGCAGGCCGGCAAGACCTTCGTGCTGACCGGTACCCTGCCGACCTTGAAGCGCGAAGAAGCGCAAGCCTTGATCGAGGCGGTTGGCGGCAAGGTCTCCGGATCGGTATCGAAGAAGACGAATTATGTGGTTGCGGGCGAAGAAGCCGGCAGCAAGCGGGTAAAGGCCCAGGAACTTGGGATCACGATCCTCGACGAGGACGGCTTGATCGCACTATTGAAAGATCCAAATGACAAAAATTAGGAAAGCCGTGTTTCCGGTCGCTGGCCTCGGCAGCCGCTTCCTGCCTGCGACCAAGGCGCAGCCGAAGGAGATGCTGCCGATCGTCGACAAGCCGCTGATCCAGTATGCGGTGGAGGAGGCGGTCGCCGCCGGCATCACCGAGATGGTCTTCATCACGGGCCGCAACAAGCGCGCGATCGAGGACCACTTCGACACCGCCTACGAACTGGAAGCGGAGCTGCAGGCTGCCCACAAGGATGCGCTGCTGGAGATGGTGCGCAACGTGATCCCGAAGCACATCACCTGCGTCTACATCCGGCAGTCGGCGCCGCTCGGGCTCGGCCACGCGGTGCTGTGCGCGCGCCCGGTGATCGGCAACGAACCGTTCGCGGTGCTGCTGGCGGACGACTTCATGGACACCTGCGAGGGCCAGAAGCCGGTGCTGGCGCAGATGACCGAGGTCTACGACTACGAAAAATGCAGCCTGCTGGCGGTGCAGGACGTGCCGCGCGAACAGACCCGCCAGTACGGCATCGTCAGCGCCAGCGCCTACCGTCCGAACCTGGAACATGTGTCGGGCATCGTCGAGAAGCCGCTGCCGGAGGTGGCGCCGTCGACGCTGGCGGTGGTCGGCCGCTATGTGCTGTCCGGCCGCATATTCGAATGCCTCGAGAAGATCGGCAAGGGCGCCGGCGGCGAGATCCAGCTGACCGATGGCATCGCCGCGCTGATGAAGGATGAGCGCCTGCTGGCCTACCGCTTCGCCGGCAAGCGCTACGATTGCGGCTCCAAGCTCGGCTACCTCGAAGCCACCACCGCCATGGGCCTGAAGCACCCGGAAACCGCGGCTGGCTACCAGGCCTTCCTGAACCGGCTGCGCCAGGAGTCGTCGACATGACCGTGCGCGAAATCCTCAAGATGGGCGACCCGCGGCTGCTGCGCGTGGCCGAACCCGTCACATCGTTCAATACGCCGGAAATTGACGCGCTGATCGCCGACATGTTCCATACCATGCGCGACGCCGACGGCGCCGGCCTGGCCGCGCCCCAGATCGGCGTCAACCTGCAGCTGGTGATCTTCGGCTTCAAGCAGAACCTGCGTTATCCGGATGCGATGGCGGTGCCCGAAACGGTGCTGATCAACCCGATCCTGACGCCGCTGTCGGACGAGAAGGAATCCGATTTCGAGGGCTGCCTGTCGGTGCCGGGGTTGCGCGGCAGCGTTCCACGCTATACGCGGCTGCGCTACGAAGGCGTCGACCAGTTCGGCAATCCGATCCGGCGCGATGTCGAAGGCTTCCATGCGCGCGTGGTGCAGCATGAGGTCGATCACCTGCTCGGCATCCTGTACCCGATGCGGATCACCGATTTTTCGCAGTTCGGCTTCACCTCGGTGATGTTCCCGGACCGCGACCCGAACGACGACGACTGAGAGTGCCGATGAGACGATTGATTGCCGCGCTGGCCTGCGCGCTGGCGCTGCCGGCGCATGCTGATGACAGCTGGTTCAGCACGATCGAAGCGACGCCGAAAAGCGAGCTGTGGATCGATACCGGCTTCGCGACCGCCCACTTCGACACCGGCAAGGACTTGAACGGCCGGAATCCCGGCATCGGCTTCGAATACCGCTTCAACGGCGCGACGGCGGCCACCGTGGGGCGCTTCTATAACAGCGACCGGATGCACTCGAAATACGCGGGCGTGATCTGGCAGCCGTACGCGATCGGGCCGGTGCGCCTGGGCGTGGTGGCGGCCGCCTTCGACGGCTACCCGAAGATGCGCAACGGCGGCTGGTTTCCGGCCCTGATCCCGGTGGCGACCATCGAATACCAGCGCGTCGGCGTCAATATCGGCGTGATCCCCTCCTACAAGGACCGGCTGTACGGCGGCGTGTCGCTGCAGCTTAAGTTCAAGCTGGTCGACTAGGCGCTCGCCGCATTCAAGGAAAAGACGCTTCGGCGTCTTTTTTTTGTTGTTTTGGTGAAAAAAGTTGCCAACTGTGTTGACAGGCGCACAAGGCAGATGTTCAGATGTCGGGTTGGTTTACGTCTAAAAATACGTCAATCAAAATTCTCGGTAATGGCACCAATACAAGCGAAATTCACCCCGTTTTGGTGCAAAAGCGTTGCCGTGTCCTTCAAGCAGTTCATTTTGGAGTATTCATGTTCAGAAAAACCGTTCTCGCCCATGCCATGACGATCGCGCTATCCTCGCTCGCCGTGACGGTGGGTGTGGTGCAGCCAGTCATGGCGCAATCCAACGCCAGTGGCACCATTTTCGGCCGCGTCGACACCGCCAACGCCACCATCCAGATCAAGAACCTGGACACCAACCTGCAGCGCAAGGTCACGCCGGATGCGAGCGGACGCTACACGCTGACGGCGCTGCCGGTCGGCCGCTACACGGTCGAGATGCTGCAAGGCGACAAGGTCCTCAAGTCGACCGAAGTCGAAGTCACCATCGGCCAGGGTGCGGAAGCGACCTTCGCCGCGGCTGCGGTGCAGCAAGTGACGATTTCGGGCGCACGCAAGCGCATCGACGTATCGAGCTCGAACAACGGCGCGACTTTCACCGCCAAGGAACTGGACAAACTGCCGATCGCACCGAACCTGGACGCGATCATCCAGCTGGCCCCGAACACCACCCGCCCCGATTACCGCTACCTCGGTTCGAGCTTCGGCGGTTCCGGTCCATCGGAGAACTCGTACTACATCAATGGTTTCCCTGTCACCAACGCGCTGACCGGCCTCGGTTCGTCCGAACTGCCATTTGGCGCGATCGCCCAGGCGCAGATCCTGACCGGCGGCTTCGGCGCGGAATTCGGCCGTTCGATCGGCGGCGTGGTCAACATCATCACCAAGAGCGGCACCAACACCTGGGAAGCCGGCGCGCAGATGAGCATCACGCCGAAGTCGCTGCGTTCCGACTACAAGGATATCTACTATCCGAAGACCGGCGCCACGACCAATGCCGCGACCGATGGCAAGATCTATCAGCGCCGCTCGAATAACACGCGCCAGGACCACCGCATGGGCGCCTACCTGTCCGGTCCTATCGTCCAGGACAAGCTGTTCATGTTTGTCGCTGTCGAGCAGAACAAGACCGAGCAGATGCGTGTTGCGCGCGTCGCCTCGGAAACGCTGGCTGCACTGAACAAGTGGGGCTTCGGCGACGTGACCGACACCACCAACCGCTACCTGGCCAAGGTGGACTGGAACATCACGGACAACCACCGCATCGAGCTGACCCAGATTGGCGACGACGCCAAGCGCGACGCCTACTATTCGGGCTATACCTACGGGCAGAAGGATGCCAGCGGCGCCGACATCCCGGAAGGCCGCATGAACCCGTCGGTCATCAACTCCGGCGAGCACTATCGCAATGATCCGGCCAACAACACCGGCGTCGGTTCGACCTCGACCCTGCTCAAGTACACCGGCAACCTGACCGATGACCTGATCCTGACGACCGTGTACGGCCAGCTCACTTCGCCGCACAGCAATACCTACGACGGTTACGACGTCTACAACCCTGCGACCGCGATCCCGCAAGTGTCGTCGATCGTGTCGACCCGCGCGCCGGGCATTACCTACAACAACAACCAGCCGATCACCGGCAACATCTTGCCGAAGGGCGCGGAAGACAAGGTCAAGTCCTTCCGTATCGACCTGGAGTACAAGCTGGGCAAGCACACGATCCGTGTTGGCGCCGACCGTAACAAGCTGTCGTCGGTGGCAGGCTTCTTCCGCGCAGGCGGCAGTACCTATACCTACCAGCGTCAGGCGAATCCGACCGTGGCGGCGCCATTGGTCGGTTCCGGTCCGACCCCGATCGCCATCGCGACTGTTACGCCGGGCAATCCGCTGGCGGCGCAGGGCTACTGGGTCAGCCAGACCATCTTCAACAGCGGCACCGCGATCGCTTCCGAGCAGACCGCCCAGTACATCGAAGACAAATGGCAGATCACGCCGCGCGTATTGCTGTCGCTCGGCCTGCGCGACGAGCAGTACAAGAACATCAACAGCGAGGGCGACGCCTTCCTGGACATGAAGAAGCAGTACGCACCACGCCTGGGCGGTACCTGGGATGTGAACGGCGACGCCACCTTCAAGGTGTTCGGTACGGCCGGCCGCTACTACCTGCAAGTGCCGACCTCGATCTCGGTGCGCGCGCCATCGCGTTCGATCAACACCACCCAGGCCTTCACCTACACCGGTACCGACGCCAACGGCGCGCCGACCGGCCTGGTGGCGCTGGCGGCCCCGTTCTCGGCCAACAACGAGTACAACGTGCCGAAAGACGCGAAGGTACTGGCAGCCATCGGCCTGAAGCCGAACTACCAGGACGAAATGACCCTGGGCTTCGAGAAGGCGTTCTCGCCGTCGCTGAACTTCGGCGCCAAGGGCACCTACCGCGTGCTGCGCCAGACGCTGGACGACAGCTGCGATCCGCGCATCATCACGCGCTGGCTGGCCGAACATCCGGAGCAGAGCGCGGCCAAGATGCGTCCGCGCGGCTGCACCTTCATCAACCCGGGTGAAGAGAACACCTTCCTGGTCGACTTCTACGATGCCGATCCTGCGCTGGCGCGCAAGACCTACACCGTGGTTCACCTGACCAAGGAAATGATCGGCCTGCCGAAGGCCGAGCGCAAGTACAGCGCGCTCGACTTCTTCGCCGAGCATCCGTTGCGCAATGGCTGGTACGGCAAGCTGAACTACACCTGGTCGCGCAGCAAGGGCAACACCGAAGGCCAGAGCCGTTCGGACAACGGTCAGAACAACCCTGGCGCCACCACCACCTGGGACCGCGCCGAACTGGCTGAGCACGCGAACGGCCTGCTGCCGAACGACCGTACGCACCAGCTGAAGGGCTATGGCTTCTACGAAGTGACCCCGGAATGGACCGCAGGCGGTAACTTCCTGGCCGCATCGGGCCGTCCGCGGTCGTGCATCGGCAACCACCCGACCGACACTGCCTACCAGGCGAACTACTTCTACTGCGCTGGCAAGCCATCGCCACGCGGTTCGCTGGGCAAGCTGCCGACCGACGTGCGTGTCGACCTGAACGTGGTCTACAAGCCGTTGGCGGTCAAGGGCCTGGCGTTCAAGGTGGACGTGTTCAACCTGTTGAACAAGCAGGTGGTGCAGGCCGTCAACGAGACCTACAACTCGGGTAACAACGTCAACCCGCAGTATGGCCGCGTCGCCAGCTACGCCGATCCACGTTCGGTGCGCCTGACCGCGGAGTTCAACCACAAGTTCTGATAAGAGCGGATGGTGAAACGAAAAACGCTGGCTTCGGCCAGCGTTTTTTTTGGGTGCTTTGTCACTGTGTCCGAATTCGTTTCAGCGAAACTCAGAGTAATTACCAACGTCGTCCCTGCCTCCGCACACTGGTGTCCGGAATAATCCTGTTGACTTCTGAATTTCCACTGACACGAGCGGCGCCCTTCCCGAAGTCGTGAATGTGGAACTCGAAAAGACAATAACCAACGTCGTTCCTGGCCGAT
>JAKFDH010000186.1:0-5926 GCA_036676245.1 Massilia sp. | reverse complement strand
CGTTGGTTATTGTCTTTTCGAGTTCCACATTCACGACTTCGGGAAGGGCGCCGCTCGTGTCAGTGGAAATTCAGAAGTCAACAGGATTATTCCGGACACCAGTGCGCGAAAGCGGGGACCCATACGGCGCTCGCTCAGCATGGGTCTCGGATCGCCGCACCGCCGCATTCGCGAGGACGACGTTGGATCAGCCGGCTAGTTTCTTCTTCAGCAGCTCCGTCAACTGCGCCGGATTGGCCTTCCCGCGCGAAGCCTTCATCGCCTGCCCGATCAGCGAATTGATCGCCGCCTCTTTCCCGCCGCGGTATTCCGCGACCGATTTCTCGTTCGCCGCCATCACGTCGTCGACGATCTTTTCCAGCGCGCCGCTGTCCGAAATCTGGCGCAGGCCCTTCTGGTCGATGATCGCGTCGGCCACGTTCTCGTCGCTCGACTCCGCTTCCCACATCGCCGCGAACACTTCCTTGGCGATCTTGTTCGAGATGGTGCCGTCGGCGATCCGCTTGAGCAGCAGCGCCAGTTGCGATGCTTCCACCGGCGAATCGGCGATGTCCACGCCCTCGCGGTTCAGGGTCGAGGCGACGTCGCCCATCAGCCAGTTGGCCGCCGCCTTCGCGTTTTCCTTGCCGGCCTTGGCCACCACGGCTTCGAAGTAGTTCGCCATTTCCTTCGACGCGGTCAGCACCAGGCTGTCGTACTCGGGCAGGCCGTAGTCGCTGACGAACCGGGTGCGCATCGCGCCCGGCAGTTCCGGCATCTCGCTCTTGATGCGTTCGATCCAGTCGGCCCCGATCCGCAGTGGCGGAAGGTCGGGATCGGGGAAGTAGCGGTAATCCTGCGCGTCTTCCTTGCTGCGCATCGCGCGCGTTTCCTTCTTGTCCGGATCGTACAGGCGGGTCGCCTGCTGTACCTTGCCGCCGTCTTCGATCAGCTCGATCTGGCGCCGCACTTCGACGCCGATCGCTTCTTCGATGAAGCGGAACGAGTTCAGGTTCTTGATCTCGCAGCGGGTGCCGAATTCCTTCTGGCCGACCGGACGCACCGAGACGTTGATATCGCAGCGGAACGAGCCTTCCTGCATATTGCCGTCGCAGATGCCGAGCCATTTGACCAGCGAGTGCAGCGTCTTGCAATAGGCGACCGCTTCGGCGGCGCTGCGCATTTCCGGCTCGGAGACGATCTCCAGCAGCGGCGTGCCGGCGCGGTTCAGGTCGATGCCGCTCATGCCGGCATAGTCTTCGTGCAGCGACTTGCCGGCGTCTTCCTCGAGGTGGGCGCGGGTCAAGTTGACGGTGCGCGTTTCGAACTTGCCGTCCTTCTCGAAGCCGAAGGTCAGCGCGCCGCCGACGACGACCGGGTCCTCGAACTGGCTGATCTGGTAGCCCTTCGGCAAGTCGGGATAAAAGTAGTTCTTGCGCGCGAAGATCGATTGCGGCGCGATCTTGGCGCCGACCGCGAGGCCGAAGCGGATCGCGCGTTCGACCGCACCCTTGTTCATGACCGGCAGCACGCCAGGCAGCGCCAGGTCGACCGGGCTGGCCTGCGTGTTCGGCTCGGCGCCGAAGGCGATCGAGCTGCCGCTGAAGATCTTGGAGCTGGTCGTGAGCTGGACGTGGTTCTCAATACCGATGACGACTTCCCATTGCATATGAATCTCTCTTCCTTAAATGCCGGCAGGTGCGCGGGTGTGCCAGTCGGTCACTTGCTGGTACTGGTGCGCGATGTTCAACAGCTTCGCCTCGGCGAAGTAGTTGCCGATGATTTGCAGGCCGACCGGCCGCGTGGCGTTCTTCTCGCCCTGGCCGAAGCCGCAGGGGATCGACATGCCGGGCAGGCCGGCCAGGCTGGTCGACAGGGTGAAGATGTCGGCCAGGTAGTTCGCTACCGGGTCGTTGGCCTTGCTGCCCAGGTCCCACGCCACCGTCGGCGCCACCGGCCCCATGATCACGTCGCACTGGCTGCCGAGGGCGGCCTGGAAGTCGTCCGCGATCAGGCGCCGGATCTTTTGCGCCTGCACGTAGTAGGCGTCGTAGTAGCCGTGGCACAGCACGTAGGTGCCGACCAGGATGCGGCGCTGCACCTCGGGGCCGAAGCCTTCGGCGCGCGATTTCTTGTACATGTCCTGCAGGTCCTTGTAGCCGGCGGCGCGGTGGCCGTAGCGCACGCCGTCGAAGCGCGACAGGTTGGACGAGGCTTCCGCCGGGGCGATGATGTAGTAGACCGGGATCGACAGCGCCGTTTTCGGCAGCGAGATGTCGACCAGCGTCGCACCGAGCTTGACGAATTCGTCCAGCGCGGCGCGCACGGCCTGCTCGACGTCGGCGGCCAGGCCTTCGCCGAAGTATTCCTTCGGCAGGCCGATGCGCAGGCCCTTGAGCGGTGCGTTCAGGTCGCGCGTGAAGTCCTCGCGCACATTGCCCTGTTCGGCCGTCAGGCAGGTCGAATCGCGCTCGTCGAAGCCGACCATTTCGCCCAGCAGCATGGCGCAGTCTTCGGCGGTCTGGGCGATCGGGCCGCCCTGGTCGAGCGAGGACGCGAACGCGATCATGCCGTAGCGCGATACGCGGCCGTAGGTCGGCTTGATGCCGGTCACGCCGCAGAACGAGGCCGGCTGGCGGATCGAGCCGCCGGTGTCGGTGGCGGTGGCGGCAGGGGCCAGGCGCGCGGCGATCGCGGCGGCCGAACCGCCCGAGGAGCCGCCCGGCACGGCCAGCTTGTCCCACGGGTTCTTCACCGCGCCGAAGGCCGAATTTTCGTTCGACGAGCCCATCGCGAATTCGTCGCAATTGAGCTTGCCGAGCGTGACCATGCCGGCCGCGGCGAATTTGCCGACCACGGTGGCGTCGAAGGGGCTGACGTAATTGGCCAGCATCCTGGAGCCGGCGGTCGAGCGCCAGCCCTTGGTGACGAAGATGTCCTTGTGCGCGATCGGGATCCCGGTCAGCGGGCCGGCAATGCCGGCGGCCAGGCGCTTGTCCGCTTCGGCGGCCTGCGCCAGCGAGGCCGCTTCATCGACCTGCAGGAAGGCGTTCAGGTCGCTGGCCCGGACGCGCGCCAGGAAGTGCTTCGTCAGTTCGGTCGAGGTGATTTGCTTCGAATGCAGCAGGGCCGACAGCTCTTTTAATGTTTTGGTATGCATGGCAATCAGTCAATGACTTTCGGGACCAGGTACAGGCCGTCCTGGGTTTTCGGCGCCGGGGCCTGGTAGGCCTCGCGCTGGTTGGTTTCGGTGACGCGGTCTTCGCGCAGGCGCAGGGCGAGATTGTCCATCACCGCCGCCAGCGGCTGCGATAGCGGGGCCACGCCCGTGGTGTCGACCGCCTGCATCTGCTCGGCCAGGGCGAAAATGCCGTTCAATTCGGCCAGCGCGGTCTCGGCGTGGGCTTCATCCATGTCGAGTTGGGCCAGGTGGGCAATGCGTTTTACGTCTGCGAGGGTCAGGGACATGGCGGGTAGCACGGCGCGGGCCGTGTTCAAAATGTTAAGGGCGAATGATGAAAATTGAATAACGGCGCGCTAAAGCGGCCAAAAGCTTCCGAATGACGTCGATTTCGCTGTGAAGATAGGCGCGCAAATCAACGGTTTTTCAGCATTTAACGGCCAAATTATAAGGTAGAATGGCGGGCTAATGCGTTGTCGGCGCTGAAACAGGGCTGCCGCAGCATACAAATGACCGTGCCGTCGCCCGCCACCAGGCCTGCGGCGGCCACCCTTACAATGCAAAAGCGCTTCGTTGCGCAATCAGGACACACATGTTTGGTTTTTTACGCAGCTACTTTTCGAATGACCTGGCGATCGACCTGGGCACCGCGAATACCCTGATCTACGTGCGCGGCCTGGGCATCGTTCTGGACGAGCCTTCGGTGGTCGCGATCCGCCAGGAAGGCGGCCCGAATGGCAAGAAGACGATCCAGGCGGTCGGCAAGGAAGCGAAGCAAATGCTTGGCAAGGTGCCGGGCAACATCGAGGCGATCCGTCCGATGAAGGACGGCGTGATCGCCGACTTCACCGTCACCGAACAGATGCTCAAGCAGTTCATCCGCATGGTGCACGATTCGAAGTTCTTCCGTCCTTCGCCGCGCATCATCATTTGCGTGCCATGCGGCTCGACCCAGGTCGAGCGCCGCGCGATCCGCGAATCGGCGCTCGGCGCCGGCGCATCGCAGGTGTACCTGATCGAAGAGCCGATGGCCGCCGCGATCGGCGCCGGCCTGCCGGTGTCGGACGCAACCGGCTCGATGGTGGTCGACATCGGCGGCGGCACCACCGAGGTGGGCATCATCTCGCTGGGCGGCATGGTCTACAAAGGCTCGGTGCGCGTCGGCGGCGACAAATTCGACGAAGCGATCGTCAACTACATCCGCCGCAACTACGGCATGCTGATCGGCGAGCAGACCGCCGAAGCGATCAAGAAGGCCATCGGTTCGGCCTTCCCTGGTTCCGAAGTCAAGGAAATGGAAGTCAAGGGCCGCAACCTGTCCGAAGGCATTCCGCGTTCGTTCACGATCTCGTCGAACGAGATCCTCGAAGCGCTGACCGACCCGCTCAACAACATCGTCTCGGCCGTCAAGAACGCGCTCGAACAGACGCCGCCGGAACTGGGCGCCGACATCGCCGAAAAAGGCATGATGCTGACCGGCGGCGGCGCGCTGCTGCGCGACCTGGACCGCCTGCTGATGGAAGAAACCGGGCTGCCGGTGCTGGTGGCGGAAGATCCGCTGACCTGCGTCGTGCGCGGCTCGGGCATGGCGCTCGAACGCATGGACAAGCTGGGCTCGATTTTCTCGTACGAGTAAAAATAAGAGTAGCATCGCTTGTGGATGACGCTTCGTTTATCCACCCTGCGCCGGTTGCACGGGTCCCGTGCACCGGCGCAGGGTGGATAGGCGCAGCGTCATCCACCATTTAGGCGCCGTCAGAACTGGAAGTCATGGAATATAGTCCTCCGCCACTTTTCAAGCAAGGCGCCCCGGCGCGGGTCAAGGTGACGGTTTTCGCATTTATTTCGATCGCATTGCTGATGCTCGATTCGCGCGTGCACGCGCTTGCCGCGCTGCGCCAGGTCACCGGCACCGTGCTCTATCCCCTCCAAATGGCTGCCCTGGTGCCGCGCGATGCGCTGCAGTCGATGGGCGGCTATTTCTCGTCGCTGTCGGCCTTGCAGAAGGAAGTGCGTGACCTCAAGACCCAGCAGGTCGCCAGCGCCCAGGCCATGCAGCAGGCCCAGCTCCAGCTGGCCGAGAACGTCCAGCTGCGCAAGCTGATGGGCGCCAGCGCGCACCTGCCGGTCAAGACGATGATGAGCGAGATCCTCTACGATGCGCGCGACCCGGCCACGCGCAAGATCGTGATCGACCGCGGCACGCGCCACGGCGCGGCGCTCGGCCTGCCGGTGATCGACAGCGCCGGCGTGGTCGGCCAGATCACCCGCGTGTTCCCGTTCACTTCCGAAGTGACGCTGCTGACCGACAAGGAGCAGGCGATTCCGGTGCAGGTGCTGCGCAACGGCCTGCGCAGCGTCGCCTTCGGCCGCGGCCAGTCGGGCCAGCTGGACCTGCGCTTCATGACCCCGAATGCCGACATCCAGGTCGGCGACGTGCTGGTCACGTCCGGCCTGGACGGCATCTACCCGGCCGGCCTGGCGGTGGCCAAGGTGGTGCAGGTCGAGAACAGCGCCGCCGGCGCCTTCGGCCGCGTCGTGTGCCAGCCGCTGGCCGGCATCGACCGCCACCGCCAGCTGCTGGTGCTGATGTCGCTGCCGGAGCTGCCGCCGCGCCCCGAACCCGAGGTGGTCAAGACCGGCAAGAAAAGCGCCCAGGTGAAAATGGAACCGCTGGCGACCCCGCGCGCCGGCGCGGCCCCGGCCGGGGCCATTCCCGGCGCCGCCGTGCCGGTCAACCCGGCGCCGGCGAACGCCACCCGCGCC
>JAKFDH010000185.1:0-1784 GCA_036676245.1 Massilia sp. | reverse complement strand
CACTTCGGCGTGCACGCGGCCTTCGAAGTTGCGGTTGCCCGACAGCACCGAGGTCACGACCAGGTCATTCTCGGCGATGCCCTTGGACACGGCGTCCGGCAGCGGGCCGGAGTTGCCGATGCAAGTGGTGCAGCCGTAGCCGACCACGTAGAAACCGAGCTTCTCGAGGTCGTCGAGCACGCCGGCCTTCTTGAGGTAGTCGGTGACCACCAGCGAGCCCGGGCCGAGCGAAGTCTTGACCCAGGGCGCGGCCTTCAGGCCCTTGGCCACGGCGTTGCGGGCCAGCAGGCCGGCGCCCAGCATCACCGCCGGGTTGGAGGTGTTGGTGCAGGAGGTGATGGCGGCGATGACCACGGAGCCGTCGGTCAGGTGCGCGTCCTGGTCCTGGATGCGGATCGCGGACTTGGGCTTGGACGCCAGGTGTTCGGCCTGTTCCTGGTGGCCGCCTTCGGCGTCCATGCGCGCGACGTCGCCGTTCTTGAGCTTGCGGCCGGCGGTGAGGCCGCCGAGGTTGTCGTTGAAGTTCCGCTTCATGTCGGTCAGCAGCACGCGGTCCTGCGGGCGCTTCGGGCCGGCCAGGGACGGCTTCACTTCGGCCATGTCCAGGTTCAGCAGCGAGCTGTATTCGGCCTCGGCCTGACCCGGGGTGCGCCACAGGCCCTGGGCCTGGGCGTAGGCCTTCACGAGCGCGATCTGCGCTTCCTCGCGGCCCGACAGGCGCAGGTAGTTCAGCGACTCCTCGTCGACCGGGAAGATGCCGCAGGTGGCGCCGTATTCCGGGGCCATGTTGGCGATGGTGGCGCGGTCGGCCAGCGGCAGGTGGTCCAGGCCGTCGCCGAAGAACTCGACGAACTTGCCGACCACGCCGTGCTTGCGCAGCATCTGGGTGACGGTGAGCACCAGGTCGGTGGCGGTGGCGCCTTCCGGCAGCCGGCCGGTGAGCTTGAAGCCCACGACCTGCGGGATCAGCATCGAGCTCGGCTGGCCCAGCATCGCGGCCTCGGCCTCGATGCCGCCGACGCCCCAGCCCAGCACGCCGATGCCATTGATCATCGTGGTGTGCGAGTCGGTGCCGAACACGGTGTCGGGGTAGGCGTAGGTCACGCCGTCCTTCTCGCCGGTCATCACGACGCGGGCGAGGTTCTCCAGGTTCACCTGGTGCACGATGCCGGTGTTGGGCGGCACCACCTTGAAGTTGTCGAACGCCTTCTGGCCCCAGCGCAGGAAGCTGTAGCGCTCCATGTTGCGCTCGAACTCGATCTTGCCGTTGAGGTCCAGCGCCTCGGGCTTGCCGAACACGTCCACCTGCACCGAGTGGTCGATGACCAGTTCGGAGGGGATCAGCGGGTTGATGTACTTGGCGTCGCCGCCGAGCTTGACCACGGCGTCGCGCATCGCGGCCAGGTCGACCACGCAGGGCACGCCGGTGAAGTCCTGCAGCACCACGCGGGCCGGCATGAACGCGATCTCGGTGTCCGGTTCGGCCTTGGCGTTCCAGTTGGCGACCGCCTCGATGTGCTCCTTGCCGACCGTCATGCCGCCGTCTTCGCAGCGCAGCAGGTTCTCGAGCAGGATCTTCATCGAATACGGCAGGCGGGCCAGGTTGAAGCGCTGGCCGAGCCTGGCGAGGCTGAAGTAGGTATAGGTCGTGCCGTTGACGGCAAGCTGGTCGCGGGTCGCGAAGGAGTCGCTCATGGACAGGCTCCGGGCTGGATCGGGGAGAGGGCTGGGAGTGGCGCGCAAGGCTGCCGCGCTAGCCCGGCATTATGCCCGAAACCATACCC
>JAKFDH010000184.1:0-6246 GCA_036676245.1 Massilia sp. | reverse complement strand
CCGCGCCAACTACTACGGCGCAGTGCAGGGCCAGGGCTTCACCGCTCCGTTCATCCAGACCTGGGAAGCGAAGTGGATCGTCGACATGTCGCTGCGCTACTCGTTCACCAAGAAGATGCACCTTTCGATCGGGGCGAACAACCTGTTCGACACCTACCCGACCGAGTGGGACAAGACCAAGGCCTTCCCATTCCCGCAGCTGGGCTTCACGCACTGCTGGGAGACCTGCCCGACCGGCATCAACGGCCGCCAGATGTATGCACGGTTCGACTACTCGTTCTAAGTAGCGCCATAAAAACGTCGTCCTCGCGAAGGCGGCGGTGCGGCGATCCGGGACCCATGCTGAATATGCTCAGTATGGGTCTCGGATCGCCGCACCGCCGCGTGCGCGAGGACGATGTTTTTAGGTCACCAATAAAAAATATCAGAGACACCCCATGAGCCTTTTCCGCACCAAAAATCTCGACCACATGATCGCGCAAAGCCGCGCCGCCGGTGGGCTGAAAAAAGTCCTCGGCCCGATGGACCTGGTCCTGATGGGCATCGGCGCCATCGTCGGCACCGGCATCTTCGTCCTCACCGGCACCGGCGCGCTCACCGCCGGCCCGGCGCTCACTCTATCCTTCGTCATCGCGGCACTGGCCTGCGGCTTCGCCGCCCTGTGCTACGCCGAATTCGCCTCCACCATCCCGGTCGCCGGCTCGATCTACACCTACAGCTACGCCACCATGGGCGAACTGGTCGCCTGGATGATCGGCTGGGACCTGCTGCTCGAATACGGCCTCGCCACGTCGGCCGTTTCGGTCGGCTGGTCCGGCTACTTCCAGTCGCTGCTGGGCGGCTTCGGCATCCACCTGCCGGTCGCCCTGACCGCTGCCCCCGGCGCGGTCCCCGGCGTCGCAACGCTGATCAACCTGCCGGCCCTGCTCATCATGCTGGCCCTGACGGCCATGCTGTCCTGGGGCGTGCGCGAATCGGCGCGCCTGAACAGCGTCATGGTCGCCATCAAGATCGGCGTGGTCCTGCTGTTCATCGCGGTTGGCATGGGCCATGTTAAAACCGCCAATTGGCAACCCTTCATGCCCTTCGGGATGACCGGCACGATGAGCGCCGCGGCGCTGGTGTTCTTCGCCTTTATCGGCTTCGATGCCGTGACCTCCGCGGCGGAGGAAGTGGAGCGCCCGGAGCGCAACCTGCCGATCGGCATCATCGGCTCGCTCGCGGTGTGCACCGTCCTGTATGTCGTCGTGTCGGCCATCATGACCGGCATCGTACCGTTCCAGCAGTTCGCAGGCGTGGACCACCCGGTATCGCTCGCACTGCAATACGCAAAAGAAGACTGGGTCGCCGGCTTCGTCGACCTCGGCGCCATCCTCGGCATGACCACCGTCATCCTGGTCATGAGCTATGGCCAGACGCGCGTGATCTTCGCGATGTCGCGCGACGGCCTGCTGCCCAAGCGCCTGTCGACGGTGCATCCGAAGTTCAACACGCCGTTCTTTGCAACCTGGGTGGTGGGCATCGTCTTCGGACTGGTCGCCGCAGTCATCCCGCTGAACGTGCTGGCCGAGCTGATTAACATTGGCACGCTCGCCGCGTTCTGCCTGGTGTCGGTCGCCGTCATCGTCCTGCGCAAGCGCAGGCCCGAGCTGCACCGCGCCTTCCGCTGTCCCTGGGTGCCGGTAATCCCTGCGCTGTCGGTGATCTTCTGCGTGGTGCTGATGACCTTCCTGAGCCCCACCACGTGGATCGCGTTCGGCATCTGGCTGGTGCTCGGCCTGGCCGTCTATTTCGGCTACTCGCGCCGCAATGCGGTGCTACACCAGCAGTGAGCGCAGGGTGCGCACCAGCGCATCCATGTCCGCTTCATCCACCTGGGCGTAGCCTAGCAGGAGCCCGTTCCAGCCGTGCTGGCGCAGGCCCGTGGTCTGCGCCGTCAGCGCGCGCACTACCACGCCGCGTTCCAGCGCGGCAGCGGCAACCTGGGTGTCGGCCAGGGCGGGGTCGCGGAACTGCAGCGATAAATGAATGCCGGCCGAGCTGCCATGCAGGGAAACGGCGTCGCCCAGGTGACGCTCGATGGCGCTGGCCAGCATGTCGCGGCGGCTGCGGTACAGCCGCCGCATCCGCCGCAGGTGCACGCCGAACTGACCGCTGCGCAGGAAGTCGGCCAGGGCCAGCTGGTCCGCCACGCGCCCGTGCGGCGCCATCCGCGCCAGCACCGTGCGCAGCGGCGCCGCCAGGTTGGCCGGCACCACCATATAGCCGGTGCGGATCGCCGGGAACATCGTCTTGCTGAAGGTGCCCAGGTAAATCACCGGCGCTTCGTCGGTCAGCCCCTGCATCGCCGGCAGCGGCGGCCCCTCGTAGCGGAACTCGCTGTCGTAGTCGTCCTCGATGATCAGGGCGCCGGCCGCCCTGGCGTTGTCGATCAGCGCCAGGCGCCGCGGCATGTCCAGCACCGTGCCGGTCGGGTACTGGTGTGACGGTGTGGTGTAGATCAGCCGGGGCGTGTGCTTTTGCCAGTCCTGGGCGGCAGGGTTGATGCCGCCTGCGTCGACCGGAATGCCGATCGTGCGCAGCTGCGCCGCGCGGAACGCCGCCAGCGCGCCCATGTAGCCCGGGTTCTCGATCCATACATTGGCGCCGTCGTCGGCAAACGTGCGGGCGCATAGTTCGAGGCTGGACTGGGTGCCGCTCGTCACGAACACCTGGCTGGCGTCGCAGCGCACGCCGCGCGATGCGCCGAGGTAGGCGCTGATCTCTTCGCGCAGGCCCGGCAGGCCCGCCACGTCGGCATAATTCAGGTCGTCCGCTCCCATCGAGCGCCACGCGCGGTCCACCGTGCGGCGCCATATCGCGATTGGAAACGCATCGAGCGCCGGCATGCCCGGCGCGAAGGCGCCGCTTTCCGAGCCGGGATCGGGCAAGCTGCGCACACCCTGCATGCGGCGGGCGAGGGCGCCGTTGACCTGCGCACTGGCGGCGGCCTTCGCTTTCGGCATGGCCAATGGGGCCACCAGCGTGCCGCGCGGCGTGGCCCGGATCAGCCCTTCGGTGGCCAGCTGGTCGTAGGCGTACAGCACGGTGTTGCGGGCGATGCCCAACTCGTCGGCCAGCGCACGGCTGGCCAGCAGGCGCGCCCCCGATGCCAGGCTGCCGCCGAGGATGGCGGAACGCAGGCAGGCGTGGATGACGCGCTGGCGCGGCCATTCCGCCATGTCCTGCGTGCGTTCGAAACTGCTGAGGAGAACCCTGTAATCCATCTGCGCCTTCCACCGGGATTGTTCGGAACGGGGCCGGGCACGTGGGCCGCCGCCGCTGAGTTTAGCTGTTTTTCGCCTGCGGAGTGGTTCTATGGAATCCGAATGGAATGGTACTACCAATGGGATCGCTCGAAGATTAAGATCATCCCGTTGCCGCTGTGGCATTGATCGAATCCGTCCTGTCCATGAAAACCCTGTTTCTAGTAGCACTGGCAACCATTTCCCTATACACGATGCCGGCGAAAGCCGCCGGCATCGGGCAGGAAAAGGCTGCGGCCGAGCTTGCCGCGCCGCGCGACGGCCAGCGGGGCAAGTGAGCCTGGCTGCGTTGCGGCGCATCGCCGCCGCCTGCGCCCTGTTCGCGGCGCAGGATGGGCTGGCTTCCACCCTTGTCTACGGCCGCGTCAATCTGTCACTGGAAAGCCGCGGCTTGCCGTCCGGGCGACAGGTGGTGCTGGCAGACAATGCATCGCGCTGGGGCATTGCCAGCAGCGAAGCGATATCGCCGGCCGTCAAGGTGGGCATGCAGCTCGAGCAGGCCTTCGACGCCTCCGACGGCACTTCCTGCGGCGGATTCAACCGGCAGGCGGAACTGTTCGTCGTCGACGGCGCGTTCAAGCTGCGCATGGGGCGCTTCGGCAGCGCCGCCTACCTGAACATCGCAGACCCGATCAGCCTGCACAACCACGACACCGGCCTGTCGGGCGACGCCCTGTTTTCGCACGTGGAACCGTCGTCGAGCAAGATCGGCATCGAATGGAGCCGCGCGGGATGGGCCACGCAAGTGGCGCATTGGCGCAACGATGCGCAAAGCGTGAGTGGCGGCACGTCCGTCGGGCTGGCCTACGCGACAGGCACCTGGTCGCTGGCGGCGACGGCCGGGCGCAACGGCATGCGCAGCCAGCAAAGCGCCCGTGTGATGTGGCAATGGGAAGCGCTGGACCTTGGGGCCTATGTGCAAAGGGACCACAACGCGATGGGCCACGGCGAACGGCTCGCCTTGCGCCTGGCGCTGGCCGTGCGGATCGGCCGCGGGGACGTGCACCTGAATGCCGGCGCGGCCAGCGCCTACAGCGATGGCGGGCCGGCGGAGGGCAGGGCGCAGCAACTGACCACAGGCTACAACTACCACCTGAGCACGCGCACCAAGGTGTACGTGCTTGTGTCTCGGCTGCGCGACCAGGGACAACTGTATGGAAACTGGCGAGCCATGGCCTTGGGTCTGCGGCACAATTTCTGACGTACCAGTTCCCCTCACTTGCGGTGCTTGCTCAGGAACTCCCAAATCACCGCATTGGCATCGATATCCTGCGACGTTTTTCCAATCGGCAGGCCGATGTTGAAAGGATCGGCGCCGGCCCAGGTATGCCCGCCCTCGGTAATGGTCACCAGCGCCACGCTCACGCCGCCATCGCTGCGCTCGCGGATCGACACCTGGGTGCCGTCGCCCGCGGCGGCGTTCACATGCCGCTCGCGTTCGGCGGCTGCCTCGAGCGCATTGTTCCTGGCCCAGTAAGCATAGGTTTCCATGGCGGACAGGTAGCCGCCCTTCTTGCCATCGTAGGCGACGACCTTGTCCGCCGTGCCGTGGATCAGCATGACACCGATCTTTTGCGGCTGGGCGTTGTGTTCGATGACCGGCTCCGGCATCGGCGCGCCGACCGAGGCCACCGCCGCGAACAGCTGCGGCAGTTCGGCCGCCACCCGCAAGCTGAAAAAACCGCCGCGCGACAGCCCGGTCGCATACACGCGTTTCTCATCGACGCGGTAATCCTGCTTGACCTTGGCGAGCACCGCCTGCGTGAACCCGATGTCGTCCGTGCCTTTCAGATAGTCCATGCCGTAGCCCACGTTCCAGTCCTGCTTGATGCCCTGCGGGTAGACGACGATGAAGTTCTCCTTGTCCGCAGTACGGTTCATCTGCGTGTACAGCATCTGCTCGCGCATCGTCATGCCGCCGCCGTGGAAATGGACGACGACCGGGAATTGCTGCTGCGGCCGGCTCTCGTACGCGGCCGGCGTGTAGACCAGGTATTTGCGCTTCTCTTCCTTGTGCAGCAGGCTTTTTTCCTGCGCCATCACGTTGGTCGATACCAGCAGCAGGAGCAGCAGGGCGTGCATTGATTTCATGGATGTGTCCTTGAGTGAAGTGGAGAGAGAACTTTACGAAGGCCCATGTGAAAAATGTGTGAACGGCTCGCCAGCGTTTCTTGCCGCCACCGGTTCGCCGTTTTTCGCCGCCGGGGATGATCCAGCACAGGCGCGGGCGCACACACGCGCCTTACTGTTGAACTCGGCTTATCGACCGAACAAGGAATCATCATGAACACCCGAAACACCGGGCGCATCCTGTCCACGGAAACAGTACTGCCGCGCTACTCCGTCAGCTTCTTCGGCGGCGGTATGAACGCGCGCGACATCAACAACGCCGGCACGATCGTCGGCGTGCATTCCGCGCCCACCGGCGAACTTGCCTTCATCATGCGCAATGGCGCAGTCACCTACATGGGCACGCTCGGCGGCCTGTTCACCAATCCGGACAAGATCAACGCGCCGGGCCTGGCCACCGGCTGGACCACCACCGAGACCATGCAGGTGGCATTCCTGTACGACGGCTATCTGCGCAGCCTGGGTACCCTCGGTGGCAGCTACAGCATTGGCACCTCGCTCAACGATGCCGGCCATGTCGTCGGCCAGTCCGAGACCAGCGCCGGCCAGACCCATGCCTTTCTCTATGCGAACGGCGCGATGATGGACCTCGGCACCCTGGGCACCGGCACCTTCAGCGCCGCACGGGGGATTAACAACCGGCGCCAGGTCGTGGGCGAATCCACGATCGAGGAGTCCCACCTGTCGCCGACGCGTCCCTTCCTGTACCAGAGCGGCGTCATGAGCGACCTCGGTTCGCTCGGCGGCAGCCTTGCCGGCGCCATGGCTATCAACGAGGCCGGCCTGATCGCCGGCTACTCGACCGACGCCG